>CP121337.1:2044500-2726000 GCA_043554545.1 Marinoscillum sp. | reverse complement strand
GATAGACTCATGTTCCGGTTCATTGATGATTTTATGAAGTATGGGTAACAGGAATGCCGCAGTCTTACCCGTGCCTGTTTGCGCTGAAGCAATTACATCCTTCCCGTTGAGTATGTGAGGAATGGTTTGGTCTTGGACTGGTGTGGCTTCTTTGAATCCGATCGCCTCTACTCCTTCAAGCAATTGCGGATCCAATCCGAATTCTGTAAATTTCAAATTATCTCTATAAAATTATTTCAATGTAAAGTTAAGGAAGTAATTATAAGTTACTTAGATAATGATGTGAGATTGGATAATTATTTAATAGGAAGGTAGTCCGTTTTCAACCCGTTCCTAAAACTAATTAGGTAATAACAGTTATTAATTGATTGAAGTGTCGAATTTTCAATCACTGTTCATTTTAAAACAGGCACGAATAGCTGATATTACCTTCGACTGAACTGGAGCATCTCTACTGTAAACCCAGCACCTCTATGCCCTGCTCAAAGACAACATCTACCGGTATGTTTCGCTCAGTTAATCTATTCAGATCTTCTTGTAATTGGGGGCTAATCGTTCCTTTTTCCTTGACCAGAAGAGCTACTCCTTCATAGTCTCCATTTCCCTGGAGGGTTAAAATCTTTTCTGATAATGCAGCTGATGCAGCTGACATTTTTTCAAAGTTGACACGATACCGGCCATTATTTGTCCTTTCAAAAGTACCTTGTTCCAGGAAAAAATTAAACCTGATCATATTGGCAACTCCATGTGCACTGCCCAGGCCAAACCTTACAGATCGGAATATCCCAGCCATAAATGTGGTGTAATAGCTTTCTAGTGATCCTGATAATTCCCCTTTTTCTATTAATTGTGTGATCATATACATGCCTAAAATATCAGCCTTTCCTTCTTCTAATGCTGAGGAGTTTTCTTTGAGTGACTTCCTGACAGATCCTTTTCCATTGATGGTGTTTTTAATTCCTAAGCCATGAGCTACTTCATGAAACATGATGGTACTGAAAAAGGAATCAAAGTCAATATATGACTGTTGATCAGCTACTATTAGTTCCTTTGAAATTGGAATCAGAATTTGATCAAATTTTGCTTGAATCGCATTTTTTAGCTGAAGTCGCCTAGACCCTTTTTCCAGTTGAACTTGTTCATCGTTTGGTAGGTTTATCGCTATGGTCTTTGCCCCTGAGTTGCAATCTCCAGCATAGTAGATTACATCGTAAGCATTCAGGTCAGCTTCGCTGCCAGGCTTTTCGCTTTTATAGTCATCTGGTACTGGAAGATTTCTTTGTAGCTCTGGCAGAAAAGCAGTGTATTTGGCAAGTTTATCACTCCATTCGATATCTTTTACCAGTACATAGGCTTCATGGGCTGTCTTATAATTATAAAGTCTGTCTTCATAATTTTCAATGGGCCCAATTACCAGGTCTAGGTGGTTATTCTTCATGTCCATCCAGGCAAGATCACTACTTTGATACTCATCGTCTAACAAGGCTTTAGCACGAAGGGTCAGGTATTTTTTCAGGCCCGGATCTTTCGCAAGCGCCGCACACTCGGTGATTAGTTCAGCAGCTTTTTTAATTTGCTCACTGAACATTATATGATAGGGTATCGTGATTAAATTTCCATTTTCATCTCTTCTTATAAATGTATATTGACTGGTTTTTGAAGGGTTTTCAAATGCTTCAAATTCTGCTTTTGTGATGTCTGATGGGTAAAAGTTTGCTCCATCTGGCTTGGGGCCAATCTCAGGAATGAAAGGTTGAAAATCTTGTAACCTGTCCCATGGACCATAATTAATCTTTGCATAGGCCTTGATCCCTGGATCAGTCAGCGTCGATAATAAGGAATCTTTTTTGCCATAGGATTCAAACCAAAACAATTCATCCATGATTTTTGCTGCTTCAATCATCAATGGGATCATTTTTTTTTCATGATCTGCTAATTTCGAGAGGTCTGTAGTCAGTTTTACTTCTTTGTAGTCAATAAATTTAATAGTGTCAGCTGAATGGCGTTCTTTTGGAACTGGTTCAGAGCAGCTAAAAATCAGGAAGGTAGATATGGCTAATAGAATTGTAGTCTTGGACATTTATTTTTGATTTTATTTACAGATCATTTGAGCTAAAAAACCTGGATAAAGTTATTTTAATTAGGGCAAATTACTCCACCAAAAATTTACTTAATAGCAGAAGAGACTAACGATTATGAAAAAAATATTTAATTCCATTGTATTGCTGCTTTTATGGGCCATAATATCCTGTGATACACCAGGTGGCAAGAACGGATTAGTTACAAATATTGACACGCTGGTGATTGCAAAGGACATAGAAAAATTAGCTTCAGATGAATTTCAGGGAAGAAAGCCTTTTACTCCCGGTGAGAAGAAGACGCTGGACTTTTTAGTTGATCAATACAAAAAAATCGGGTTATCGCCAGGAAATGGAGACAGCTATTTTCAGGCGGTCCCACTGGTTGAAATTGATCCCATGCCATCGGATAAATTAGTTATAGGAGGAGTTAATAATACCATTGAATTAAGTAAAGGGACTGAATTTGTGGCCTTCAGCGAACATGTAGTGGACGAAGTTTCTATTACAAATTCTGAATTGGTTTTTGCAGGCTTTGGGATTGTTGCACCTGAGTATGGATGGAATGATTATGAAGGCTTAGACGTCAAGGGTAAAACGGTTATCGTATTGGTAAATGATCCAGGTTTTGGTTCTTCGGATTCCACCTTCTTCAAAGGACAAACGATGACTTATTATGGACGTTGGACATACAAATACGAAGAAGCAGCGAGACAGGGTGCTGCTGGTATTCTGATAATTCATGACACCGCTCCGGCGGGATATCAATGGATGGTTGTTAGAAACAGTTGGACAGGCGCCCAGCTATATCTGGAGAAAGACCCATCAGCCTACTTGCCCGCTGTACAAGGTTGGATCTCCAGAGATGCTGCAATAAGAATTTTTGAAGCCTCTGCTGTTGACATGAAACAATATGTTGAAAAATCAAGAAAAAAGGATTTCAAAGCAATGCCTTTAGGTCTCAACGCTACACTTACAATAAAGAATGGAATTAAGCGCAATATATCACAAAATGTAGTTGGTAAGATTACAGGTCATCGCAACCCAGAGGAGGTTGTTATATACACGGCACATTGGGATCATTTGGGCATTGGGCCAGTGATAGATGGGGACTCCATTTATAATGGTGCAAGAGATAATGCTTCGGGGGTAGCTGCTTTACTTGAAATAGCCAGGGAATTCAAAAGAGATAACCCCAAACCAGAACGAACTGTGGTTTTTTTAGCAGTTACTGCAGAGGAGCAGGGTTTGCTCGGGTCAAAATATTATGTGGAATATCCTATCTATCAGCCAAAAAATTCCATTGCAGTCATCAATATGGACGCAATGAGTACTTTAGGGTTTGTAAAAGACCTGACAGTGATAGGATTTGGACAATCAGAATTGGAAGATTACGCTGCAGAGATTGCTTCCAAGCAGGACAGGTATTTGATGCCCAATCCGGAACCAGAGAAGGGCTACTTTTTCCGATCAGATCATTTTCAGTTTGCTAAGATTGGTATACCGGCATTTTATGCAGAGGGAAATTCACATGCTATAAATGGTGGAAAAGAACGAGCAAAAGAGGTAAATGAAAATTATAATATGAATGCCTACCATCAACCTGCTGATGAATTTATTATAGGAAAATCAGATTGGAAATTTGGTTCAATTTTGCAGGACGCTGAGCTTTTTTATCTGTTAGGGAAGAAATTGGCAAATTCAGATTTACGTCCGGAATGGAAGGAAGGATCGGAATTTAAATCTATCAGAATGAAGAGTGAGGAGTAACGAAGAGTCTAGGAAATTTTTCCTCGTTTCCCTAATTCTATCACTTCCATATTGCTTATGGTTTGATCATTGATTTCAAACCGGAGTATTGTTTTTACCTGATGAAACCCATGAATCCCAGCAGCACCCGGATTGATATATAACAAATTATTTTTGTGGTCTTTCTGTACTTTCAGAATATGTGAGTGGCCACAGATCAAAAGGTCAGGTTGATGAAAGGCAATAAGCCTCCGTACTTGAGGGTTATAGCTATAAGGCTTCCCGGCAATATGAATCATGAGAATTTTCTTCCCTGACCGTGTAAATACCTGGACCTCCTCGGTCGCTACCCTCACTTTATCCCCATCAATATTGCCCCATACAGCGACTAGTGGTTTAAAGGACTCCAGCTTTTCCAGTGTTTCCATGTTGCCAATATCGCCCGCATGCCAAAGTTCATCACATTCACTAAAATATTCATATATAGCATCTTCCAAATGCGAATGTGTGTCTGATATGATACCAATTTTCATAATCGGCAATAGGTTTTAATCATTATGAGTTTGAAGTCCTGCAATGATATGTGTTTAGCAATTAAAAATTGTGCTGTAAGTCATCTATATGGTTGGAGTCAAATAACCTGAATTCGATAAAAATCAGATATATTTAAGTATTACCTTGATGAATAGAAACTCAAGACCTTGAAAGTACGAGCGTTAATAAATTGTACATCATGCGGCTGAAAAATTAGCAAGCATCGGCCAAAAATAAATGTGGATATATCGACTTATTTTGTGGACATCAACGTTGATAATGGATGGGGAAATATAGTTTGGTAGCTGAAGGTTTCATTGGTTTTAGTTTAATAGGTTTGCCATAAATCACCAAATTTAAGTGTACGATAATACATGGAGGAATCTAAACCAGTTGTAAGGCCATCCGGAAAATCCAGAAGAATTGGAATAACTCAATTGTCAGAGCAATTAGGAAAGTTGCCTCCACAGGCAATTGAAGTTGAAGAAGCTATTCTAGGCGCTTTAATGCTGGAAAAAGATGCATTGACCAATGTCATAGAGATACTTCGTCCCGAAAGTTTTTATAAAGACTCAAATAGAGTCATCTTCGAAGCCATCGTTCAGCTTTTCAACAACAGCGAACCAGTTGATATTAAGACAGTTGTACATCAACTCAGGAAAAATGGTCAGTTGGATCTTGTAGGTGGTGCATACTATGTTTCAGAGTTAACAGCCAAAGTCAATTCTGCAGCCAATATTGAATATCATGCCCGGATTGTAGCTGAGCAGTCTATTAAACGTGAGCTTATTAGAATATCTTCTGAAATTCAGCATGATGCTTATGAGGATACCATCGATGTTTTTAAACTTCTGGATCGTTCAGAACAGTCACTTTTTGATGTTTCGGAGTCTCACATTCGAAAAAATTATGACAAGATGAGCTCTTTATTGCATCAGGCAATCGAAGAGATAGAGCAAAAGAAAGACCGAAAAGATGGACTCACTGGAGTACCTACCGGTTTTACTGCACTTGACCGGGTTACGTCGGGGTGGCAGTCCTCTGATCTTGTGATTATTGCAGCACGTCCTGGTATGGGTAAAACGGCGTTTGTTGTTTCGGCAATGAGAAATGCTGCGGTTGATTTTAACATGCCCGTTGGTCTGTTTTCTTTGGAGATGTCTTCAGTACAGCTTGTCAATCGTTTGATTTCTGCTGAAGCAGAATTAGAAAGCGAGAAAATTAAACGTGGGGACCTGGCTGATTATGAGTGGGAGCAACTTTTACATAAAACTTCTAAGCTTTCTGAGGCACCAATTTTCATTGATGATACCCCTGCACTGAGTATCCTCGAGCTTAGGGCCAAAAGCCGTCGTTTGGTTTCTCAACACGGTGTCAGATTGATTATTGTAGATTACTTACAATTGATGACAGGAGATGCTTCTAAGAATTCAGGTGGAAATAGAGAGCAGGAAATCGCTTCCATCTCAAGGGCTTTGAAGGGAATTGCTAAAGAACTTAATGTGCCGGTGATTGCACTTTCTCAGCTGAGTAGGGCCGTGGAAACCAGAGGAGGGGATAAGCGACCTCAGCTTTCTGATTTAAGGGAGTCTGGTTCTATCGAGCAGGATGCTGATATGGTAATGTTCTTGTACCGCCCGGAATATTATGGGATGACACAGGATGAAAATGGAATGCCATTAAACGGTGTAGGAGAGGTGATCATTGCCAAACACAGAAATGGTAAGTTGGAAAATGTACAGCTTAAATTTATTGGTAAATTCACCAAGTTTGCTGATCTCGAGACATCACCTGACACCGGTGGTTATGGACAAAAATTTCCTTCATCTGGTAATCAGAATACCGATTTTACCATTACTTTGCCAAGTAAAGCAAATAAGAAAGAGGACCAGGATGATGATAGTGAGGAAATGCCATTCTAACTTGTGCAGCAAACAACCTTATTAGTCTGCGGTTAATCAGTACAATCAAACTTCAAAAGTGTATTCATTTTTATGAAAGCCATCAAACTTGTTGGAGATCGCGATCTTCACATTGAATTACTTGACGTAGAAAAACCTGAAATCAAAAGTGGACAATGTCTTGTGAAAATCATGGCAGCCTCTCTCAATAGAAGGGATTTCTGGATTACTGTAGGAAAATATCCTAGGATAAAGGACGAAGTTATCCTGGGTTCGGATGGTAGTGGTGAAGTGGTTGAGGGGTCTGAGTTATGGAAGGGTAAGCAAGTAATCATTAACCCAAACATTAATTGGGGAGATAAAAATGAAGCCCAATCGAAAGAGTATCAAATTCTAGGCATGCCTGTCAATGGAACCCTGGCAGAATATGTGGTTGTAGATGAAGATCGGTTAGTGGAGAAACCAACTTTCCTGAGTTTTAGCGAAGCAGCTTGCTTTCCTCTGGCAGGTCTAACGGCCTATAGAGCCTGTTTTATAAAAGGAACGATAACTGAAGGATCAAAAGTACTTGTGACGGGAATTGGTGGAGGAGTTGCACAGTTTGCATTGTCATTTTGCAAGGCTGTGAAAGCTGATGTTTATGTGACAAGTAGCAGCAAAACAAAAATTTCAGGAGCAATTTCTGCCGGTGCTAAAGGAGGCTTTAATTATAAAAAGGAAGATTGGATTAAGACAGCTAAAAAAGAAGCGGGGAATTTTGATGTAATCATAGATAGCTCTGGTGGCAATATGGTTGACAAGTACCTTAAAGTGATAAAACGAGGCGGCAAAATTGTGATATATGGTGCTTCTGGTGGTAGAGCTGAAGGTTTTGATTTACCCAGGGTATTTTGGCAACAAGTAAGTATCATAGGCACTTCTATGGGTAGCGATATTGAATTTGCTGAAATGGTTGCTTTTATTGATAAGTATCAAATCAAACCAATAATAGATAAGGAATTTCAAATGGAAGATTATCAAGACGCTTTTAGGAGATTCGTTGATAAGGATCATTATGGAAAGGTTGTTTTGCTGACCTCATGATTGATGCAGTAACTATTAGCCACCAACTGCTCTAAAGTTTTTAGCTAATGATCACTCATCAAAGCTAATTTTCAAAACCTATTATGTTGAAGAACCAAATGAGAGTTTGTATTCTTCAGGTAACTAATCGTCATCAAATAGAAAGTTTTGATAGGCAGATTTAAGCTCTCTTAATGCATGATGATCACCTGCTTCGGCAGTAAGTTCAATGCCTCTTTTATAAATTCTCTCAGCTTCATCTCTTTTTCCCAACTCGTCATAAAGCGAAGCCGCATGATAATAAGTTCCGAGATAATTTGGATGTTCTGCTAGTAACTGATCAAACAATTCTCTTGCTTTTTGCTTTTTAATAGAGAGGTGTTCTATGGCTAGCGCATAAATGGTAAAGGGATCATCAGGGTCTTCCTGAAGAAATTTTTCCAGTTGTTTAATGCGGTCTACGTTCACCATATCTTATTTTTTTCGCTAACTTCGAAAAGAAGCATAAATGATTTAAAATTCGGTTCTTTTTATTAAATATAAAATAATTATTTCCGATTTTTAAGTTTAATGGTGACCCCAAAAATCAAAGAAATATATGAAAATACTTGTTTGTATTACACATGTTCCGGACACCACTTCGAAGATTTCATTCACGGACAATAATACTAAATTTAATAAAGCGGGTGTGCAGTTTATCATTGGTCCTTATGACGACTATGCACTTGCACGGGCAGTTGAGTTGAAAGAACAACATGGAGGTACAGTTACTGCCCTTAATGTTGGAGAAGCGGAAACAGAACCAACGATCAGAAAAGCTTTGGCAATTGGCGCCGATGATTCCATAAGGATAAATGCGTTTCCATCGGATGCCTATTTTGTTGCTTCTCAAATTGCAAAGGTGGCCAAAGCCGGGAGTTATGACCTGATACTTATGGGTAGAGAGAGCATAGATTTTAATGGTGGAATGGTGCATAGCATGGTTGGCGAATTGCTGGCCATACCTTCTGTTTCGCCAGTAATGAGTTTAGATATTGAAGGTAATTCAGCGAAGTTGACCAGGGAAATCGAAGGCGGTAAAGAACACCTGGAAGTCACCTTGCCTTTTGTTGCCGGGTGTCAGGAACCCATCGCTGAGTGGAAAATTCCAAATATGAGAGGTATTATGGCCTCCAGATCCAAACCACTTGAGGTTGTTGAACCTGAAAGTGGGGAAGAAAAAACTAAAGTCAAGGTATTCGAACTTCCACCGCCGAAAGGTGAAGTCGAACTATTTGAAAATGATCAAATGGACAATTTAGTTGATGCACTAATGAATAAAGCAAAAGTGATCTAAGATGGGCGTATTAGTATTCATAGAAATTGATGACCGTGCAGTAAAAAAGTCTTCACTTGAAGCGGTTAGTTATGCCAAAGCACTAGGAGAAGATGTGGTGGCTATAATGTTTGGCTCCATTGCTGAAGGTGAAAATGATAAGATTGGGAAAGCAGGAGCTTCCAGGCTTATCCAAATTAAAGAAGATAGATTATTGACGCCTAATATCATGGCTTATTCCTCAGCTATTGCGGAAGCCATGGTAAATGAAAAATGTGATACGCTGGTTCTTGCTAAATCCTCACTTGGTGATCCGGTTTCAGCAAGGGTGTCAATTAAAACAGGAGCGAGTGTGATTTCTAATGTGTCAGGACTGCCAAAACAGGATGGAGACTATGTAGTAAGCAGCAGTATTTATACAGGTAAAGCGGTAGCACAAACCATCGTCAGTGGGAATAAGAAAATATTAGTTATCAAAAAGAATTCAGTGCCTATTCTGGAAGATGGAGCGTCTCCCGAGATTGTTTCCATGACACCGAGTATTCAGGAAGAGGACTTTAAGGTGAAGGTAACTAAAACGGAAAAAACTACGGGTGAGGTATTGCTTCCGGAAGCTGACATAGTTGTATCCGGAGGCCGGGGTATGGGTGGACCAGAAAAATGGGGCATCTTGGAAGAGTTGGCCCAAACACTAGGTGCGGCCACAGGGTGTAGTAAACCTGTATCTGATATGGATTGGCGACCACACCATGAACATGTCGGCCAGACAGGTATAAAAGTCAGTCCATCTTTATACATTGCGGTTGGAATTTCAGGGGCTATTCAACACCTTGCGGGAGTAAATTCTTCTAAATATATTTTGGTGATCAACAAAGACCCTGAGGCACCATTCTTTAAAGCAGCTGACTTTGGAGTGGTTGGGGATGCGTTTGACGTCGTGCCTAAATTGACAGCAGCGATAAAAGCTAAAAAAGACTAATGGCGGATAAAATTAAACTTGAAATACTTGGCTTATCGTCCAGCCAATCACAATCAGGATCCTTTGCCTTGGTATTGGGAGAGGCAGGAGGCAATAAGCGGCTTCCTATAATTATCGGTATGTTTGAAGCTCAGGCAATAGCTATTGAAATTGAAAAAATAGCGCCTAATCGTCCAATGACTCATGATTTGTTCAAATCATTTGCCTACAACTTTGAGTTTGACATCAAAGAAATTATTATTTCAGATTTGAAAGAGGGTGTGTTTTTCAGTAAAATCGTCTGTGTTCAAAATGATAAAACCATAGAAATTGATGCCCGACCTTCAGATGCTATAGCGATCGGTTTACGATTTAATGTCGAAATATATACTTACGAGGCCATTCTTACAGAAGCTGGTATTGAGATGAGTGAGGAGGAGATATCTTCCTCCGTTGAGAAAAAGCCAGATGCTACTCCAGCTCCAGTGGCCAAGGATAAGCCCAAAAAGCTTGGTGACCTCCCTTCAGACCAGCTCAACAAAATGCTGGATGATTCGCTTAAAAACGAAGATTATGAGCGAGCAGCTAAGATACGTGATGAGATCAATCGAAGGAATTAACTATCCTTAAAAGTTTCCAAACGAATTAATTAGGTAGAGGTAAAGTGGCATCCCAATTGTAATGTTAAAAGGAAAGGTAATGGCAAGTGCCATTGGTATGTACAATCCGGGATTCGCCTTTGGGGAGGCAAGCTTCATCGCTGCTGGAACTGCAATATAGGATGCACTTGCTGCCAGAATAGCTAGCAGCAAGCGATCGCCAATATTTTGGGTAATTAGTCCACTTACTATTGATACCATAACCCCATTAAACAAAGGCATCAATATCGCAAAAGCAAAAGGGAATATTCCGTTTTTAAAGAAGGCTGAGAGCTTTTTTCCACTTACAATACCCATATCTAGTAAGAATACAGCTAGAAAACCCTTAAATATATCTGTAGTGAAGGGTTCGATACCCTGTGCCTGTTTTTCACTGGCTACATACCCTATGATCAAACTTCCTGTTATCAATAGTACACTGCCGTTGGTGATTGAATGTCTAATCAGCTCACCAATTGACAGTTTAGAATCTTTATTTTCCTTAAACAGATAGATTAGCAAGACACCTATAATAATGGCTGGTGCTTCCATCAAGGCCATGGTAGCAATCATATATCCTCCAAATGATATTTCATGCATTTCCAGATAAGAAACGCAGGTAACAAACGTAACGGCACTAATTGAACCATAGGCTGCTGCAATAGCACCTGCATTGTCCACACCTAGTTTTTTCTTAAGGATAAAGAACGAATACAGTGGAACAATCAAGGCCAATACAATACCAAATAACAGGACCCATAAGATTTCGATACTTAGCGGGTTATGGGATAACTCTTGTCCACCTTTAAAACCAATAGAGAATAGTAGATAAAGCGAGATGAATTTAGAAGAGCTTTCTGGAATAGCCAGGTCACTTTTTATTTGTACTGCAAGAATACCCAGCAAGAAGAAAAGCAGTGCCGGGTTAGTCAGATTGTCAATAAGTAAGGATAGGTTCATAATCAGAAGGCTTGTATTTGAAAAAAAATAGGGGATATGAAAGTAAATCGTATCCCCTAAATTATTAAGATAATTGGATAAAGAGATTCATTATATCAGCTCTTCCTGTTCAATTTGAAGATTAATTTTACAATCAACTTTAAATTTCTATTTACTATCCTTATTGCTATTGAACTCCTTAATTAATCTACCAATATCCTGATTCATTTCAATGATTCTTTGCTTATGATGTGGGTAATCAGTTCCGTCTTTGAGATATTGTGAAAATATTTTGTCATTCAGGAACTTGATCTTTGATTTAACCAAAGCTAATATCACTTCTTACACCTCTTCAGGAGCATAAGAATTGTCTATGAGTTTGAATTCTATATTTTTCATGTTCACATATTTTCCTGATTGTTTTATTGTCCCTGACCGAGCGAATAGCCCCTGTTTCCATCAAACTCATAAAGATTCTCTGTTTTTATGATATCGATATTTTCAGTTAATGCCTTGCTTAGTAGCTTAGGTATACTGGATTTTTCAGCAGGACTGCCATTGGCTACTTCGTATCGGCATCTCCAATGATCTGTACAGAAAGTTTCTTCGAATCCCTCGGGCCAAACTTTCACCCCACGATTGGTGATCATGGTAAGTTTGATATCGCTATTGAGTAGATTTAGTTTTGCTGCTAGGTCATTTGGATCTGTACCTTTCCAATCAACGAAGACATCTACTCCCTTCAAGGCTTTATGTTGGCTGGCTTTGCGAACATATTTTTTCATGATTAATTTGATGTTTCTATCGTAACTGGCAAGAGGAAGGTGATTCGGCTTACTTCCTAACCTGGAAATAACGGCATCTGTAAATGCTTTGGTTCCAACCTTTGCTTTGCTCACACCCTCCTGATAGATATCTCCGGTATGGATTCCTTCTTCAAGCGTTAAGGACCAGGCATTTTTAATTTTCTCAGCAATGTCCTGTTGTCCTAAATGATTTAGCATCTGACAGGCAGCTCTTAGGAGTCCTGATGGGTTTGCAATATTCTTACCAGCGATGTCTGGGGCTGATCCGTGAATTGCTTCAAACATGGCACACGTTTCTCCTACATTTGATGTGCCTGCCAGACCTACCGATCCAGAAATCTGTGCGGTGATGTCAGATACGATATCACCGTAAAGATTGGATGTAACAACTACATCAAATATCTCAGGAGTATCGGCTAATCTTGCAGCTCCAATGTCAATTATCCAACTATCAGATTCAATATCCGGATATTCAGCTGAAATTTCCTTGAAGACCTGATGGAACAAACCATCTGTGTGCTTCATGATGTTATCTTTTACAAAACAACTTACCTTTTTACGTTTATAAAGGCGAGCATACTCAAAAGCATACCTGACGATTTTTTCACAACCGGGTCTCGAAATTAATTTGAGGCATTGTACGACTTCATCTGTTTGCTGATGCTCAATCCCGGCATAAAGATCTTCCTCATTCTCGCGAATGATGACCACATCCATTTTCGGGTGCTTCGTTTTCACATATGGATAGAAACTCTTACAAGGCCTTACGTTCGCAAATAATCCCAATGATTTCCTCATAGTAACATTGAGGCTCTTATAACCACCTCCCTGAGGTGTTGTAATTGGGGCCTTCAAGAAAACTTTATTTTTTCTAATGCTTTCCCAGGCTTTAGTGTCTATGCCACTGGTTTTGCCGGACAAGTATTGCTTTTCGCCTATTTCAATTTCTTCATATTCAAGTCTGGCTTCTGCTGCTTTAAGAATTGCTAATGTCGACTCCATTATTTCAGGGCCGATTCCATCACCTTTTGCTACGGTTATTGTTTGCATTGATTTTTTTTTAGTAACAATGCAAAAGAAATAAAATAAATACATATATTTTTATATATATTTAATATGATAAACATAATGAAACTTTATGAATTACACTTTACATCAATTACAGGTATTTCTTGAAGTAGTACGACAGGAGAGCGTCACCAAGGCATCTGTGGAAATGCACATGACACAACCAGCACTTTCAATTCAATTGAAGAACTTTCAGGATCAGTTTGATATACCACTCACCGAAGTTATTGGTCGGAAGTTATACGTGACTGATTTTGGAAAGGTAATTGCTGAACTCGCAGAGAATGTGTTGAGGGAAGCTGATGCAATAAGATATAAAACCCATGAGTATGGCAATCTACTCACTGGAAAGCTAAGGGTTTCCGCTGCGTCAACGGGGAAGTATGTAATACCTTATTTCTTGAGTGGGTTTTTGGATGAGCACAAAGGAGTGGATCTAATATTGGATGTAACGAATAAGAGTAGTGTAATCGCCAGCTTAAAAAACAACGAGATCGATTATGCATTGGTTTCAGTGGTCCCAGAAGGAATTGAGGTGGAAGAGGAACCACTGCTGGAAAATAAACTATTCCTGGTCGGAGATTCACACGATTTTGATCGTAAAAGGCCATTCATTTTTAGGGAGCAGGGATCTGCCACACGACTGGCCATGGATCAATATTTAAAACAGAGTGATAAAAGAAAACGGATTGAGCTTACCTCTAACGAGGCGGTAAAACAAGCGGTCATCGCCGGATTAGGGTATTCCATTATACCACTCATTGGTATAAAAAATG
Source organism: Marinoscillum sp. (assembly GCA_043554545.1). Taxonomy (GTDB): domain Bacteria; phylum Bacteroidota; class Bacteroidia; order Cytophagales; family Cyclobacteriaceae; genus UBA7330. The sequence continues at coordinate 2,712,176 of CP121337.1, read as the reverse complement.
AATTGTTAACCAATGAAATCAGTATTATACCATCGAAAGGGTTGCCAATTATTACCCATTGGCGGCTGATTTGGCTTAAAAAGAAAAAGCTATCTCCCGTTGCAAAGGCCTACTTGAGTTATCTTAGAGACTGGAAAGAGCAGGTAATGAAGGATAGCTTCACCTGGTATTTGAATTATACTTAATCTGACTTTTACATTTTCACATAAGTCTATTATATGGATGCTTTTCGTGCCTTAATCGGATTATTTTTTTTAATAGGGGTTGCTACTTTAAGCTCCAATAATCGGAAAGCAATAGACTGGAGGCTTGTACTAACTGGGGTTACCTTACAGATCCTGTTTGGGTTGTTGATCACTCAGATTGGTTGGATAGGTCTTGCCTTTAATTGGCTGAGTAAGCAATTTGTCGTGTTGTTAAGTTTTTCAGCTGATGGCGCTTCCTTTCTGTTTGGTGACTTGATGAATACGGAGCGTATGGGGTTTATTTTTGCCCTTCAGGTTTTGCCAACCATCATTTTCTTTTCCACCCTCTCTGCTGGCTTATATTACTTAGGCGTATTGCAATGGATTGTCAAAGGTATTGCGTGGGTTATGTTAAGAACTATGCGGCTTTCCGGTGCGGAATCTCTTTCTGCAGCAGGAAATATCTTTCTTGGACAAACCGAAGCACCGCTTTTAGTTAGACCTTTTATCCCAAAGATGACAAAGTCAGAGTTGATGTGTCTCATGACCGGAGGTATGGCGACAATTGCGGGAGGCGTACTTGCAGGGTACGTGGCATTTCTGGGAGGAGATGACCCATTAGAAAGAGAGAAGTATGCAGCCTATCTGCTTAGTGCATCAATAATGAATGCCCCAGCTGCTATTGTTATGTCGAAAGTCATGCTTCCAGAATTACACAAAGATTCAATAAATACGAATCTTAAAGTGAATACTGATTCACTCGGTGTAAACCTAATCGACGCTTTGGCCAGGGGAGCTGCTGATGGATTGAAACTAGCGCTCAACATTGGCGCTATGTTGCTGGCTTTCATTGCCCTGATTGCTGCAATTAACTATATCCTATTTGCAATTGGTGACTTGATAGGAATAAATACGCTGATAATAGAGGCTACAAATGGTAGTTTTCAAGGCTTTTCTCTTGAATATCTTTTAGGTCAGGTATTTAGAGTCTTTGCCTTTATTATCGGAGTTGAATGGCAGGACACCTTGCAGGTGGGTTCTCTTCTTGGCCAGAAAGTGGTAGTCAATGAATTTGTCGCTTACCTGAGTCTGGTAGATTTTATTGAGGCAGGAGAGCTGAGCAATAAGTCAATTGTGATTGCTACCTATGCACTCTGTGGTTTTGCGAATTTTAGTTCTATCGCCATACAAATAGGAGGGATAGGAGGGATGGCTCCGGAACAGCAAGGAAACATTTCTAAATTAGGCTTGAAGGCTTTGCTTGCAGCTACCCTGGCTACGATGATGACTGCCGCAATTGCAGGGGTGCTGGTTGGCGTTTAAAGTGTTACCCATTGATTCAGACGTGCCGAATCAAAAATGGCGTTGATGATCCTGCTGTGATCAAATGCGTCTTCCAGACTAACAGGAACCTCCGTATCATTAATAATGGCTTTCGTAAAATCTTCAGCTTCCATGATATAATGGTTGCATGTATCAATTACAATGTCCTCAACTTGCTCAAGAAGGATATCTCCGGGATTTATTTTGATAATAGAGGGTCTGTCTTCCGGAGCATTGAATGGAATCATTAGTTCAAGTGATTTTTCAGATCCCAGAATCTGTACCCGCTGGTATTTTGCTGTTTGGGTACTCACAGAAAACTGCGCCTTTTTGTCATTGGGAAATTCTAAAATTACACTACTTAATGTATCAGTATCAAACTGAGGGTCATTATTGATGGATGCTATTACTCTCAATGGGTTTTCTCCAAAAATGTATCGGGAAGTCATAACCGTATAGCAGCCAATGTCCCACAAAGCACCACCTGCATATGCTTTGATATTGCGAATGTTTTCCGGATCGGCATTGAAATAGTTGAAAGTCCCTAAATAAATACTGGGTACTCCCAAGGCTCCAGAGTCAACAAGCTCTTTAGCTTTTTGCCACTGTGGATGACTTTTTACCATGAAAGCTTCCCCCACCTTAACCTGATACTCATCTCTTAACTGAATAAGTGTTGTTGCTTCTTCAGGCTTTATGAATAGTGGCTTTTCACAGAGCACATGTTTACCTGACTTGATGGCTTTTGCGCTCCATTCAACATGCAGGTGATTCGGTAATGGGTTATAGATTACATCTATGGTATCATCGTTCAATAATTCCTCATAACTATCATAGGCCTTAGGGATGCCCATTTTTTTTGCAACTTCCTGCGCTGAACTTGAGTTACGGGAGGCAATGGCTGCAATATTTACCATGTCACTCTGCTGAGCAGCAGGGATAAATGATCTTTGAGCAAAGGCGGAGGTGCTTAGTATTCCCCAGTTTAGTTTTTTCATTCTTTAATTATTTTTTTAAGTAATGAATCCATCATGAGTCCTCCTGCTGCCGGGTTAGTAGCTAGTGGTATGTTATGTACATCACATATACGCATAAGCATTTGCACATCAGGCTCATGAGGGTGCTTATCAAGTGGATCTCTAAAAAAGATAACCAGGTCCAGCTTTTTCTCTGCCGCTTCTGCAGCTATTTGTGCATCACCACCAATAGGTCCGGAAAGATATTTGTGAACTTTTAGCCCTGCTTTCTCCACATGAGACCCTGTGGTGCCCGTAGAGACCAGGTTGACTTTCTCCAGCCATTTTTTGTATTTCAGTAGGAAAGCTACCATTTCTGCTTTCTTCCCATCATGGGCAATGATTGCTATTTTCATTTTGTAATGTTATGAAATTTGCGGGCATAATAAAACAGAAACCATTCTAAGTCAGCGAATAAAAAAGGGCGGCCCGCATGGGACGCCCTTAAAACAAGCTGTTGGATCAAATGAATTAGCTTACTTTCTCCTGAAACTTCACATTCCTCTGAGGTTCTCCAGCCAGGATCTCGTCACTGGCATTGTCTCTGAACTTATCAAAGTTCTTTTGGAATTTCTCGGCAAGTTCATTCGCCATTTTGTAAAATGCAGGGTCATCTTTCCAGGTTTCCCTTGGGCTTAGAATTTCATTTGGAACGTTTGGACACGTTAATGGCATTTCTGCTCCAAAGATTGAATGCTTTCGGTATCCTACATTATCAAGTACTCCGGACAGAGCGGCTGAGATCATGGCTCTGGTATATTTCAGTTTAATTCTGGAGCCTACACCATAAGGTCCACCGGTCCAGCCTGTATTGATGAGCCAAACATTTACTTCATGGTTTTCCATTTTTTTACCTAGCATCTCTGCGTATGCGGTAGGGTGGAGAGGCATGAAAGGTGCTCCGAAACATGCAGAAAAGACTGGAGAAGGTTCCGTAATGCCCGCTTCAGTTCCGGCAACTTTTGAGGTATATCCTGAGATGAAATGATACATGGCTTGCCCTTTTGATAACCTTTGTATCGGAGGGATCACGCCAAAGGCATCACAGGTCAGGAAGAAAATGTTATGAGGTATTCCACCAATTGACGGTTTTGCAATATTTCTGATATGATCAATAGGATAGGATACCCGTGTATTTTCGGTTACTTCTTTGTTGGTATAATCTACCGTTCTGGTGTCAGGTAAGAACCGGGTGTTTTCAAGGATAGCTCCGTATTTGATCGCTTTAAAAATATCTGGTTCTTTTTCTTCTTTCAGATCAATCACCTTGGCATAGCATCCTCCTTCAAAATTGAAAACGTTTTTATCCGTCCATCCATGTTCGTCATCCCCAATCAACAGGCGCTCAGGGTCTGCTGATAAGGTTGTTTTACCTGTTCCTGACAATCCAAAGTAAATGGCAGTATCATGTTTTTCAATTCCCATGTTTGCAGAGCAGTGCATAGGAAGTACATCTTCTTCAGTGGGTAATAGGAAGTTTAATACAGTGAATATGCCTTTCTTCATCTCCCCGGAATACATGGTACCACCTACCAGGATCATTCTTTTCTTTAGGTTGATGATAGCGAAGTTTTCCTGACGCACACCGTCGGTTTCGGGGTCTGCTTCAAATTCAGGACAACAGATGATTGTGAAGTTTGGTATGAAATCCTGCAACTTATAATCAGGAGGAGCAATAAACATGTTATAGCAAAACAGGTTGTGCCAAGCCATGGTATTGATTACTCTAAGTTTAAGTCGATGTGTTTTGTCAGCGCCTGCATAAGCGTCTCTTACATAGACCCTTTTTTCCTCGAGGTAACCGATCATTTTACTGTGAATGCGGTCAAAACTTTCCGGGCTGATAGGTTTGTTGATATTCCCCCACCATACTTTGTCTTTAGTTACTTCATCCTCAACGATGAATCGATCTTGTGGTGACCTTCCTGTGAAAACGCCAGTGTCGCACATGAGTGCTCCAGTGTCTGTCAGGTGTCCTTCTTCATCGTGCACTGCGTCCTCAATTAATTCTGCAGGAGTTAAATTCCAATGTGCTTCCTTAACTTTTTTAATTCCGGCAGCCTCCAGTCCGCTTTTTTCTGATTTTAAACCATATTCTTTCATAACAGCTTTCTTTTGTTTTTTCTAATTGAGGCAAATGTCATGTTATCTCCGTTCATATCTACTGAGGATCGTCACTGTGTTTTCTGATTTTTATTATTACATGGTGGTGTTGAATATAATCTTTCATTATACTTGTCGCTCATCTAATAATCAGTAATGGAGGATAAATCGTTTTTTGGTCACCCGCGGGGATTGGCAACATTGTTTTTTACCGAAATGTGGGAACGCTTTTCCTATTATGGGATGAGAGCTTTACTCATCCTTTTTATGGTTGACTCTGCTGTTAATGGTGGATTAGGTCTGGATGATAAAACAAGTGCGGCTGTTTATGGATTATATACCATGTTTGTCTATCTGCTTGCCTTGCCTGGTGGTTGGTTAGCGGATAAGTACTTTGGTCTTAGAAAAGCCGTTTTTTATGGAGGAATTACCATTGCGGCAGGCCATTTCTGTATGGCTATTCCAACCAATGAAACATTTTTCCTCGGATTATTTTTAATCATCGTTGGCACAGGATTACTAAAGCCAAACATATCCAGTATCGTAGGAGGTTTATATACAAAGAGTGATCCTGCTAGGCGGGATGCGGGTTATTCCATTTATTATATGGGAATAAACATAGGTGCATTTATTGCACCACTGATCACCGGATGGTTAGGTGAAGGGTTTTCCTGGCATTATGGATTTGGAGCTGCAGGCGTAGGCATGGTGATTGGAGTTATTCAATATAAAATGACTGAAAAATATCTGGGAGATGTAGGAGCCCATCCCGAATCTACTGGAGATGAAAAGCGGGACTTAAAACGAAGAAACTCGATTACCCGTGCCTTGTGGATCATAGGAGTTGCGATCATCCTGTTTTTAGTTTCACTGTTGACACAAATAATTGTGTTGGATCCGTTGGTCATAGCCAATGCATCAGGAATCGTTATTATAGTTGCTATCACAGCCTATTTTATATATATCTATACGGTAGAGGAGTTAACAAAAGATGAAAAAAAGAAAATAGGGATGATTCTTATTTTGTTTTTCTTCTCGGGAGTCTTTTGGTCAGGATTTGAACAGGCTGGATCATCATTGAATCTTTTTGCTGACAGATATACAGATAGAATGATAGGAGGTTGGGAAATGCCTGCCAGCTGGTTGCAGGCGGTAAACCCTATTTTTATTATTCTCTTATCTCCTTTCTTTGGTTGGATGTGGATTACGCTGGCTAAGAAGAATCTGGAACCAAATACGCCAATTAAATTCTCAATGGGTCTTATTTTTCTTGGTTGCGGTTTTGCAGTAATGGCGTTTGCCTCTGAAATTGTTGCAAAAGGGAATCAAGTACTGCCTACCTGGCTACTTATGACCTATTTATTACATACCACCGGTGAATTGAGCTTTTCACCGATAGGGCTTTCTGCAGTGACCAAGTTATCACCAAAGAAGCTGGTGGGACAGATGATGGGTGTTTGGTTTATGGCAACAGCACTCGGGAATTTAATTGCCGGACTTGTTGCCGGGGAATTTGATGAGAGTCAGATAAGCATGAATCCTAACCTGCTTCCTGAGTTATTTTGGTTCATTACAAAATTGATTGTTGGTGCCGGGCTGGTCATGCTCCTGTTGAGTCCTCTTTTACGAAAGCTGACGGGTAATGTGAAGTAAGGTGCTAGTTTAAGTTGGCTCCTAAAGAGAGCTCAAATCCTTGAATAAGCGTATTTGCATCTGGGAAATCTGCCAATTTCGTCTCGATGATCCCACCTTCGTTGCCACCCTGATAGGTACCTGCAACAGGCGAATTGATGCGTCCGGATAAATATTGTAGTTCTGAAGTGATTGAAAATTTCTGACTTACGTGCAGTTCAATACCAAATCCAGCCATCCATCCGATGCCTAATCCATTTTCAATCCCCAGGCTGGCATTCGCTACGTCCCAGCTCTCGTAAGCCTTAATCGCCCGGTCGAAATTCCCATAATTGATTCTGGGGTTGATGTTCCAAATTCCAAACCCACCTCCAAGTAGTTTAAAGGATACGGCTTTTGTATCAATGGTCAGTGAAATCTCTGCGGGTACAAGTGTAGCGAAACCCGGGCCAATGAGGGGTTTGTTGCTTTTAAAGGGCAGTCCATCCATCGGAAGGCCAGGAACGGAGTAGAGTGTGAACCCTGTTTCCAGCCCAACCAACCCGAAGTCAAAACCAACACCTCTTAGCGAAAAAGGACTCACAGGTGCAGAGAGATAACCATTAGTTGGTATTAAGTAGGAAAAGGAGAGGCCTTGTGCTTTCGAAAAATTGGAAAGTACCGAAAAGAGAAGGATGGCTAATAGAAGCTTGCCGGATTTATGCATAAGTATTGTTTTAATTAACCTCAAAGTAACTCATTAGCTTTGAAAAACGGATAACCATGTCGTCAATAGCCTAGCAAAAGCGAGCTAAGTGTATTGCTAAAAGTGCTATTCCATTGCAAATTGGGAGTTGCATTCACCCTTTTAGTAAAAAAAATACCCTGACAGAAACCTGTCAGGGTATTTTAATATGCGTTTTATGATGATTACATCATGCCGCCCATGCCACCACCTGGCATTCCGCCACCGCCTGGCATAGATGGAGCTTCTTGTTCAGGATGATCAGCTACTACAGCTTCGGTAGTCAATAGGAGTGCTGCAATAGATGCTGCATTCTCTAGTGCCAACCTTGTCACCTTAGTAGGGTCTATGATACCTGCTTTGAACATGTTTACATATTCTCCTGTAGCAGCATTGTATCCATAATCATCTTTACCGTTGATTACTTCATTTACCACGACAGATGCTTCTCCACCAGCGTTCTCTACAATTGTTCTCAATGGAGATTGGATTGCCTGAAGAATGATCTTCACACCAGTATTCTGGTCAAGGTTATCCAATTTCAAGCCGTCAAGCGACTTCATGGCACGGATGAAGGCAACACCACCACCGGCAACGATTCCTTCCTGAACAGCTGCTCTGGTCGCGTGTAAGGCATCATCTACACGGTCTTTCTTCTCTTTCATTTCTACTTCAGTAGCTGCTCCGATATAAAGGATAGCTACACCACCAGAAAGCTTAGCAAGTCTTTCTTGTAGTTTTTCCTTGTCATAGTCAGAAGTAGTGTTTTCGATCTGTTGTTTAAGCTGATTTACTCTTGCAACGATTTCGTCTTTTTTACCAGCACCATTTACAATGATCGTGTTGTCTTTGTCGATGTTGATTTTCTCTGCTGTACCCAAAGAGTCCAGAGTAGCATTCTCAAGTTTATAGCCCCTTTCTTCAGAGATTACTGTACCACCTGTTAATACTGCAATGTCTTCCAACATGGCTTTTCTTCTGTCTCCAAATCCAGGAGCCTTTACAGCAGCAATTTTCAGGGAACCCCTGATCTTGTTTACTACCAAGGTAGCTAACGCTTCACCTTCCACGTCTTCTGAAATGATCAATAAAGGCTTTCCGGTCTGAGCAGTAGCTTCCAAGACAGGAAGTAATTCCTTCATATTAGAGATTTTCTTATCATAAATAAGAATGTAAGGGTTCTCCAACTCAGCTTCCATCTTTTCAGTATTGGTCACGAAGTATGGAGAAAGGTATCCTCTGTCAAATTGCATACCTTCAACAGTTTTTACTTCTGTTTCAGTACCTTTTGCCTCTTCAACAGTGATTACGCCGTCTTTTCCAACTTTTTCCATCGCATCAGCGATCATTCCTCCGATTTCAGTATCGTTATTCGCTGAAACAGAAGCTACCTGAGAAATTTCCTCAGAGGTGTTGATTGTTTTAGACTGCTTTCTAAGGTCTTCAACAACTTTAGCAACTGCTTTATCAATGCCTCTTTTAAGGTCCATTGGGTTTGCTCCTGCGGCCACGTTTTTAATTCCGTGACTGAAAATTGATTGTGTTAATACTGTAGCAGTTGTAGTTCCGTCTCCCGCATCATCAGCAGTTTTAGAAGCAACTTCTTTTACCAACTGAGCTCCCATGTTTTCAATAGGCTCTTTCAGTTCAATTTCTTTGGCTACAGAAACACCATCTTTCGTTACAGAAGGTGCACCAAATTTCTTGTCTAATATTACGTTTCTTCCTTTTGGTCCTAAGGTTACTTTAACAGCGTCTGCAAGAATGTCAACACCTCTTTTCAGACTGTCTCTCGCATCGGTATCAAAAAATATATCTTTTGCCATTTCTCTTTAATTTTTAATTAGTACGTTTTCTTGTTTAAATAATTCCGTAGATGTCAGCTTCTTTCATGATCAGGTATTCTGTACCTTCAATCGTGATTTCTGTTCCGGAATATTTTCCGTAAAGTACCTGGTCTCCAACCTTTACATTAAGAGGTTCATCTTTCTTACCAGTACCAACAGCTACTATAGCTCCTTTTTGAGGTTTTTCTTTTGCTGTGTCAGGAATGATGATCCCAGAAGCTGTTTTTTCTTCAGCTGCAGCCGGTTCAACCAGAACCCTGTCGGCTAATGGTTTGAAATTTAGTTTTGACATGTGTTTAATCGTTTATTGGTTAAGTTCTTATTTCTAAACTCTATGTTTACTCAGGATGACATTATAACACTTTGTATGCCAGAAGTGAAAAAAGTGACTTTTGTCGGTGATTTGGCAGAAAAGACTGACAAAATATCAGTCTCTTATTTTTTAAGGTGACACTCCTGACAGTTTGCCATTTTAATTTTTCATGATTATTTTAATAGAAATTAAATAAGGAAAAGCATGAATGAATTGAAACACGACTGGCTTACGGATGGCATCATTGATTATGAATTCAAGAAATATATTTTGCTCGCTTATTTAAAAACGATAAAAGAGAAGTTTGACCGCTCTGAGCTATACCCATTTTTGTCTGATTTGGTCTTCCATTACAAAAACCTGGTAAAGGTGAAAGCTAATAAGGAATTAATTTATGAGTCCTTTCCAAAATCAATTACTAAAGCAGATTTTAAAAAATTGAGATTCATGTATAAAAAGCTGGTCTATGAAGGAGAGGTAATGAGTGAGATTGAAGACATAATCTCGTTCGCCATACCACAAATGGAACAGCGAATCCAGGAAGGAAAAGAGTTATATGATTTTGTTGAGGATAATTTGGAAATAAGTCCCATCGGATTAATTCCAATGTATACAAGAGAAGGTTATTTATTGATCAATCAGGAAAAGAATACAGATATCAACATCTTCAGGTATCAAATCACGATGTTTGAACGGGCGGATGAGAATTACAGAGGGATAAGCACAGAATACATTGGTCAGGAAGTAAGATCAATATCGAATACCTATGAGCGTATCAAGTTGGATCTTGTCAGGAAATTTACGGAGTTACCTAATCCTGCAACTTATTTGATTGTGAGTAAATTAAAATTCCCGGTACCACAGACCCTATTGCCTATCGCGAAAAGACTTCTTGTCCGACACCTGTCAGTTGCCTGAATGGGCGATTATTGCGCTGAATCTGTTTGTAGGTCTTCACCAAGGTCTTGCAACCCTTCAATACCTGCCGGAGCAGCATCTGACGGTTGAAATGAATTAGGAGGTAACGCCGACTGATCTCTGGCATTTTCCAGGTTTGGACTGGTTGGTCCACTAGTGCTTTGAGTGTCCGAAAGAAAGAAGTTTGTTGAAAGTGTCAATGCAAGGAGTGCAATAGCAAATCCCCAGGTAAGTCGTTCCAAAAGATCGCCTGTTTTCTTAACTCCCATAATTTGAGAAGTGCCGCCACCGCCAAACTGACTTGATAGTCCTCCTCCTTTGGGATTTTGTGCGAGTACAACCAATACCAGCAATAAGGCAACTAAGATGATAATTCCAACAATTAATGCGTACATCCTTACTTGATTTTTTTAATTCTGCCCGCAAAGTAAGCCCTTTTTTCAGGGAATCTCAACATCAACGAGTTGTATATTTTTATGGCATTGTCTTTTTTGCCCTGTTCCAAAAAGATTTCGGCTAAATATTCCGAAGCAATATCATCATTTAAGGATATACTGCCTACTGAGAGGTCTTCCTGATTAACGTTAGCAGTTGCGGGTTTAAAGCTGGGATTTTTCTTAATGAACTGGTCGATAAGGTTTTGTTGATCACCTTTATCATTATCCTCTTTGTTGCTTATAGTGGTGCCTGAAGCCTTTGAAGAACTTTTCTTTGCAGCTGTCTTGGCAGCTGTTGATTTAGTAGTTTTGGCTTTAGCAGTGCTTTGTTTTTTAGCTGCAGTTTTTGTTGTTGTTGTTCTGGATTTATTAGTTGCCGTTTTGGTCGCCGTCCTTTTACGTGCTGGCGTTTTTTTATTTGCAGTTGATTTTGCTGTACCAGACGAAGTTTTTTTCTTCTTTTGGGCAGCTGCAGTTGACTTTTTAGCTGTCGAAGCTTTAGTCGTTGAGGTACCGGCGGCCTTTTTGGCGGCTGGCGCCTTTTTTATTGTTGATTTCTTTACCGGAGCTTTTTTGGCAGGTTTTTTAGTATCGGCATCAGTACTTGCTGTTGCTTTCTTCACAGCTTGTTCTACCGCTTCATCCTCTTCTATTTTACGGGTTACTTCAATGTACTTTGCACGGGAGTGCTCCAACTCCTGCATGTCTTTCTTCAAGCTATAAATCAACTGATCAATGGATGAACTTCCTGGAGACTCACTGATTTGTTGAGCAGGTTCAGCAGTGATTTTAGTTGGCTCAGGGGTAGGTGCTGTGCTAACTGGTTTAGGGATTTCTTTTGCAGGCTGTGGTTTTGGAGCAGATGCAAGGGGTTCTGTCGCTACACCACCGGCGAGGTATTTTTTTAACAGGAGCCTATTGGTGGAGTAGATAGCAGCTGAGGCTGTCTTTTTACCTGCTTCACTGGTTTTAAGTGACCTGTTGCCAATAGCTTCCAGCATGCGAGCAGCATGGAAGTATGGGTTTTCATTCACCATATCATCAAGCTCGCTGAGATTTTGCTCATTCAGGATGGCTGGCTTTTGTAAGAACTCAATGAATTTCTGCTTATTCACGTTATTTCTTTCTCAGGTGAAGATTTTAAATAAAAATAATATTACCAGTTTGCCACTGAGGCATTAAAGATATCAAAAATAATTTGATCGAATATTTCTTCTGTAAATTGTTGTTCTACAGATGAAAGGTCGGTTGAGTTTTGATCAAAATCAACAAAGAATGAAAATTTTTGCTCAAAATCAAATTCGTCGTTCTGTGTATTTACGTAACTGGCAAATACATCAATTGTAATTCTGGTCAGGCTTGCAAAGTCTCCCTGGTTTTGGTTCTGTGAGGCAGATGCGGTAACCGGCGTAACCCGAAAATCGGCAATATAACCTTCTATCTGTAGGTCCCCATTGTTGTCAACGATAGCAAGACTGGTGTTTTGCTGGTAATAATCCTTAATTTTTTCTGTAAAAGTAACACTCATGGTAGAAGGCCCAAGGGTAGCCTCACTGGGGAAATTGAGGATTGAAATGGTTTTGATATCTGGAGATATAGATGCACCAGAAAAGGTATATACCCCACAACCTACAGGTATCAACATGATCATTAGCGCCAGGCTACTCACTATCAATCTCATACTGCTTGATTTTACGGTAAAGTGTTCTTTCAGATATTCCCAGGTCCTGTGCGGCATACTTTCTCTTATTGCTATTTTTTTTCAGGGCCATGATAATCATTTCTTTCTCCTTTTTTTCAAGAGATAGGGAATCTTCCTCTGTTTCATGGGTGATATCCTCAATTTCTTCAGTTTCGCTGTTCTCATTGTCCAGCGGATTGATTACCAATGGCTTATAGTCTTCCTGGTTGTGTTCCGTTTCTCCTTTGCCAGGAAGCGAGCCCAGATCATTAAATAAACGCTCATGTCTGGATAAAATTTCAGTGCTTGTCCGATCGTCTTTTAAGATATCCAGAATTAATTTTTTCATCTCCGTTACATCCTGACGCATTTCAAAGAGGATCTTGTATAAAATATCCCTTTCTGAGAAATTATCACTATTCTTCGATTTATCAAGCAGTGCTGGTAAATTGGTGCCAGTTTTGGGGAGGTATTTAGATAAAGTGTCACGGGTTATTTCCCGTTCAATCTCCAACACACTCATTTGTTCAACCAGGTTCTTCAGCTGCCGTATATTCCCCGGAAAACGGAAACTTTTAAGCAATTCTTTGGCTTCCTCGTTTAGGTTTAGAGGTTTGATGTGATAGGTGTCCGAAAAATCAGAGGCGAATTTCCTAAATAACAACAATACATCATCCCCCCGGTCCCTGAGAGAAGGAACTTTTATAGGTACCGTATTCAACCGATAAAACAAGTCTTCTCTGAATTTACCTGTCTTGATTTCTTCTGCCAGATCGATGTTTGTGGCCGCAATTATCCTTACGTCGCTCTTTATGACCTTTGAAGATCCTACCTTGATGAACTCTCCGTTTTCGAGCACCCTTAGCAGTCTTGCCTGAGTACTAACCGGCATTTCACCAATCTCATCTAAAAAGATGGTTCCACCATCCGTAACCTCAAAATACCCTTTTCTGGCTTCATGAGCACCTGTAAAGGCACCTTTCTCATGACCAAAAAGCTCAGAATCTATGGTGCCTTCCGGGATAGCTCCACAGTTTATGGCAATAAACTGGCCATGTTTTCTATGAGATAGGCTGTGTATGATTTTTGAAAAAGATTCTTTACCAACGCCACTCTCACCATTGATAAGCACACTCATATCAGTTGGGGCTACTTGTATGGCTACACGAATGGCATTATTCAGCAATGAAGAACTTCCAATGATTTCAAATCGCTGTTTTACCGATTGTATTTCTGAATCTACCTGATAATTCATTATTTAACTACCTCTCCGATGAGTGTTGCTGAAGTACATGCAGTTACTAACACATTGACATACTGTCCTTTTTCATAGCCATGGTCGTCAAAAACCACCACTTTATTACTGGAGTTTCTGCCTTGTAGCTGTGTTTTGGATTTCTTGCTTGTACCCTCTATCAAAACTTTGAATGTCTTTCCAATATCTAATTGGTTTCTGGCTGCTGAGATCTCATGTTGTTTATCAATCACCTCCTGAAGACGTCGCTTTTTCATCTCAAGTGGGATGTCATCAGTATATTTCTTTGCAGCAAGTGTTCCGGGTCTCTCAGAATAGTAAAACATATAAGAGAAATCATATTTTACATAATCCATGAGAGATATAGTATCCTGGTGTTCTGCTTCTGTTTCTGAGCAAAACCCAGTAATCATATCTGAACTGATCCCACATGATTCTCCTAATATGCTTCGGATGGCATCTACCCGGTTAATGTACCAGTCCCGATCGTAAGTTCTATTCATCATATCCAGTACCCTGGAATTACCACTTTGAGCGGGGAGGTGGATGTAATTACAAATATTCTCGTACTTTTTAATGGTATAAAGTACCTCATCAGTGATATCCTTCGGGTGAGATGTTGAAAATCTTACTCTTAGGTCAGGATGTACTTTGGCTACCATTTCCAGCAGGTTAGCAAAGTTGATAATTTCTTTGGCGGAAGTCTTTCTTTCTAACCGTGCCTTGTTATTCTCTTCCGGGGACCACTTATAGGAATCTACATTCTGACCGAGTAGGGTCACCTCACGATAACCATTGCTATACAAATCCTCAGCCTCTGCAACAATAGAGTAGGGGTCTCTACTCCTTTCTCTGCCCCTCGTAAATGGCACTACACAAAAGGAGCACATGTTGTCACAGCCTCGCATAATAGAGACAAAGGCTGTAACGCCGTTAGAATTTAACCTGACGGGGGATATGTCCGCGTAGGTTTCCTCTCTGGAAAGAAATGTGTTAATACCACGATCACCTTCTTCTGCTTTTTTTACCAAATTGGGTAAGTCACGGTATGCATCGGGGCCCGCTACCAGATCTACGATCTTTTCCTCTTCTAATAACTGCGATTTGAGGCGCTCCGCCATGCATCCTAAAACACCAATCGTAATTTCTGGTCGTTTTTTCTTAATCTTATTGAACTGACTCAGGCGCTTTCTTACTGTTTGCTCTGCTTTATCACGTATTGAGCAGGTGTTAAGAAGTATGACATCTGCCTTTTCAAAAGAGCTGGTTGTATCATAGCCTTCTTTCTTCAGGATTGAAGTCACAATTTCACTATCGGAGAAGTTCATTTGACACCCATAGCTTTCTATATACAGTTTACGCACTGCTCGGGAATCACCTTCTTTGGAGATCTTTACCTCGCAAAGTTCCTCTTTTTGCTGGCTGTCTAAAATTCCTATGTCTTCAATCAACTCCATATATTTCGCAAAGATAATACGATTCAAAAAAGGAATGACATTCTGTCAGTATAAATCAAAATATTTTGACTTTCTGAAAGCCTTTTGAGTCAAAACCTATTAGCTCTCATTGTTGGTTTTGAAAAATTTACTTGAGAGAAGGCTAAAAATAATTAGTTTTCGACTCTTTCCTTGATTGCATGAAGACTGAAACCTACATTGACTGTATTGTATATAAACTTGTCTTTTGCTTTGTCTAATACTGAGGCCTCATCATTATATGAGAGGTTCCATTCAGTTCTGTCAATATTAAATTTTGCCTCAGTAATGATTTTATCATTACGGGAAATCACGTTTGCCGGGAATGTGATGCTTTTTGTAATGCCTCTCATGGTTAAGTTTCCAGTGACATAATGGGTAGGCTGTCTTACCATGAATTTACTTAGCAAGGCAGGTGTATTGTCAGTTTCAAATTCCACTTTATCAACAATTTTGATAGTCGAGTCAAAAGGAATTAGGTTTATTAGTTCAAATCTGGCAATCTGAAAGGAATCAGCATAGAAAAAGTCTTCGGACATTAAGTGATTTTTTAGTTTATCGAAATCTTCAGAGTCATCCTCCAGATCCTTAATGTCCAGGGTTTTGATGTCAATTTCAATAGATCCACCAATGATATCTGAATCATTTACGAGCAGGTAACCTTCTAGAATATCTATGGTTCCATTGTGTTGCTTGGCAGGTCTGCTTCCTATCCAGGTTATTATAGAACTTGATGTATCAAGCATATATTTAGTGCCTGAAGAAATTTCACGTTTGTTTGTTTGTGGTTCACCGATAACAGAATCATTTCCAGCAGGTTTATTGTTACAACCCCATAACATAGAGATTATTAAAAGAATAGAAAGGGTATATTGTATTATTTTCATGTGAGAAAGATTATTCAAAAACACTACCTTAACGATGTAAAATCAAAGTTGTTAGGCAAACCTATATTTTTTTCATGGCACTTATTAAACCTGTTAGAGGAATAGAACCAAAATTTGGTAAAGACTGCTGGATGGCAGAAAATGCCACCATCGTAGGTGAAGTTGAGATGGGGGATCAATGTACTGTGTGGTTTAATGCGGTAGTAAGGGGTGATGTTCACTATATCAAAATAGGGAATAAGACCAATATACAGGACAACGCCACTATTCATGCGACCTATGAAAAGGCACCAACTAATATTGGAAATAATGTTTCTATTGGGCACAATGCCATCGTACATGGCTGTACGTTAAAAGATGAGGTTTTAATAGGGATGGGAGCAATCGTTATGGATCATGCGGTAGTAGAAGAAGGGGCAATCATTGCGGCAGGCGCAGTAGTATTGGAAAACACCCATGTGGAGGCCAATACCATTTATGCAGGTATTCCTGCGAGAAAAATAAAAACCGTAGGTCCAGAAAACAGGGAGATGCAGTCCAGAATAGCCAACAATTACATCAAATATGCTGGTTGGTTTAAGTAAGTGCAAAAGTGCAGCGAGATTTAGCTGCTTTTTCATTTCAGACTTCATTTTTATATTTTGAAAGAATACTACCTTTGAATCTTGATCAAATATCCTAACTCATGAATTTTCTTATCAGAACATTACTTTCCGGCCTGGCAGTGATCATTGTTTCCTATCTCTTACCGGGAGTTGAT
The DNA here is from genome assembly GCA_043554545.1 of Marinoscillum sp. Lineage (GTDB taxonomy): Bacteria > Bacteroidota > Bacteroidia > Cytophagales > Cyclobacteriaceae > UBA7330. Next base: position 2,695,620 of record CP121337.1, on the reverse strand, counting down.
GTGGCGAACTTCTTTGCCGCATTAATCGTAGCTGTTGTATTGTCACTCTTGAATATGACGGTAAAACCCTTATTAATTATCCTCACCATACCATTTACCGTTTTCACCATGGGTTTATTTTTACTGGTGATAAACGCACTAATTATCATGCTGGCAGATGCCGTGGTACCAGGATTTGTGGTATCGGGCTTTTGGTGGGCCCTGTTATTCAGTTTGCTCTTATCTCTCACTAACTCTCTACTTTTCGAGTTGAGTGGGGCAGGGGATAACAGGAGAAGGTAGTTTTAAGTCGAGTCAAAAGACGCTATGTTATTATCTATCCTTAGTGCCCTTCGGAACACTAAGGACTGTCGCGTTCTGTATACTTAACACTTAGAAATAGACTGGACACTGAGGGTCCCTTATCAGTTCGTAGAGTTTCCTCTACGAACAACGAAGGTGTCTCATTCTGATATCCGATCGTATTTTCTCAGTTTCCTCTACGAAGATGTCCTTTCCCTCCTCCACAAACTATTCTGGAATTATACAGATTCAAAAGAAGCTGTTCTATTTCTTTATCCTTAGTGCCCTTTCTCAGTTCGTAGCGTTTCCTCTACGAACCATCAATGAACTATCCTCGTTTCCATTAAGAATTATTATAAGCTGAGTCAAAGACTCTGCATTATTATCTATCCTTAGTGCCTTTCAGAACACTAAGGACTGTCACGAATTATATACCAGTTTGTAGCGTATCGTCTACGAACCACGAACAATCAGGTGTCCTTACTTTTCAAATGAAATCAATTTGAACCAAACCTTTTTCATCTCTATAATAATCTCTGCCGCTTGAGTACAAATAGTCTCCTTCGAAATTCACAATTCCTGCTCTCACCGGATTTTCATGTAAATAATTGATTCTTGTTTCAAGTATATTGGGATTTGTACATTCAATTGGGCGATTATGCTGTTGCCAGAACTGAAATGTCTCATTCCTTTTGTTATTCTCTCCTGCCTTTCTAAATATCCATAACATCCAATGTTTACGACTTTCATATTGATTATTGGATATTGCCTGGATAATCATCCCAGAAGTATATTTTTTGAAGTCACGGATTAAATCTGATAATTTTTGATCTTCTCGGCAAGATACGATTAAGTGGAGGTGGTTACTCATTAGACACCATGCATGAACATTAAGTCCTTTCGACTCTATGCAATAGTTTAAACTATCCACAATTATATCTCTGTAATCCTTTCGGGAAAATACATCTACCCATTGAATAACTGTACAGGTAATGAAATGAACAGCATTTTGATCACTTATATAATATCCACCTCGAAGCATGAAATAAAAATAGCAAAAAACTGAATTATAAATTACTGGAGATGAATTAAAAGACTCAGTTCTTTATTAGTTCGCAGTGTTTCCTCTACGAACCACGAAGTTTCCTCTGCGGAACTATCCGATTAGAATTATTATAAGCCGAGTCAAAGACTCTGCATTATTATCTATCCTTAGTGCCCTTCGGAACACTAAGGACTGTCGCGTTTTGTATACTTAACACTTAGAAATAGACTGGACACTGAGGGTCCTTCTTATAGTTTCGGAGTTTGACCCGGTAGTTGATCAGAATCTCATGAGAACCTGTGGTATTCTGCCCCAGATCGTTAGTGGCGGCATCATAAGCATATCCTACCCGAAGATTTTCATTAAGAACAAGCTGACCTATAAACACAACTTCCAACGAATTTCTTACGCTAAGTCCTGCATAAGCGATATTATCAAAAATCACATTTCCTGTAAACTCATAAGAGAGCCGGTTTTGTTCTTGCACCTTGATCAATGCAGAAGGTGCCAGTTTTACAAGATCAGTCATGTGGAAGATGACACCACCTGTGATGTAATAATATCTGGATTGTCGGGCGCTGAAAGCTTCAGCAGCTTCCTCAATGGTATACGTTTTATTCTCCAGGATGTATGGAATTGAGATACCCGCATAATAATTTGGATTTGCGAGGTATACTCCTGTGCCAAAGTTTGGTGTCAGGCGATTGTTGGCACCAGTCAGTAGGGGGTCATTCTGATCAAAGATGGTAAGCTTTGCAAAGTCAGTTTCTCTTCGGTCGATGCCTCCCTGAAGTCCCATTGCCAGGATTCCAAAGGGTGTCTTAATCTTATAAGCATAGCTGCCATAGACAGAAAAAGTCTCAGTTGCACCAATTTCATCTCGGAAAGCAGATAGTCCAACGCCGACCCTGTTGCTATAAAAGGAAGAATGTGCTGTTAATGCCTGATGATTAGGTGCGCCGTCAATGTTAATCCATTGTTCACGGTGTACAGCGATAACAGACAGTTGGTTTAGACTACCTGCATAGGCAGGATTGAGCAATAAACCGTTAAATGGATAGGTGGATGTGAGTGTACGTTGTTGTCCAAAACCTGACACAAAGCACGCTAACAAGCACAACACCAAACCATACCTTAACACCTTCATACGCTGCTAATTTAACGAACTAACTCTAAATATCCCTGAATTCTAGGCCGATTCGTATCATCAGTGAAGTTATCATCTTCAATTCCTTCCTGACGTCCTTTCTCTATGATGTAGAAATAGGTACCAGCTGGTAATTGCAGACCGCCTCTTCCTACGTTGCTTAATCCCTCAAACCGAACTTCAAAATTGTCATATCTTGGAGCTTCCCATACCTTAGTTCCGTCTCTGTTAAAGATCTGAACGTTGTTATTCGGGAAATAGTCTATACAATCAACAAAGAAGTAATCATTTAACCCATCTGCATTGGCCGATACACCATTATAAATTTTCAGTGCAGTCTGGATGGAAAAAGTGCTGGTATACTCGCAGTCATTATCTGCAATAAACCTCACGGTCCAGGCTCCTGGCTGTGCATTTACTAACTTAATGTCGTTGGAGAAGATGGTTCCATCAGGTGCAATCCATTCAATATCCTTGATCGCAGCGAATTGAGAAAATCTGATTTCAGCTGTACCTGTAAACTGGTTCAGTGCTCCATCTTCTGTTCTTAAGCAGAGGGTGGATGTTGTCTCAACTTCGAATACAGGATCTACAATTGCACCTTCGATGGTAACAGGTACTCTTGGCGATACACAACCTGTAGATAACCTGGTGGCTTGCACCGTATAGCCAATACTGTCAAGGGTAAATATTTGGTTACCCGTAAACTGAACGGTTGTGGTATCACCCGTTGCTAAATACCAATCAAATCGATATCCGGCAACGACCCCGCTAATGCTTGCGACTGCGTTACCATTTGCAAAAATACAGTTGTCCCGGTCAGAGATCACATTAACAGATGGTGGAGGAACTGCGTCCGTGTCATCAATGATGTCGAAACTCACAAGGTTTTCACAACCCGTTCTTAGATCTGTGGCAAGCACGGAATAAGTTCCGATATCAAGAGAGTCTGCTCTAATTCCAGTTACGAAAGGTGTCTGACCCGCAGTATCCGCTGCGGTACCTACAAACCATTCATACCTATATTCGAAGAAATCTCTATCGACCTCGAGGCTGTTAGGGGCTATTCTTGCTCTTCCGTTTGGCAAGGAGTCATAGCAGATGGTCACATCATTTTGTACCTCAATCTCAAAAGGAGGAGCGAAGGTATTATCTCCTATGGTTACCAAAGTAGGTTCAGAGGTACAGAATACATCTGTGGCATCCACCACATAGACCGTATAATCTCCATCAATCAGGTCTGTCACTTCCGTTCCAAAATAATCTGGATTAGCTATGTCAGGAATTGGTCCGGTTGTTTGATCTCCATTAAACCAGTAGAATTGATAACTGGTAATTGGTTTGCCTATGGCTACCAGGTTTCTGATGGTCGCATCCATAACTCCATTTGGATCTATACAGTTACTGTTAGGTGTAGTAGAAATAACCAATTCCAATGGATTTGGAAAGTCATCTATGATATCAAAAGTTGATGTGGACGAACAACCTGAATTATTATCTCTTACATTCAGGGTGTATGTTCCTGCTGGAATGTTGGTGACTATTGAGTTATTCGGCTCAACAATTACATTTGATGCGTTTCTCCATTCAAAAGTGTAGAGGGTATTATCTGTTAGTCCATCTGCAGTAGCAGCCAGCTCTCCATTTGGATTGCCAGGATCACAATTGGTTTGATTTTCAAAACCGATCAGGTTGATTTCAGGGTAAATCAGGTTGTCTTCTAAATCAACCTCATATAGGTAAGTACATCCGTATAAATTATGTGTAGCCTGTATGTAATGAGAACCGGGTTCAGCCGTGGCATAAACCGGACCTGCACTTGTTTGAACATTCACACCACCATTGTTAGGGTCTCCCAGGAAGAAATCAAAAGTATAGTCCGTTAATACTCCAGGACTTATGGTTGCTACTTCAATAATTCCATTTGTTGGACTACAAGTAGTAGGATCAGTGGTATTTACAGCTAAAATCTCTACCTCAATAGGCGCGTTGGTTACATTCCTTTGAGCGGTAGATGTACAACCCGTCAATAAATTGGTCACCTCCACTTCATATCTTCCCTGTGCCAATCCTGAGAGGGTATCGTTAGTACTTAGCGAACCGCTGATTCGAGCTTCTGTGACAGGATCTACTTCATACCAGTCATAGGTGTAGTTGACTTCGTCTGCAATACCATCCACAAGCGGTCTCAGGGTACCATTTGGATTTAAGCCATTACAGGTAGAGTCTGCCACAATTTGTGAGATCTGTATCTCAGGGAATTGAGGAATATCGGTGAGCGTGAATTCTATTGGACCAGAGGCACAATCAGAATCATTTCTTCTCACTCTTGCATAATAAGTGCCTGCACTTAGGCCATTTAGTTGCAAGGGAGTAGTCAGGTCTGAATCCACAACCGGAGTTGTTAAGGTTGCATTGCTGTAATACTCAAATGTATAGTTGGTAACAATATCCAGGGAATCAGCAGTTATTCCTGCATCCAGGAATGTGCCATTGAATCTGATTTGATTGACCTCAAATGAGCCTGAACCAGGGGTACTACAGATGAGGTTGTTACTGACTCCGTAGGAAGAAATTCTAGGGTTCACCGGTTCGGATGGTAATTCAAAGGATTGTGTGGTTGCACATCCGGTATTAAGATTGGTTACCGATAGTTCATAAGGTCCCTCAGCCACGTTAAAAATAGTAGCTGAATTTCCACCGTTACCACCAGGGACTATAATCCCTCCAGCGATGGTGCCAGCATACCACTGGAATATATAATTCGGATTGGTCTCATCAAAGCCATCAGCTGTAATACCGATCGAACCAGCCGTTATTGACCCACCACAATTAGGGTTTGCGATCAATGTATCGAGTACGATAGCAGGAGGGAACCTTTCATCCAGAATAATTACCCTGGCCGGAGATGCAGGACATTCAGTTGCCGCATTTGTCGCTGTGACATAAAAAGTACCAGGATCTAAAGAGCTGATGGTCAGGTCTGTGTTTCCACCTCCAGCTGTACTTTGAGCAACGATCGGCCCCGTCGTAGGGTTGTCCCTGCGTATTTCTACATCATAATCATCCAGCACACCTACAGAAAAGCTTGAATCTGCTACAATGATGGTTCCGCTGCTGCCAACATCGCAAGTAGAGTCTGCTCGCACCACAATGTCGCTTAACAGAACCTGTGGGTTGACTAAGGTTTCACTTACAGCATAGGTGCCGGTGGTTGTACATTCATTGACATTGTCATATACAGTTACGGTGTAATAACCTGAATCCAAAGCAGACAAAGTACTTGTATTGTCAGGGATCCCAGGAGGAATGATACCAATTAGTGAGGAAGTTCCTTGTCCATTGTACCAGGTAAATGTGTACCTGCCTAAACCTATATTTGGATTACCATCTGCTGTTGTAGCAGTCACAGTCAATTGACCATTTTTAGTTATTCCGCAATTGGTATTTTCCGAATCCATGTTAAAGCTGAGTGTCGGTTCGGTCGGATCATCCTGAATGGTCACCTGGATGGTGTCTGTCGAACATCCTGTCACCACATTGGAAGCTATAATTGTGTAAGTGTCTGCTGGCAGATCTGTCGCACGGTTATTACTTGATCCGTTCGTGCTTGTGAGTGATCCTCCGTTGACTCCATCAGGCCAGGTAAAGGCATAATCAGCTCCAAATGCTGCCATGCTTTGGACAACGCCGTCCACAATGACATTCGTGATTTCGATTGTTCCATTAGGATTGGTACAATTGGAATTGTCTGTTTTCTGAACAGATGTAGTTTGAATAGAAAATGCCGGAGGATCTTTTACAATGGAGAAAGTAGTTGTAGTAGGACACTGATCGTTAGGTGTTCCGTTTTTAGTCACCACAACAGTATAGGTACCGGCACTTAATCCGGTCAAACCAGTACCTAGTGGACTAATTGCAGCGGAACCTGTACCAGCAAGTGCGGTGGTTGTTCCAGTTCCCCGATACCAATCCACAATATAATTAGCTGAATCTGCAGGGTTGAATCCTTCGTGAATGATTTTCATTTCAAGGCTACCATTCCCAATAAGACCAGGACTACAATATTCATCCGCGTTTCTAATTACCAATTGAACCAGTGGGGTAGAGGTGATATCATTGAGAATTATACTTGCAGAAACCGTACAGTTGGTTCTGTCATTGGTAATGTCTACATCATAAACACCACCTTCAAGGCCTAAGACCTGGTCATTTGGTTTTGTGCCTGTACTTGAAGGGGTAACACCTCCAGGAAGATTTGTCCAGTTGATGGTATAATTATCAGGATCGGTTGCAAAATCACTAAAGGTCCCGTCAATGTTTATGCCTTCAATAACGATGGATCCATTTGGATTGTCACAATTGAAGTTGTTGGTTTTGGTAATGGCTGATAGTGGTAAGGAGTAAGTAAGTGGATCCCTGAGAATAGAAAATGTACTGGTGGTATTACACCCATCGTTAGGTGTTCCAGTTTTAGATACAGTAACGGTGTATGTACCTGTAGAAAGTCCCTCTATACTCATTTGATTGGCAGTGCTGATATCATTTGCAGAACCTTGGTTGGCTACGATAAAGAGTTCATTTCCAGCAGTCGCTGTAGAACCTCTGTACCAGGTGATATTATAATCAACGAGTGCTGCAGTAGAATTACCTTCATGATTTATGTTAGCAGTGAGTGTGCCAGTTCCCTGATTAGCGGTTGCACCCACACAATATTCATCCGACGTTTTAGCTGCCAGTTGAATCAAAGGATCTGAAGTAATGTCATCAATTGTAATACTGGCTGAAACTGTACAATTGGTTCTGTCATTGGTAATTTCTACATCATAAACACCACCTTCAAGACCTAATACCTGGTCATTTGGTTTGCCACCTACTGAATTGCTTGGAAGTATACCTCCAGGAAGATTTGTCCAGTCAATGGTATAATTGTCCGGATCTGTCGCAAAATCACTGAGGGCCCCGTCAATGTTGATACCATCAATTACAATGGATCCATTTGGATTGGCGCAATTCAGGTTGTCATTGATTGTCAGAGCAGAAAGCGGAAGTGAGTAAGTAAGAGGATCCCTAAGGATAGAGAAAGTACTGGTGGTGTTACATCCATCGTTAGGTGTTCCGTTTTTAGATACAGCAACGGTGTAAGCGCCCGTAGAAAGCCCTTCCAAACTCATTTGATTGGCAGTACTGATGTCATTGGCAGAACCCTGATTAGCTATAATGAATAATTCATTCCCTGCAGTTGCTGTAGATCCTCTGTACCAGGTGATACTATATCCTGCAAGAGCTGCAGTTGAGCTGCCTTCATGGTTGATGTTAGCAGCAAGCGTACCACTACCCTGATTGGCTGTTGCGCCAACACAATAATCATCCGGCGTTTTGGACGCCAGCTGAATCAATGGATCTGAAGTGTTCTCTTGTATTGTTATTGCCTTTCTAGAACCTGAAATACATTCAGAGCTGGTTCTTTGTACTTCTACATAGTAAACATCAGCCGCTAGTCCGGCTCCTGCATTGTCAAAGAAGAATCCATTTCCAAGGAACGCTCCCCCGGTTGGAGCATCCCACCAAGAGAAGGTATAGTTGGCTAGCGTTGTACTTCTTATAGTTCCACCTCCAGGTTGAGTTTCATTGACGGCAATTAAAGTAATTGAGCCATTATCGCTTGAACAATTCACATCATCTTGAACAATATAATCCACATTTTTAGCTCCTATACTAATTACAGGGTTAAACTGTTGAATGGTAATTGTTTCTGATCCAACACAACCTTCACCAGGATTTTGAGTATCAGTGACCTCCACGTAGTAAGTTCCGTCAGGTAGATTATTGACCGTTTGACCGCTACCTCCAAGAATAGTATATCCTGTAGCCACTACTGAGCTTCCAGGACCTGCTAAATCCAGATTTGTTGTAGTTGTTCCATCTCCCTCATACCATGTGTAAGTGTATGTGCCAGAACCGGCAGGGACTGAAGCGGTGATGCTACCAGTTCCAGATCTAGTGCCAACACCTGTATCGTCATCGCAACTAGAATCAATTGTATTTTGTATTATTTGCACATTCGGATCAACCGTTTGGTCAAGAACAGTAAATCCGGTTAATCCATCAGTAGGGCAATCAGTTAAAGTATTAATTGCTTCTACATAATATATGCCTGCAGGTAGGTTTTCAACAATTGGTCCATTATTACCGCTTGGAAAATTGACAGTTGGTACTGAAACAATATCAAGTGCGGTTGTCATATCACTGATATACCAACTAAAGTTATAACTACCAATTAGATTCGCTTCTACTCCATCTTCAAGTACTCTCAAAATTTCTATTCTACCATCTGTGGCTGCTAACAGGTCGCAATTAACTTGATGATCAATATCTACATCCGAAGCAGATGTTTGAATCGTGACTTCAGTTGGGTTATCTTGAATTATTATTGAGTTTGCATCAGTAAAGCATGTATTGTTTGGAGTTGCGATGTCAGTAACACGAACAAAATAAGCGCCACCTGAAATACCATCCAAAACCCAGGTATTTCCAGCACCCGCCGCAGAACTCGCGGTCGTTTCAAGGTCTTGAGGTACCCGTGTAGTGCCACTAACAGAGCCCTTGTACCATTGAATCAAATACCCAACTGAAGGATCCTGAACTACTCCTGTAGCATTTTCAACTTGAATAGTGATTGCACCATTTGGATTTAAAGGACCGCCCGTACAAATTGAATTGTCTGTAATTACAGACAAAACAATTACAGGGTCTTCAGTAATATCGTTAATTGAAAATGATGCAATTGTGGAACAACCGCTTGCATCATTTACCAAGAGTATTTCATAATCATCTTCAGTCAATGTTGAGCTACTGACTTCACCTGCAGGAGTCACATCAGCATTGTCACTCAACCTAGTCCAGGTCAATGTATAATCAGCGGCTACACTGGCATTCGGTGATCCATCTTCAAGGACTCGTAAGATTTCATATGATCCGGTCGTACTACAATCATCTATGGGAGCAATGTTAAAATCAACTCCGGCTGTATTTCCGACATTAATATCCACCGGTTCATCAAAAATTTCAATATCTAAAATATCAGGACATGAAGTGGTTGTGTTAATGCCTATCACTCGATACCAACCTGGTCCAATTCCTGAAACTGTTGAAGTTGTATTGGTTGTACTTGAACCACTTACATTAAAGCCAGGAATCCCATTTCCCCCATCTGCTAATAGAATTTGCCCGTCTGCACCTCCATCATCAAAGTCTCCGTCATTATCTCCATCACGATACCATTGAAAGTCAAAAGTTGGGCCTCCACCATTTACAGTGATTTCCCCATCGTAAAATAATCCAGTGGTTATATCACAGGTAGTATTATTTTGAGTAAGTGTCATTGTGATAGTCGGTTCAGGAGGGGCTGCTAATGTGATGGTTTCCACAGCAACTATACATCGGTCAGCATCATTTATTTCTATCGCTACTGTATATGTCCCTGAGTCAAGATTATTCACAGATATGGTTTCAGGATTGTCAAGCGCAGAACTTGTGAATGTCCCATTTGTAACAACAGGGCCATATGTGGTTAGATCAGGATTGTATGGTCCTGGAGATCCCGCGGGAGAATGGGGTGCAATTGTTTGATTTCCTTCAAACACAAAATAATTGAACTCATCCGGTGAATCTGCAGCTGTAGGGTCTAATACGATATCAAAACTACCATCATATACTGCTGCACATCTGGTTGGATCAACAGCATTATTCAATGTAAGCGTCGGTGCATCTGTTGTCGAAAGATCAGTATTGAATACCTCTATACATCCGTTCGCATACTCTATTACACCTGTGTAACTAATTGCAGGTAAATTTTCAATCCTGGCACTGTCAATCGTCACATTTGCTCCTCCCGGATCATAAATCACCGAAGAAAATGCAACTCCACTTATTGCATTATTCAGAAGATTTGCCTTATTGGTTGTGTCTGTCCCAATATACCAGTGAATGGTTACAGGACCAGTTATTGAACTAGCCCCTGAAACGGCATTAAGAAAATCTAAAATACCATCCTGGTCAAAACACGACCCCGGTGATAATGGATCTTTAAAAATATTATTTTCATCATATGTCAGAAATTGCCCGTTGTAAAGAATGGTTTGTAATGTGGAAGTCACCAGACAAGAGGTATTGTTATCTATTATTTGGACCGTGTAATCACCTGGCTCAAGCCCTGTGAATATCCAGGTAGCTTCATCTCTTGCCCCCGTCACTGTAGTTACATTTTCAGTTTGGATAGGGCTTTCTCCAGCACCAATTGTTCCGTCATAAAGTTCAAAAGTATATCCTCCAGCACCATCATATGGTTGTGTACTTCCGCCATCATCTACAGTAACTGATATTTCTCCATTGCTCGGAAAACACTGGTCCGAAGGAGAAGCTGTAGGTCCTCCTCCAAGAATTGCTGGATTTTGAGTGAATATAATAATAGACGCATCAACAGTGTAGAAGCAGCCAGAGATTGGATCTATCATCTTTAGTCTATATGTGCCCGCTGGTAAACCACTTACTATTTCACCAGATGCAGACACTGAAGCTGTTGGTATTATTCCTCCGGTCAGAATCCGATTAGATGAATTGGTATTTGGACCACGATACCATTCGAAATCATAACCGGCGAGTGTAGCTGGCGCTCCTGCACCTGCAGCGGTTAGTTCAGCATGCAGTTCACCATTAGGATTCGAAATCAGACATGAAGACTGATTGCTATAAACATCAATACCTGGAGTAAAAGATATTGGAGCATTTGTAATTGTTCTTGTGATTCCATTTGACTCACATCCTGATTCATCTTTTAATATCGTGACAGTGTATGTGCCTGGTGATCTATTTGAGAAAGTATGAGAGTTGCTACCTAGTTGAACCTGATCTAAAGGCACTCCAGTAGGAGTACTACCAGAATACAATCTAAAAATCGGATTAGCACCAGCATTATTAGCAATATTAGAATCGTCTGCAGTTATAGTTATCGTACCATTATCAGAAGTGCAATAGGTATCATTTGTTCTGACAACGTCTGCAGTATTAAGGGCCGGCGTATCAAAATTTTCAATAATTGTTTGCTGGATTAGAGAGTCACACCCCGTAGAATTATTTATCAGTCGTATGGTGTATGTTCCATCGCTAAGTGTATCAGGTGACACCCAGCTGCTCAACGCACTGTTGGTCTCTGAATAAACATTCTGACCTCCGGTTCCTATCCCTCGGAAAATGTCTACATTCCAGTTGAGAGGAGGGGTACCCGAAGTTGTTGAAAATGAAAGCTCACCGTTTGGAGCAACACAACTTGTTTCATTACTACTGACTGTGCCTGCTAAATTTGGAGGTGTTAATGTTTCGCCTACTGAAAGTGGAATAATGGTGCTAATACATCCAGTTTGATTAATAGTCGCCCTTATTCGATAATTACCAGGGGCTCTGTCCATGAAAATGCCATCTGCACCAGTACCCATGTCTTCGGTAGCAAGTACATTGGCAGGAGAGGCCATGTCTAGTAATTCAAACGTATATGTGACTGTACCACTTATCGCTGGTGTAACTGCTGATGTTGCATCAACCGATCCGGTTGGGGTTCCGACACAATTGACATTAGGTTGTGTCACTATAGAACCAGCAGCAATTACAGGAATCACTGTTTGATCCTCCACATCAAATTCCGCTGTTTCAGTACATTCGGTATCATTATTTGTTACTAATACCGTGTATGTACCTACTTCTAATCCTGAAACTGTCGCTGTTGTTTCTCCAGATAAAGCCGAAGGATCAGTTAAATCACTCGTTCCATCTAGTGGATTGGTTGTGCCTGATCCATAATACCAGACGTAAGAATAACCGCCAGTGGGCTCTGAAGCCGGACTCATTGTTGGCGTAACTGTAATTTCTCCATTTGGAGTCGCACAACTTGTTAAATGTGTGACCGAGCCTGGAATAATCATGGGGTTTATTACAATATCTATTTCGACTGTTACTTCATTAGCAATACAACCAGTCACATTGTCAATCAAGACAATGGTGTAGAAACCTGTATCCAGGTTGGAAATAATATTATCAGTTATATCTAATGGTACTCCCCCAGTACCTCCGGTTTTTCTATTAACAATATCTTCTCCATCACTTAAAAGTTTGGTAGCGTCTACGGATGATCCCCAGTAGAATTCATAGGAGTAGTCATCAGAAGCATTGCCATTGGTTACAGCACTTTCATTTACTTCTATGGCTCCATTCGGGTAGACTACAGCTCCATCGCAAACACTCATGTCGGTTACATTGATCGTTCCCAATACAGGATCTACAGTAGCATCACCAATGGTGGCATAGATCGTCGTATCGCAACCAGTAATCAGGCTGGTAGCCACTACCGTATAGTTTCCATCAGGAGCATCTGAAAGGATATTATCAGTAGCTGTATAGGATGTTACTGGTCCAACTCCGGTTCCATCATACCATGCGTAGGAATAATCAGTAACCGCATTGGTTGCATCTATTGTTGATATAGTAACAGAACCATTGTAATCACCGACCAATACCGAGTCACAGACAGTATTGTCTATTATCGCCTGGTTAAGATTTGGAATAGTGGGTACATTGATAATAGTCTCATTGGCCTCAATGGATGTACAACCGGAGGCAGAATCAATAACAATAATGGTGTAGTCTCCCGCAGCCAATCCGGTGAGTGTGGCAGTTCCATTTCCGCTAACAGGGACAGTAGACGTGCCTGTTGCAGGTGTTTGTGTGAAGATATCTGTTCCATCAGTTAGGAGTGTACCTGTAGTCGTATCAGCACCATACCAGTACATAAATCCATATGTTCCAGAGCCAGTGATTCCACTTACGGTAATCGTTCCATTTGGGTAAGTAGGTCCGCCTTCACAGGAAGTAACATTGGTGAAACTTGTGCTGGTAATGGCCGGATCCACCGTAGCGTCTCCAATGGCTCTATAAATGGTTGTATCACATCCTGTGGAGTTGCTCGTGGCTACTACCGTATAGTTACCATCAGGAGCCTCTGATAGTATATTTTGATTAATCGTCCATAAAGTAACTGGGGTAGTTGTACCTGTACCTTCATACCAGGCATAGGTATAATCGGTAGCGGCATTTGTACCATCTGTGGTGGAGATCAGTATCTCCCCATCGTAAGCTCCAGATGCAGCGAGGGAAGGATCGCAAACGGTATTCGGACTTGGTGCACTAGCGAGATTTGGTATCGTAGGTACATCGATGATGCTCACATTGGCCTCTACGGAGGTACATCCAGATACTGAATCTATCACAATGATGGTATAGTCACCTGCTGATAAGCCAGTAAGTGTGGCAGTTCCATTTCCGGAAACATTCACAGAGGCAGTACCTGGTGTACTTGTTTGCGTGAAAATATCAGAAGCATCCGTTAAGAATGTCCCGGTTGTGGTGTCGGCACCGTAATAATACCAGAAGCCATATGGGCCTCCGCTTCCAATGCCTACCGTATTGACGGTAATGCTTCCATTGGGATACGTGGCTGAACCTTCGCAGGAAGTTACATTTTGTACCGTGACATCTGTTGTTGTATTGACAATGGCCGGATCGACAGTGACGTCGACCAGGGTGGTGTCTCTGATCGTGATACATCCACCGGCCAGGCTTTGTACAACTACAGTATAGTCACCGCCTGGGATGTCAGTAATCGCCTGTGTTGTTGCCAGCGTATCAACGGTAGGGGCGCTTCCTTCAAACCATGCAAAGTCATAATCGGCAGGGTCTTGTGTGATATTGGCAGTCAATGATCCGGTAAAAGTACCGGAGAGTGCCAGCGCAGGGTCGCAAACCGTGTTCGACACTCCGGAGAATGATACCGTTGCAGTGTCTGTATTATTTGGAACTGTAAATGTATTGGGAGGGCTGGAAGTACAACCAGTTTCATTATAGGTCACCACCATGGTATAGTCTCCACCCAGTAGGTCACAAAGATAAGGTTTGTCAGCTCCTGCAATCAGATTGGCCGGATCTACAGTTGATCCTGCATACCAGTCAAAATCATACGCTCCAAAATAGGGATCAAGTCGCACATATTGCTGGTTTGTGCTGCCCCCTGTTGCTGCTGTGAAACCTCCTATCGTTTTAGGGTTACCGCTGAAGAGGTCATTGATGAAATCCTGAGTCCTCTGCAGCCTGATTTCATCTTCTACATAAACAGTGAAAGTTTGTGTGCCATCAATGTTTGGAACGATCGTTATCGTTACCCTTAATTCTGCATCTGCTGCCTCTACATCGTCCTGTCCATTTACAATTCTTGGTTGGTTGGCATTGTAAAACACACCCACATCTCCCTGGGGAAGATCCATTTCCCCGTTGATTACAAAGGCCGTATGGTCATAAGCCGGGTCTTTTGTTGGACTAAAATTGTTCCAGGTATCAAATTCTACAGCAACGGATGGTAGTATTGCATCTTCTGTTCCACCAGAGCAACTTTCATCCCCAATACCCAGGTTACATCCGTATCTTCCAAGCGCATCCTTACCATCAGGATCCCTATGAAAGATAAAAGTAATTCCATCTGCGCCTGTAGCATCTTTATCTCCCAGGTACATCCAGAAGTCAATCCGGGTAGGTTTACTGAAATCGACAGAATCTCCTAAATAGGCTTTTCCTGATTGATTGTTTGCATCCCTGGTAAGCTCAATACTTCCATCGGGTAAAATATTAGAATCTAAATATGTCTCGGTATTACAGTCAGATATAATGTCCCATGGCTGATCATTTACCGCACCATTGACGGTTTCGCCCACAAAGTCGACGGCGGCCACAATAGAGCCATTACCCATCGCCCCACAAAGTGTGTTTGCAACTACTTTGGAATTGGCGGCATCAATGGTTGGAGATTGAGGATCATAAGTCAAAGGTAGCGTGGCTTCACTGGTACAACCGGTCAGGTTGTTGGTTACCAGAACGGTATATTCAAAACCTCCGGTAAGTCCTTCTACCTGAGAGCTATCTACAAAGGTTGGGTTGGAATTATTACCAGGATCAGTTGCTTCAATGAGTGGGGTAGAGGTATCGTTTCCGAGAAACCATTCAAAGGAATAATCATCCACCTCGTTACATTCGATACAATCACTTGGATCTGGCTCATCGACGTAAGCCCTTAAAATACCATCACCAATGTCACAGGAGTTTTGTGGTTGTACTTCTACAATAATTACATTCGGAAATACGGGTGAGAATGGTATAGTAACCGTCTTCGGAGGGGTAGGGCACCCAGTAATTAAGCTGGTAGCTACTACTGTGTACTTCTTGGCCACCAAAGTGTCAATAAATTCTTGTGTTTCACCGGCCATCAATGAGTCCGGATCAACTAATTCTCCAGTGTACCACTCAAAAGTGAAATCAGCTAAATTTCCTATGGGTGCTACTGAAGCAAAACCATTGGGCGTGCTTCCGCAGGCAGTATTTGCATTTTCAATGGTGGAAGGATGGTTCCAGCTCGGATCTACAGAAATATCGTCTACAAATTCATCAGTATAGTCCTCACAAAGGATGTCATTGTTGATTACTCTTATTCTATAGGCTCCGGTAGTGAGACCCGTAAAGTTGAAGCCTGTGCTACCGTTAGTAACTGTCTCTGTTCTCAGCAGGGTGGAATAAGTCCATCCGTCATATAATTCATAGGTATAATCTGATGGTTCTGATGATGGCGAGGTGGAAGTAACCAATATTTCACCTGACCCAATGGTACAACCAGCATTATCTGTAACAGATGTGACAATAGAAGGTTGTTCGGGTAGTGTAGCAATGGATAAGGTCAATGGATCTGTTTCACATAGAGAGACCTGATCCTGAGTAACTACGGTATAAAACCCATCTGCAAGTCCGGTAAATATTCCGGTTGTATTTACATAAAATATCGTATCTGTATCAACTTCATTTCCTTCATAAACAGTGTACTCATAACTTGCTCCTATAGGATCAACTGCATCCGTTAAATCAATGATACCATTAGGGTTTGCCGGATCACAACTGGTATTATTTACCATGCCTACTAAAGGGCATTGGATACCTGATTCCACATATGTCCATGAACCCGGTGAACCCACACCGGGTTTAGTTAAAGTACCATCGTTTCCGTTTCCACTGACATCAGGTACGGATGAGCCCTGGGCAGTAGCAAGGCCAATGGCATTGAAATTATAATGTGCCAGCAACCCAGTAGTAGACCCACCTACAGGATCACACAGTTCAGAAAGTATTTCAGTTTCATCCAATGCTCGATCGTAGATCTTCACCTCATCTATACGCCCTTCAAACTTATTCACGCCAAAGTTTCCATCCCCGGCGATATACATATCCGGGCCATTGTCAATGACTCCTTCGAGAACAGTAGGATCAGGATCATCTCCGATATAGTAAGTCTCACCAATTTTAACTCCATTGGCGTATAATTTCATCTCTCCGGAAAGTTCGTTCCAGGTACCTGTTAACTGCACCCATCCGGTAGGTTTGTAAAAGGTATTGATCTTCCCAACACCTGAGTCACCATCTCCTTTGATTACAAAAGAAATACCAAATTCGTCACTTGTCCATAACATCATCTGGCTTTCATTTTTACCTCCTGAGGAGAAAATCCTGTGATCATTGATGTAGTTATTGGTGGATATTTCCACCCAATAGGACATGGTGAATTCCGAAGATCCGGAAATCAATTGTGGCATTCTAACAATGGCTTTATCAAGAACACGCAAAGCATTTCCAGCATCTACCTGGGTAACAATATTGTATGCTGGTACAACCTCAGTATCTTCAATTCTAACAGTATCTGTAGACTCGCATCCAGCGATACTGGCACGTACGGTATATAACCCGTTGGCCAATCCGCTGGCAGTTGCGCCGTCAGCAGAGATAGAAGAACCTGCCAAGGCAGCAGGTAGTTGTGCAGCCCCACTTGTGGTATTTCCAACGAACCATTCAAAGGTATATCCGGCTGTGGTGCCTGCACCATCCCCATCTGCAGTAGCGATACCATTGCTGACCTCACAGCTATTGTCCGGTTGTACCTGAACTGCTACCGGACTAGGATCTGCAGACGTGTCTATTATTTCAAAAGGTACAAGACTTGATGGACAGGAGGATCCATTATCAACGGCTCTCACAAAATAATTACCTTCCAATAGGCCGGAAACATTAGCTCCGGTATAATCTGGTGTAGCATCAACACTCTGATAAAACCATTCAAAAGTTAAACCTGCAGTGCTTCCACCAACGTCAGCAGAAGCGGATCCAGTTACTCCTGGCCCCGTACAGGCACTAATGTCAACTTTGCTAACAGTCGGATCTACCGGAATAATTAGACTCGAGGCTGGTGCACCTGAAGCAGAGGATGTACAGCCGGTGATTAGTTGTTCAACCCTTACAGTATAGCTTTCACTGGTAAGGTTGGTAAGGTCTGGGCTGGTTCCAACAGGAGTAATACCCTCTGTGGAAAGTACCCATGAAAAGGTGTATCCAGTTGTTAAAGTGTCAAGTGGATCTCCACTACCATCTGTTTGCGTATAGACAAATGCGGAAAGTTCACCATCCGGGTCTGCGCAGTCTGTATAGGGTGCAACCTCGTAAACGTGTACATTAAAAGTGGGCACCGAATCATTAATAACAACATTTACAGTATCTGAATAACAGTTTCCTCCTGGAAAAAAACCGATCACATCATAACTACCGGAAGCCATGCCCGTATTTAGGCTTCCGCTGGCTACGGGAGCAGAATAGTCCCCTGCGTTGTACCAGTTAAATTCAAAACCATCAGCATCAGTAAAGATTTGATTAACGGGAAGAGAAACACCTGATACCTGTACATTGTCGAGGTATTGATACTCGCCATTACCCGTGGTATGAAAGGTAACTTTGATTTGTACATCATTACCATTTAAGTCTTGCTGCTCTGCCACCGCATATAAGAAACTACCATAGAGCTCTCCATTTACATCAAATTCAACTTCTGGTCCACCATCCAGAATGTAAAAGGCCCTCATATAGTCTCTTCCTCTTCCTGATTCTTCCAGTGTATTGTTGGTAAGCATTTGTAAGGACAAGTCAACATCTGTATGTCCGGAAATATCAATGACTTCAGAAAGCCAGGTTACTTCACTTACCTCATTGTTTTGTCCTGTTTTATTTGTTCTATAAACTTTGTTACCACTTTTAGTTCCGACTCCCCAATTCCTTGGATTGAAAGATCCTCTGGAGGAGGTCCATGCTGTTGGTCCTGTATCTGAACGGTCCCCGTTAGGTAAACCAAAAAAGTCTTCTACCCAGATGGTCTCATAATCGCCACCTAAGGTTCCCTCGAAATAAGCTTCAGCTTCCCCATTGTCAGGCTTTGTTAGATCACATCTTCTGTTATCTTCTAGTTTATTAACTGTCAATGTGAATGGGGTATATGTGACAGAAATATTGCCAATATTGTTACCAAAATCACATTCGGGGAAACCACCACCAGCCAATGAGATTGGAGGAGCCTGACCATTGTTGTTTAATGAGATGTAAAGATCAAAGTCTCCACCTGGACCTTCTACGGTTAAGTTTACTGTTGAGGTTTCACCCTGTAGTAATCCTGAAGAAAAATCTACCGCCACTGTATTTAATTTTAAGGCTCCAGGAGTTTCCGGATCTCCTTCATAAAAGGTTACAGGCAAGCTTCCGTAGATATCTGTATCTCCGGTATTCTCAATGTCAAAAGTTACATTGAATGTAGATAGGGGACACAAAGAGGGTGTTGCTGAAATATTACCTGCCATGGTAATATCAGGGGAGACGTAAGAAGGACAACCATCTGCTTCGAGGAAAGTGGATTGGTTTAAGAAACCATTTAAAGCTTGATTTTGAAGTGGCGCTCCAGTTACACAATCAACATTACCAAAAATAGCTGCATGGTCCTGTTGTTGAGCAGGAATTGTTAAGTCATCATTGACATTAACGTTGTAATATCCATGCTGATTCCAAACCCTTCTGGATGGCTGCCAGATCTCACCGCCGTCAGCTTCATAAATTCTAATTTGAGAGAACCGTGTGTTGCCGTAGGGGCTAAATGGTGTGTTATTGTTTGTATAACAAGGCACGCATAATTCACTTGAACCATCATTGTCAACATCTGCTACAATCGGGTACTCTTCTTGTGTCCTTGATACACATGGAATTGTTGTTCGTGTACTTCCATCCACTCCATCGATGATGTATAAATAGCTCTCACTTCTGTAGATGGTTTCAGCTGCACCATCTCCATCAAAGTCAAATACCGTGGTGCCGGTAAATCCTGATGAACCTTCATCTATCCCTTTGGTCCATAAGACATCCAGGTTCTCATCCAGGGCATATAGAATTTGGTCAGATACGTAGGTGGTGTTCATGAATCCGTCACCATCAATGTCCGATACATTTAGTCTACCAGTCCCTTTGTTGTGGTTAACTCCTCCATCATAAACCAAATAGGTGCCATTTAATACATCCCAGAGAAAGATCGTTGTTTGTGAGGAATTGCTAGAACCGTAAGCTCCAGGCATCAATACATCAACGTGTCCATCCTGATTATAGTCGGCTACAGAAATGGCCGTTCTGTTTTGAGTGGTATTGAAGTATTTGGTGTAATATCTGTTATTGTTAACGGGAATCTCTGCTGCAAATAAATCATTAAGGTCTCTTTCCAGTGTGCGTGTACCTGTCGCAATATTGATCGACCAGATCTGATTTCCTGTGATCAATTCAAGACCACTACAATCTGCACAATCGCCATCTGGCAAAATATCTACAGCCATTGCACTGTGTGCATAATTCTGCACCCAGTTATCACCCGTTCCCGGAACTAAAATGTTCCCGTTGGCTGCATCCATGATCTCTGTCTTGTAGTAGAGTTCTGCATTTCCATCTCCATTGAAATCTGCGATTCCCATGATACCTACCCGGTCTGAGGCATTGGTTTCCCACAATAAATTAGCTTCACAATCTAAAGCAGTAATTGTTGAGCTATTGTCTCTTGAAACATAAATATTCGCACAGTCACCTCCGTCCAGATTAGCCAGGACGATGCCGTTTTCAGGTTGATACCCTAGGTCATAAGTAAATGCGGTTGTACCATCTTCGCCATTTAAGATGAATAATCTTTCGTCTAATCTGTTAATTACTACGACTTCTGGTAGGTTGTCATTGTCGAGGTCTCCAATTGCGGGCGTGGCATGACTATCTGCAGAACGGTCATCAGACCCCCATTGAAGCTTCATTGCAAAGGTTGGATTGTCAGTAGGCTCGTCTTTACAAACGATTGGATTCCCATAAAAGAAATCCGCGCAGCTTGGGCCTCCTGCACAATCCCCGTCATAACAGTCGATGAATCCATCCCCATCATCATCGATCCCGTTAGTACAGCTCGATTCCTGAGCGAATGCCTGAGAAATTGACAGCAACACAATCAGGACAGAAGAGAAAAATATTTTATTGCTATTACTTTTCATTTAGATGTAGGTGATGAGGTGAATGTGAACGTATGCCCTCCACATGAGCTTAAGTAGACTGTTTTTTGGCGATATTTTTATAATGTCAACGTGCATACAGTGGATACATTTTATCTATTATCAATAAATACGCCACAAATAGGCTAAGTAACCCGTTCAAATCTACATAAAAAGCCAATAATGGCATAAGTTTTTGCCATTTACCGTGTTATTAATTGACTGCTTAATAATGGATTTAATCAACAATAAATTGTATAATACCAATACAATTGTCTTGATAAAGTGAAATAAAGAATTTGAATTATGATAAAAATCAGAAATATTTTTCTAATAAAATGTCTTAAATTGTATCTATTCAGGGATCAATTATGTGTTGGAAAATAAATCCAAAATATACCAAAATAATTTATTTGACTCCTTATTTCAATGAGTTCTAGCTGATTAGTACTCAAAAAATATATCAGGTAATATATTGTACAGTTTGATGATCATCTGTTACGTATGGGATTATTAGAAACAAGACCTTTGCTATGGTTGGCCTTCCATTGTACCTTGATATGCCGCATTCATGTTCATGAGGACGCGAACCGATGCAGAGCAAACATACCAACTCCCTTCGCTATGGTCCGTGTCCCCACAGACCTAGAAGCCTTATTTATGTTCGTGAGGACACGAACCTATGCATCAGGTACATTTAGATACATTTAATTTTATTTAGTGAGTACACGAACCTCGCATTTATGTTCGTGAGGACATGAACCTATGCAATATCTGCAATGAAGATACCGAAGAGTGCGTAAGAATCCCCCTTCGCCATGGTCCGTGTCCCCACGGACCTGAATATTCAATGCTCATGTTCGTGAGGACACGAACCTATGCGGCGACTAATATACTAACTCAAAGTATGATATTGACTTTGTGAGTGATTCGCGAGGAGACAACCCCCCCCCCTGCCAAGTACATTTATTATTTTATTTATGTTCGAGAGGACACGAACCTATGCGGAGATAAACGTATCAACTCCAAGGTATGATATAGAATTCGTGAGTGGTTCGTGAGGACATGAACTTATGCAATATTTGAAATAAATATACGGAACATAGCGTGAGTCCTCATTCGTTATGGTCCGTCTCCCCACGGACCTAGAATCCTCATTCATGTTCGTGAAGGCACGAATCTTTATAATGATGATACGATCATGGTAAAATTTGTTCTTTTGGTTGGTACTGCAAATACTTAGATTTGTATTTTATTGCAAATGATGGAATTATTAAATAGTTATAGAAAATCTTATATCGAATTTGGGAAAATATATTTTTGGACGGCTACAACTAGAAATTGGTATTGGCTATTAGCAGAAGATTCATTTAAAGATATAATTATTGAATCTCTGAATTTTTTGACAGCTAAGAAACTTGTGGATGTTTTTGCGTTTGTGATCATGCCGAATCACATCCATTTAATTTGGAAATTAAATGAAATGAATGGAAAAGAGAAGCCGAATGCTTCGTTCTTAAAACACACTGCGCATCAATTTAAGAGGAGGTTGGCACCGGTTGAACTAAAATCGTACTGTGTTAATGCATCCAACAAGTCCCATGAGTTTTGGCAAAGAGATTCATTGGCATTTGAATTATACACGCCAGGTGTTGCTTACCAGAAATTGGATTACATTCATAACAACCCTTTGCAAAAAGTGTGGTGCAAATTTTCCGATCCTTGTGATTACAGATATTCCTCAGCTGCATTTTACGAAAGAGGTGATAGGACATTTGGTTTCTTAAGACATTTGGGGGAGGAATTTTAGGTTGTCATGTCATTTTGCTTGTTCGTGAGGACACGAACCTATGCGGGAGACAAATACACCAATTCCAAAGTATGATATTGACTTTGTGAGTGATTCGTGAGGAGACAACACCCCTGCCAAGTACATTTATAATTTTGTTTATGTTCGTGAGGACACGAACTTATGCAGGCACATTTAATTTTATTTAGTGACTACACGAACCTTACATTTATGTTCGTGAGGACATGAACTTATGCAATATCTGCAATGAAGACACGGAAGAGTGTGTAGAGTCCTCATTCGCTATGGTCCGTGTCCCCACGGACCTGAATATTCTTTTAGGTTATCATGTCATTTTGTTGGTTCGTGAGGACACGAACCTTTGCGTAGCCTCATTTACATTCAGTTACATTTAATAGCATTCATGTTCGTGAGGATACGAAACTATGCGGAGCAAACATACCAACTCCAAGGTATGATATGGAATTCGTGAGTGGTTCGTGAGGGTACGAACTTATGCAACATCTGAAATGAGAAGATACGGAAAATGGCGTAAGAATCCTCCTTCGCTATGGTCTGTGTCCCCACGGACCTAGAAGCCTTATTTATGTTCGTGAGGACACGAACCTATGCAACAGCTAAGCCTATCTTGCGAGGGTGATGGTACCGTTTAAATTATTTTGTTCATCATCACATTTCAAAACAAAATAGTAGATTCCTTCAGGAGCTTGCTGACCTTGTGTCATTCCATCCCATACGCAGTTGTCAATGAAGGGAGAGTCTTCTACCACTATATGTCTTCCCCGGTTATCAAAAATGTAGACCGTACATCCTTCGAGGCTGGAGGTGTTAAGGATTTCCCAACAGTCAAAACCCAGGCCATCAGCATTTGGGGAGAACGTTTTTCTCGCTAAGATTGCGGGAAGAAGTACGGTAGTAGTTGTTGTTTCCATACATCCATTGGCATCGGTACCTGTCACCTCAACAATTGTAGTTCTTTGGGTTGGGCGTACTTCCAGCGCAGAAGTAACAATGTCTAGTTGTGTGCCATCTACAGTCCAGATATAATCTCCAACAGCATTTGTTGCTGATAAGGTTATATTCTGAACCCCTTCGGGCATTTGTAAAGTGTCATTTATAATGTCAGATTGTGAGGGCACTACACCGATACCTGAATTCGGAAAATTATCAATGGTTTGTTGAACAGTTACCATACACCCAATGTTAGTTTCAACATCTGCTGTCAGGGTGACCTGGTTCACTCCACGTGGTGTAACAGCTTCAGCTTCAAAGTCGGTATCTGTAAAAGCTGGATCTTCCGAAGATGACCAGTCGTAGGAGATATAATTTGCTGGCAGTTGCACTGTCAATGTTTCACTTGGACACTTTTCTGTCGAACCTCCAACTACAGTGATTGGAATGTCTCCGGGGGCCTGATCAGTTACAGTGATTGTTTGGAAAATCTGATCGCTACAACCAGCAATATCCGTGTAACTGGTTGTTAAGGTTACATCGAATGTACCAGCAGTGGTATAAGTGTGTGAAGTTGAAGAACCAGAACCTGAGGTTGCATCACCAAAATCCCAGTCGTATGTCAAAGCAAAAGAACCTGTACCCGTGGATGTTGCTGTAAAATCTAATGGTACATCCAGACAAATCTCAGTTATATTTGAAGCGTTAAAACTTGTATTGAAACTGGAAACGGGTGAAGGGACAGCTGTTACCACATAATCAGGGCTTACATTTTCACAGGTACCATCAGTTATGATTGCATGGTAAGTCCCGGAAGTAGTTACATCCAATGTATTGTTTGTACCAGCAACTGTGCTTCCATTTCTTTCCCATGTGTAGGTAAATCCTGGATAATCTGGAACTTCCAGCGTAATGGTCGATCCATCGCAGAAGTTGTCCTGGTTCTGGTTGTTGATGTTAATAAATGGAGGTTCGTTGACAATTACTTCATAAGTGGCCTCGTCACTTACACAACCTAACCCTGTTTGTGTTCTTAAGGAATAAACACCTGCGTTCGCAGCTGTCAGTGTAGGGATTGTGAGTGTATTTTGATTGGGTCCCGTAGAACCATCAGGTAGTGTCCAGTAGTAGTTATCCAGTCCAGCACTTGTTGAAAGTGTAAAATTAGTTTCACCTGTACATACATCATTAGGAGCACTGGCTGATATTGTAGGAGTGGCTGTTGGCGTCCCGTTCGTGATTGTAAAAACCTGGGTTGTCGCATTGGTACAGGTGCCATTCCCGTTATTATTAGGAGTAATCTGTACACTAATACTAGCAGTTGTACCTGCTGTAATGGTCACATCAGCATTGTCACCATTCGGGGTTATGGTACCAGTACCTGAAGATATTGACCAATTGTAGCTTGATTCAGCTGATTTAGTAGCAAATAGGGTGAATGGATCATTTAGACAGAAAGTGAGGTCGGGTGGAGAAATGACGGGTTCGTAACAATTGCGGTTGATGAAGGCACCAAGCTTACCGGGTGCACCGGAAGTACTGTTGTAGGTAAAGATTACATCAGGTTTGGCATCACCATTTAAATCTCCTGTTTTCAGATTACGCACAATTTCAGTCCCACTAGAAGCAAGCAGTGTGGGAGTGGCAAAAGAAATAGTACCACCACTTGATGTGTTTATAATTACCCGAACACCCTGGGGTCCACTACTTACAACCAAATCTGGTAATCCGTCACCATTCATGTCTCCCATGCTGATACCCCAGGTAGATTGAATATTTGTTAGGATGGTAGGTGATGAATTGAAGGTGATGTTACTACCCCTAACATTCGTTGTATTTTGAAATATAGAAATTCTATTTGAGAATGAATTGGATGTGATTATTTCAGGATAAGAATCATCATTTAAGTCCCCAATGAATGTGTAATTTCGTTGTTCTAGGGAATTGATAACGGTTGAGGTAAAACTTACACTTCCTGGTGAACTGGTGTTTTTTAGAAAAGCCAGCGGTTGATTGGCTTCATCAAAGGCAATTATAGCCAAATCAGGTAAATTGTCATTGTTCATGTCTTTGATATCGATGGTACCTGCATCAGCTAATCCTGACACCGCAATGCGCACTGGAGTGGAGTTGAACGATAAGTTTCCACCACTATAATTATTCAGGTAGATGAAAAAGGAATTATCGCTTTCACTACCGATCACGAGGTCTTTCAAGCCATCTCCATCTATGTCTGCTAATTTTAATTTTCTTGGAGTCCTAACTTCTGTGCCATTAAGCGGCAAAGTCAGACTTTGTCTTTGGGTAAAAGAGATGCCCCCTCCGCCGACATTTTCATAAAAATATATTTGGACTGGGTTATTACCGATGTTGGACGCAAAAACCAGATCAGGGAGTCCATCCATGTCAAGGTCGCCACAATCAATGCCTGTAGATCTAAAATTATTGTCGGCAATCGTAATGGATCCCATTTCAGCAAAACTGGTCGTATTTACCGTACTCTGATTTTGAAATAACCGAACTTCCTGGCTACTTCTGTGTGTAACACCCACATCTGACAAACCATCTAAATCAAAATCACACAAACATAGTTCGTAAGAAAAGTTACTTCCTGTCGAAATTTCATCCAAAGCGTCAAATCCCGAAGATAAAAAGGATCCTCCATCATAGCTGATAGAAAATAGTTCGGAAGAGCTACCACCAAGGTTGGTATTGGTGTTGACTACTGTGATGGGGGCATAAGTTGCATTGGCTGGAACGGTCACTTTGATTTGTGAACTAGTAGAGCTGGTAATGGTACCCATTCCAGCACCAAAAAACACCTTTAAATTCGCTGAATTGGCGTCAAAACCTGAACCACTGATGGTGATCGTTTCTCCTACAGTTGCTGAGATTTTATCAATGCTATTGATGAAAGGTCGTTGTTGGGCTGTAACGATCAGAACAAAAAACAACAATAAGGTACTTAGAAAAGACTTCATCATTCATTCACTTTTAAAACCCATGCCTTTGATAACCCTGACATTCTCTTCACTCTTTGTCTTTCTGTCTCCGCAGGTTTCAAGTTATCAGATCTGTAGACTACTACATAGTAATAACCTCTGGCAGATAAATACCCAACCTTTACATCGTGAAAACCTCGATTAAATAAGTCGTCACTGTATTTTTCAGCATTTTCGAAAAACTCAAATACTCCGGTCACAACATAGCTACCTGTAGGCAATTCGAGTAAGTGACTACCACGTCTAACTTCCATGGGGGTATCAGATTGTGCAATTTCATCATGCGTTCTAAAATCCTGAGTAAGTAAAGGGTCACCTTTTTCAACTTCTACCGGATCCGCAATTACAGGGGTTTCCTCTACTGGCTCCTGTGAAGGTTCAGGTGTCACCTCTTCAGTTACAATGATTTGCTCTGTTACCGATGGCTCGACCGGTGTTTCCTGTTGAACAGGTTCCTGAATCTGAGGGACTACTTCTGGCTGCTCAATTGTCGGTTCCTGTACTGGTTCCTGCACTACTGGCTCCTGTGCAGCTGGTTCATTTACAGGCGCAGTCTCATCAGGAGTCTGTAATATGGTTAATTCATCAGCACTTGATTGTTCATTTCTGGCGGCTTCAAGTGCATCAAGTCTTCGCTGTCGTTCCAGCTCTTCATTTGCAGCTCTTTCTTCTGCAGAAAGTCTATGACTCTTTATAAAAGAGGATACATGTTCTGCATGGTCTTTTTTGGCCCCTATGTGATACCCCAGATGTATTTCATAAGAGGGCCCTAACTGGTTGGTATAATTGAAGTTGCCAAGTTCATAAGATAGTCCAACGGCAAGTGATTCCTTTATTTTTGCTCCTAAAAGTGCAATAGCACCTGCATCTTGTCTATAAGTCCCACCTAACCAAATAATGTGAGCAAGGTGAACGATCATTGTTCCTTCAAACTGATTCGGTAATACTTTATTATATCGATATATCAGGTGTGGCTCAAATGCCAGGTTATCGTTTACATGTCCCCGATAATTCATTTTAAACAACATGTTTTCATGAGCTTTGATTGAAATAGGAGAGAAAGTGTTTTCTGAAAATACTTCGTATCCGAAAAGTGAAGGCATGGCAAATCCTATATTGAAATGTCCGAAATGATAGGTCATTCCAAAATCACCAACCATAAAAGAGGAATTATCAACAATATTGGCGAATGCGGGGTCATCAGGAGAATCAAACTCAGATACATTAATGCTGTGATTCCCCGCACCAATAGAGAGCCCAAACCGAAGGAAGTGCTCCCGATCAATTGTAAGTAGGTAACCTCCAGTCACTTTACCCGAAATCGTACTCAATAATCCGTGAGTCTCATTGTAACCGCTGGCACCAAAAGCAATTCCACCCTTCAGAGGGACATGGAAATTTGCGTGAGAAGTTCTTGGGGCTCCGTCAATACGTCCATATTGACTTTTATACATTAAAAAAAGGACACTATGCCCTTCTACACCTGCATAGGCAGGGTTGTATACGTAAGGGTTCATGAAGAACTGATTGTATACAAGTGGTTGTTGCGCCAAAGCGGTGTTTGCTGCCGCAACAAAGAGTAATATTGTAAGTGCTTTAATAAAGCTCTTCCTATGATTATCCAAAATACCTGAAATTGTGAAAGCTAATTAAATAATTTACTTTCAAATCTAATACTTCAAATTGAAACAAAATATCTTAAATTATTGAAGATTTATAAGATTATTTTGCATTTGTCCACTGCATCATTAAGAATATCTTTGCTATTATTACGTTTGTAATCAGGTAGTATGAAAATCTTAGCACTTTGTCTTTATTTATTAACCGGATCCATTGTCCATGCACAGTATTGGTTCGGACCCAAAATTGGAGGGCATCGGATTGATCATATTTATCAGGATTCAGAGTATAAAGACGATACGGTGAAGCTGGTACCTAATTACAATATACAAGCTGGTTTTGTATTCCATTATGCTTCCAGTGATCGGTTTAGCTTTAGAACAGAAGTAACCTATGAACGCATAGGTAAAAAAGTCACCAATCGTGATGATATTCCTGCTTTAAGTACAACAAATAATCATTTCATTTCCATTCCTTTACAATTGAGAATGAGTCTTAACCAGGGAGCTGTACATTATTATGTAAACGGGGGGCCTAAAATAAGCTATTGGATGAGTGGAAATGGATATATAGACTTAGATGAGTTCTTAGATGATAGTGTTGATCCAATTGATTATACGGTCGTTTTTAATCCTGAGAAGAAAACCCGGGAGAATCAGTTGGCTCTGCCAGGTGCCAATCGCTTTCAGTATGCTTTGACAGTTGGAGGAGGTACTTATATTGATCTTGCTGCAGGGGGCAGGCTGGAGGTTGACTTTCGCTACAGTTTTGGACATTCCAACATGGGATTTAATATAAATCCCGATGTTACTTTTACAGATTATTACGAGAATTTAAAGTACCGAAACAACATGCTTTCAGTGAGTATTGCTTATATGTTGGAGTATAACGCTCAGTTGAAACGGAAAGGCGCAAGTACAAGCGATTAATTGGGGTGACTTATCTGATTATTTCAGGTAAATAACAATATTTTTACGTTGTTCAACAGATTTACTAAAATTTATCTTTACAATACCTCATCGCTCCAGAATCATTCATTTTAGACGTCAAGACCATTATAAACCTTTAAAACAGGATATTAGTCTTGTTTTATCTATGCGAATCAGCATCTTGATGGTTAAAAAAAAAGCCTTTAGGGTTGAAGTAGATTCTAATTATATATATTTTTAATCACTGATTAAAAATAAACCGCCTTGCTAAAATCATTTATTGCCTTTCTTGGAGGAGAACCAGGAGAAGAAAAACCAATCTGGTTATTACTGGGAATGGGTTTTTTTATGGGGATATTTCTGGCTACTTATCAGGTAGGTTCAGAATCTCTATTCTTGTCTAAACTAGGGGAAGAATATCTCGATGTTGCCTTCTTCACTGCTGGTGGTCTTGGAATCCTCGCCACGTATGCATTTGTGCTACTACAAAAGCGTATCAATTTTTCAACGCTCGTAGTCACCAACCTTTTCCTGATCTTTGCTTTCATGGCTACCATGCGGGCAGCCTTTGAGTTTACAAATTATGATGGAGATGTCGAAGGTTTTCAACTACTGCCCTTCCTTATGTTTGTGATGGTGGGTCCGGTTACTGCTATAACCCTGCTCAACTTTTGGGGGCTTTTCGGCCGAATTTTTGATCTGAGGGCTTCAAAAAGGGTTATAGGTGGTGTGGATACAGGTCAATTGATTGCCACCATTTTAGCTTTCTTTTCTATCCCTTTTATCGTTGAACTGCCATTTATCAATGATACGTATGACCTGCTTTTTGTCGCGTCAGGGGCTTCATTCGGGGTGTTGTTTTTCACACTTTGGATCATCAAGGATTTTAATGTCAACAAAGCAACAAAAGCGAGAGAAGAAGATGGTGACCTTAAGTCTCCAGGTTTTGTAGGGATCCTTAAAAGTAATTTTTTACGTATCCTGTCGTTTTTCATCGTCTTTTCAATGGCAGCTGCTGTTTTTATTGAATATTCATTTCTGGCAGCGACAGAGATCTTTTATCCGGAAGAAAGGGACCTCACAAGGTTTATCTCCTTTTTTAGCGGTATGGTGGTGTTGATGAGCTTTGTAATCCAAAGTTTTATCAATGATATCATCATCGGAAAGTTCGGTTTAAAAGTTGCCTTGATGACGATGCCATTAATCCTGGTACTTTTCACCGTAGGAGGTATTGTGGCAGGTCACATGTTTGGATATGAAACAAAGACTGATCAGTTTATTTACTTCTTCATATTTATGGTATGTGCAAGGGCATTTACGGCTTCGTTGAAGGATGCATTAGAGAGTCCTGCATTAAAATTATTTTATCTCCCTTTTGATCTGCGTATTCGTTTTGATATTCAGACAAGAATCGATGGGGTAATCAGCGAATTTGCTACGTTAGCGGCCGGTGCCATGCAAATGGCCCTTGGCTTATTGGTCTGGTTTGAGTTAATCCACTATTCTTATTTCGTATTAGGACTTGCAGGTGTTATTATCTTGCTGTCTGGAAGGTTGTTTGCACAATATAAAATTACACTCAAGAAAACACTGGAAGAGAAGAAAAAAAGCCTCGATGGTGAGGGCAAGCGCAATAAAGAAAACGTGCGTCACATGCTCAATGAACAAGTGAAATCAAAAGACCCGGATCTGATCATCAATGGGCTTAAGTTCATGGAGAAATTAGCACCCATTGAATTTGAATTCAAGTTGCTGGACATGCTGGGATTACGATTTCCAAAAGTGAGGCTTTTTGCCTACAAGAAACTGGAAGAATATCTGTGCTTTGAATCGATTGAAATTGTGAAGAAGGAAGTAGCTTCAGAAGGTGATGAAGAAGTGCTTAAGCAAGCAAAGAAAACACTTCAAATACTACAGAAGGCAGTTGAATTTGAAATGACGGATGTGAACATCCGGAAACTTGTACGTTCTACAGAGTCAATTGATCGTATTAGAGGCGCACAAATATTGTCAAAAGCCAAAGAAGATAAGCACGTACCCTACGTACTTGAATTATTACGAGACATCAATCCCCGGGTTAGAACAGCTGCAATGATTACTGCAGGTAAAATCAGGCGGTCTGAGTTATGGCCTATCCTCGTGGAAAACTTACATTTAGTGACTTATTCAAACGCAGCCATGTCCGCTCTAAACCTTGGCGGATCCTCAGCTTTTCATACCGTTGATACCGCTTTTTATAAGACGGGACAGTATAAGTCAACGATGCTGCGTATTGTACAGTTTATTGGGAAAGTGGGTGGTAAGGAAGCTACAGAGCTCCTTTGGAAAAAAGTGGAATTTCCAGACAGACAAATTGTGTCCGAAATTCTGTTGTCGCTCAGCTACATAGGTTTTGAAGCCAAGGATTTTCAAAGGTCGCGTATCAAATTGATCGTTGAGTCTGATGTGAGTGATATTGCCTGGAACATTAAAGCCATGTTAGAAATTCCAAACGAAACCAGCATGGACCGAATGATCAGAGATGCTTTCCGGGAAGAAGACAAACAAAACTATTCAGACTTGTTTATGCTGTTGAGTATGATTTATGACGCACAAAGCGTAAAATTGGTTCGCGATAGCATTGAAGCAGGAACCACTGAAGGGATCACCTTCGCAGTAGAGATGTTTGACATCTTTGCCGAAGAGGAGTTTAAGCCTAAGGTAATTCCGGTATTGGATGATCTCAAAACCAGTGAGCGTTTGGATCAAATGGTGAATTTCTACCCCCCTGAAGAGTTTGAAGACTATCTGGATGTCTTATATCAAATA
The DNA here is from genome assembly GCA_043554545.1 of Marinoscillum sp. Lineage (GTDB taxonomy): Bacteria > Bacteroidota > Bacteroidia > Cytophagales > Cyclobacteriaceae > UBA7330. Next base: position 2,663,511 of record CP121337.1, on the reverse strand, counting down.
ATCAATAGGGATTATAATAGAATCAATCGGTATACCAAAGCCCTGGCACTTTACCGGATTTCTCAAATTGAGGGCTTGGAAGTTTCTTATTCACTAATTGCTAATTTGTTTAATAAGGACCCACTGCTATTGCAAGTGGCCGCTTATACGATCTATGCCCTGGATAAGGATGCTTACCGATACCATACCAAAAGATTAAAACCTGCTGTTAAGAAAGAATTGGATAAAGCCATTGTGCCTCCGGTATTTCGTGGGGAGGATGAAAGCTATCATCAAAATATGCTTTTGATCCAACGGGTATTATTCGTCAAAGAGATTAATTGGTTTGAAGATATTCCCGGCGAATTGGTCACTTATTTGGTGGAAGCCATGGAGGAAATCAAAGTAAGAGATCAAACCTCTTTGATAGAAGCCGGTGAGCCCGGAAATGCTCCGTTTTACATAATTGTCAAAGGCCAGGTAAGTATTCTAAGAGAAAACTCCGTAGCGGAGCAAAAATCAGATAAGAGTGTGTTTGGGCATGAGATGATCCTGGCGACGGAGAAATTTGATTATACAGCAAAGACCAATGGAGATTGTGTACTGCTGGTATTAAGAAAAGAAGAGCTTTTTGACCTTGCTTCTAAATATTTGCCGATTTTGGAGGCATTTATAGATCTGGTCAATAAAGTAGAAGAGGAGGAAGAAGAAATATCGGTTGCTGACATACTTTTGAGTAGTTAATGGGTAACCTTACCAACGAACCTAAGAAATGAAACTGAAAAGAGAAATACTTCTTTGTTACAACAGCCAGGACGATCAGACCCTAGAGGGCGACCAAAGAGGATGGGTGTCTAATTTTCATCGATTTTTTGTAACGCTACTTTCACAAATAAATAAGGACGTTCCGGAAGTTAAATTGGTGTCTGAAGATGAGATCGAAACAGTTTCACTAGACTCCGTCGCGGCTGTCATGGTTGTTGAGACCAGTGCTCTGGTATCCAATGGCTCTTTCATTAAAAAATTGAATGACTTTGGTAAGCAGGCTAAAAAAGAGGATCTATTTTTCGTTGATGGATTACCGCGATTATTCAAAGTTCACAAAGCACCATTTGAGGACGAAGGAGATTTAAGCGAGTTTCAGGACCTTATTTCCTACGACTTTTATATGATCGATACGTTAAGCGGAGAGGCAGTTGAGTTTAAACGTTTTTTTGGCAATGATGCCGAGCGGGGTTACTGGATGAAGCTTATCGATATGGCTTACGATATCAGTAAAATTCTTCAGGCGACTACACAGACCAAATCCAAAGAAGAAGATATCCCATTAGAGAAGACGGTATACCTGGCCAGTACAGGGGTTGACATGTTGATTCAACGTGATGTCGTGAAACGGGAGCTAATCCGACATGGCTATAAAGTATTACCTAACCATATTTTGCCCAAGGAAGCCAAATTATTGGAAGCCATGGTGAAGGAAGATTTGCATAAATGCAGACTTTCTATTCACATGGTGGGTGAAGATTATGGCTATCGACCGACAGGGTCTGACCTCTCTGTTGTTGATATCCAAAACCGACTGGCTTCAGCTCATACCCAGGAGATGGCAGCGCATAACAAAAAAGCCAATGAAAAGGATAAAAAACCATTTAGTCGTTTGGTATGGTTGTCTCCGGACTTATCCAATGTGACAGAACGTCAAAAAATATTTATTGAAGATTTAAAGAGTGAGGCGGCCACCTTAGATGAGGCAGAAGTACTGCAAATCACGCTGCAGGAGCTTAAAGGGATCATCCGGGAAGAATTGGTGACAGGGGGACGGTTTAAAGTGGACAACAACCTGTCTGGATACAAAATTAAGGACGATGGATCAAAGGTGATCTATGTCATCCATGATAAGGAAGACAAAAAAGGATCAAAGCCACTTCAGGATTATCTGGCAAAGCAAGGGTATAGCGTGGTAGCTCCCAGTTTTGAAGGAGACCTGGTAGACATTAGATATGTACATCAGGAAAACCTGAGAAAATGTGATGCATCTATCATTTACTATGGAAATGCCAACGAAGAATGGATCAAAGCCAAGCTTCAGGATCTATTAAAAGCTCCCGGATTTGGCAGAGAAAAGCAACTGCAGGCCAAGGCTGTATATATGGAGGGCTCTAAAGAAGGTGATCTGATCCATTTTGAAAAAAACAATACCATGGTTTTAGGGTTAAACGGCAATTTTTCGCCAGATCATTTGAAACCTTTCCTCAACAAAATAGCAAAATAAAATGAGCGAAAAAGACATCAATGCACAACAGGAACAGGAAGTCGGTGATATCACCGGGTTGATCAATCCATTTCCGGGTCTTAGACCTTTCGGGGTAGAAGAAAGTCACTTGTTTTTTGGGAGAGAAGGGCAGAGCGATGAGGTGTTGAAGAAACTAGCTGATAACAAGTTCGTGGCGATCCTCGGATCTTCAGGAAGTGGTAAGTCTTCGTTTATGTACTGTGGATTAGTGCCCAGTTTGAACGGTGGGTTTATGACCGAAGTTGGTTCTAACTGGAAAGTGGTTGTTTCACGACCAGGAGGTGGTCCTATAGATAACCTGGCGGAGTCTTTACTTTCCAGGGATAAGTCTTATTCCAGTTTATCAGAGGAAGACAAACTAATCAAGAGAACCATCATTGGTACCGTATTAAGGAGTAGTTCCCTGGGTCTGGTTGAGGTGATCAAGCAACTAAAGGGAGATGGAAACGAGAATATATTAATTGTTATTGACCAGTTTGAGGAACTGTTCAGGTTTAAGAAAATAGAATCAGCCACCTCTGACCAGGATGAATCGACCGCTTTCGTGAATTTATTACTGGAAGCCGTGCATCATTTTGGAGAGTCTATTTATGTGACCATCACGATGCGTTCAGATTTTATTGGAGAATGTGCCAAATTCCCGGACCTGACCCAGATGATCAATGACTCCCATTACCTGATTCCACAGATGACCCGTGATCAAAAGCGGATGGCCATAGAGGGACCAGTAGCTGTGGGAGGAGGAAAAATTTCCCCTCGTTTATCTCAGCAGCTGTTAAATGACGTTGGGGACAATCCTGATCAACTGCCAATTTTGCAGCATGCGCTGATGCGAACCTGGTCCTATTGGACCGAAAACAGGAAACCGGATGAGCCGATGGACCTTCGGCACTACAATTCCATTGGTACCCTCAAGGAAGCATTGTCACAACATGCCAACGAGGCGTATGACCACTTAAACAAGCGGGAGAAAGAAATTTGTGAGGTCATGTTTAAGGCATTGACCGAGCGGGGAAGCGAAAATCAGGGAATCAGGAGACCGACCAAATTAGGCACCATTGCTGCCATTGCAGGAGTGACAGAGGATGAGGTTGTTCATGTGGTAAATAAATTCCGTGAGCCGGGAAGATCATTGTTGATGCCACCGCATGGTATCAAGCTTGAATCAGATACCGTAATTGATATTTCGCATGAAAGTCTGATGCGGATCTGGGATCGTCTGAAAAGGTGGTTGGATGAAGAGAGCAGGGCAGCGGAGATGTATACGAAACTAGCGGAAGCTGCTGAACGATTTCAGGAGGGAAGGGCTTCCCTATGGAAAATGCCTGATTTACAACTGGCGATCAACTGGAAAGAAGAAAATAACCCAACCATTGTCTGGGGTCAGCGCTATAATCCTGCCTTTGAGCGCAGCATGGTCTTCCTCGATACTTCCATCAGGGCGTGGGAGACGGAGCAAAGAAACAAAGAGCTTCTCCAAAAGAGAAAAGTTAAATTTTTCAGGATCTCTGCGATTGTGCTGGGAGCAGCAGCGCTGATTTGTATCTTCCTGGTGGTGTATTCAAATATTAAGGCCAATGATGCGATAAAATCTGAGGCATTGGCTCAGGAGAGTCTGGAAGAAGCGGAAATACAACGAGCGAAAGCTGAAGAAAATGCAATAGCTGCACAAAAGGCAGAAGCAGACGCAACCAAAAGTGCTGAGTTGGCAACATTGGAAGCTGAAAGAGCTAATGCACAAACACAAATTGCGATACAACAAACTCAGCTAGCTCGAAAGGCAACAGCTGAGACCCAGGTTGCTCTTGGAGCGGCGGAGGAAGCCAAGGACGAAGCTGAAGCTAGAAGGCTGGAAGCGGAGCAAGCCACTCAGGAAGCAGTATTGGCGAGAGAGGAAGCTGAGCGATTGAGGTATCAGTCTATTTCACAGTCCATGGCCATCAAATCACAATCTATCAAACGACCAGAGCTGCAGGGTTTAGTTGCTCGCCAGGCCTATAGTTTTCATCTGGATTATAAAGATCCAACCAAAGACTACAACGGTGATATTTATGCCGGGGTATTTGCTGGATTGGCTAACCTGTTAGATCCGGAAAATGTTGGGGAAGACGCTTTTCGCGGGGACTCCATACTCAACCAGTATCATGGGCATCCAGCCATCATGGACCCAAGGACAGGGCGGGATAAACAAGTCTCTGTACGTGGAGTAAAATTTAGTAAAGATGGCCAAAGGATGTATTCTGTAGGTAGTGATGGAAAGTTGGTCATGTGGGATTTGTCTGATGAACAGCGAAGACCAGAGTTATTGTATTGGGATACAGAGACTACACACATTAACCGAACGCTGGATGTTACAGAAGATGAGCGATTTATTGCCATAGGTACGGACAATGATGGTGTATTGATTGTTGACAGGGATAACTTGGGTGCAGATCCAAAATCAGTAAAGAGTCACATAGGAGGAAGTATTATTAAATTAATCTATTTGTCTGATAATGAGAGTTTTATTACAGTTGGGACCGACAAATTAGTCATACTTAATACACCTACAGGAGCTAAGCAGATTTTTAATGCACCAGCGGTTCCCAAAGCGCTTGAATTGTCCTCAGACGAGACACGTTTGGTTGTTGGACTAGATGATGGGGAAGTGATTTTGATAGACATGACAAGTGAAGATTATGCGGCCACTAGAATTTTTAGAGAAAAATTAGAAGCTGGAGAAACGGTACAGTCAGTTGAATTTAATCATGAAGGCAACCTCGTCGCTTTTGGAATTTTCCGTCCCTCTGAAAGAAGTGGTTTGGTAAACATTTGGGACCTGGAGAAGAAAGAGAAATATGGTCCGGATTTGGTGGGTTTTGTTGGTGAGATTACAGAGATTCACTTTAGCCCAGACGATAGTTTAATTGTTGCTACCAGCAAGGATCAAACTGCCCAGATGTGGGACTTGCGTAACATATATGACCTACCTACTGTATTTTCACATGAGAATGCCGGGTGGGTGTTATCTCTGGATTTTCATCCAACAGACGCATATTTCATGACGGGATCAGAGGATGGTATCATTAGGAAGTTCAAGGAATTACCGGATGACTACGCTAATCAAATGTGCGCATTAATCGAATCTAATATGACGGAAACGGAGTGGGCGCAGTATGTAGGTGAGGATATTGAGTATGATATAACCTGTGAAGGTAAAGAAGAAGAGGATGTTACCGAATCAAATAATTAATTGAAAGACTAGCCATTACTGAATGAAACAACTTTACCTAATCTTAATCTTGACAGTTTTTAGCCTGCCTGCTTTTGCTCAAAACTGTACCATCATATTGAACCGGGCAGAAGACGACTACGATGCAGGTAGACTGTTAGGGATTCCTGATCGTATCACTCCTTGTCTGGATGGTGAATCTTTTTCTAAAGAGGAAGAGATACGTGCGCTAAAACTGATGACGCTCGTCTATATTTTTACGGATAATGACAGCAAAGCAGATGAATACCTCGTGCGCCTGCTGAGGGCAGACCCAGAGCATGACCTGGATCCTGAGGTAGATCCTGCAGAATTATATTACCTATATAATCAGTTCAGGGTAAAACCTATTTTTCGATTGGCCTTCCGGGCTGGCTTAAATATTTCTACGCCTCAGATTATCCAACCTTTTTCCACGTCCAACACCAATACGTGGCCTAAATTCACCAATGGGAGGACGCCAGATGGAGCGATTCAATACGATGCACCTGATGGACAGGCAGTTGCAGCCATCAATGGAATCGGACTCGGAACTTTTATGGAGTTGATGATCGAACGTCACCTTTTAAACGGGATAGAAATAGCAGGAGGGCCTCAGCTGAGAATAACCAGTTATAACGTGGATATATATCATAACAACCCATCCATCTTTGCCTCCATAAAAGACCAGCAGACCTACCTAAGGCTTCCAATTATGGGAAGATATAACCTTTGGTATGAGGAGGAACCCCGTAAGTCAATTTTGCCCTATGTCTACGCTGGAGGTTCTTTTGACTATCTGATTAACTCGATTGTCTCGGAGGGTGCCCGGACTGGTGGAACCTCCTTTTCACTGGTGGAAAACAACGATTACAAAGCCAATGATATGGTATATAGTACCAACTTTTCTGTGTTTGGCGGATTAGGAGCTAAATTCAGGATTGCCACTCATTTTCTGACGGTTGAAGCCAGGTATGATCGAAGTTTTGGCTTGTATAACAATCCTGATAACAGGTGGAACAACAATCAGAATTCTACTTTTGACCTGGGGTACGTGCAGGATGACATCAAATTAAACCTTTTCTCTTTTTCAGTGGGGTATACCCATTCTATTTACAGTCCTAAGAAGTTAATTGAATGAATTTTTTTAAATACCTCACTTACGCCCTTCCCTTTTTGTTAGCCGCTTGTGCTACTGATTCGGAAATATTGCCAGCTGACGTATTCGTCAAATATTACGGTACGCAGGATGAACAAAGAGCTGTTGACTTTCAATTGAATGATGCTGGAGAGATTGTAATACTTGGCACCCGTAGAACGGATGATGAAACTGCGAATGATTTTTACCTTTTACGTGTAGATCAGGATGGTAATTTGATCGATGAAGCGACCATTGGTATTGAAGATGGTGATGGAGGTACCAACAATGATTTGGCCTATCGAATAAAGATTATTGATCAGGGTTACCTGATTGTAGGAAGTACAGCACCGCTGGACAACGCCTTGATTCCGAGAGATCGATTGTTATATTGGGCACATCTGGATGAAAACTTTCAAGTAATTACACAGGTGATTGATACGGTAAATGCCGGATCAGGGGATTTAGAGGGTACTGATATCTATTTTACTTCGGGTGATAGTGTATTGGTATCTGGTTATTCCACAGCCTATGAAAACAATCAGAGCGGCCAACCGGAAGATGGAACTTCTAAAATGTTTGTAGGTAAGTGGAGCTTAAATGGAAATCTAGGGTGGAAGAAGACCTATGGGTTTGCCGGTTCTAATGATTTGGCCGGTGCTATTTTTGAGACGGCTAATAATGAAATTATGGTATTTGGAGTGACTGATGAGATAGGAAATGACGGAGAAGGTGGACAAAATGTACTCATCTATCAATTGAATCAATATGGAACATCTCCTGTAGGCCAGGTTCCTAAATACGGGACTGATGGAGACGATGTGCTAAACCGAGTGGTACGTATTTCTGGCGGTTATGCCATTGTGGGTACAAGCTTCACCGGTAATGTGTCCAATCCATTTTTGATCACTGTAGATAATGATGCACAACTTATTTCTAAGAGCACCATGGAATATATTGACCCAGGGAAACCGGGTGACCCTTTTGATGGGTTTGGGTTAGGCGTGACCAGAACAGCCAGCAATGATTTTGTTGTAGTGGGTAGGGTCCTGGACTATGAAGACGCTAATGATTTATCCAAAAATGATGAGATGATGTTTATTCGTACCACCCAGTCAGGAGTTATGGTTCCTGAGTCCATCAATCATTTTGGATTGGTAGCCGGCAATGATGAAGCTACCAGTGCAATTACGCTGGCAGATGGGTCCATTCTGGTCCTGGGTACTTCCGATTTTGGAAGTGGTGTGACGATGGTCACCTTGATGAAAATGAATGATAGTGGGTTAATAAAAGATTAGTTAATAGAAAAATGATATTTACCCTAAGAATAATTAAAAAATTGCTGAATTTTAAAGATTCATCGCCTGGATTTATGAAGAGAATATTTTTTAGTATAGCTATTGTTCTATGCTCTTTGAGTCTATACGCTCAAGTGCCTACAGTTACTCCTGGTAACATTGACGTGACTACAGGAGCTGGCGTTTATACTCCTGGGACTACAATCACTGTACAGTGGGACAATACTTTGACAACAGGAGATAATAATCTATTAATTCCTATCACTGGCGTAACTGTAGATTTTAGCCAATTTGGTGGCCCAGCTGCTCTAGCAGCAATTAATAGTTTGAATATATGGACTGCTTCATATGTCATTGTGGCCGGTAGCGTAGATGCCGCAAACCTAAGAGTTAGTGTCACGGCTACAAATTCTAATGGATCTACTACAACTCAGGATGATACGAACATAAGTGCAGACAATGAATCACCTACAGTCACAACAGGTGCAATAAGTATAACAACATTAGGAAGTGGAGCAGGCGGCGTATTTCTTGTAGGAGACCCTATCACAGTTCAGTGGGATGACACTGCTGTACCACCAGGTGACAATAATACTGATGTCATCAGTAATGTAACGATAGATTTCAGTGATTTTGGTGGAGGAGCGGCAGTTGCAGCGGGTAATATTGCTGATGTATGGTCTGCTACTTATGTAGTCGTTTCTGGTTCCATAGATGCTACGGGTTTAAATGCCAGCGTTACAGCTACAGACAATGCAGGAAACACTACAACTACATCAGGCACTGATAACATTAGTTTAGATAATGAACCGCCAACAGTAACTGCTAGTAATATATCTATTACAAGTGCTGGTAGTGGGCCCGGTGGTGTATTTAATATTGATGATGACATAACTGTTGAGTGGGACAATACTACAGGTTCAGGAGATAATAACAGTGATGCAATTACTGGAGTCACAGTAGATTTTAGCGCCTTTGGAGGACCTGCTGCTCAGGCAGCAGTAAATACTTCTGATACATGGTCAGCAACATTTACTGTTGCTTCAGGAGCTATAGATGCAACCAGTTTGAATGCCAGCGTCACTGCAACTGATGGTTTTGGATATCAGACCACAGCAGCGGGAACAGATAACATCAGTGTGGATAATATTGCACCTTCAGTAACTGCGCCTAATATCTCTATTGTATCGGCAGCGAGTGGGACTGGAGGAGAATACATTTTTAATGATGATATAACAGTTGAATGGAATAATACAGGAGGTGGAGAAAATAATTCAGATGTAATAAGCGCTGTAACAATTGATTTTAGTGCTTTTGGCGGAGGAGCAGCTGTAACTGCAGTTAATGCCGGTGATACCTGGTCAGCTACCTATCCCTTGCCTTCAGGAGCCATAGATGCAACCAGTTTGAATGCCAATGTAACGGTAACTGATAACGGAGGAAACTCAGCTACAGCTGCTGGAACAGATAATGTTTCTGTTGATAATCAATTACCTACAGTCACAACAGGTGCAATAAGTATAACAACATTAGGAAGTGGAGCAGGCGGCGTATTTCTTGTAGGAGACCCTATCACAGTTCAGTGGGATGACACTGCTGTACCACCAGGTGACAATAATACTGATGTCATCAGTAATGTAACGATAGATTTCAGTGATTTTGGTGGAGGAGCGGCAGTTGCAGCGGGTAATATTGCTGATGTATGGTCTGCTACTTATGTAGTCGTTTCTGGTTCCATAGATGCTACGGGTTTAAATGCCAGCGTTACAGCTACAGACAATGCAGGAAACACTACAACTACATCAGGCACTGATAACATTAGTTTAGATAATGAACCGCCAACAGTAACTGCTAGTAATATATCTATTACAAGTGCTGGTAGTGGGCCCGGTGGTGTATTTAATATTGATGATGACATAACTGTTGAGTGGGACAATACTACAGGTTCAGGAGATAATAACAGTGATGCAATTACTGGAGTCACAGTAGATTTTAGCGCCTTTGGAGGACCTGCTGCTCAGGCAGCAGTAAATACTTCTGATACATGGTCAGCAACATTTACTGTTGCTTCAGGAGCTATAGATGCAACCAGTTTGAATGCCAGCGTCACTGCAACTGATGGTTTTGGATATCAGACCACAGCAGCGGGAACAGATAACATCAGTGTGGATAATATTGCACCTTCAGTAACTGCGCCTAATATCTCTATTGTATCGGCAGCGAGTGGGACTGGAGGAGAATACATTTTTAATGATGATATAACAGTTGAATGGAATAATACAGGAGGTGGAGAAAATAATTCAGATGTAATAAGCGCTGTAAAAATTGATTTTAGTGCTTTTGGCGGAGGAGCAGCTGTAACTGCAGTTAATGCCGGTGATACCTGGTCAGCTACCTATCCCTTGCCTTCAGGAGCCATAGATGCAACCAGTTTGAATGCCATTGTAACGGTAACTGATAACGGAGGAAACTCAGCTACAGCTGCTGGAACAGATAATGTTTCTGTCGACAATCAGCTTCCCACAGTAACAGCGGGGAATATCTCCATCACTTCACCTGCAAGTGGTAATGGAGGAGTATATATTGCTGGGGATGATATTACTGTGCGGTGGGATAATTCCTTGTTAACAGGTGATAACAATCCCGATGTGATCACTGATGTAACTATTGACTTTACCGACTTTGGTGGCGGAGGTGCTGTTGTAGCCATAAATACACTAGATATATGGGAAGCTACATATAACATTACAGCTGGTGCAATTGACGCATCAAACCTAAATGTAAGTGTTACAGCCACTGAGGACGTAGGTAATGCTTTTACAAGAGTTGATGATGCAAACCTATCCGTAGATAATATTATTCCAACTTTTGTGAATGCTCATTTCTTCGATACCAATTTAGATGGTGATATTGATCAGATAGTTATTGAGATGAGTGAGCCGGTAGACCATACCACAGCAGAGTTAGGAGATTTTACACTAACAGGAGGGTCGATTACTGGTGTTATAGCTTCAGGTGGTTTAAATGGATTGGATTTAACAGATGCGGATGAGTTTATCACATTGACGGTAAGCTTGACTGGAACAGGAACTGCCAATATTGATTACGATAAGGCAGGTGCTGGGACAGTTCAATTAGCGGATTTAAATGGTAATGAGGCTGATAATGACGCTACAATAACTGAGGTAGATGCCGCAGCACCTGTAATTATCACTGCAATCACAGACGACAATGATGAAGATGGGTACATCGATTGGATAGATATTACCATGTCTGAGAATGTGGTTGATGGTGGATCTACACTTGATGGCACTACAATTTCAATTAGTGGTGGTTATGCAGGAGTCACAACTGGCACAGGTGCATCAGGGGATGATAATTTATTAAGGGTCACATTCACTGAGAGTTCAACCCCAGATACTGATGCCACCCCATCGATAACGCTGAATTCTGGAACTGTTTTTGATGGAGCTGGTGTACCAAACTCAATTGGATCTAATCAGGTCTTTTCAGGAACTGAAGACGGCGCTGCACCATCGATGATCTCGGCAACTACTTTTGACTTTGACTTAAATGGTAATATTGATAGAATTGACATAGTCATGTCTGAACCTATTATCGATGCAAATTCCACTATTGATGCTGGTACGTTTGATTTAGCGGCTCCTTATGATAACAACAGTCCTACAGCAGTAACAGGAGACTTTGCCGATGATGAATTTATAAGTATTGATTTTAGTGAAGAATCATCTGCAGATACTGATGCCACTCCTGATGTCACCCTAAATAGTGGTGAGTTGTTTGATGGTGCCGCTGTTCAAAACAGTATTGGCTCCAATCAGACTTTAACAGGTTTAACAGAAGATGGGGCTATCCCAATTCTTCTTTTCAGTACTACTACCCCGGGTGCGGATGCCACAGGTGTTACTGCGAATACTGCCAGATCTATATCATTCAGCTTTAGTGAAGATGTCACAAAAATAGGTGGAGAGCTTGCAATATATGACGTGACCGACCTGATCAACCCTGTCGTGTCTATTGATATTTCAAACGCTGATGTTGAATTGACGGGAGGAAATGATATCTCATGGACGCATAATGAATTGCTGGAAAAAGGTGAAAACTATTCCGTAGCATTAGATCCAGGAGCATTTCAGGACCTGACTGGTTTATCTTCTCCAGAATTATTAAATGCGGGTGACGAAAAATGGCAGTGGAGCATGGGAAGTAGTGCGGACCCTTCTTTTGTTTACAGTCCACAGGATCTATCCGTAACAGTCGCTCCATATGGAAGGTTGTACTTTTATTTTGATGAGCCGGTAAGAATCCAAAATTCAGCAGATGGCAGAGAAGTAGAAGCAGACGTATTGAATGATTTTGGGGGAACCAAAGAGTCTGATGAATTCAAGGAAGATGTTGATAATGACGCTGGTGGTGGTAGCGGTGATGATGTTGGTACTATTCCCCCTTTTATATTACCAAAACATGTGCTTCCTAGAGAGACTTCATCCAATTATACCAAAGAGAAAATTTTTGATATCATGAAGATGACTGATTTTCTTGGAGGATATAATGGAGGTAATGGGTGGAAATCGTTTAGTGGTGGAGATGCCAATTTCGTTTATAAAATAATTTTTGAATCGGACTGCTTTGAGGATGTTAATGATGATGATGTTCCTGGTTTTAGTATTGAATTCAGGGTAGATGCCACGGATCCCGACAGACCAGATATTTTAAGCTTAGCACCCGTTGATCAGGTGACTCCAGTGGCAGATATTGATCGTATTGATGGTGAAAATACGGATGATCTTGTAATTACATTCCTTGAAGATGTTAAACCTGGGTTTGGAAATATCCGCCTTTATGCAAATCTTGATCCAAGTTTAGATCCTGAAGATGATGCAATTGCCCTAAATATCCCTGCGACCAGCAGCTTGGTATCAATTATAGGGGATGTTGTTACGATCGATATCACCGGGATTACTTTATCTGGTGGAGTAGATTACTATGTTAATATCGATGAGGGTGCATTTACTGACCTCGCTGGAAATACTCATGTGGGATTAACTGGGGAGGAGGCATGGAACTTTAAAACGGCACCAGAATTACAGGCACCAGATTTCATATCACTTAGTCCTGCTGATAATGCTACTGGTGTAAGCATTGATTCTGATCTAACTATTGTGTTTGATGAACCTGTAAAACAAGGAACTGGTGGAAATCTATATGTTCGTTTGTCTTCAAATGGTTATGTTGTAGAAACAATTCCCTCTTCAAGTTTCACTTTCGACGGAGCAAATGTAGATATTCCCCTTCCCGAGTTGGGTGGATTATCTGGTTATTATATTAATATTGAAAATACAGCTATCGCTGACTTAGGAGATAATGCTTTCTCAGGTATTACCGGGTCTTTTGCCTGGAGTTTTACCACAACTTCTGATGGTGTTAATCCATCAGCTGTGTCACCTACTTTTTCACCAGCCCACAGTTCAACAGGGGCATCAGTAAGTACAAATATTTCATTCAATTTCGATGAGGTAGTAAGCCCTATAACAGGAAATAATATTACCATTTATCTAGCAGGAACTACTGATGTGGTTGAACAATTTGACGTTACTTCCCCTCAAATACTTGTTGGAGGTAATCAAGTAACCATAACTCCAACAAGTGACCTGGAATTTGTTACAGAATATTATATTGTGGTAGATGCGGGGGCTTTCGAGGATGCCTCTGGTAACACATCGCCAGCAGTAGGAGGTGATGGTAGCTGGAACTTTACTACCGGGATAGATAGTTCGAATCCATTTATTGTGTCAACTACACCAGTAGACGGAGCATCTGGAATTTCTTCGGGTGTTATCACCATTAACATAAATGAAGAGGTCACCAAAACAACAGGTAAGAAAATTGCATTGTATGATGCCAATACTGACAATTTGATTCAGGAATTAGATGGTAGTGATGGAGCTGTAGCCGTTGCAACAAATGTTGCTACGATAAACTTCAGCAACTTCACTACAGATGGATTGGACTATTATATAGCGATGGATAAAGGATTCTTTCGTGACCTGAATAGCAATGATATTGAGGATATCAATCCTGGTGAGTATACCTTTTCAGCTTCGGATAATACCCCACCAACAGTTGTTATTACCAGGAATGCAGTTACGAATGGAAGCTTTGCCAGTACCAATGACAATACTGTTTCTTTTGACCTTGCTTTTTCAGAAGCTGTCTCTGTTGCTGGTGGGGCCGCAATACAGTTTGATATTGACGATGTAATTGTTTCAAACACAGGTGTAGTTATTGGTATTCCTGTTTTAAACAATGATGGTGATGATAGAAATTTTACGGTTGAAATACCCATTACCTCCGGAGATGGTGACATAACTATTTCATTAAATTCTGCACTTATTTCTTCTTTTCAGGATCTAAACGGACAGGCTTATAGCGGGACTTCTACTACGGGAAACATACATGTAGATAAGGTAGATCCTGGGCTGGATGCTTTGACCTTAACCTCTAACAATGCAAGTCCTACCACGCTAGCAACCACAGGTAATACAGTAACACTAACCATGGATTTTAATGATGACTTGAATGGGCCTCCTACTGTAACTATGACCAGTGGTGGCGATGTGATCAATAATCCTCTGGTTATTACAGAAACTAATCCTGGTGCATTTATCTGGACGGCTACTTATGATGTGAGTGCCTTGGACTCTGATGGAGCCATTGAGTTTGATGTGACTTTTACAGATGATGGTGAGAATGCTGGAGTTTCAGTAGATGAAACAAATATTGGAAATACCCTGGTAATTGATAAAGTTGAGCCTACGGTTTTAACCCAGTCAGCTTCGGTTCTTGGAAATAGCATTACGATTAATACTTCGTTAAATGAGACGGGTACTGTCTATTACATGATCAGTAGCACGCCATACACAGTGCCTGCTACATTGAGGTCAGATGCAATAAGTGCAGGGAATTCAATAAGTATTCCATCTGCTTCCACCAACTACCAGACCATTGAGACCGTCCCCAATAATACCTCGACAACAATCTATCTGGTTGGAGAAGATGTTCATGGAAACCTTACCGCCGCCGTTGCATCAACAGCCATTCAGACAGGCGGAGTCACTGTAACAGCACCGACAAACCTTAATTTGAGCCCGCTTTGTAACAGTTCATTAACTCCGTTTGCCTCACTTGATAACATTGTCATTGATGAAACAATCAGCAATGACTTTAGGGTTGGAGCAGGAATTACTTTCAGACTCATGCTTCCGCCCGGTTTTGAATTCAATACATCAGTCGGTTCTGCATCTGCAACTGGTGCTGATGTTACAGTACAACCAGTTATTGATTATCCGGAAGTAGATGAGGTCAGAATTACTTATACAGTTGCAGCCACTGCGAGTGATGATCAGATCACAATTTCAGGACTGGAAGTAAAAGCAACAAATTCACCTTTAAGCGCACTTGCGATATCCAGGTCTGGTGGATCTGCAGTGGTATATGGTGCAGAAGAGAGTGATAACCAGGTGTTTGGCACATTGAGTAGTATCAACCCTCCAGCTCCGCCTACGCTTAACATTACATTTTTGGATCTGGTAAATGGAGTTGATGATATTATGGTTCCGGCCAGTGTATTAGGAACTTTCGGAGCCAGTGCAACAGGTTCGGGTACCATAAACTGGTACAATGATGACTTTTCAGCCAGTATTACAAGTGCTTCGGCCACAAACGTACCTTACAACACCATGCCAGATCCCGTTATTGGAGGTGCATTTGATGTATCAAATGCTGATCCGGGTTTGTATACCATTTATGCCACAGATAATGTACTAGGTTGTGAAAGTGAGCCAGTTAAAAGGAACTTTATGATTACTGTCTATGACCAGAACCCAGCTGGGTTCAGTTTTGTAGATGATGTAACAGCTGTCACATTTAATGTCTCAGAGCCAGTAAATCATACGGTTTCATTTGTAGGACAGGGATTAATAAATGAATCACATGTCAAAGTTGATACGGCCTCCATCCAATTTAGTCCTTCATCTGTTGGTTCTGGTGATTACTCCATGTCAATAGATTATAAAAACGACAATACAGGAGAGATACTGTCACTACCAAGAGATCTTTCGGTAACAGCAACAGCTGATATTTATGCTACCAATGAGTTGGTGGTAGATTATTGTGAATCTGATGGGGTCCTGTTATTTGACGCTAAAGTTGATGATCTGCCTACCGGACAGGTTTTTTATGGTTTTGCATTTGATAACATTTTGATTCCTGATCCTGATTGGGTCTCATCACAGGTTGAGAATGATTCTTTAGGCTGGCAAATAAATCTTGACACGATTGCTCCTGGAGCCCATGCTATCCAAAGACTTATTGTAGACGAGACGAGTATTGACCCATTTAATGAATACATTGTATTTCTGGAGGCAGACCTTGATGTGTATCCAGACCCAACAGTTGAAATTAATGATCTCCCTGAATTTTTCTGTGAAGATGGGTTGCCCTTTAGCTTGAGAGCTACACTAACATCTATTGATTTTAATTCGATTGTATCTGGAACACCTTTTAATAATCAAAACATTGCGAATGTTACCTCATATGACATCGAAAAAATCTCAGGAGTGGGAGTTGGCGCAACTGCTACCATAAGTACCGGAGGAACAGCTGCTTTGTTTGATCCTACCAATCCAATTGGAAATGGGACTGACCCGGTAGGAGTCTACGAAATTTCATTCACTTCAATCGATTCAGATGATCCCAACTTTCCTACAGGAATTGACAACAAAGGTTGTATAAGTACGGTTGTTAGGACCATTGAGGTTTTAGCGACACCTGATTTACCTGAGATTACCACTAATCTTACGGGTATTGGAGGGGAAAACATAGCTGGTGATATAGTTAATTTGGAATTTTGTGTAGGTGATGTTGTACCAGATATAGTAGCTGCTGTTTCAGCAAATGATTCACTTGTTTGGTATAAGAATAATTCTTTAACGACTACCTATAATGCATCAGGTACAAGAGGGAATACACTGGTAGCCTCTGAGTTATTTGGAACAAATACACCAAACAGTGGATTTGATATCAGTATTTATGTTACAACTACTGAATATATAGATGCCGATGGAATGGGTTTTGTTGGTTGCGAGTCGCCTCCTAAAATAGTTAGGGTTCGGGTGTACGAAGACCCTTCTTTACCGATTGTTGATGATTCTGGTGCAGCGTTTCAGCTAAGTACCACTCAATATCTATTTGAATATTGTGATACATATAATGGTGAGAATATTTCATTTAACTCCACGCTTCCAGGTGGTGAGGCTTACTATAAGTTATATAATAACAAAAAGATTTTTCAGAGTGATTGGCCATCGAATACATTGAATTTCTCTGATTTAGGGTTTGCAGATTTACCTGGTACAGATACTACAATATATGTATCCAGAGTACTGAATGACAGTACTTTCATTGATCCAGTTAATGGTCAATTTGAAGGTTGCGAAAGTAGTTTAATTGAGTTGGGTATTCGGATTTATGAGACAACTCCTGCCCCGGACACAACACTTTTCGCAACGAGCAGAACAGATTATTACATCTGCTCGGGTGAAAATTTGGGTACCATTACTTCTCCTGGTGAACAAGCGACAAGATATGCCTGGTATGAGGATGATGGAACAGGATCAGCTCCAAACTTTGGATTAAGAATGCCTGTATCAGCATTTGACGATCGATTTATCGTTCAAAATAGTTTATCTAATGAGTTTGTAGGCTTCACAAATATTAACATGACAACCAGCCCAATTACTTATACCTATTGGGTTACACAGTTCCAGGATTTTAACGATGTTACTGATTATATAGGTTGCGAAAGTGCACCGAGTAAATTAACTATCACAGTATATCCTGATCCGGGACCGCCTGAATTTAGTGATCCTGTGAGTTCAAATATTTTCAGGAATGCAAGTGACTTCCAATTTCTTGAAGCCTCCTATTGTCAGGGAAGGATTACAGGGACTGAAGCTTTTGTGACTAATGGAAATACAGATGCTGTATTTAACTGGTACAGAGCAAATCCTTTGGACAGCTCAATTGTTGGCAATGCGGTACACACACATATTACCAGTGAACCTGTTACGAGTAGTCAGTTAAAAGTTACTGACTCAGAGCAGGATACGATATATTTTGTTGTGACTCAGGTTAACAACATCACTCCGAATGGTGCTGAATTTGATGGATGCGAAACGGAAGAAGATGAAATGGCATTTGTAACGCTATACATCTACGACATACCTGCCATTCCTGAGACAAGCGATAGTGACTATAACTATTGTGAGGATGCGGTTTTTGCCAATGGGATTTCATTGACAGGAGAAGCAGGTGTTACTTATCGTTGGTATACTGACGCTGACAATGATGGGAATATTGATGCAACTTCATTTTTTGAGGGTCAAAATGCAACAGCTTTAGACCTTGATTTATTGAATGAACCAGGTACAGACAGTTATTCTTACTGGGTTACACAGACTCAAAACATAGGTGATGGGGTTGCCACATTTGAAGGATGTGAGAGTGATTTTAGGTTGATAACGGTATATGAGGTTCCTCCGGAAATGGCGGATATTAATTTCTCTACAGGGTATCTTCCTTCTTCAAATGGTTTTTGTGTTGATCAGCTAGCTGGTAGTATCAATATTACTTACACAGGTGTGCCAAATGCAACATTCACCTGGTATGATGAAGCATTAAACCCCATTACTGGACGAATCAATTCTCCTGAACTTTTTTACAATACAGGCGTAAATAGCGTCGGGACTTACACCTATTATGTTTCCCAAACACTTAATAATTGTGAAAGTCCATTGCATGAAGTGACTTTCAATATCTATGAGGTGCCACCTACGCCAGTATTTGATTTGGCTGCTAATGGAACTTTAATTGGAAGTGACTATGAGTTTATCTATTGCAGAGACGAAGACATATCCACAGAGACGTTAAACATTACCAATAGTCAGGTTGGGAATATTTATGAATGGTATTTCGATGATCAATTAGATGAGCCAGTTACACAGGGTATTGATCCGATTTCTCCTAGTGTGCAATTCACTTTATTGGGCATTCCTGGAGTGGATGGGGATGAATTGGTAAAAACTCCGGGTAGTTTCCCTAGGTATGTGCGCTCATTAGAAGATAATGGTTGTTATAGCAATACCAGAAGATTTGACCTTACAGTTGGAGAGGCTCCCGAAGTAGCTTTCACATGGAGTGGGTTAATGAAGGATGTAAGCACTACTTTCACCATGATCAATGAGAACGATGCGGTACTTGATACAGATGTCCAGGAGGTTAGGGTAACCATTGACGGTTCAGAACAATATTTTGCTATGAATTACAATGATAATGACACATATAGTGAGGCTTTTACAGCTCCTGGCACATACGATGTGGAGTTGTTTATGAGAACCTCCGAAGTGTGTAGAGACTCATTGACAAGGACTGTTACGATATTGGATATCATTGAAGTTCCAATAAATGGGCTAGTGGAAACCTTTGAAACTGCCAATCATGGATGGTTCGCTGAATACAGAACGCTAGATGGTAAATCAGATACCCTTGTTTCCAGTTGGGAATTAGGTACACCCAGTACTGCAACAATTGATAATGCCTTCAGTGGAAGCAACGCCTGGGTTACCAAACTTGACGGAAACTATGCCGAAGATGAAATCTCTTGGGTATATTCTCCTGCATTTGATATCACAGCGCTACCAATTCCCATAGTAAGTTTTTATCATCAACATTGGTTTTTTAACACCAGAGATGCCGTAGTATTTCAATATAGTCTCGACAATGGTGTGAGTTGGAAACAACTAGGTGAGGTAACCGATTTAGGAAATGGTGTTGTTGAGTCTTCGGGAAGAAATTGGTATACCAATGATGAGATTCCAACAGAGCCTGGAGTTTATACGACCAATTCAACTACTTCTAATATATCTTTTAATGAATCAGTAGACACAGGTTTATTTGGATGGGCTGGGCCTCAGTCTAATGCCAATGAACGGCAGTCTGAGTGGTTATTGTCGATTAATAAGATGGTGAATGCTGATACCGTGATATTTAGATTTGCATTGGCTTCGAGTGGTGGTGATGAAGATGAAGGCTTTGCTTTTGATGATTTCAGGGTCTATAATAGTGATAAGATCACATTACTTGAATCCTTTTTATCAGCGTCAGAAAGCGGAGTAAGGAGCGCTTACAATGACCTTAGTGATCAGGTGAGCACTCAGTCTGAGGGTAGTGTTGCCTGGATTAATTACTTCACGACACTTGATTTAAGCTCATCTTCCGCTAGAGATGATATAAACAGGGCCAATGATGTAGATCCGAGTGCAAGGGTAGGTTATTATGGTATTGAATCCGCACCAAAATCTGTATTGGAAGGTGAAGTCAGGAACTTGCCACAAGTTGACCAGTCCACTGCTTTAGGGATCAGAGGGTTTACGCCTTCTGCCCTTGGGGTTGCTGGTCTAGAAAGCAAGAAGTTTGATATCACAAACTTTGCCGTAGACCCATCAGCCACAAACGATATACTTCGGGTTTCAGCAACCTTTACAGCCACTGAGAATTTCTCTGATCCAAAAAGTGAATTTTCTATTCGGTTTATGGTTATTGAAAAGGAAATAACCGGACTAACAATAGGTGAATTTACGCCGAACGACACCATAAGAAATGTACTCAGAAAAATTCTGCCTAATGCTGGAGGAATAATTAAACGTGGCGCGATACCACAAAACACCTCTTTTACGGAGACTGTGGAATGGAAAATCAGCAATCTTTACGATCCGACAAAAATGGATGTGATTGCGATTATTCAGAATGAAAATGCGATAAATGGCAGGAGAGAGGTATATCAAGCAGCCATACTCAATGGTGACTTCAGCAATAAGCAGCTTATACTCAGTGTACTAGATCAACTTAAAGATGGAGACCCATTTGTTATCTATCCGAATCCTGCTGATGAAAAGTTTAACCTGGAGATATTGCAACCTAAAAAGGAGGCCATGGGTTGGACCATGTATGATCAGGCCGGAAGAGAAGTGTTGAAAGGACAGTTGAAACCAGGAACTGTGTCAACTGAGATTTCAACGAAGAATCTCCCAAGTGGATTATTCCTGTTGCAGTTATTTCATAAAGAGGAAGTGATTGAGCCCAAGAGAATCTTAGTGATTCATGAGTAATCAGTATGATGAGGTTCTTAATTACTTTGGATAAGTAAGTTTTTGTTATTCAATATGTAAGTGATGGACATGTTCCCGGATATGATCCACCCTTTTCGTAATGTGACTTACATATTTATTTAGTTCATTCTCTAATACATAAATTTGACCATCATAAGAATAGAAACCAATTTCTTCTTTTAAGTCATCTGCATTTTTCTCTATCTCACTCCTTGCGCTGCATTCAGTATGTAGAAAGTGAACGAAACTTCTCATGTCATACCCTTCTTCAAATTTTTCTATTTCATCGATTGTTTTTTTAATGGCATGTGATTGGTTTCCAAAACGAGAAGCTTTTAATAGCCTGTCATACAAAACAGAGTCGTAATGATGGATGTCCTTTAGTAACTGAATGATGCCTAATCGATAATCTTCGTTGATACAAAACTTCGCGAGGCCATCGTAGTTATTTAACGAGCTAGCCTCGTCATCCCATTTGTACGTGAGATCATCGATAATTTTACCAAGCGTTTTGCTTTCATCCTGACCATAAGAAGAGGATAATGCAAAAAGAATTAAAAACGAGAAAATAAGTAGCTTTTTCATAACCAACTATTTTTATTTTATTGATGCAAACATCAAGCCAATCAAAAAATATCTTCAGTTGGTGGTTTATGTAACAGGCGAAGATTTTTACGACTGTAAATGTACACATTTGTATATTATATACGGATTATTGTTGTTTATTGGTACATTAATCAGATTTAATTTAATTATTTTTTGATATTCACATGAAATTCGGCGCTGTTGTGCATCCAGGGGAGGTTGACTTCCTTTTACCTCCCACACATCCTGATACCTATAAGATCCTGAAAAGTGCTGAAAAGGAACCATTAGAGATCTATGTCGGGTGTGCAAAATGGAATAAAAGGGACTTAAAAGGGTTTTATCCAAGAGGGACAAAAGATGAACTTCCTTACTATTCACGGCAATTCAACAGCATAGAGATGAATACTACCTTTTATCATTTTCCAAAACGAGCGCAAGTAATGATATGGAAAGACAAAACACCCGACGGTTTTAAGTTTTTTCCAAAAATCACCAATACAATCAGTCATTATAAGCAGCTAAAAGAAGTCCGGGACTTATTGCATGCCTATGGAGAGGAAATTAGTTATTTTGAAGAAAAATTAGGAATGGTTTTTCTACAACTGAACCGTAATTTTAGTCCAAAACACCTGCTTAAATTAGAGAGAGCCTTACAGGATTTTCCTGTAGAGGTTCCGCTTAGTGTAGAGGTAAGGCATCCGGATTGGTTTCAGGCACCTATTGAAAATGAATTATTTGAAATGCTCAAAGCATATAATAAAACCCACATTATTGTGGATACAGCCGGTAGAAGAGACATGATACATATGCGCTTAACAACGCCATTTGCTTTCGTACGGTGGGTAGGGGCTAATCATACAAGTGATTATACCAGACTGGATGATTGGGTAAAGAGAATTAGCGAATGGAAAAAAGTTGGTCTTCAGCAATTGTATTTCTTTGTACATCAGAATATCGAGAAAGAATCTCCTTTACTATCAGCGTACTTTATAAAAAAGTTAAATGATGAGATTGGTGCCAACTTGACGATTCCTCAAACCTTATGAATTTTCATATAAGAACAGTTATTGTGCTATTCTTCTTTTTTAGCTCTTTTTTGGGCAATGCTCAGCCATTGGAAATGCGGTATGATTTCCCTGAAAAGTTTAATATTAAAATTAGCTATGGATGGATTACCATAGGAGAGGCTCAAATGAGTCATCAGGTGAATGATGATATATTAACAGTGGATTTGCTGGCTTACACAACAGGTATTGTAAACTGGATTGCCAGACTCAAAGATTCTGTGCACACCGAAATAAATAAATACACCCTAAAGCCTAAAAGTGTTTATATGGATCGAAATGAGGGGAAGTACCAGCGGAGAGAAGATGATTACTTTGACTTTAACAAAGACTCGGCGACGATTCATATTTATAGATCAAAATCTGGTGTTGATAAGGATGTGGAAGTCAGACATATCCATTTAAAAGACTCTACCTATGATATGCTGAGTAGTTACTTATACTTAAGATCCAGAACCTGGGATCAATTCAGCTCGGGAGATTCTCTAATGTTTAATATGTTTTATGAAGGGAAATACTATCCTTTTGGGGTCGAGTATATCAAAAAGGACTTGATAAAAACTAAACTTGGTGAATTTATGGCTCATCAGCTATATGTGC
This sequence comes from Marinoscillum sp., assembly GCA_043554545.1. Classification (GTDB taxonomy): domain Bacteria; phylum Bacteroidota; class Bacteroidia; order Cytophagales; family Cyclobacteriaceae; genus UBA7330. Next base: position 2,640,075 of record CP121337.1, on the reverse strand, counting down.
TTTTTCCAATTAGTAGAACCTTTCCCGAAAAACACATGGTTAAAGTCTGGATATCTGACGATAAAAGACAACTTCCATTATATCTTGAAGCTAAAATGAAGTTCGGAAAAGCAATATGCGAGTTAGTTGGTATTGAATGAAGAGGCTTAACGAATAAGCTCTCCTTTGGCAATGATTTTAAATTCTCCTGATAGTTTCACATGTTTCCCGAACATTTCAATATCGAAATAACCACCACGCTTACTCAATTGTAGGGCTTTCATATTTTTCTTTTTTAGCCGATCAGCCCAGTAAGGGGTAAGCAACGCATGAGAGGATCCTGTAGCGGGGTCTTCTAATTGTCTAACATGAGGCACCAATGTTCTGCTCACAAAATCTACTTCATCGCCAGGTGCCGTGATTGCATATCCAAATATTTTAGATTCTCTTAACCTGGAAAAGTTTGGTGTCATACTTCTTATCTGCGCTTCATTTTCTACAACAATGATATGCTTATCAGATGTTTCATACATTTCAAGGATGGGAATACCTATGCCGTCAATGATGGCTTTTGGAGGACTTATTTTTTTAACACTTTGGATTTCTGCAAGTTGTATGGTGATGCCAGACGGTGTGTTAAATCCGGTAATCATTCCACCTGAGTAATTTAGATTGAATGATTTGTCCATAATACCCTGATCTTTTAGAAACGCCAGGCTTGCAAATGCACCATGTCCGCATAAAAGGATTTCTGAATCTGGAGCAAACCACCTATTGTTCCATCCTTTACTTTCTTTCCATAAAAAGGAAGTAGCTGGTTGATTTAAATCTGCAGCAATGGATTGCATTATTTCTGTGCTTGATGATTCATCACACAATACAACGGCTGCGGTGTTTCCCTTGAACCCTAAATTGTCATTTGAAAAAACCTGATAAATAGAGAAAGTCTTCATACTGCAAAATACATAAAATTGAATAGAGGTTTATTCTTCGTTTTAATATCACCACCATTTTATCGACTATTGAGCAGGAATTTTATGTGGCTGTATGTTAATGATTTGAGTAAAAGATCAAGTATTGGCAGCTATCCATTTTGCATGTGCCATTACCATCCTTATTTCACCATAGCTGTAGTCATTACCCAGACCCTGTCTTATTTCACTTCCACTTGTAATTCCTTTTTCAACATATCCCAGAATTTTTTTGACTCTCTTTTTATCTACAAACTGGAAAGCATCTACCTCACCTGTTTCTATATATTTGGTTAGGTGACCTTCTATGGTGCCTTTTACTAAATTTCTTGACTTGGATATCTCTTCAACTGTTTTACCCTCGAGGTACATTTCGAGTGAGATTTTTGCGGATGGAATTTTGTCTTTTCGTTTTCCCTTAGCGGCCTTATTATCTACCAGGGTTTGAGGTAAACCCGCACCCTGGAGCTGTTTTTTGGTAAGTACTCTGTTTTGTGCTGCTTCTTGGATAAACATGCTGAGCTTAATAAGCTGATTCATTTGATGGCCAAACATGGAGATGATTGTTTCGAGTTCCTCCAGGTAACTCTTTGTCTTTTTCTCTTTGCTTATTTTGCTTTTATGGTTTTTAATTCGATCATGCAGTTCTTCAAGTTTTGGGTGGAAGTAGGCCTTTGCTTTTTGTACTCTTTCATCCAGAGCAGATAAGTATTCTTCTTTGCTCAGTATGCCCGACACCTGGTTAATAAAGTTATTACCTACTTCCATCAATGGGATCGTATCTATAATCAGGGATTGTGTCCACTCCAGATACTGTTGTTTAAAAGATTTTCTTCCTGCTGTATTGAAACTGTTTTCATGTTTTCTCAATTCACTGATGATAGGTTCAAAACCAAATACCTTTGAAGTAAACCGGTAGATAAATTGACGGCGGTCATTTTGCAGGTTGTCGATCAACTCTTTTTGGTCAGGGAAGGAAGCAACAAATGAGCGTAGTGTGCCATCTATGGTTGGGATGCTGTCAGCTATCAGAGAAGAAAGGATTAAACCTTTCATGGAGGTGAGTCTGGAGAGGGCAACATAGAGCTGGCCAGGGGCAAAAGTATCTGAGAGGTCAAGAATGGCCTTTTCAAAAGTGAGACCCTGACATTTGTGTATGGTAACCGCCCAGGCCAGTTTTAGTGGATATTGCTCAAAACTACCCAGTGAATTCTCAATGATTTCATCCTTTGTTTTACTGACTTCAAAACGTTTGTTTTCCCATTCGTATTTTTCTACTGAAGTTTCCTGGCCATCTTCAAATTGCACAACAATGTCATATTCAGAAATTTCAGAGATCTTTCCGATCTTACCATTATAGAACTTTCCCTGCCCGGATGGGTCATTCTTGATAAACATCACCTGCGCTCCCTCTTTTAGCTGTAAAGCATATTCGGCAGGATACATATTTTCTGGAAAATCTCCTGAGATATAGGCCTCAAAAGTGATGGGTTTTTCCTTGAGACTGTCCAGGCGCTGCTGGTTGATCTTATTGGCTTTGTGGTTATGGGTGGTGAGATGAATGTACCCATCCATGTCTTTTTCTGCTATGTTATCCTGAAATAGCTCGTTGAGTGTTTGAATATCCTTTTGGGTCTGTTCACTGTTTCTTAACCGGTTTAGGAGGTCAATGAATTTTTGCTCAGTCTGCCGATAAATTTTTTGAAGCTCCACACGAATGGGAGGGTTTGTCTTCAATGCTTGCGCCTGAAAGAAATAGGAACTGCCATAATATTGATTCAAAATTGCTTTTTCATCATGCTTAATTACGGGTGGCAATTGGAGTAAATCACCAATGAAGAGAATTTGAACACCACCAAAAGGCTCGCTGCGGTTCCTTCTAATCAGCCTGAGGGTATGGTCAATACAATCTAGCAAATCTGCCCGAAGCATACTAACCTCATCTATGATTAGTAATTCCAGCTCCTGAATCAGCTGGCGCTTGCTTGCATTAAATTTTCGCTCCCTGTGTAAGGTCTGCGGCGTGTTGATTTGAGTGACAGAATCATTCAAATGGATATTTTCTGGAATGAAAGTTCCAAAGGGAAGCTGAAATAATGAATGTAAGGTGACTCCTCCTGCATTAATAGCAGCTACGCCTGTAGGAGCAGCGACCACTGCCTTTTTAAAGGTATGCGCGGTGATGTATCTAAGGAAGGTCGTCTTGCCTGTACCAGCCTTTCCTGTGAGGAAAATATGTCGATCTGTAGTGTTGACATATTTGACTGCTAATTCAGCCAGCTCATGAAGATCATTCATACCGGTAAGATACTAATATTTTGTTTTCTTTTAAAAATGATCAGCTCCATGACTTTTGATTTATACTACGATCAACTGCTAATGTAAAGATATCCCAGGCACTGCTTTAGAACTTGTTAACAAAAAACTTAAAAAGTAATCCATCATTCCTAAGTGCTAAAAGTATTTACTTAAGATACTTTTTCCCTCCAATCCGGATGTCTTTGCATATAAGCTTTAACGTAAGGGCATAGGGCTACAATCTGATATCCCTGATCTATTGCATATTTCAGGGCATAGCGCGTCAATGCTGCGGCAATTCCACGGTTGCCAATCGGTTTGGGTACCCAGGTATGCATCAGGTATATTTCCTTCCCCCTCTTTCTGTAAGTGAGTTCCGCAAGATGGTCTTCAACTCTGAATTCAAACTGTTGGTTGTCTGTATTTTGCGTTACAGTAAAGTCGGGTTCCTGAGACATGATTGACTTTTAGTATTTTAAAGGTGAAATTCTCATCACTGTTTAATAATCGTCTATTGGTATTGGGCTTGTGGAAGTCTGAGAATTGGTGAGCCTGTTGTTTTATTAATTAAATGACTTTGCATAGACTTCATTTCCATCTACATCATAATGTGTGAAGGTAATTTGTGGTTGATCAGCTTCTCTGGTTACTTGCACGCCTAAAAAGCCACCATTGACCCTTAGAAACTGATGTTGAGGCCTTTTATCTTCTTGACTCCAGCCCTGTGCATGTGCGTTACTCACCGGACCCGAACCAAATTCATTTACTCCAGTCAATGAATCGATGGAATGGTATTGCCAATGACGATCGCCATTAATGATGAAAACATTTTCGGTCGAAGAAATAAGTGACCTGATCCAATCTCCCTCTGTCTGATAGCTCTTGTTTGAGTGGTTATCAATCTTTCGATCCCGATCTGGCCCAACAATGGGAGTTGCTGAAAATAAGATTTTGAATGATGCATCTGAACCTTTAAGTGTTTGTTCCAGCCATGCTTTTTGTTCCTTTCCAAGTATAGTCTTGTCAGGTCCATCTTCTGATTTATTTAATGATCTGAATTCTCGACCTTCCAATAACCAAATCTGGAGGTCCTGACCCCATTGGATGGTTCGGTAAGGCTTATCACCAAGTGGCACATTTTCATTCCATACCTTTATTCCATCGTCGTAGGATAAATCACCGTAAGACTCATTCGGATCACTGATGTCATCTTTCAGCAAGTCATGGTCATCCTTGATCATGTACATCGGATACTTGACGTGAAAATCGAACAGCGACTTCCAGGAATCCATGGCGTGCCATTTGTAACGAGCAGTCTGAAGGTCTTTTGCTAATGGCCCTGGCTTGTCATAATAAACGTAATCACCCGTTTGAACAAAAAAGTCCGGGTTCATTTTGTTCATCACATCATAGATTTTGAATCCCCTGATGCTATCATCATAGCTCCAGAAATACTGACAGGTGGAGGTGGTAAAAGTGATTGGTTTAATCGCTGACGGGGCTGGTGGGGTTTTGAATGTGCCTTGTATTTTCTGCCCGGACAGTTTGGATTCGAGAATCACGGTATAGGTGGTGCCAGGTCTAAGGTCAGTAAAAGCATGATGAACTGTGTAGTCGCTTTCCTGCATTGCTGGCAACCAGGGAGAGGTTTGTTTGGCATCTCCGTTTATCAGGGTGATTTTTACTTCACCTGCTGCACCCTTCACCGCGCCATCCATTTGATCGATGGGCATGTTTTCGTCAAAATCAATAGGGTGTCTAAACACTTTGGATCTTCGATCGTGGGTGACAGGGTTAGGTGTTTGCTGTCCATACAATCGGGTCCAGATAAGAACAGAAGATTCAGTAACTTCCAGGGCTTTAAATCCAGAGGTAAAGTAATCATTGACCTTTTCTCCACACGCGGTAAACAGTATGAATAAAACAAATAAAGGTGAGATAAGTCGACTCATGATTTTATTAAATTGGGTTTTGCTTAAAGATATTGAGACTTATAAAGAAACTACATTCAAAATGCTAAATATTAGAATATGCATGCTTTTATTATGCTTAAAGCGATTTTTATTGGAAGGTTTCCTCTTTGGAGGATAATTTTTTAGCTAAGCCTGTATAATTTAGTCAGTGCTTTAATTACCCAGAACAAAGATCAAAAAATTATATCATGAACAACAGTAGAAGAGATTTTATCAAAAAAAGCTCTCTGGTAGGTGCTACAGCAGTTACCGGAGGTTTTGCTATGCCTAATAACAGTACAGCAAAGAACTCATTTAAAATGAATTACGCACCCCATTTTGGAATGTTTAAAAACTCAGCAGGGGAGGATTTGATAGATCAGTTGAAGTTTATGAATGATCAGGGATTCAAGTCATTAGAAGACAATGGCATGATGAAGAGGGATGTAAAGACCCAGGAGGAGATCGCCAATCAAATGGCGAAGACGAACATGGAAATGGGGGTCTTTGTTGTTGACAAAGGTGGTAATATGGCAAATACACTTGCAGCGGGCACCCAGGAGAATATTGATATTTTTCTGGATGGTTGTAAGCGAGCAGTGGAAGTAGCCAAGCGAGTCAATGCCAAATGGATGACTGTTGTGCCGGGAGGTTTTCAACGCAAATTGCCTATTGGCATTCAAACTGCAAACGTCGTCGAAGCGTTGAGAAGAGGAGCTGAAATTTTTGAACCGCACGGGTTAGTCATGGTGCTGGAGCCATTAAGTGATTCACCAGACCTGTTTTTGCAAAACTCTGATCAGACTTATGAGATTTGCAAAGCAGTGAATAGTCCTTCCTGTAAGATCCTTTTTGATATTTATCACATGCAAAAGACAGAGGGTCATATAATCAGAAATATTGACCTGACCTGGGAAGAAATAGCTTATTTCCAGATTGGAGATAATCCAGGAAGAAAAGAGCCGACCACTGGAGAGATCAATTACAAGAATGTATTCAAGCACATCTATGACAAAGGTTACAAAGACATTATGGGCATGGAACATGGTAACTCCAAACCGGGCAAAGAAGGCGAACAAGCATTGATCAATGCCTATTTAGAGGTTGACAGTTTTAAAGCTTAGGGGTAACCGTCTCACAACCACCGATGCCTAATGCTTGGGTGGTTGATAAATTTTGGGAGTACTCACCGTGATAAAGACCTTAGTATGAAACTAACTGCAGCATTTTTTTGCTTACTGTTCTATTTACCTGCGTTTTCACAGCAAGATGTAAACGAAAGTATTACCAGATTAATTGCTGATTATGCGCAGGCCAGGGAGACGCAGGATACAGTCTTGTTATCCAGTATTTTAACTGATGATATTGATCAGCTGGTTTCTTCAGGAGAATGGAGAAGGGGGAAAGAAGGTGCTTTTAAAGGGATGATGCGCAGCTCTTCTGGGAATACAGGAACCAGAACACTTACCGTTGAACATATTAGACTATTGAGTGCGAAACAAGCCATTGTAGATGCCAGGTATGAAATCAATCAGGATAATGGGTCTATACGGAAGATGTGGAGTACTTTTATTGTAGTAAAAGAGAAGGGTAAATGGAAAATTTCTGCTATCCGAAACATGCTACCGGCAAGGTAGTCCTGGCGATAGTAAGAATCAGTGTAAAAACGATATCCCCCTAAACTCGCTTCTGCTATCAAATGCGACCGTTTGAAAGCTCTTTGATGACTGGAAAGTTCACGTATGCATCAAATTAACAATACCAGGCAATGATATGGAAATAGGCATAAGTACATTTGTTGAGAATACACCCAACCCTGACACAGGTAAGCTTTTAAGTCCTTATGAGCGACTGAAAAATCTGATGGAAGAGATTGAATTAGCCGATCAGGTGGGTCTGGACGTATTTGCGATTGGAGAGCATCACCGGTCAGATTTTGTGGTTTCTTCACCAGCCACTGTTTTAGCGGCGGCAGCTGTAAAGACCAGCCGCATCAAACTGTCCAGTGCAGTCACGGTACTCAGTTCGGATGATCCGGTCAGGGTCTTTCAACAATACGCACATGTGGATTTGCTTTCGCAGGGCAGGGCAGAGATCATGGCAGGGCGAGGCTCCTTTATTGAATCCTTTCCGCTCTTTGGTAATAACCTTGATCAGTACGATTCTTTATTCTCAGAGAAACTTGAGTTATTGATAAAGCTCAATGAAAGCACCAACATAACCTGGCAAGGTAAACACCGGCCATCGATCAATAATCGAGGGGTATATCCAAGACCTTATCAGGAGAAATTGCCGATCTGGATTGCAGTAGGAGGTACCCCTGAATCAGTCATACGAGCAGCAAACAAAGGGTTACCGCTGGCCATAGCCATCATAGGGGGTATGCCTGAGCAATTTATAGGTCTGGCTCATCTATACAAAGACACCTATCTGAAAGCAGGCCATGACTCTAAAAAAATGCAAATATCTGTACACTCACATGGTTTTATTGCAGAAGATTCTCAGCAGGCTGCAGATGATTTTTACGGACCGTATGCCTGGGTAATGAGCAAAATAGGACAGGAGCGGGGTTGGTCACCCATGAATCGTCAGCAATATGACATGATGCGTTCCCCTCGTGGGTCTTTGGTGCTGGGAAGTCCTCAGGAAGTCACAGATAAGATTCTGATGGAGCAGGAAATGTTTGGGCTTACTCGATATCTCATGCACCTTAGCGTTGGCACAATGCCTCATGATAAGCTTATGAAAGCCATCGAGTTATTGGGGACTGCAGTAGCTCCGGCTGTAAGAAAGGAAGTTGGCGTGCAATCTTAAAAGTACCTTCAGCAGGTATGTATCCCTGAATCAAAAAGAAAAACCCTTTATATAATAACCAACTTCTTCATCAGCTGCATTTTTTTCAAAATCAAAACAGGACTCACTAGGAAAAAAGTAATTCGGATCGTAATTGAGGTTGTAAGAATAGGGATTCCTCCTAATGTTTTCTTCAATGCGTAGAAATAGTGAATCTATGAGCAGGTCTCTGGTTAGCTCAAGAATTTGATCGTAAGTGATTTCAATATCCCCTTGTTCAGTAAATTATACAGTATCTAATGTGTTATTAGTAATGTTTATGCTGAAGGGCCCGGTATATCCACAGAAGCATGAGTATCCAACAACGTATTCATAATCTGCTAAGTCCAGATTGGTCCAGTTCTTCCGCATAGATTCAAGCTTTTCGAGCGCTGATCTGTCTTCTTTATTCAATTCTTCACATTCCCACATTAACCAAAAAGGTATAGTAGTTACCAGGAGAATGATTGCGTTTTTCATGGCTGCCTTAATGATATTCAATTATCTTGTTGACACCTATTATTTTTAAATGGGTTGAATTCATAAGCATAATAACTGTATCTGGTAAAGAATAGAAAAAGTAGTTTTACAAGTAATTCGCTTTCTCTTTCATTCGCCTAAATGCTTGTATTCGGTAAAAAAACGAATATAATGGCATCATGAAATATAAATTTCATTGCAATTGCGTGATTGATTATTTAATTTGTAGACATCCTAGTAATTCCTGAAAATTTACAACTTATACTGAACTTATTATTCATGAAAAAAATTAGACTATATCCATTCCTTATTACCTTGGCATTGATCAATTTTTCCTGCAATAAGGACGAAGATGGAGACATGCTTCCTGATGATCCTGTTGGTACTGCAACATTCACCGTTTCCGGTGCGGAAAGTGCATCTTTAAATTATGATGTGGTTGAATTTACTTATTTAGTTAATTCTGTTAGCGGATCCGAACTTTCTTCATTAACTGTTTACATTGGAAATATTGGTACCACTGAAACAGCTTTTAAAATAGAACTAGGTGAGTTTGGAAATACTAATGGGTTTAGTCCCGGGACTTATAGTTTGGCAGATGTCACTGACGATTTCTTGTTTATTTCACTTTATGTTACTGAAGATGATATTTACACCCTTAATCAGGCTTCTACTGAGGTAAACAGTATTACCTTAACAAAAGTGACAGATACCAAAATTGAGGGTTCATTTGAAGTAAATCTGGAACAATCGGTTTCTGGCGCAAAGGTTAAGCTTAAAGGAACTTTTGAAGCTGTTGGTGAAGCACTAAAGGTTTAACTCTATTATTAATTTTGGGTTATTAGGTTTTTAATTGATGGTGAAATTTGTTATCAATGCATCATTTTCTGTAAGCCCAGATAAGATCTTTTCGGCCTGGTTAAGCAGCGAAGGACACAGTAAGATGACTGGAGGAGCTGCCACTTGCTCAGATAAGCAAGGCGATAAGTTCATGGCTTGGGATGGCTACATCAGTGGTTATAATAAGCATCTGGAAAGAAATAAAAGGATCATTCAATGCTGGAGAACAGCTGACTTTAAAGATTCAGATAATGATTCTGAGATAACAATTGAACTAGAGCCAACAACAGAAGGCTGTATGTTCACTTTGACTCATCAGCATATTCCGGACGGTCAGCCCGATTACGAGAAAGGCTGGGAGGATCATTATATCAAACCAATGAGGACATATTTTAATTAGGGGTCATTCAAAGCAAATGAATGGCTTCAGCTTACTTATGTATATTTCTCTGCATATTTCTGTAGTATTTAATTATCTACATTAATGATTTTACTACATTAAAGATAAAAACAGAAAAAAGGGTGAATTTTCTCCTTTAAGCACTTTTTTCGGATCAACTACTTGTGGTATTAAATCAGTGGTTGATCAAATCACGTCTGATAAAAATCATCAAATGCATTTTTCACAATAAAGACTTCCATTAAAATCGTAACTTCGTGTTATGAATTCAATTAGCATATTGGGATGTGGTTGGCTTGGTTTACCTGTTGGTAAGTATTTGGCACAAAATGGCTTTGAGGTAAAAGGCAGCACTACACAGCCATCCAAAATTCCAATTATTTCGGAGGCAGGTATACAGCCTTATCAATTGAAATTTGAGCCTGAATTGGTTGGAAATCCTGGAGACTTTTTTGATTCTGATATATTAATGATCAATATTCCACCCAGAAACAAAGAGGGCATGCCGGATTATCATGAGAGTCAGTTGAAGGCCATTCGTAAGCAGGCAAGAAGGAAGATAAAGCACCTGCTATTCATCAGCTCCACTGGTGTTTATCCAACGGAAAACCAAGAAGTATCTGAAGAAGGTGCTGATGCAAAGTGTCTATCTCGTGGTGGTATTTCGTTGCTTAAAATGGAGCAAATATTTTCCGGACACCAGGACTTTATCGCGACAGTCATACGTCTTGGTGGGTTATATGGTCCGGGTAGGCATCCGGGTAGGTTTTTGGCAGGAAAGAAAAACCTGCCAGGGGGAAAAAACCCTGTCAACATGATTCACCTTGATGATTGTATAGGCATTGTTGAAAAGATTATAGAAAAGAAAGTCTGGGGGGAGACCCTAAATGCTTGTTCACCTTCTAAAGAAAACAGAAAGTCGTTTTATGAGAATGAAGCAAAGAATCTAGGTATGGCGGTGCCTACATTTTCGAAAGAGCCAGCTCCTTATAAAAAGGTGAATGCAGAAAAGCTGATCCGGTTGACGGGGTATGAGTTCAAGTATTGAACAGAGGGTAATACAGGTGCTTTTTAATAGTAATACACTAAAAGAATCATCATGAAATACATCAAAAAGCAGGCTTACCTGTTGCTAATTATTTTTCAATTGGTGTATCTATCATGTAAGCCAGTTCAAACAAATGAATTGCCAACATTGCATGAGGCTTACCAATCCTATTTTCGAATGGGTGTAGCTGTTTCACCCGGTGCACTCGAAGGTGAAGAATCACAATTGATCAGGCAGCATTTTCAAAGTATGACAGCTGAAAATGTAATGAAAATGGGACCCATCCATCCGGAAGAGGATCGTTATAATTGGGAGCCCGCAGACAGGATCGTTGACTTTGCAAGAACACATGATTTCTTCTTAAGAGGACATGCTCTATGCTGGCATAATCAAGTTCCAGATTGGTTATTTAAACCTGATTCAATTTTAAGTAAAGAAGAACTTCTAACGAGGTTAAATGATCATATTACGACGGTGGTTTCCAGATACAAGCAGGATATTTATGCCTGGGACGTAGTAAATGAAGCTATTTCTGATCGCGAGGATGAGTTCTACAGAGAATCAAAATGGTTTAAGATATGTGATAGCACTTATATAGCTAAAGCATTTGAGTATGCACATCGTGCAGACCCTGATGCCGAATTATACTACAACGATTACTCAGTCATCAATCCTGTCAAGCGCAAAAAAATTTACAGCCTGCTCCGGGGATTTAAAGATTCTGGGGTACCTGTTGATGGAATCGGCATTCAGGGCCATTGGTCCATCGAATCACCCTCGGAGACCCAATTGAGGGAGACGCTAAGCCTATTTGCAGACCTGGATTTGAAAATTCAGATTACTGAACTTGATATTTCCATATATCCAAATGCCGAAAGTAAAGTAGTAGAACCAGGCACCGTATCTTTTAATCGATTAATGGAAAAGCAGGCAGATCAATATGAGATGATTTTTCGTGTTTTGAGAGAGTATAAAGATGCTGTAACAGCCGTTACCTTTTGGAATATTTCGGACAGACACAGCTGGTTGGATAATTTCCCTGTGAGAGGTCGAAAAAACTATCCTTTGTTATTTAATGAAAAACTCTTGCCAAAAGAGGCTTACCTAAGCGTTGTGGACTTTAATAACCAGGTAAGTAAACCATGACCCAAGAAGCATATATTCAGCTTTTGTAATATTTCTCACTTTCTTAAGAAGCAGTAAATGATGGCAGGCCCATGTATTATTACTGTGGGATCAATGTGACTATTAAACCTACGAATACCTAAATACACTCTCGTTTAAATTCTTGATACCAGGTGATTAGTTTCATTTACGGAGGTAATAAAAATCATAATATTCGATTCGATTTAAAATTACGTTTGGCTTAATTATAAGCCTACCAACCATAATAATGGAGTCGAGTGAAATAATTCTTTTTTCAAAAAGCAGAAAACTTAAGGAACATATTGAGACACTTATGTTGGAATGGGGTTTATGCGTGAATTCTACCTCTAGCTGGAAAAGAATTGATGGTGAGGCGCAAAAGGGGCTTCATGTTTTGATCTGTGATGTGTTGTCGACACAGGCTGATATCATTATTAAAAGGCTTTCAGATTTGATTAAAGATCATATTCACCTTGATGTTATCGTGCTAGCAGATCCTAAGGTAATAAAGACTCATACTGAATTGCACACAGAGCAAAGGTTGAACTTTGTTACTAAGCCGCTCATTGAAGTTCAGTTGATACGTACACTTCAGAATCAATTAAGACTATATGCAAGTGAAAAGAAATCAAAGAAAATTACAAATAAGGGAAATTGGCGAACATTAAAGGTTATAAATTTCTTAGACAGGCACTCCATTAATCTACCTAAAAGAAGGGGTGATGTTTCCAAAGCAATAATTGATTATTGTAAGATATTTGAGCATTCAAATAATGCATGGATACTCCATAACGAAAGTCAAATAATTGAAGTTAATACGAAGGCATTAGACATTTTCGGGTATAAAAAAGACGAACTTACTAGTTTGCATCTTGATGATTTGCGAATCAACAATGATTCAGAAGAAGAAAGTAAATATCACTTAGAGGAACTTTTAGCTCATGGTATTTATGAATTTAAAACTACTTGTTTAAGGAAAAATGGAAGTGCATTTCCTGCAGAGGTCTTTGTGATACTAATTGATGATAATGAAGGTTTTGTTATGCAATCTATCATCAAAGACATGAGTGATTTACAGGAAACTTTGAGCGAGGTTAAATACCTCAAAAACGCCATTGATCAAACCGCAAATAGCGTTGTGTTGACAGATCTGGATGGAACCATTACTTATGCCAATAGGAGATTTTCTGAAGTCTCTGGCTATAGCAATAAAGAACTTGTAGGAAGTAACCCTAGGGTATTAAAATCTGGTCACCAGCCTGATACATTTTACAAAGAGATGTGGAATACCTTATTAGATCAGAAAACGTGGGAAGGGGAGATGATCAACAAAAAGAAGGATGGATCTGAGTATTGGGAGTACGCAACCATAACGCCTATTATGGACTCTCAAAATGAGATTACTGGTTTTATTGGTGTTAAGGAGGACATTACTGAAAAACGTCGAACTGCTGAAGAGCTTTCTAAGCTTGTAACTAAACTTGAACTGGCTTCAGAAGCAGCTTATTTGGGTTATTGGAGTTATGATTTAAATTCAAGAAAATTTGAGTATAACGATGTTTTCCTGAAAATGTGCGGAATTGCTAAAGACGAATTTAATGGAGAAATTGGCCAGTTGGAGGAGTTGATTTTAGCCGAAGATATTGAGAAAGTTCATGGTTTCATAAAGCACATATTGAAAGGAGAAGAAACTTCTCAAATAGATTATAGAATACTAAGAAAGTATGATGGGCAATTGAGGTATTTTCAATCCTCTTGTAATTCAATAAAAAATGCATCTGGCGAAATTATTGAATTAGCAGGCGTCAATGTTGATATTTCTGAAATTTGTCTAAGGGAGCAACTCCTTAAGGAAATGCTCATAGAATCAAATGAAAAGGAATTAGTTTTAAAACAAACTAATCGACAACTTTCTGCACTTATTGATAATACTCCAGGAGTAGTGTTTAGTACAAAATTCAATCATTCTTACGAAGTTATTTTCATAAGTGATTATATTCAAGCTATATCTGGATATAATTCCCAGGAGTTCTATCCAGAGGGTAAATTAGGGTTGAGTGATATCATTTATCCGAATGATAAGGAAAAGGTATGGTATGAAAAAAACTTGGCATACAAAAACAAGAAGCCATTTAAAGTAAATTATAGGATTATCACAAAGACCAAAGAATTACGATGGGTACTTGAAAGTGGTGAATTTAATTCTCGTGCTTTAGGTTCAAAAATTAAGATTATTGATGGTGTCATGGTAGATGTTACAGAATCATTTATTTTCAGTGACAAACTATTAAAGGAATCAATACGAGCTGAGGATCATGCGAGAAAAGTAATATCTATTGATATTCATGATGGACTACAGCAGAGCTTGATTGCTGCAAAATTTAACCTTCAGGCAATTAATAAGAGTTCTGTAGATTTTGATGAAGAAACAAAAAACAGGATTCATACGGGTTTTGATTTATTAGACGAGGGCATTGAAATCACAAGAGATTTAGCACATACTTTGATGCCTCAGGCGGTGGCAGATTTTGGATTAATCTCAGCAGTAGAAAATATGATTAGCTACCTGAAATATGATTTTGAAACTAACCTTACCCATAACCTTGACAAAGATGAACGATTACCCAGCGAAGTGGAAATTGGGTTATATAGGATTATACAAGAATCGTTGAATAATATCATCAAGTATTCAAAATCAAAGCATGTTTTTATCTCTTTAAATAAATATGAAGAAAATGTCCTGACACTCATTATTGAGGATGATGGGATTGGTTTTGATGTAGAACAAGAAATGACTAACGGCTTTGGATTGTTATCTATGCAAAGCCGCGCGAATTCATTAAATGGAGACTTTTCTATTGAATCAAACCCACACAATGGGACACAAATTTTTATTGATATTCCTAAATATTAAAATGATGAAAAATATTCTTTTAGTTGACGATCATAAAGTAGTGCGGGATGGCCTTAAATTTTATTTAGGCGGAGCAGGAGATTATGCGATTAAGGATGAAGCAGAAAATGGGGAAGAAGCACTGGAACTGATTCATAGTAATGATTATGATTTGGTTATTACCGACCTGTCTATGCCTAAAATGGATGGTATTTTACTACTAAAAGAAATTAGAGTTGAGTTTCCTGATTTGCCGGTATTGGCGCTTACCATGCTGGCAGAAGGTCAACATATCAGGCAAATGATTTCGCATGGAGTAAATGGGTATGTCCTAAAGAGTGCAAGTGAATCTGAGATAAAAACAGCCATTGATAAAATACTGTCTGGGGAGACCTATTTCTCACCACAGGTAACTTCTACCATCATCAATGATATGGCAGGCAAGAAAAACAAGCCGAAACAGCGTCTTACCCTGGAGACTCCACTGTCTAATCGGGAAAAGGAAGTCTTAAAACTTGTGGTAGATGAATTAAGTAATCCAGAAATAGCTGAGAAATTGTTTATCAGTCCACGAACAGTAGATGCACATAAAAGGAATTTATTGCAGAAAACTGGAGCAAAAAACATTGCTGGACTTGTGGTATATGCCATTGAACATGGAATAACGAATTATTCATAGGTCATTTACCTATAATTCTAGGCTCACCTAGGTATAAAACCTAATTGATTTATCTAGGTAAACTCTCCAATTTTAATACTCTTATAACCTAAAATATTCTTTACGTTTTTTGCTCTCGTATGAGCGCTTTTTCATGTCCATCTTAGCTAAATAATAGAAAGAGCCATGAAAAAGTCAGCCACATTAATCCTCCTCCTCGGGTTTTTTATTTCAAGCCCGGTATTCAGTCAGTCACTTGTTGTTTCTACTTATTTGGAACAAACAAAGATGAGTCCTAAAATAGGAACTTCAATAGGTTACAATATCACACCAGAGCGCAAAAAAAAGGTAAGCTCTTTTGGTGTAGAAATGGGACTATTTTACCAGGAATCACTGGTTGAATTTAAAACTGCTGAAGTAAATGCTTATCAGCAACCTTATGAAAATACATTTTTAGGAGCTTATATTGAAGTTCCTGTTATCATGTTTAACAACATGACGGTAGACATTAATGTCAGGACAGGTACGCAAAATCTACAAAACTTCTGTATATCTCCCAGCCTCAAAATCAATTATGAAATTGGAGGACTTGTCGCAATTGGAGCAGGGGTAGGATCTAGATCCATGCAACACACCATTATGTTTCATGCAAAGATGAGAATTTCAACGTTACAATAAGCAGTAGTAAAACCCATCATAAACACCCTCAACGTCATGAAAAACGCACACAACAATGGTCGAAAAGTATTGGTAGACTGGTATTACAACCCAGAGGATGAATGCCTAAATGACATAGGAACTGATTTTGCTTCACTATATGAATATGATTTCACAGTGATGCCATACTTCCAGGACACAGCCGTATCCTATAGCTATTGATCTGGAGCAGTCACACAGAAGCATTCAGGGTGCTAATGGCCTATCTGACAAATAATCAATGATTTATGCAAATAGCCTTTGCTTTCCAGCTAAATGCAGGGACATGCAATGGGTTCCACATCACAAAGACTAATTCAATTTCACATAATACTCACTTCAGATCTATTGGTAAAAGTTCAGCTTCATGCTGAAAGCTATTGATGAAGAGTAGTTCAACCCAAATCAATATTGCCTGTCCAGAATAAACTCACAAGCCATCTCCATGAGTCTGACAGCAGCCTTTCTCAAGCACCTAAATGTCTATTTAACACACTTGGTATTCCTTTACTTGATAAAGTGTACCAGACCAATGAGAAGCCAGGAAACTGGCTTATACCAGTATCTCATAACCCAAAAATGAAAGGGGAGTAGCCTGGTTTGTGTGGAATGAGTCAAAAGAGTGAAAAGCTGTTGGATAGTTATTTTCCATGGGGACCAACTAAAAAAGACCGTAGCAAAAAGATGCAGGTATAGAAAATGTCCTATTTCCTATCAAAAAGGCATTATTTATAAGACAATTACCTAAAATCGTGTGTTGAGGTAGGTATAAATCCTAATTCAGATATTTAGGTCAAGTAGCAAATTTCACTACCTGAATAACCCAAAATATACATTAAGTTTTTTGCTCTTATATGGTAAGCGTTTCAGGCCCAACTTAGCTTAATAATTGAAAGAGTTATGGAAACTTCAACCACAGATAATGAGACACAGGGATACAGGATTTCAGAACCTGGACTAGACTCACCCATCATTTGCTATGATCCCTCACATAACTATCTGTCAGTAAAAGGTAATTGCAAGTATGAAGAAGGAATGAACGCATTGAAAGATGCAGAAGATATCTTAAGAGAGCACTTAGAAATGAATAATGAAATTCGTTTAGAATTAAACCTTGACTCCATTTCAGGAGCAGTAGTAAAATCCATCATTAACACCCTCAACGTCATGAAAAACGCACACAACAATGGTCGAAAAGTATTGGTAGACTGGTATTACAACCCAGAGGATGAATGCTTAAATGACATAGGAACTGATTTTGCTTCATTATATGAATATGATTTCACAGTGATGCCATACTTCCAGGACACAGCTGTATCTTACAGCTATTGATCTGCAGAAGTCACCCAGAAGCATTCAGGGTGCTAATGGCCTATCTGAGAAATAATCAATGATTTATGCAAATAGCCTTTGCTTTCCAGCTAAATGCAGGGACATGCAATGGGTTCCGCATCACAAAGACTAATTCAATTTCACATAATACTCACTTCAGATCTATTGGTAAAAGTTCAGCTTCATGCTGAAAGCTATTGATGAAGAGTAGTTCAACCCAAATCAATATTGCCTGTCCAGAATAAACTCACAAGCCATCTCCATGAGTCTGACAGCAGCCTTTCTCAAGCACCTAAATGTCTATTTAACACACTTAGTATTCCTTTACTTGATAAAGTGTGCCAGACCAATGAGAAGCCAGGAAACTGGCTTATACTAGTATCTCATAACCCAAAAATGAAAGGGGATTAGCCTGGTTTGTGTGGAATGAGTCAAAAGAGTGAAAAGCTGTTGGATAGTTATTTTCCATGGGGACCAACTAAAAAAGACCGTAGCAAAAAGATGCAGGTATAGAGAATGTCCTATTTCCTATCAAAAAGGCATTATTTATAAGACAATCACCTAAAATCGTGTGTTGAGGTAGGTATAAATCCTAATTCAGATATTTAGGTCAAGTAGCAAATTTTACTACCTGAATAACCCAAAATATACATTAAGTTTTTTGCTCTTATATGGTAAGCGTTTCAGGCCCAACTTAGCTTAATAATTGAAAGAGTTATGGAAACTTCAACCACAGATAATGAGACACAGGGATACAGGATTTCAGAACCTGGACTAGACTCACCCCTCATTTGCTATGATCCCTCACATAACTATCTGTCAGTAAAAGGTAATTGCAAGTATGAAGAAGGAATGAACGCATTGAAAGATGCAGAAGATATCTTAAGAGAGCACTTAGAAATGAATAATGAAATTCGTTTAGAATTAAACCTTGACTCCATTTCAGGAGCAGTAGTAAAATCCATCATTAATACCCTCAACGTCATGAAAAACGCACACAACAATGGTCGAAAAGTATTGGTAGACTGGTATTACAACCCAGAGGATGAATGCTTAAATGACATAGGAACTGATTTTGCTTCACTATATGAATATGATTTCACAGTGATGCCATACTTCCAGGACACAGCCGTATCCTATAGCTAATAACATATTGTATACCTTCCTAGACATATGCAGCATTGCGATGCGTAACATATTAAGTTTTTATTCTTATATCTAGGAGTAATTACCAATTGCAGTTCGAAAAACCAAAATTTAGAAACAGGCCCTTATATTGGGGTATTCAAAATTCACACAACAGGCTAATTCAGGCCTTTGGTTTAGGATATTTTTGAATGATTAAACACTTTTTTATATTCTCTATAGCATTATTTTGTTTGGCTTTCCTGGTCGGGTGATCTCAAAATACATTGTATAAAAAACATTCTAAATCAACAGAAAATTCTTTGCTTAATTGATTTTAAGGCGGTTTCAATAGGTGTTTTCCCTATTCTTTTCGATTAGGCAATTTCCTCTTATTTGGATGCTTGTAACCATATTACTTTGTATTGTAATCAAATTTTGCTGACCACAACAAGGCGATGAAACATCTATTAATTTTTATACTTTCGATTTGCTGTTTTTCCTTCATTGAATTACAGGCCCAATCCATTTCACCTTACCTGGTAAGATCGACCATCTCGGTTTCCGGATCGTCTAAAAGCATCTCCGTTAAGGATAAAAAATATGTTGTACAGCAAAGTATTGGACAAACCAGCAGTATTGGTACTTTAAGGTCTAGTGGGTATACGATCAGACAAGGGTTTATACAACCTAACATATTAGCTAAAATACTAGACAAGAATCTTAGGGTAAACCTTGAGGCAGTTGTCTATCCTAATCCTTTCACAGAATACGTTTCTATCTCCTTTGATCAGGATATTTCAGGCGATGTCTCTGTATACATATATGATCTATTTGGTAAGGTAGTGATGTCAAAAACATATACTGAAAGGAATGAGATTCGAATATCTCTAATAGAAATTCCTGAATCACTCTATATTTTAAAGATCCTATATCAAGACAATCAATTTATCAGAAAAATAAAGAAAGAATAAACTCACCATTTATTGCTTAACTGTCGAATCTATTTAAAGCTATTGCCATGAAAACTAACACCATTATCACCCTATTTTTTATGCTTTTTGCATTGACAAAGGTCGATGCACAACAGCTATTTGTTGAAGCTGGGAAAACATTAACTTCATTTGATTATCAAAACGCTTATGGGGGCTCACTAGCAAACCTGCAATCTTCCTCAAAAAGCATTATGGCTTTGGGCTTACGCAGTGAAATATCTGGTAGATTGAAAGGTAATTATGCCCTTTCATATGCAGGGTATGGTGCTTTGGGAAGTGATGAAGCTACCGGCACTTTCATGAAATGGGATTTAAATTATGGAGAGATTATCGCAGGTATTGATTTTGACGTAATTGACTTTGGAAGAGGAAGTATTTATCTCAAAGGAGCTACCGGGCTCTCCTTTCTAATTCAAGGGACTCAAATTATTAATAATCAAGTATTTACCCTTAGAAATACAGATGATTTTAAAATGCCCATGGTAAGTGGGAAATTGGGTTTTGGTGGCTCATATTTAGTTGGTGAGTACTTGTCTGTTTATGCTCATTACCTCTATTCAAAAAGCATGAAAATGAAGAGCCGTACATTTTTTGAAACAGGTACAGAGGAACTTAGCATGGTGAGCAATCAAATCACTTTTGGGTTTTTATTTGATTTAAATACAAATGGCCTGAACAGGAGACCCAGGAGACCCTAGCTCAGAGATACAGCACAAGAACTAGTGACAATATTCAAATTTTAACATGATAAATGTCACGCTCTTCGGTGCCGAACCACCCTATTTTTGATTAGGAAATATGAAAGTGCTATTTGACCTAAAAGCAAATTAGACGCCTTTAAGCATATCTTTTTATTGGAAATACACAAACCAGTTATTTTCAAATTCTGACTGAAATAAGTTGATGTGGGATTTAGAAAAAAAAATATTTTGATTAGAGAATTCCAGTCCACTCAGTTAAGAGTAATGATTGATTAGACTAAAATACCAGAACCATGAAAAGTTATTTATTATTCATTGCCTTAATTGTACTAAGCCTAAATAATGGGTTTTCACAAAGTGTCGGTATTACCTACCAGGCGGTCATCTTAAATCCAAATGAACAACAAATACCTGGTCATAACATCGAGAGTGGCATATTAGCAAATAGTGAAATTGCCATACAATTCACGATTATTGATGGGAATGGTGATGAAGAATACCAGGAATATCACCTGACCAGTACAGATGAGTATGGTATGGTTAATTTGCTAGTAGGTGGGGGTGTGCAAACAAGTGCTACAAGTTTTGTGAATGTTTCCTGGGATGGAACGACGAAGTTATTAAGAGTTGCCATTGATTTTGAGGGAACAGGTAACGACTACCAGGAGTTTGACGAAAAGCCACTTACCTATATGCCTCAGCCGGCAAATCCTCAAATAGCCGGACAAATTTCGGCTAATACATCTGATATTGCTGCTGAACAAGTCAGAGCCACAGCTGCTGAGGCAGCAAATGCAGGTGAGATCCAGAATATCCAGACAGAACAAGCTACGCAGGATGCATTGATCGCTGTAAATACGGCAAAGGTAGGTATGACACCCGCAGAAGCTGCTACTTTGGCAGCAACCAGTGGCACCAATACAGGTGATCAGGACATCAGTGGTATTGCTGTTAATGCTGGGGATATTTCATCATTGGCGGCAGTAGACATCACGCTGCAAACGAATATAGATGTGACACAAGCTGAGTTAGATTTAGCAGAATTAGGGGCAGGATTAAATTCAGACGGAACTTACTTGGTAGACTTATCAGCAGACTACATTAATGATGCGACATCTTTGGCTAATGCAGATGCACAAATGTCTTTACAGATTAAGCTTAATGAAGATGCTATTTTATTAGCAGGCGCCCACACAGTAGACACAGACACTCAATTAGATGAAGCGGCAGTAGATGCCTTTGTAGCGAACAATGGTTATTCCACAGGCGCACATACAGTAGATACCAACCTGGATGCAGCCGGAGTTACCGCCTTGGGATTTGTAGCAGGTGCTCACACAG
Source organism: Marinoscillum sp. (assembly GCA_043554545.1). Taxonomy (GTDB): domain Bacteria; phylum Bacteroidota; class Bacteroidia; order Cytophagales; family Cyclobacteriaceae; genus UBA7330. The sequence continues at coordinate 2,618,388 of CP121337.1, read as the reverse complement.
TGGATACAGATACTCAATTGGACGAAGCAGCAGTGGATGCCTTTGTATCAAACAATGGCTACTCTACCGGAGCACATACAGTGGACACAGACACCCAGTTGGATGAAGCGGCAGTAGATGCTTTTGTATCAAACAATGGCTACTCTATCGGAGCACATACAGTGGACACAGACACCCAGTTGGATGAAGCGGCAGTAGATGCCTTTGTAGCGAACAATGGTTATTCCACAGGCGCTCATACAGTAGATACCAACTTGGATGCAGCCGGAGTTACCGCCTTGGGATTTGTAGCAGGTGCTCACACAGTGGATACAGATACTCAATTGGACGAAGCAGCAGTAGATGCCTTTGTATCAAACAATGGCTACTCGACAGGACCTCATACAGTGGACACAGACACCCAGTTGGATGAAGCGGCGGTAGATGCTTTTGTAGCCAACAATGGCTACTCCACAGGACCTCATACCGTAGATACGAATTTAGATGAAGCGGCAGTAGATGCCTTTGTAGCGAATAATGGTTATTCCACAGGCGCACATACAGTAGATACCAACCTGGATGCAGCCGGAGTTACCGCCTTGGGATTTGTAGCAGGTGCTCACACAGTGGATACAGATACTCAATTGGACGAAGCAGCAGTAGATGCCTTTGTATCAAACAATGGCTACTCGACAGGACCTCATACAGTGGACACAGACACCCAGTTGGATGAAGCGGCAGTAGATGCCTTTGTAGCGAATAATGGTTATTCCACAGGCGCACATACAGTAGATACCAACCTGGATGCAGCCGGAGTTACCGCCTTGGGATTTGTAGCAGGTGCTCACACAGTGGATACAGATACTCAATTGGACGAAGCAGCAGTAGATGCTTTTGTAGCCAACAATGGCTACTCGACAGGACCTCACACTGTAGATACGAATTTAGATGAAGCGGCAGTAGATGCCTTTGTAGCGAATAATGGTTATTCCACAGGCGCGCATACAGTAGATACCAACCTGGATGCAGCCGGAGTTACCGCCTTGGGATTTGTAGCAGGTGCTCACACAGTGGATACAGATACTCAATTGGACGAAGCAGCAGTAGATGCCTTTGTATCAAACAATGGCTACTCCACAGGACCTCATACCGTAGATACGAATTTAGATGAAGCGGCAGTAGATGCCTTTGTAGCGAATAATGGTTATTCCACAGGCGCACATACAGTAGATACCAACCTGGATGCAGCCGGAGTTACCGCCTTGGGATTTGTAGCAGGTGCTCACACAGTGGATACAGATACTCAATTGGACGAAGCAGCAGTGGATGCCTTTGTATCAAACAATGGCTACTCTACCGGAGCACATACAGTGGACACAGACACCCAGTTGGATGAAGCGGCAGTAGATGCTTTTGTATCAAACAATGGCTACTCTATCGGAGCACATACAGTGGACACAGACACCCAGTTGGATGAAGCGGCAGTAGATGCCTTTGTAGCGAACAATGGTTATTCCACAGGCGCTCATACAGTAGATACCAACTTGGATGCAGCCGGAGTTACCGCCTTGGGATTTGTAGCAGGTGCTCATACAGTGGACACAGACACCCAGTTGGATGAAGCGGCGGTAGATGCTTTTGTAGGCAACAATGGCTACTCCACAGGACCTCATACCGTAGATACGAATTTAGATGAAGCGGCAGTAGATGCCTTTGTAGCGAATAATGGTTATTCCACAGGCGCACATACAGTAGATACCAACCTGGATGCAGCCGGAGTTACCGCCTTGGGATTTGTAGCAGGTGCTCACACAGTGGATACAGATACTCAATTGGACGAAGCAGCAGTAGATGCTTTTGTAGCCAACAATGGCTACTCGACAGGACCTCATACTGTAGATACGAATTTAGATGAAACGGCAGTAGATGCCTTCGTATCAAACAATGGCTACTCTACCGGAGCACATACAGTGGACACAGACACCCAGTTGGATGAAGCGGCAGTAGATGCTTTTGTAGCGAACAATGGCTACTCGACAGGACCTCACACTGTAGATACGAATTTAGATGAAGCAGCAGTGGATGCCTTTGTATCAAACAATGGCTATTCCATCGGAGCACACACGGTCGATACCGACACTCAATTAGATGAAGCGGCAGTAGATGCCTTTGTAGCGAATAATGGTTATTCCACAGGCGCACATACAGTAGATACCAACCTGGATGCAGCCGGAGTTACCGCCTTGGGATTTGTAGCAGGTGCTCACACAGTGGACACAGATACTCAATTAGACGAAGCAGCAGTAGATGCCTTTGTATCAAACAATGGCTACTCTACCGGAGCACATACAGTGGACACAGACACCCAGTTGGATGAAGCGGCAGTAGATGCTTTTGTAGCCAACAATGGCTACTCCACAGGACCTCACACTGTAGATACGAATTTAGATGAAGCGGCAGTAGATGCCTTTGTAGCGAATAATGGTTATTCCACAGGCGCGCATACAGTAGATACCAACCTGGATGCAGCCGGAGTTACCGCCTTGGGATTTGTAGCAGGTGCTCACACAGTGGATACAGATACTCAATTAGACGAAGCAGCAGTAGATGCCTTCGTATCAAACAATGGCTACTCTACCGGAGCGCATACAGTGGACACAGACACCCAGTTGGACGAAGCAGCGGTAGATGCTTTTGTAGCCAACAATGGTTATTCCATAGGACCTCATACCGTAGATACCAACCTGGATGCAGCCGGAGTTACCGCGTTGGGATTTGTAGCAGGTGCTCACACAGTGGATACAGATACTCAATTAGATGAAGCAGCAGTAGATGCATTTGTATCAAACAATGGCTACTCTACCGGAGCACATACAGTGGACACAGACACCCAGTTGGATGAAGCAGCGGTAGATGCTTTTGTAGCCAACAATGGCTACTCGACAGGACCTCACACTGTAGATACGAATTTAGATGAAGCGGCGGTAGATGCCTTTGTAGCCAACAATGGTTATTCCACAGGCGCGCATACAGTAGATACCAACCTGGATGCAGCCGGAGTTACCGCGTTGGGATTTGTAGCAGGTGCTCACACAGTGGATACAGATACTCAATTAGATGAAGCGGCAGTAGATGCCTTTGTAGCGAATAATGGTTATTCCACAGGCGCACATACAGTAGATACCAACCTGGATGCAGCCGGAGTTACCGCCTTGGGATTTGTAGCAGGTGCTCACACAGTGGATACAGATACTCAATTAGACGAAGCAGCAGTAGATGCCTTTGTATCAAACAATGGCTACTCTACCGGAGCACATACAGTGGACACAGACACCCAGTTGGATGAAGCGGCAGTAGATGCTTTTGTAGCGAACAATGGCTACTCGACAGGACCTCACACTGTAGATACGAATTTAGACGAAGCAGCAGTAGATGCTTTTGTAGCCAACAATGGCTACTCCACAGGACCTCACACTGTAGATACGAATTTAGATGAAGCGGCAGTAGATGCCTTTGTAGCGAATAATGGTTATTCCACAGGCGCGCATACAGTAGATACCAACCTGGATGCAGCCGGAGTTACCGCCTTGGGATTTGTAGCAGGTGCTCACACAGTGGATACAGATACTCAATTAGACGAAGCAGCAGTAGATGCCTTCGTATCAAACAATGGCTACTCTACCGGAGCACATACAGTGGACACAGACACCCAGTTGGATGAAGCGGCAGTAGATGCTTTTGTAGCGAACAATGGCTACTCGACAGGACCTCACACTGTAGATACGAATTTAGATGAAGCAGCAGTGGATGCCTTTGTATCAAACAATGGCTATTCCATCGGAGCACACACGGTCGATACCGACACTCAATTAGATGAAGCGGCAGTAGATGCCTTTGTAGCGAATAATGGTTATTCCACAGGCGCACATACAGTAGATACCAACCTGGATGCAGCCGGAGTTACCGCCTTGGGATTTGTAGCAGGTGCTCACACAGTGGACACAGATACTCAATTAGACGAAGCAGCAGTAGATGCCTTTGTATCAAACAATGGCTACTCTACCGGAGCACATACAGTGGACACAGACACCCAGTTGGATGAAGCGGCAGTAGATGCTTTTGTAGCCAACAATGGCTACTCCACAGGACCTCACACTGTAGATACGAATTTAGATGAAGCGGCAGTAGATGCCTTTGTAGCGAATAATGGTTATTCCACAGGCGCGCATACAGTAGATACCAACCTGGATGCAGCCGGAGTTACCGCCTTGGGATTTGTAGCAGGTGCTCACACAGTGGACACAGACACCCAGTTGGATGAAGCGGCGGTAGATGCTTTTGTAGCCAACAATGGCTACTCCATAGGACCTCACACTGTAGATACGGATAATCAGACAGCTGCACAAGTAACATCATCTGTTACAGGTAATATCGCTGCGACTGATGTAGATGCAGCGATTGCAGAGTTGGAAGCAGAGAAGCTAGCCTTAGCTGGTGGCACGATGAGTGGAGCTATTGATATGGGAGCTAATGCCATCACAACCACAAGTACGGTAGATGGTAGAGATATCGGCAATGATGGAGCTGACCTGGATGACGCGGTTGCTTTAACAGGACAAGCTGCTAACACGACAAACTTTGGCACCACATTTACCGGGTCAACCATCACTGATAATGCGACTATTACGGATGCTTTTCAGGATGTTGAGACTGCTATTGAATCAAACGATACAGACATTGCCACCAGCGCAGGAAATATCACAACGAATGCAACCGATATTGGAAATCTAGAAACCCTTTCCGGTGTAGCAGGAGCTACAGATTTGGGATCGTTTACTGGAGGTACCATCACAGACGCAGCAACAGTTAAATCTGCCCTCCAGGAGCTGGAAACTTACGTAGAAAGTCAGCTCGATAATCAGACAGCAGCTGAAGTAACTTACAGTAACGCCACATCTGGATTGACTGCAACAAATGTGCAAGCTGCCATCGATGAATTAGATGCAACTGTAGATGCACTCAGTGTATCTGCAGGTGTTGATTTGACAACTGATCAGACCATAGGCGGAAATAAAACTTTTACCGGAACTTTAACCGCTCAAGGCAGGCTGATGATTCCAATGGGGGAAATTAGTTTTTATAGTTATAGCCCTGGGTTTAGTGTGTCTTTTTTAAGCCAATCAACTGGAGTTTCAGGTACCGATAATATGGTTAAAATTGACCCGTCAGGAACTTATCCTGTACCCTTTATAAATGACATGTTTGGATCTGGGTCAAACACCAGGCTGACTTATGTAGGTTCAGTAGGAAGATATTTTCATATTGCATTAAGTTTTAGTTATACACCTGGATCTCAAAATGACACATTTGTATTTGGAGTGGCCCGAAATGGCACAGTGGAAGATGCTTCCAAAGTTATATCCAGAGCTGGGCAAACATCTGATTATCAAAGTTCAGCCATGCACGTACTACTCTGGTTGGAACCAAATGAATATATAGAGTTCTTTGTTGGGAACTTGAGTGGAACATCTGCTATGACGATAAGATCCTTCAACTTTGTCGCGATTGGTATGTAAAATCACATAATAGTCGGTAATATCTTCTATTTATCTTTAGGAATCTTATCTATCTAAACTCATCCATTAGAAGGATTTACTTTTCTTTTCAAAACATCATAATCATATTAGGTGATACAAGATTGATAAGACACTATTTTTCTGATCAGAATAGATGCATATGATTTGTGTTTGTTCTCTCAATATCTAACTCTATTTAAAATAGTTTATAAGAAATCAAGTCCAAGAGGGGGCTTGATAACTTTCATATTGGTTCATGATCGGGGTCATAGAAGTCTTATATGGGATATCCCAACTTTGGAATACCTTATTTATTCTTAATCGAGAATTAGGCCCACTACTTCAAAATTCAGGAGCCATGAAACGGTTCATTCTACTTTCTTCAATACTCATCTCCATTTATAATCAAGGGTTTTCACAAAGTGTCGGTATTACTTACCAGGCGGTCATTTTAAATCCAAATGAACAACAAATACCTGGTCATAATATCGAGCATGGCGTACTAGCCAATAGTGAAGTTGCGATACAATTCACAATCATCGATGAAAATAGCAATGAAGAATACCAGGAATACCATCTAACTAGTACAGATGAATATGGTATGGTTAATTTGCTAGTAGGTGGAGGTATACAGACAAGCGCTACAGGTTTTATAAATGTTTCTTGGGATGGAACGTTGAAGTTGTTAAGAGTAGCCATTGATTTTGATGGTAATGGTAGCAATTACCAGGAGTTTGACGAACTTCCACTTACCTACATGCCCCAGCCAGCAAACCCTCAGACAGCTGGTTTAATTGAGGCCAATGCAGCTGATATTTTGGCAGAACAGCAGCGGGCAAACGCTGCTGAAGAGGCAAATACTGCTGAGATTCAGAATCTTCAATTAGAACAAGCTGTTCAGGATGCAGCAATAGCAGTTAATACTGCAAAAATAGGATTGAATCCTGACGATGTTGCTACTTTGGCTGCTACTAGTGGAACCAACACAGGTGATCAAGACATCAGCGGTATAGGAACCAATGAGACGGCGATCAGTACTAACATTTCAGCGATCCAGGATACCGCTGCTCAAATAAGAGCAGACATCCCGGATGTAAGTGGTTTACTCAGCACAGAATTAGATCCTGTTTATAGCACCAGTGAAGCAGCAAACATCACAGCTGTAGACATCACCAACTTAGGTAACTTGTCTGGGACCAACACAGGTGACCAGGACATCAGTGGTATTGCCACCAATACTTCTGATATTGCGGATCTGGGAACAGCTGATGCAACACTTCAAGGAAATATTGATACAGAGGAAGCAGCGCGAGTTACAGGAGACGCTACCAATGCCACTGCCATCACAGCAGAAGGAACAGCCAGGATTGCTGGTGATGCTACCAACGCCACCGCGATCTCATCCAATACCACAGACATAGCTGCTAATGCGACTGATATAGGAACAAACGCCACTAACATTGCTACCAATACTTCTGATATTGCAGATTTGGGAACAGCTGATGGAGCGCTTCAGACCAACATCGATGCAGTACAAGCCGATGTAGATGCGAATGAATCTGACAGTGACGCAGCGGATCTTACACTGCAGGGGAATATTGATGCAGCGGAAGCAGCCAGAATAGCAGGGGATGCAGCGAATGCAACCGACATTGCCACAAATGCAACGGATATCGCTTCAAACGTTACAGATATAGCTGCTTTAGGAACAGCAGACGCCACACTCCAAACTAATATCGATGCAGTTCAGTCTGACGTGGATGCCAACGAAATAGCTTCTGATAATGCTGATACCAACCTACAAACTCAAATCACATCAAACGATACAGACATTGCTACCAATACTTCTGATATTACAGATCTGGGAACAGCCGATGGAGCGCTTCAGACCAACATTGATGCGGTTCAAGCCGATGTAGATGCGAATGAAATTGCTTCTGATAATTCCGATGCTACCCTTCAATCCAACATTGATGCAGAGGAAACAGCCAGAATAGCAGGGGATGCAGCGAATGCAACCGACATTGCCACAAATGCAAGCGGTATCGCATCAAATGTTACTGATATAGCTGCCCTGGGAACAGCTGACGCTACACTTCAAACTAATATCGATGCAGTTCAGTCTGACGTAGATGCGAATGAAATAGCTTCTGATAATGCAGACACTAACCTGCAAACTCAAATCACATCAAATGATGGAGATATCACTAATCTGCAAACAGCAGACGCAACACTTCAAGGAAATATTGATATAGAGGAAGCAGCTCGAATTACAGGAGACGCTACCAATGCCACTGCAATCACAGCAGAAGAAACAGCCAGAATAGCAGGTGATGCTACCAACGCCACCGCGATCTCATCCAATACCACAGACATTGCTGCTAATGCTACTGATATAGGAACAAACGCCACTAACATTGCTACCAATACTTCTGATATTGCAGATCTGGGAACAGCTGATGGAGCGCTTCAGATCAACATTGATGCGGAGGAAGCAGCCAGGATAACAGGAGACGCTGCGAATGCAACCGCCATTAGAGCAGAGGAAACAGCCAGAATAGCAGGGGATGCAGCGAATGCAACCGACATTGCCACAAATGCAAGCGGTATCACATCAAATGATGGAGATATCACTAATCTGCAAACAGCAGACGCAACACTTCAAGGAAATATTGATATAGAGGAAGCAGCGCGAATTACAGGAGACGCTACCAATGCCACTGCCATAACAGCAGAAGAAACTGCCCGAATAGCTGGTGATGCTACCAACGTCACCGCGATCTCATCCAATACCACAGACATTGCTACTAATGCGACTGATATAGGAACAAACGCCACTAATATTGCTACCAATACTTCTGATATTACAGATCTGGGAACAGCCGATGGAGCGCTTCAGACCAACATTGATGCGGAGGAAGCAGCCAGGATAACAGGAGACGCTGCGAATGCAACCGCCATTACAGCAGAGGAAACAGCCAGAATAGCAGGGGATGCAGCGAATGCAACCGACATTGCCACAAATGCAAGCGGTATCACATCAAATGATGGAGATATCACTAATCTGCAAACAGCAGACGCAACACTTCAAGGAAATATTGATATAGAGGAAGCAGCGCGAATTACAGGAGACGCTACCAACGCCACCGCGATCTCATCCAATACCACAGACATAGCCACTAATGCGACTGATATAGGAACAAACGCCACTAATATTGCTACCAATACTTCTGATATTACAGACCTGGGAACAGCCGATGGAGCGCTTCAGACCAACATTGATGCAGTACAAGCCGATGTAGATGCGAATGAAATTGCTTCTGATAATTCCGATGCTACCCTTCAATCCAATATTGATGCAGAGGAAGCAGCCAGAATAGCAGGGGATGCAGCGAATGCCACTGCCATCACAGCAGAAGAAACTGCCCGAATAGCTGGTGATGCTACCAACGCCACCGCGATCTCATCCAATACCACAGACATAGCTGCTAATGCGACTGATATAGCTACTAACACTACAGGAATAGCAACTAATGCAAGTGACATCTCTAGCATTCAGGGAGAGCAAACTACCCAAGATGCAGCGATCGCATTGAACACTGCTAAAGATGGTATTACAGCCGGACAAGCTGCGATCATAGCAGCAACAAGCGGAACGAACACGGGTGATCAGGACATCTCAGGAATAGCTACTAATGCTACGAACATAGCAACCAACACTACAGATATAGCTACTAACACAAGTGGTATTACCACAAACACCACAGACATTGCAACGAATGCAAGTGATATCACTACCATTCAGAGCGAACAAGCTACCCAGAATACTGCGATTGGATTGAACACTGCTAAAGTAGGTATCACAGGAGCCCAGGCTACGATCCTTGCAAACACCAGTGGTACCAACACAGGTGATCAGGATATTTCAGGTATAGCAACCAATGCCACAGCGATCAGTGCAATTGAGACAGAGCAGACCACTCAGAATACAGCTATTAGTAACTTGGAAACAAGTCAAACAACCCAAGATGCAGCGATCGTTTTGAATACTGCCAAAGTAGGCCTCACAGGGGCACAGGCAACAACCCTTGCAAACACCAGCGGCACCAATACTGGTGATCAGGACATCTCTGGTATAGCAACGAATGCTACCAACATCGCTACGAATGTGATAGATATTAGTGCCAATGCAAGTGATATTTCTACCATTCAGGGTGAACAAACTACTCAGAACACAGCAATTGGATTGAACACAGCTAAGGTTGGATACACCGATGCAGCAGTTACGACTGTGATTGCAGCAGATCCAATAGTTGCGGTAAATACCGCCAAAGTTGGGATCACAGGAGCCCAGGCAACAATCCTTGCAAATACCAGTGGTACCAACACAGGTGATCAGGACATCTCTGGTATAGCAACAAATGCCACAGCGATCAGTGCAATTGAGACAGAGCAGACCACACAGAATACAGCTATTAGTAACTTGGAAACAAGTCAAACTACCCAGGATGCAGCGATAGCCTTGAACACTGCTAAAGATGGTATTACAGCCGGACAAGCTGCGATCATAGCAGCAACAAGCGGCACCAATACTGGTGATCAGGACATCTCTGGTATAGCAACGAATGCTACCAACATAGCTACTAACTCAACAGATATAGCTACTAACGCAAGTGACATCACTACCATTGAGGGAGAGCAAACTACACAAGATGCAGCGATCGCGTTGAACACAGCCAAAGATGGTATTACAGCTGGACAAGCTGCGATCATAGCGGCAACAAGCGGAACAAACACAGGTGACCAGGACATCTCAGGCATTGCAACCAATGCAAGTGATATCGCCACTAATACAAGTGACATAGCTACTAACTCAACAGATATAGCAACTAATGCAAGTGACATCACTACCATTCAGAGCGAACAAATTACCCAGAACACAGCAATTGGATTGAACACAGCTAAGGTTGGATACACCGATGCAGCTGTTACGACTGTGATTGCAGCAGATCCAATAGTTGCGGCAAATACCGCCAAAGTAGGTATCACAGGAGCCCAGGCTACAATTCTTGCAAATACCAGTGGTACTAACACAGGTGATCAGGATATTTCAGGTATAGCAACCAATGCCACAGCGATCAGTGCAATTGAGACAGAGCAGACCACACAGAATACAGCTATTAGTAACTTGGAAACAAGTCAAACTACCCAGGATGCAGCGATAGCCTTGAACACTGCTAAAGATGGTATTACAGCCGGACAAGCTGCGATCATAGCAGCAACAAGCGGCACCAATACTGGTGATCAGGACATCTCTGGTATAGCAACGAATGCTACCAACATAGCTACTAACTCAACAGATATAGCTACTAACGCAAGTGACATCACTACCATTGAGGGCGAACAAACTACCCAAGATGCAGCGATCGCTTTGAATACTGCCAAAGTTGGGATCACAGGAGCCCAGGCTACGATCCTTGCAAATACCAGTGGTACTAACACAGGTGATCAGGACATCTCAGGAATAGCTACCAATGCTACGAACATAGCAACCAACACTACCGACATCGCAACCAACACTACCGACATCGCTACTAATGTGACAGATATAGCAACCAACGCAGGTGATATCACTACCATTGAGGGCGAACAAACTACCCAAGATGCAGCGATCGCATTGAACACTGCTAAAGTAGGATTGACTGCAGGACAGACCACCATCTTATCAAACACCAGTGGCACCAACACGGGTGATCAGGACATTTCAGGAATAGCTACCAATGCTACGAACATAGCAACCAACACTACCGACATCGCTACCAATGCAAGTGATATTTCTACCATTCAGGGAGAGCAAACTACACAAGATGCAGCGATCGCGTTGAACACAGCTAAAGATGGTATTACAGCTGGACAAGCTGCGATCATAGCAGCAACAAGCGGAACGAACACAGGTGATCAGGATATCTCTGGCATTGCTACTAACACAACTAACATAGCAACGAATGCGACAGACATAGCTGCCATAGAAACCGAGCAAACAACACAGGATGCAGCGATCGCATTGAACACAGCTAAAGATGGTATTACGGCTGGACAAGCTGCGATCATAGCAGCAACAAGCGGAACGAACACAGGTGATCAGGATATCTCTGGCATTGCTACTAACACAATTAACATAGCAACGAATGCGACAGACATAGCTGCCATAGAAACCGAGCAAACAACACAAAACACAGCAATAGCCGCCAACACAGCTAAGACAGGATTGACAGCCGGACAGATCACATTGCTGGACAACACGAGTGGAGTAAACACCGGCGATCAGGATATCTCAGGGATTGCAACGAATGCTACTGCGATTACCACGATCCAAGGAGAGCAAACTACCCAAGATGCAGCGATCGCATTGAACACTGCTAAAGATGGTATTACAGCCGGACAAGCTGCGATCATAGCAGCAACAAGCGGAACCAACACAGGCGACCAGGACATCTCTGGAATAGCAACGAATGCCACAGCGATCAGTGCAATTGAGACAGAGCAGACCACTCAGAATACAGCTATTAGTAACTTGGAAACAAGTCAAACCACCCAAGATGCAGCGATAGCCTTGAACACGGCTAAAGATGGTATTACAGCTGGACAAGCTGCGATCATAGCGGCAACAAGCGGAACGAACACGGGTGATCAGGACATCTCTGGTATAGCAACGAATGCCACAGCGATCAGTGCAATTGAGACAGAGCAGATCACACAGAATACAGCTATTAGTAACTTGGAAACGAGTCAAACCACCCAAGATGCAGCGATCGCATTGAACACTGCTAAAGTAGGTATCACAGGAGCCCAGGCGACGATCCTTGCAAACACCAGTGGTACCAACACAGGCGACCAGGACATCTCTGGTATAGCAACGAATGCCACAGCGATCAGTGCAATTGAGACAGAGCAGATCACACAGAATACAGCTATTAGTAACTTGGAAACAAGTCAAACCACCCAGGATGCAGCGATCGCATTGAACACTGCTAAGACCGGTATTACGGCTGGACAAGCTGCAATCATAGCAGCAACAAGCGGAACGAATACAGGCGATCAAGATATTAGTACAGATGCAACAGCAGGTAATATTACATTAAGCTCTGGTTCAACACTCAGTCTTAATGTAGATGATGCAGATGCGAGTGCAACCAATGAGATCCAGGATTTAAGCCTGACTACGAACACCTTGAGTTTAACAGGAGATGGAACGACTGTAGACTTATCAGGTTATGTAAATACCGATGCACAAGACTTAACCTTGACAGGTACCACCTTAGCCATTAGCGGTGATCCAAATACAGATGTAGATCTTGACGGAACGTTTGCGACAGATGCAGAGCTAGGCGCTCTTCAGCTATCAGGATTATCAGATGTAGTGACCGCAACAAATACAGACAAATTTGCTTTAATGGCGAATGGTACTTCAGGTTATGTTGGAAGGGCTTTAGTAGAGGAAGATATATCAGATTTTGGAAGTTATGTAACATCTCTACCATTCGTAAATATCTCAACAACAACTACAACTTCTGTCACTCAGGGAACTCTTCTAGTTAATACAACCGCCGGGGATGTAACAATTACAATTCCTAATACTGATGCATTTAATAATGGAGACAACTTAAAAATTATTAAGACAGCTGGCTCAAATAGCGTAATAGTTCAGGCGGTAACAGATAATGTGGGTGGAACAACGAGTCAAACTATCACACAACTTAACACAAGTATAACTCTTGTATCTGAGAGTGGTTCAAGTCAGTGGTTGAAAGTGCAAGACTCAAGATTCCTTTCTGGTACCGTAGAGGGAGAATTTCAATATTGGGATAATACTAATAAGGCATGGGCAGGTACTGGCAATAATATTAAGTTCGATAACAGTGAATCATCCTTATCGATTAGTAGAACGGGTAACCCTGCCGGTTTTTGGGTTGCTCGTACGGACGGTACTGCCGGTGCTTTTGGTAGTGGGGCGAATAATGTGTTTTTCCGATATGATAACAGTGGAGGGTTTGTTGTACAGTCCCAGCCACGTTCGGATTTAGATGGACACAATGGTGTGAATCTTGTAACAATGCTAAAACAGAATGGTAATACACTTGCGAATAGTGTTTTTAATATCTATGGAACAAAAGCAAGTACATCAACAACAACGGGAGCATTAGTCGTAGCGGGTGGTGTTGGTGTTGGAGGGGAAATAAATGCTTCCAATCTATCAGGGGATAATACAGGAGATCAAGATATCTCAGGAATAGCAACCAATGCGACTGCAGTTGGCAACCTTGAAACGTTGGGAGGAGCAGGAGCAGGAGCTACAGACTTGGGAGCATTTACTGGCTCTACCATCAGTGATGCCAACGATATCAAAGGAGCCATTCAGGAATTGGAAACAGCGGTAGAGTCAGGAGGGAGTAGTGTTACCTGGGATGATTTGCAGGTAAACTTAAATTCGGTTAAAACTAAAAAACTTACAGATGAACCTAAAGATGTTGATTATCGTGGTGGTGCCCTACTAAATTTTGATAATGGCAAAACTGAAGGAATATATTTCACGGCGCAGCTTCCTCACCAGTACAAGCCAGGAACTGATATCAAATTCCATATTCATGTTGTTTATCTTACGAGTGGTGGTGGTAATGTAGATTGGACCTTTACCTATTCCTGGGCGAATGTTACTGATCCATTTCCAATTGAAACTACCATTAATACAACGACTGCTGCAGGAACAGCAGGTGTTCATTATGCACAAGGTATCGCCAGTCTTGATGGATCTATAGCAGGACAGGGGGGGACTGAAAAAAGAGAAAGTTCTGTATTGATTTGTTCATTGACACGTAATGGTGGTAGTGGTGCTGATACATACGGAAGCGATGTGCGTTTGGCAGCATTGGACTTCCACTATCAAAAAGAAAAAACAGGAACCGTTGATGAATTTCCAACACCTTGATTTAGTGATTTTCATCCATGAACTCAAATTAATTCAATCAAATGATGGCTATATGGAAGTAACAGGATTGTTCCGGTTAGGAAGAAGTCAACACCATTTATGATTTTATGGAATTGATATCCAAGAAAATAAAATACAAACTGCCTTAAGTAATTTTTTGTTTTTTGCACCTAAAACGAAACCTAGTTTAGTAGGCTAAACATTTTCCGGATCATTGCATTTCAAGCCATTCAGACTCAGAGGCTTTTGATTTTTGGTACTCCATGAGGATGTACCAGGAACCTTTTCGTTTTACCATCAGCATTTCAAAATTCACATAAGCATCGGCTTTGTAGGTCCCATCTTTATCGATGGAGGTGAAGTGAAAGATTCCTGAATCAAAGGCTGTCGTTTCATCGCCAACACGCTGTGAAAATCGAAAGGCTACGTTGTTACGCGTTTTTCCTGCTTTAGTGTCTGTAAAGTCTATTTTCCAGTTTTTAAGGGCAGTAGGTATGGGTATGGATCCCTTTTTACTGGCGGTGGTATAAACAACCACTGCATCTTTATGGTAAGTTGCTTTATACCCTTCAAAATCGCCTTCCTTTACAGTTCTGGATACTTCAGCGTACAGTTGCTTTATCTCTGATATTCTTTTGGAGGAATCTTGATCGTTATTCTTTTCAGTATCTCCATTGGCTGTTACAGCATAGAAGGAAAGTAAAAAAACAAAAGGAATCAATAGCTTTTTCATGACGTCATTAAATTAATCTATTCACAGGGTTTCGGTATCAATCCTCCAGATAACCTCTACGGTTAGGACTCTTTGCTGAAGGCCACTTCTTTCTCTCTCCGGTTTTCTCATTCATTGGCAAAACGACTTTATCTCTAGCGGTTTTTTCAGGATCTTCGCATGCCATATAAGTTAGGATCGCAGCAAGGATTACATTGTTTCTAACATCATCAAATACAACCTTGTCATAGGTGTCAAGATTCGTATGCCAGGTGTAGGTTCCGTAGTCCCATTGTTTCCCAAATAAATTAAAGGTGGGTGCTCCTGCTGCAACGAAAGGAGCATGATCTGATCCGCCACCTCCAGGTGATCCGGGAAATGTAGTTTCAATTTCGTCCTTATAAGCTCCGGGAACCTTTTGTAGCCATCTGCCGATATAATCATAGGAGTGAAGGAACCCTTGTCCTCCAATCTTAAAAGCTCTCCCTGTTCCATTGTCCTGGTTAATTACTGTTTGGATACCTGGCAGGATCTCAGGATGATCTTCTACAAATGCGCGTGAGCCATGGAGTCCCTGTTCTTCTGAACCCCAAAGACCAACCAATATCGTTCGCTTAGGGTTAGGGTAAATCTGTTTGAGCACCCGTATGGTTTCCATCATGAGAATACTTCCAGTACCGTTATCCGTAGCTCCGGTTCCACCATCCCAGGAGTCAAAGTGGGCGGAAAGGATCACGTATTCATCGGGCTTCTCAGAGCCCTTGATTTCAGCAATGGTATTAAAGGCGGGTGCCGTACCTGTAAATTCAGATTGTGCGACAACTTTAATTTGTGGCGCATCTCCATATTCCACCATACGATATAGCATCCCATAGTCTTCCAATGACATGTCAATAGTGGGTACTTTCTTGGTGTATGCCCTAAAGATTTTATTGGCACCAAAGCCCTGAGACCAGTTTGAAGCGATTATTCCCACTGCTCCAGCCTCTTCGAGTACGGCTGGTAGTGTTCTCATCGTGTATCCTGTTTTACGTATGTTTTCTCTGTGTTCTGCTACTACTTCCTTACGTAATGCCTGATACTTTTCATAAGATTCATCTGTCGCCCATTTTTTCCAGTTATCGTCTGATCTTCCGGAGGGCTCCAGGTGGCTAAGCAATACAAATTTCCCCGATACCTGTGGTAACCATTTTTCAAAAGCCAAAGAGTCAGCAAAGTTAGGTATCGTAATTAGGTCGGCTGTAACTCCTTTTTTTGGAGTATCAGGGCTATAAGCAAGTTGCATGGCATTTAAGGAGACAACACGCGGAGAAATCAGGTCCACATGGGTTATCCCTCTTTCCCATCCTAACCATTCACCCCATTGTTCCTTTCGTGCGGGTATGCCCCATGATATAAATTTTTCAACAGACCAATCATTAGCCTTTATCATGTGCGGGGAACCAGATAATCTGGGTCCGATGACATCAAATAACTCGTGGGCCAGTACTTCTAACTGTGAGTTTTCCGTTGCTTCTTCAATGATCTGATCCACTACGTTGTCCTGACTAAAAGTAGGTTGACTTGAAATCAGAAAGGTAAGTGTGATTAAATAGGTGATTGAGACGCCTGATTTTAATGATTTAAAGACAGAGAAATTGGTTTTCATAGTTGACTTTTGAAGATTTATACGATATCCAGAGTTGAATTTATGATATTTTTCTGATTTCAAAGGAGCGGTTTAGGTAAAACACACTCGTTAAAGGGGTATTAACAAAATGTTAGCGTGATGAGCTAAAATAGTATACTTGGTATAGCGTGGGTTGTTTACTTTAATCAGGTACTGATGATATATCTATGCGTTGAATAATATTATTTAAGTAAGCTATTGATATCAAGGATAATACTGAAGTTCTTAACTTCTAAAGGTTAAATTTGATGAATAATTAATCCATCAAATTATGCCTGAAGAAATCTCAACCTGCCCTAGCTGTAGTTCCCCTTATGGCTATCCAACTGATTCATTGATGATGTGCCCGGAATGCGGTCATGAATGGGATCCAAAAGAAGTTCTGGAAGCTGAAGCGGGCGTGGTAGTTAAAGATTCGAATGGTAATGTATTGAAGGATGGTGATGATGTCATTGTGATAAAGAACCTTCCGGTAAAAGGATATCCACAACCGATAAAAGCGGGAACAAAGGTTAAAAAGATCAGGTTAACAGAAGGAGATCATAACATAGATTGTAGGATTGATGGATTTGGTTCAATGGGACTGAAGTCTGAATTTGTAAAGAAGGCTTAACAAATACCTGAAATAAGGTCAATTATAAACCGACACGTTTTTCATGTGCATGGATGTGCACTTGACTGATTCCTGTTTTTTTTCTACTCTTTACTTTGTACTCGCTCGCGTATAGGAGTCAAAAACCAATGTTGTAGCATAAGTCACAAATAGATTCCATGAAGATAGTAATAAAGTCGTTTTTTAAGCGACAGAACGGCAACAAGCACAAGCGTCACAACCAATAAAACAACAAATGGTATTATGCGCTGTTTATGGTTATTCTGTTATGAGGTTAAAAGCGCCTTTAGTGAGAAATTGGGTGTTTTTAGTAAAATCATTTGGATTCAGGATTTCAACATAGCCATTGTTTGACTTACCAACTTCTATTCTCTTTCTGGAAAAGTCATATCCTTCATCTGAGGTTTTTTGTAGGCATAAGACATAATACTTACCTTCAATATCTACAATTGTATCTTCAGGTAATGATGGTTTCGATACTGAATCTGAGTATATATTGGCTTCTATATACATGCCAGTACTAAACCTGGATGATAAGGTCTCATCTAATAAGTGTGCATGAATACCGATCGAACGACTTGTTGGGTCGATGGTTTTATTTACCAGGTGAACGGTTGCTGCGTAGGTGTCATTCGCATCTTCCTGAATGTGGAATGCTATATGCTGACCAACATCAACTTTCAGGAAGTCCTTTTCAAACACATTTAGCTCGAGATGTAGATGGTCAGTGTCAACTATAGTGACTGCTGATTCGGTAGGGTTCAGGAAAGAACCTCTGGTGATGTCAACATGCGTAACAAAACCTTTAATGGGTGAAATTACGCTTACTACAGTTCTGATATTATCTAAAGTGAGTGTATTGGGATTAATATTTAGTAGTGACAGCTTCTTACCTAATGCTTCAACTTTTACTTTGGTTACGATATAGTCAGACTCAGCTTTTAGATAATTCTTCTGAGAAGAGATATTATCTTTTGCCAGGGTTTTTTGTCTTTCATAATCAGATTTTAAATATTTTAGTTGTCCCTTCGCCGCTAGAAAATCTTGTTGCATCTCAACAAAATGCGGATTTTCTAAGGTAAATAGGAGTTGGCCTTTTTTAACCTGTTCACCAGGGAGTAAACGTATGTCTTTTACAGTTCCCTCGAAATTTGAACTTACCGATGCTCTACTTTCAGGTGGCACATCAAATACTCCAGTCGCTCTAACGATTTGATGAAAACTCCTCATCGATAATTTCCCTAATTCCATTTCTGAGGATTCAAATTGTTTTTTGGTCAATGGATAAGAAGGGATATTACCGCCTTCAGTAGTCGATTCTACTAGTGCCTCTGAATCAGTTTTGGTTGAGCAGGATACGAAGGCAAGGAGTGAGGCAACCATCAGATAGCTTGCAGCATGTTTTTTCATGTGATTATTGATGTAGTTATCCATTTTCAATTCATTAAGTAGTTTACTTCCAAAACAGTCATATTGTATTGGAAAAGGGATTTGAGGTAGTTTGACTCTATGGTTTTGGCATTTTCTAAAAGCTGAGCATATTGAAGAAAATTTATTTCACCACTCTGGTAAGCTTTATTGGCATAGAATAGCGTCTCGCTCGATAATTTTTTACCTGTTGATTCATAATAGGTAAGTTCTTTCTGATGTTGTCTCAGGTCTGATTCCAGCACCTTATATTTTGATGCTAACTTTAGTTTGTAATTATTGCTTTCTGATTCAATGATGCTTTCTCCTGTTTTGGCGGCTGCTATTTTTGATTGGTGACCGCCAAACCACAAGGGGATAGCTACGCCTACCTGAAAGCCGGTGAAAGACTGAGTGCCTGCGCCATTGTTTGTTCCTTGAAACAAAGAGGCATTGATGTCCGGCAATAACTTTTGTTTTTCCAATGCGAGTACCTGGTCAGATAATTTTAATGCGTTGGCATAGAAGCTAAGCGTTGGATGAGTGGTAGTATCAAGTGGAATGGGTTTAATTCTTTGCATTGATTCCTCGGCTATCAGGAAACTGGAATCAGATTGCAACCATTGATTGAGTAGGATGTAGTTCTTCTGGATGCTTTCATTTATTTGGCTGAGCTGGATGGAGATTTCCTTCTTTTTGGTCTCCGCAGTTAACTTTTCCAGGTAGTTAGATTCCCCCTGTTCAAATCTGCTGTTGGCAGCAAGTTCAAAAGAGGTATAAAGACTATCGAGGTAAACATAATTATTGAACATCTCCTGCCAATATATGATCTCATAATACACTTTATGTACTTCTTTGGTGACCATGCGCTTTTCAATCATGTATTGGTCATTGGCCAAAAGTGATTTACGCTGCATGACCTTCCTTTGAGCTCCATAGACTGTTGGGAATTGAATGGTCTGGCTAACACCCCATACATCAAGGGGGAGGTCATTTGGAGCAATGTTGTTTTGGTCTTTGCTGTAATACAATTCTGTTTTACTGATGTCGATGGCACTTCCTATAAGTTGCTCACTTTGAGCTAAACGTTGTGCTGACGCTTTCAGACCCAGATTATTTTGTAAAGCAATTTCGACTGCCTGATCTACCGTGATCTTTTTGTCCTGACTTTGACCGATAGCTGGAAATGCCAACAACATGATGATCACCAAAGCTGCTGTCGGTGATTTGAACTTGGGGAAATTTCCTTTTCTATCAAAAATCGCATACAGTATAGGCAACACAATCAATGTGAGTGCTGTGGCAGATATCAGTCCGCCAACTACCACGGTAGCAAGCGGTCTTTGTACCTCTGCACCCGCCGAAGTTGAGATGGCCATTGGCAAGAACCCTAATGCAGCTGCTGAAGCCGTAAGTAAAACGGGCCGCAACCTGTTCTTTGTACCCGTGAGGATACGCCTGTTGATATCATGCATACCATTTGCTTTAAGCTCTTTGAATTCTTCTATCAATACAATTCCATTTAGTACGGCGATACCAAACAGTGCAATAAAGCCAACGCCGGCGGAAATACTAAAAGGCAGGTCTCGAATATATAGTAGTATTACACCCCCCACAGCTGACATTGGGATGGCGCTATAAATGATCAATGCTTCTTTGACCGAGTTAAACGCGAAATATAAGAGTATAAAAATGAGTACCAGCGCTATGGGTACCGCAATCATCAACCGCGCTTTTGCCGTTCTTAAATTCTCAAATTGGCCTCCATATTCAATGGTATAGCCTGTAGGTAATTTGATGTTTTGGTTAATGATTTCCTGTACATCCTCTACTACGGATTCTAAGTCTCTGTTTCTCACATTCACCCCGACAACTATTCTTCTTTTGGTATTATCTCTGGAAATTTTGGCAGGACCTTTTGTATAGGAAACAGTCGCAAATTCACTTAAGGGTAGTTGGTTTCCATTGGGTAGCTGGATGGTGGCCATCTCCAAATCTGCAATATCTCTGTGGTGGACTTTATCAAAACGTACAACAAGATCAAATTGCTTTTCACCTTCGAAGACAGTTCCGGCAGTTTTACCAGCGAATCCCATGGTGATTATGTTATTTAGGTCTTCAATATTAAGTCCGTATTTTGCGATTTTTCTTCTGTCAAATTTTACAGACATCTGTGGAAGTCCAGCTATTTTTTCTACGATGATATCAGCAGCACCTTCTACATTTTGTATCGCTTTTTCAACTTCCAAAGCTTTTGAATAAAGAATATCAAGGTCTTCACCGAAAATCTTAATGGCCAAATCGGCACGAACTCCTGTAATAAGCTCGTTAAAACGCATCTCGATGGGTTGGGTAAATTCAAAATCGACTCCAGGGATTTCGTTGGTTAGCGCCTCTTTGAAGCTATTTGCCAGTTCATCCTTACTTGCTGCGGAGACCCATTCTTCTTTTGGTATAAGTTTAATAATCACATCACTTTCTTCCATTGACATTGGGTCTGTAGGGACTTCAGCAGCTCCAATTCGAGTTACTACCTGCTGCACCTCAGGGAATGTTTTTAGTATCTTCTCGATTCTCGTTGTTGCTAATACCGTATTACTTAAAGAAGTCCCTGTTTTCAATACCGGCTGAATCACGAAATCACCTTCATCCAAAGTAGGTACAAACTCACCACCCATGCGCGTGAAAAGTACTGCAACAGAAACCATTAAAAGGAAAGCCATACTTAGCACTAACCTTTTTTTGCGTAGCGCCCAGACAATGGAAGGTTTGTATTTGTCTTCCAGGAAGGTAATCAGGCGGGAGGAGATGGTTTTTTTAGCCGGATCAGTTGGCTTGATGAATAATGAGGCCATGACCGGCACATAAGTAAAGCACAAAATCATGGCACCGATCAGGGCAAAACAGAATACCAATGCCATGGGTCTAAACATTTTGCCTTCCACACCTACGAGTGAAAGTATTGGGATAAATACGATGATGATAATGAGCTGACCGAATATTGCGGAGTGCATCATTTTACTTGCACCTAGGTGGGTGATGTTATCAATGAAGTTTTGTCTTTCTATTTTTGGCAAGGCAAGTAATTGAGTACGTTCGGCAGTGATTTTAAAGGCGATAAATTCAACAATGATCACCGCTCCATCAATAATAATCCCAAAGTCGATCGCTCCAAGACTCATTAAGTTTGCATCTACACCAAACAGGTACATGAGGGATAGCGCGAATAGCAAACACATGGGTATAACAGAAGCAACAACCAACCCGGAACGGATATTACCCAAGAGTAGAACGACTACGAAAACGACAATCAGGCAACCCAGGATGAGGTTTTCAGCGATGGTAAAGGTGGTTTTTCCGATAAGTTCACTTCTTTCCAAAAAAGCATTGATACTGATACCGGGAGGAAGGGAAGGGGAGATTTGAGCAACTCTTTCCTTTACAGCATCAATCACTGCTTTAGAGTTGCCTCCCTTAAGCATCATTACTTGTCCCAGTACTTTTTCACCTTCTCCATTTCCGGTAATAGCACCAAAACGTGTGGCATGCCCAAAACCTACCGTAGCTACATCCTTGATGAAAACTGGAACACCATTTCTATTAGCTATGACAATGCTTTCTATGTCTTCGAGCGAACCAATTAATCCTTCGCCTCTGATAAAATAAGTTTGGTTGGTTTTTTCGATATATCCACCACCTGCAACACTGTTATTTTTTTCCAGGGCTGAAAAAGTTTGAGAAACAGACAAATTCAGACTTCTTAGCTTTTCAGGATTTAAGGCTACTTCATATTGTTTGAGGTAGCCTCCCCAGGTGTTGACTTCAACTACACCGGGAATACCAGAAAGCTGTCTTTTAACGATCCAATCCTGAATTGTTCTTACATCGGACAAGGAGTAATCATCCTTATGAGCAGGGTCTACTTCAATTACGTATTGATAGATCTCACCCAGACCAGTAGTAATAGGTCCCATGAAGGGCTTACCAAACCCTGCAGGTATCTTCTCTTCAGCAGCTTTGATTTTTTCAGCAATCAGCTGACGTGGCAGGTATGTACCAATGTTGTCATTAAACACGACAGTCACCACTGAAAGTCCAAATTTAGATACTGACCGAATCTCTTTGACGTCTGGCAGATTGGCCATTTCTAGTTCCACAGGATAGGTGAGGAACTTTTCTACGTCCTCTGTAGCCAAATTTCTGGAGGTAGTAATGATTTGCACCTGATTGTTGGTTACGTCAGGAACAGCGCCTATTGGAATCTCAGAAAGCGAATACAGGCCAAAACCAATAATGCCGGCAGAAAACAATAGTATGATCAATTTGTGATGGATACTATATTGGATGATTCGATCTAGCATTGGGGTTAATAATTAATATGACCTACCAAAAGTAGTCCACACTTCCTAAGGCTATTCTCAAGCGTTTCTTAAGATTATCTTAAGATTTTGCCATCTAATTGTAGCGCATTTGAAAAGATATCATGAATCATTCTATAGTTGGATGAATACATGCTTTTTAAAACTGATAAAAACAGTATTTCATGGTTACTCGTGATTCAAGGAGGTGTTTTTATTGATTGATTAGGCTTTCAAAGATTTATAATTAGTGAATTAATTTAAAATTTAAGCATAACTTTTGTTCCTATTCCTAAAGTGCTTTCTACGTCAATGGATGCTTTGATGGCATCGACACATTTCTTAACTATTGATAGCCCTAAGCCATTGCCTGAAATGTGTTTATGGTTAAGTGCTTCAGATCTAAAGAAACTATCATAAATTCTTTTCAAGTCTTCGGCATTAATCCCGATTCCATAGTCTTGTATCGTGCATACTACATGAGCGTCTATTTCATCAATTGAAATCTCAATTGTTGCGTCGTTTTTGGAATATTTTACGGCGTTACTAAGCACATTTTCAATGATCAGGTCAGTATAGTATTGGGGTACCAAAAGCTTTTTATGCTCATTAAACTGGAATTTTATTTTAAGATTTTTAGTTACAATTTCCTTTTTTAAATACCCAAGTGATTCATCCATTATGGTGGGTAGTGGGATAAGTTTATGTTCTAAAGACGCTGAGTTGGGATCTAATCTTGCAAGCAAAAGCAATTGTTCGAGGGTGGTTGCCATCTTGACAATTTCAGAAAGACTGAAGTTTATTTTCTCTTCGTACTCTTGCTGGTTTCTTGGTTTCCTTATCAAAACTTCTAGCGTGCCCCGTAGGGACGCCAAAGGAGTACGCAGCTCGTGAGAGGCATCCGAGGTAAATTGTCTTTCTCTTTCGAGTGCATTTTCAATTCGGTCAAGTAATGAATTGAAGCTTACAGAGAGATCATAGATTTCATCTTTATTCTGGGGTAATCCTACACGCTCCTTGAGGTTATATTTGGTGATCCGGGTGATGGTATCTGTTACCTCCTGTACGGGACTTATGCTACGACCAGCCAGGAACCTGGAGATGAAATAGAGACCGACTAAAACAAACAGGTAGGAGGTGATCAATACGTTCCTGAGTTTTAAAAGTGTAGAAATAGCGGATTCAGATGACATTGCGGCCAAAATATATCCGATAATTTTACCATTCTGCTCTATTGGAACCTGAGCTTGTCTTATGGTCCTCCTGGTAATTTGGGAATTAAAATGACCGCCGTACTCAGATTCATTAAAATCTAAAATATCCTCCTTAAGGTTGGGTGATTTATCCATCAACTTACCTTTTTTGTCAATTAGCTGTATGAATACAGGATTGACCTGAACCTCCCGGTGTTCTCTTTCCTCCCATTCTGCTTTGTTCTTGAATAGGATACTGTCACCAATGATTTTTATTTCCCCGGTGTGTTTGAGGGCTTCATAGGATAAGTCATTGTCCAGGTTTCTGAACACTACCTGCGAGACCACCAGATAGATCACAGCGAAGGCGATAGCCATAATGATGGCAGTGGCCAGCATGTAGTTTAAAGCGATCCTGTTTTTAAAATTTAGGCTCATAATTCTTTTGCGATATAACCTACGCCACGCACTGTCTGTATGTAATTTTCATTTTCATCGAGCATCAGTTTTTTTCTAAGTGCGTTGATGTAAACATCAATTACTCCTGTGTTGTATTCAAAATGAATATCCCAGACGCTTTCTATGATTCTTGTCCTTCTGCATACCTTATCCTTGTTCCGAATCAGATACTCCAGAAGAGCAAATTCTTTTTGTGTGAGGTTTATTTCCTGGTCGCCCTTATACACTTGATGGGTATCAGTGTTTAGTGTAATGTTACCCAAAACAAAAACGGAGTGGGTGCCAGATTTTGGCCTTAATTGGACTTTTACTCTTTCCAACAGCTCTTCGAAATGGAAAGGCTTTTTGATGTAATCATTTGCCCCAGCCTGTAAGCCAAAAACGGTTTCGTCGAGGGTGTCTTTGGCGGTTAAGAATATGATGGGTGTTTCTTTGAATTCATTTCTAAACTGTCTGCAGATCTCTATCCCATTTAGTCCGGGTAGCATCCAGTCTAAAAGCAATAAGTCATATTCCCCGGATAATGCAAGCTGTAATCCTTTTTTTCCTTCTTCGGCAACATCTACAGCAAAAGACTCTTCCTCCAATCCTTGTTTGAGGAATGCAGCAATACCTTGTTCATCTTCCACTATCAGAATTCTCATGTTACAAATTTTAACTTTCAATCATTAAATCGGCTTTAAGGGATTCTTAAGATTTACTTAAAATCTCTCAGCAAGCAGAGCTTGTTTATGCCAAATTTAACTATTTCATATCCTTTATTTTAAAGAGGTTTTTGACAACTATTTGATTGCTAATCTGTTATAATAGGGTTTTACATGAAAAAATTATGTGAAGGAAACTTTAGAAATTATGTTTGGTACATCAAGACAGGATTTAAAGCTTGTGGTATAGTTTTGCATGCTAAATAATTAAGGATGACACAAGACAAGGTTAAAGATTTTGTAGAGAGAAGCTGGTTTCAGCGAGCTATTGTCATCTTGATTATTATAAACTCTGTTTTGATTGGACTTGAGACGAGTCCGTCTTACATGGAGTCCTATGGATTTTACATTGACCAGATTGATCGTATTATCTTAATTGTTTTCGTAGCTGAGATTTTACTAAAGCTATATGCCTATGGATTTGGGTTTTTCAAAAGTGCCTGGAATATTTTTGATACCACAGTAATTCTTATTTCTGTGATTCCAAGCATAGGCGCCGCTTTTACGGTACTCAGAGCTTTGAGAATTCTTCGAACGCTTAGGTTACTAAAAAACATTCCCAAGCTCAAACTGATCATTGAATCCCTGCTTCATGCGATACCCAGCATTGGTTGGATTGCCGTATTACTTTTGATCATCTTTTACATCTTTGCTGTCATTGGTAATAATCTTTTTAGCGCTACCCATCCAGAATACTTCGGATCTTTAATTGATACCGTATTTACGTTATTTCAAATCATGACCCTGGAGAGTTGGGCATCCAACATTGCCAGACCGATCATCAGCCAGACGCCATTAGCAGCGATCTTCTTTGTGGTTTTTATATTAATAGCGACCTATACCACGCTCAATATATTTATTGCTATTGTGGTCAATACCATGAACGAGCTACACCTCAAAAGTTTACAGGAGGAGGAAAAAGAGATCAAAAAGTTTGTTCATGTGGAACATGAGGACCTGGCAAGACACATGAATACCATGGAGCGTGAACTGGCAGAGATCAAAAAGCTCATTGAAAATTCCTCGAATAATCAGGAGAAGAAATAGCAGTTGTAAATAGTGTGTTTACTGTTTAAAACTGTGTTTAAATTGCTTACAGAAACTGAATTTTTTGTAGTGTTTGTTACTCCTATTTGATCACTTCAATAATTCCGGAATAATCCAGGTTATATACAATATAGAAGAACATTAAGGTGACCAATATAGCAATGACCGAAATGATGATCGTTCGTTGCTGATCTCTCTTTTTAATCCTTTCCAATTGCTTTTGCAATAGCTGTCTGGATTCTTTGGTGCTATTTGGTGCTGTAAACTTCTGGTGAGGAGTTTTGTATTCTGATGCTAAATCCTTCAACCGCTTCCGTTTATTCAACAGTCTGAGGTTGGACTTGTTGGCATTGATCATGGAATCGATGGGGCCTCCAAAAGACATAAACAGCTTATTTGTGTGTATTAATATTTACGATTTTAGGCTAAAGTTGTTCATAGGTTTATGCATTAATTCAACTGTTATTTTTTGATAATGCAACTACAACAAATGATGACTGACCCTACTAAGAAACTGTAAACCTAAAATCAGATCAGTTCTTGAGAAAAGAAGGGAAAGTATTCTTTTGGTATCCACATTTAATGTGTATCAGCTTTTACTGTTCGGCTTAAAGCCATGCCGATCCATAGGTAGAAGATGCTCCAAGCGGTCAAAGCTAAATAGGCCGGCCAGGCCCTTCCCAGGAATAGCGCTGGGGTCACTACGAAGACCATAAATGCCCCAGAGAGAAACACCGACCAGCGACCAAAACCATTGAGTAGTCGCCCCCGAATGATTCCAACTCCTCCAATCATAGAGGGAATTGCCAACAGCATTGAGCCGGCGCCATAACCGTTATTTAGATTGATAGCTGCAGGTGAATCGATCGGAACACCGAATAAGGCGGCAGAGATCCCCTCGCAGATGGCAACGACGACAAAGCCGAGTGCGGCGATCATTAAAGACCAATGGGTGATACGGTTAGCCCCATTTAAGCGTGATAGTCCAACGAACCCATAAGCCTTAAGAAGATGGGCGATAACCAGTGCGATTGAGATGATTACATGAGTGACGTGGTGAAAAGGATACCCCCAAACGGTGCTGTCAACTGAAGGTGGGTAAGCCAGGGTTATGAGCCCTATGGGAACTGACAAGATTCCAGCCAGGATAAGTATTCGACTCGCCGATTGTAGGAATGATGATTCCGTATGTATCATTTGAATACCGGGTTGGTGTATCCTAATTTAATAAAATTTTAAATCAACTAAATTGCTAAAAAGTATAAGTTTTAGTATTTGTGTACCTACAGCAGCCCAAGTATCTATATTTATTTAATAAATTGACACATCAAATAAACTGATATTTTATCCGATGTCATTCAATAAAATGAGCGTTGTAACCAAAACCTTTTTGATTGGGATGGTAATCCTGCTTTTTCAATCATGTGGAGTAGATAGGGCAGATAGGGAAACAGTAAAGCGGCCAAATATTCTCTTTGCCATGAGTGATAATCAGTCTTTCCCACATGCTGGTGCTTATGGCAGCAAGATCGTGAACACTCCTGGATTTGATTATGTGGCTAAGCATGGTATTTTGTTTAATAATGCTTTTTCAGCATCACCGGGTTGTGCTCCCTCGCGCGCTTCCATTCTCCTGGGTAGATATCCCTGGCAAAATGAAGAAGCAGGTGGACATCAAACACTATATCCGGAGAAATATGTCCCATTTACTGATGTTTTGGCGGCTTCCGGATATCATGTTGGTTTTACCGGCAAGGGATGTGCTCCCTTTAATTGGATGCAAGGGGGTAGAGACCATGATCCGGCAGGTCCGGAGTACAACGATATACGATATGCAGGAGCTGATTCCATCGACCTCCCGGAAGGTATACCGGACCCGGAAGCATTTGCCTCTACAATCTCTACTGTTGACTATGCAAAGAATTTCAGGAAATTTATCTCAGAGCGAAAAGATGATCAGCCGTTTTTTTTCTGGTATGGTTCCAGGGAGCCCCATTTCCCATTTGAGAAAGGAGCTGGTTTGCGAAGTGGAAAGAAACTTGAAGATGTGGAGGTCCCAGGGTTTTTGCCTGATCATGAAGCTGTGCGAATGGATATGCTGGACTATGCCTATGAGATCGATTGGTTTGAGGATCACCTCATGGAAATGATAAAAATACTCGAGGAAACCGGTGAACTGGACAATACGATTATTATTGTGACCTCTGATAATGGGATGCAGTTTCCTTATGCCATTGCCAACTGCTATGAATATGGTATTCATGTACCGCTCGCCATTTCATATCCAGGAAACATACAGGAAGGAAGAATATCAGATGACCTGGTAAATTTAGCTGACCTGGCGCCCACAATTCTGGAATTGACGGGAACCGAGGCAGACGAAATGATGCCGATTTCTACAAAAAGTTTTGTGAATATATTGAATTCAGATGGCTCCGGAATTATTGATCCTTCCAGAGACGCGATCTATGTGGGGAGGGAGAGGCATTCTTCTGCTCGCTGGATGAACCTTGGGTATCCCCAAAGGGCTGTACGCACACATGATTTTCTTTACATAAAAAATTACCATCCGGAGCGGTGGCCTGCTGGAGCTCCACAGGCACTTAATCCTGAGAACCCAAATGAACTATCCGACATGTATGGACTGGATAAAAATGGGAATTACCAAGGTGGAGTATTTTCCGACATTGACGATGGGGTTTCCAAAGCCTATTTGATTGAAAACAAGGATGATCCGGAAGTCCTGCCATACCTTAAAATGGCTACTGACAAAAGACCTTCAGAAGAACTTTTTTATCTCAAAGATGATCCTTACAGTATTCATAATCTTGCCAATAATGATGAATATGAGGACAAGTTGAAGATGATGAGAGATAAGCTCAATCAATTTTTAAGGGAAACAGAAGACCCGCGAATTGTCGGGCCAAACCCGGAAATATTTGAAAATCATCAGCGCTTCTATGTTGTGAGACCATTCCCTGAACCGGATTGGGTAAAAGCTTCAACGGAGTAGTATATGTCTTGTAGATTAGGGGTTACTTTCCGGTATAATTTATAATGTGATTCTGATTATCAATCAGAAAGCTATTTATAGCAACTGACTAGTAACAATTATTTGATTTTTCCTCAAAGTCGCCATTTACTAGCACCACTCTTTATATTCTTTTTGGAGATTAAATTGATCCAGGAAGGTCTTTTCTGGCACATTGTATAACACTGATAGGTTAGATCAGTATTATTCGATACATTTAATTAGACCAAACAACAATAAAATGACAAAAGTGATTATTACCGCAAAAGTGGAAGATACTACCAAGTGGGAAAAGGGTTTTCGCAGTCATGGTGAATTATTTAAGCGCCAAACCTGTGTCAGTCCCGTTCATATTTCCATCAATGAGGGGAATGAAGTAGCTGTCATCTTTGAACCTGAAAACCTGGAAACGTTTATGCATATTCTTGAGACAGAAGGTCCGGATGCTATGGCGAATGATGGTGTGATACAGGAGACTATGAAATTATTCATCACGAATAAAGAGTTTCAGCTATAGGAAGATCTTCATTAGTGACAGGAGATAATTCGCCTGTCACTAATTAGAAGATTAAGATTCAAAATTCATTTCATCCATTTGATGTGGCGTATCATCAAGTACCCTGTAAAACACCACATGGTGGTAATAATTGCACATAAAAAAGAGCTATCAGCTAGCCAACCTGGGCCAACAACGAAACCCAATGTCGGAAGGTTAGTTTTCAGGGAGCTACCTCCATTAGCGTCATCTTTTTTAACCTTTTCATTGGAGTCGGATATTACTACCCGACACGAGGATTGATATACTCATTGTCTTTACAGTTAGATGGAAACATCCGACTATACTTTAAGGTGTATTTTCACTTTTGAAAACATTAATGATCCTTTCAAAACCAGATGCTTCTTTAAAATCTTGTAAATAAAAAACCCTGACATGAACTGCCAGGGTTAATATTTTACTTAAAGTCAAAGACTCAGGAAATGATTATCAGCTATCGAAAAGGTTATTGATATTTTTATCTAACTCATTCAGAGATTTTTTAATTCCGCCTTTAACTTTATTCACCTCTTCCTTTGAATCATTCCAAACTTGTTTTGATGAATTATCTAATTTTTGTAAAGCACGATCAACATCGTCTTTCTTTTCGTTTAAATCAGATTTCAGGTTTTGAAGTTTAGATTTTGAATCGTCCTCAGTTAATTCTGAGATATGTCCATCAAGATTATCAAGTTTGGTTTGAATTTCCAGCTTAATTTCTTCTAACTCTAATTTCAAGTCTTTCTTTTCCTCCTGAAAGGTTTCAGAAAGTTCGTTAGAATTTGTCTCGCTTTGATTGTTTGATGATTGTGAACATCCTAGCAAAATAGCCGGGACAATACCAATCAGCAATAATATTCTAAAAGTATTCATATCGAACGTTAAATTTTTATTTTTATCATTCATATATAAATCTAACCGGTTTGTCTAACAATTGTTTGAATGGGAATTGATCTGCTGTTGTAATATTCCCTAATCTCTGGCAGGTCTTCGTCAGGGCCTCAGCCAACGATTCGTTGTATCTGTCTGGAGAGCCAGGTAAAGTAGAATGATTTTGCTGGTGTAATGATGATTATATAGGTATTCTTTGGCTTATCGATGGGTCTTACCCAAGATTACTGCTTTGACTCTGGTGTGACTT
The DNA here is from genome assembly GCA_043554545.1 of Marinoscillum sp. Taxonomy (GTDB): domain Bacteria; phylum Bacteroidota; class Bacteroidia; order Cytophagales; family Cyclobacteriaceae; genus UBA7330. The sequence goes on along the minus strand of CP121337.1, from coordinate 2,586,978 downwards.
ATCAATCACTTTTGTTTAAAAAGTACTTTGAACCAAATCAAAGATGATATAATCCAGTTTCACGTAACAGATCCGTATATTAGCTTTCATGATTTTCATTACTTCAATGGTTTCTTGGCTACCTATTCAAAAGCTATGCAGCTACCTGATTAAAAGCATATTTTTAGTAATTGCCTTTATCTCACCAATTGTGCTGCTGTTTGCCCATGGTGACTTAAGTGAGCGGATCGAAGAAAAAACCACACAGATAACAGAAAACCCCAACGATTTTAGTCTGTATCATGAAAGAGGCTTGTTGTATCAACAGCACAAAGAGTATACCCATGCCCTGGAAGATTACGCTAAGTCCAAATATTTGGGAAATACCGACAAAGCTGTACAATATAGCATTGCTGAGGTTCACTATTTAGCCGGGGACTACAACGAGGCGCTAAAAAGTATAGGCTCCTATTTGGAATTGGATAGCGTAGAGGTAAAAGGAAAAAAACTGGAAGCCCAAATACTGTTCCGTCTTCAACAGTACAAAAGGTCAGTGGAGGCATACCGATACGTGATCAATAACATGATCGACATACGTCCGGAGGATATATTGGAGTATTGTGATATCATGCTCGCTGAAAACGATAAAAACTATCAGGGTGCTATAGGAGCGCTCGAATCGGGTCTCGACCAACTTGGGCCACACACCTTGTCGCTTCAACTGAAAAAACTGGACTATTTGAAAGCCTCTAATCAAATTGAAAAAGCCCTGAAACAATACAATTACTTTATTCTTCAATATGATAGAAAAGAGTTCTGGTATTATAAAAAAGCGAAGTATTTGGCGGAAGTAAATAAACCGCATGAGGCCATCATATCATTAAAATTAGCTACTGGTGCTATTGAGCTGTTGGACACAAAGTTTAAAAATATGAGTCCCGTGATAGCATTAAAAGAACAGATAAAAAGCCTGGAAAACTCCATTAACAACCAAAAATCATGATTAAGAAAAGTGCCCTTTTACTAGTCACCCTATATTCGGTGTATGCATTTGCCCAAACCTCCATTGGAGATCTTCCTAATGTCGGAGCTGTTGCGGCGAACTATCCTATTGACCCTGTTAAAAATTCTGCTTCGGTTGAGGTACAAAGGGGGCCATATTTGCAAAGTGGTACGCCAACAAGTGTTGTGGTAAAATGGAGAACGGATCTGGCAACCGAGTCAGTTGTCAATTATGGGACATCATTAAATTCATTATCCAGGCGTGCAAGCAGTACTGCATTAACAACAGAGCATGAAGTGCTAATATCTGGCCTGACACCTGACACCAAATACTATTTTAATATTGGAAACCAGGCAGAAGTACTGTCAGAAAGTATTGCTGGCGAAATGTATGTAATAACCGCACCGCCTGCTGGCACCAGACAGCTTGTTCGCGCATGGATTTTAGGGGATGCAGGTACAGCCAATAACAATCAGCGGGATGTAAGGGATGCGTATTACGATTATGTAGCCAATGTGCCCACAAATACTGGTAAAACTGATATGATGTTGTTTTTAGGGGATAACGCCTACGGAGAGGGAACAGATGAGCAATATCAAAATGCGCTGTTTGACATTTACGATGAGATGCTGAAAAAATCCGTGGCATGGTCCTGTTTGGGAAATCACGATGGCAAGTCGGCCGATTCCAAAACACAATCCGGTCCCTATTATGATATATTTACTTTTCCCACGGCTGGCCAGGCTGGAGGCACTGCTTCAGGAACAGAGGCCTATTATTCTTTTGATTATGCCAATATTCACTTCATTATACTAGACTCCCATCACACAGGTCGTGAAGTGGGAGGGGCTATGTACAACTGGACATTAGCCGATATTCAAAATACCAAGCAAGATTGGATCGTGACGCTTTTTCATCATCCCATATACACGAAAGGGTCCCATGACTCCGATACGGAAGGTCGCCTGATTGAAATGCGGGAAAACTTCATGCCAATGATGGAGGAAAATGGTGTTGACCTTATCTTAAATGGACATAGTCATTCCTATGAACGGTCCTATTTCCTGAATGGGCATTATGGATTTGCCAATACTTTTAACCCCGATGAAATTTCGGACGGGGGGCATACCGTGGGTACAACAGGCAACGGAGATGGCAGGGAAGATGGCGATGGGGCCTACCAAAAAGACAGGAAGGACACGGAGGGTGCAGTTTATATAACCACTGGGTCGGCGGGAAAAAAATCCGGAGGAGACCTCAACCACCAGGCCATGTCTGTATCGTTAAACCAATTAGGATCTTGTGTGATGGAGGTTGAAGATGATGGTGAGGGAGGACAAAATCTGACCGTTAAGTTCTTAAGGGAAACCGATGAGATCGAAGATTATTTCACCATCAACAAGACAGCGATAGACCTTACAGCTGGAGGAATGGAACAGGCACCAAAAAGTGGGATGATATCCTATGATGCCGACAAAGGTATGGTCAATCTTAAGGTGGATGAAGGTGAGCAGTTAATCAAAGTTAAATGCTATAATAACCTCGGGCAATTGGTGAAGGAAAGTAAAAAGAAATCCATCAAAACTCGCAAGCTATCAAAAGGGTTGTATGTAATTGAGATCATAACAGACAAAAAAACATATAGTGAGTCAGTTACTATAGACTAGTAGGAATAAAGGGGTGTTGTGTTTCATTATCTTCTGCACGCAGATCTTCTAGTGAACCGGGCAGACTGAAAATCGGGAATCGTTATTTGGTATGCCTTATAGGGTCTTCAATTACACAGTAATCATACTTTCTGAAATACTAAACGAACAATCACGGCGGCTGGCGGAAAACCTGCCTTTGCCGAAAGTGGCTACTGCAGGCAGGTGGCGGCGGATTGTGTGTAAGCCGCGTTGCTGGAGGTTGGGTCTTTGGGAGGCATGTGGTGCGAAGGCCGTGCACTTATTCATTTTCCGAAGACTTTTTTTGTTTCGTTTTTTTGGTCATAAAAAAATGAAAGCCTCCCTGGCAAGGGTGGTAATTAAAAATATTTAGAGGAGACCGAAGAAATAGTAACGGAATCTAACATTGTATGGAAGCATGTGCTGAAACATTTCATAGCCACTTCTCTGCGAATATCATCGCTAAATCAGCGCTGGGTAAAGGAACCCCTAGCTGGCGCAAGTCTTAGCTTGTGAGTGGGTAGTGCGGGACTTGTGCCCGTCAAACAAAACTCAAATCGATCAATCCCTTTCTTTCATGTGTGTAAAGTTGATTATTTATCGGTCACATGGAATTCGCATGATTGATACTCATCTTCATTTGATGTTTTTGGAATCATGCTTATTTCACAATAATAATCACCAGCACTGCAGTAGATCCAGTCTTCTGTTTTTTCAACAAAACCTGCCTTCCTAGCTAGCGCGGAAGTTTCTTCCGTGATAGCTATTTACTCAGCTTCTCAATCTCCTAATACTGTTGTTTGTTACATATCATCACGTATCCTGTAAAAACACCACAAGCCACCAAATAATTGCATTATTCCAATAGGTAAGAGCCATAGTCCTCCAAGGGTGCGTTCAGTCTCCGTTCGCACTTCCTGTACACTTCCTGTACACCCCAATAATCAGGCATTAATTGTATTTAAACAATATGGAGAAGCTAGCAATGGAGACCCAGAGCGGAACCTAATGCATGGTAGTCTGAAATGGGCTTTTGTTTTCTTTTTTTGAGAATAGGGGATTGACTGAAGGAAGATCCAACTACATCAAGACTTTGTTGGGCGTAAACCGGGAAGGCATCATCCTTTAAACGTATAATAATTATATATGGTTTTGTGTCTTACGCAGTATATGTGATTTATTCAAAATGTTTTTGAAAATAACTGAAAATCATACCTCATAACATTTTATGGATCAATTCTTGCTTTTTAAAATCTCAAGAGGCCTCTTTTTAAACCTGGATTAATTTCAGGTTAAATCTTTTTCTCACTCTATAAATTTTACAACAATGGCAACTTTAAAAAAGAACCTGTTTTTACAGGGTGCTAGTGGCATGCTAGGCAGCCAACTAGTTTACAGAAACTTGAACGGTCAAACCATCGTATCCTCGAGACCAGTGAGGCGGGGTGAGGGATCTGAGGCCCAGAAGAGGAATAACATGCGTTTTAGATATGCGACTTCCTTTGCGAAGCATGCAATAGCAAATGAGGTGCTTGGGCCTATCTACGAGGCGGCAGCTGCCGGCATCACCAGGGTCAGGAACGCTTACACGCTTGCTGTCACCGATTACTTAAGAGCACCAGAGATTGGCGACATCATTCTGCCAGGTGGAGCATCAGGAAGTCGGGTACTGGTAGAGGCATATGAAGATCCTCAACTGGCGAAAGTTGAGTTTGATATCATCAGTGAAGATGAAAGTGTGATATCCTCCGGGAAAGCTACACCAACTGACAACGGGATACATTGGGAGTTTACACTCACACAAGATATTCCGGAAGGTGGTTCGATCAGAGTAAGGGCGTATGACCTGCCTGGCAATGTGTCAACTAAATCTTATAGGGTATGATGATCAATGCTGATATGACTTGAGACCGCTTTACTTAATTGGGAAGCGGTTTTTTTTGTGTACTGGCGGATCTGATAAGGGTAGGAGACGAAAGCAATTACCGGTTTCGCAGCTCCACCTATTCAAGCAAATATTACTTCCCTATACGGTAGCTATAGTAGATTTTGCCTCCAAAGCCTTCAACAACTACTTTCATTTTTCTTCATGGGAGGGCATTTATGGGTTCCTTATGAATAATATACACAGAACCCCCCCCCCTAGGTTTTAAAAGGGTTGGCATTCAAACCTCTTTAAACAATTTTAATTCCTGAATTACCTGGTATATGTTTAAAATGTCCCGATGAATCTTTTCCGCAAGACCATCATTTTCTTTAAGGCTTTTGTTTAAGAAATAATCGGGTTCAAAAAGGCCCTCATACCACTCAATTGCAAAGTAAACTTTATTATCCTTTAGCCAGAGGTAGGGCTTGTTTTGGTCATACTTACTGTATATAAAATCCAAAAGCTTAATTAATTTATCATTGATGAAGGCTTCCGTTGCTTCAGGATCTGGACTAAATATACTGTATGGCTTATCAGCAAACTGTTCTTGCTTTACTTCTTTCTCCGTTCGTTTCCATACAAACGGATTTTTTTGCATCCCTCGTTCTAAGAAGTCTCCAACTTTGTTTTGCCCTGGAAAGACCTCTATTTTCGGGACTGCTCTGAATATTCCTGCATAAATAGGATTAGGGAATTCAATCACAGCAAACAGCCCATAAAAGTACACCACCCCCGGATGCTTACTGCTTGTTTGATTATTTCTTTGCGTGCACTCAGAAAGTGTTACAGTAAGATCATCGACCTTGCCCTTTATGGAATCTTCACTGACAAACACATCCCCCCTAAACATAGGAACTTCGTTAAACGATTCCTTGGTGATTCCATCCTTAGTGAACTGAAGGTTTGAATCCACATCTTGAACGATGGCACTAACAAGTTTTTCCTTTAATTCATTAGCGAATTTCTCACGGTTACTACCTTTTTTGATTAAAGTATATATTCCTGCTCCTATTGCACCTAAAACGGCACCCATCATTATTGAGCCAAAAATCATAGGCGTTATATCATTTGATTCCTTGCCCAGCAGAGCCGCAAAGAGGAGGAAAACTAAAAAAAGTAAAACAAATGTTTTTAGGTAAGCCCGCTTAAAAAGCCCTTTTGTTTTCCCGGCTAATTGAATACGTGTTTGCTCCAGTTCTTCAATGATCTTTGAAAATTTACTTGTATCCAGGTTGGTTGTATTTTCACCCTGTGGAATTCTTTTTTGTTCAGCAAAGCCTTTGAGTTTTTTCCATATCTTACTTAAAAGGAAATAAATACCATACATGATGAGTCCGGCAAGCGCGATGAATACAAGTATAATAGGGTCCATAATTGTTTATTTTAAAAATCATGAATATCCAATTTTTTCAATTGGATTCAAAGAATAATAATAAGTTTTAAGCTTCATCACCATGTAAGATTTCAAACGCCTTGGATCGATTTTCAACAAAAAAAGAGGAGAAGGAGGGATAGGATAGGATAGTTAATTTCATTAGGAACTTAAGCAACTACACTTTTGAATCCCTTTTGAGCCACAGAGCATATAAAAATCTTGATTGAAGCGAATCGGGAAAGTTTTCATTCTTTATTATTTCCCGATACAATATGTAACTGTATGCTGATAATCAATCAGTTAACTAATTATAGCAACAAATTAGCAACAAAAACTATTACTATTCAGCGATATAATAAATAAACAAAGGAAAATCAGTCAATCACCAATAGCCGGGTTTTGACGTAGTTCTTCTGAAAAGGTGCCAAAGAATTCGTCTTCATTGGAGACTAACCGATCTTTAGAATGAGATAAGAAAATATTCTACTCCAGTTAACAAAGAAACTCATCGCGACACCCTTTGGCGTTCATGGTCATTACATTTGACCAAAACAAAACGATGAAGGACAATAATACAGCGCAACATAATTCTTGTATAAACTTTGAGAAAACCTCTACAAAAATTAATCTAGGGAGTGTAAGTGTTTATGGTAATTACCTGACTGAAATTCCTCTGTTCATTGCCCACTTTAATGTGATTCCTAGTATGATAACCGAATCCAACATTGACTGTGTGCGGGCAAATAAATGGTTTCTCGGAAAATATCAAGAAGAGATCAGGAAGCAATACTTTGCAAAGCGTCAGCTCAATGGAGGTGGAAAAGCCGAAATCGACGACATCTTTCATATCCTATTTGATGATTTGATGATTTATTTTGATGTCAATCGTTCTACTGCACAATTTCTATTTTCCCGAACAGACTTAACAAAAGTCGAATTATTAATCAAAGAAATCAGCAAATTCCAGACAAGGAGAAATAGAAAGGCATATATATCCCTGCTGGTAAAAACACCTGATGGAATTGAGAGCAAATCAGTGGAAATCACAAAGCCCAGGTTAAGTGTTGATGATAACTACAACAATGATTTTAAAGAAATCCATCAAACCATAAGCCGTCGACTGTCCAGAAAGAATGATAAAGGATTGGTGCTTTTGCATGGCAAGCCCGGTACAGGTAAGACATCATATATTCGTTACCTGATCTCATCGGTGAAAAAGAAAGTGATCTTTCTGCCCCCCAATATGACAGATGCCCTGACCAATCCCGATCTGATTTCTATACTCATTGAGAACTCAAATTCCGTGTTAGTGATAGAAGATGCAGAAAACATCGTGATAGACCGCGAGAGAAACGGCCACTCGCCTGTTTCCACCATACTCAATATTTCTGATGGGCTACTCTCGGATTGTTTGAATATCCAGATTATCTGTTCTTTTAATACTGACTTATCGAAGGTAGATAGTGCGCTGATGCGAAAAGGAAGGCTAATCGCCAAGTATGAGTTTAAAGAATTGGAAATTGATAAGGCCAAACGACTTTCAAAGAAACTAGGCTTTAACACACAGATAGATGCTCCGATGACGCTAACAGCTATTTATAACCAGGATGAAAAGGAATATCAACAAGACAGGAATACAAATCCAGTCGGATTTAGAGCTATAAGTGAAAACAGACTGGTAGAAAACTGAATAGATAAGGAAAGGTGTAATTTTAGGAGACTCATTTAAAAGATCATTAAATGGAAGCATCAACAACAATTAAACAAATGTTGGCGGGAAACAGGATTTTTGTTCCTAACTATCAACGCGCCTACTCGTGGGATACTGAAACGGACAGTTCTAAATCTCCTAAACAAGTAAACACTTTTTTGACGGATTTGGAAGATTACAACCATAGCTTCAGTATGTCAAAATACTACTTTGGACATTTCCTTTTCGAGGAAAAATCAGAGAATGAATTCGGTGTGATTGACGGTCAACAGAGACTCACAACCATCGTTATTTTTCTTTCTGCATTATTCAGTCGTTTAGCTGCAATTCGTCCTCTAAAAGAGGATGAAGAAGAATTGAAAGAAGATATTATCATTCGAAGATCGACCTACCGTTTTGCTACTGTATATTATGATAATCAATTTTTCAAGGATAATGTGATTGATCAAATCAAAAAAGATAAAAATAATCTTGAAACAGAATCCGCAAAAAGAATTGTAAATGCTTTTGACTTCTTTACGAATCAATTGAGTGATAAGGAAGAAACTTACCTACTCAAAATGCTCGACTCAGTTCAAGGATCCACTTGTAGCACTCACCCTGTAAAAGATGAAGCAGAAGCAATTCAAATGTTTATTTTCCAGAATAACAGAGGAAAAAAACCTTCAAATCTAGAAATAATAAAAGCTCAATTTATGTTTAACGTTCACCTTTATGGAGGTGAGGAAAGGGAATCTTTAATTGGCGAAATAAAATTAAGATTTGAGAAAATATACAAATCAATTTCCTCAATTGAATACAATATCAACGAAGATGATGTGTTGGTTTACACGCTTAGGGTTCATTTCAACTCGCTTTGGGAGTCAAATGCTATAGATAAAATAAATAAGCTGCTTTCCGGAGAAAACGCCATCCCATTCGTAAAAGCGTTCACACAATCACTTGCCTTTAGTTTTGAACATCTGACTACATTTTTCGGTAAGGATGAGAGACAATACCTTGAAATTCACTCTCTTATTTCACTTGGAGGAATTAGTATTGCTATTCCTTTTATTATAAAGGCATACCGAATCGGAATTAATAAAACCCAACTATTACATCTTTGTACTAGCCTTGAATCTTTGGTTATACGACACAGACTTATAGGCACTAGAGCCGATATAACATCAAGACTTGATGACGTATATAAAACATTTAATGACGATAATCCTGATATAAAACTCATTATTGATCGCATTTCATGGATGAAAAATGTTGGGGTTGAATCATGGTGGTGGTCTTACTGGAACGATCACGAGTTTGAACGCTCTTTGCAAGGGAGAATAAATCACTCAACTGCTAAATTTCTGCTTTGGAAATATGAAAATCATCTTGAATCTCAAGGTAAAAGAGGCTATTCTCCAACCAGATTTGATAAAATCATTAACCCTCATCTAGAGCATATTGCGCCCCAAAAGGAAAATCCCGGAACAGGCTATGACACTTATGATGAAGAGTTTGTAAATCAGTATTTAGACTGTCTGGGAAACTATTTGTTACTGTCACAAACCCATAACATATGGGCTAGTAACAGACCATTTGCTGAAAAACGGGCTGAATTTAATCAGCTTGCACAGCAGCGAGAAATCCAGAAAATGACGGAGAATGATTTGAAATGGACAAAAGAGAAAATCTATGATAGGAAGTCCAAAATAATTCAATTTATTCTTAACAATCTATAATGTCCAAACGTGGCTACATCTCCCGCTACCTGCTGATCCTCAAAAAGCTAAAAGCAAAGCCTTATGCTTCTTATGAAGAGCTCAAAAGCTATATTGACAATCAGTTTGACTACCTGCAAATGCAGGATGACACCCTGAGCATTGGCTTCTCAAAACGTACCCTTCAACGGGACCTCAGGGAAATCAGAAATGTGTTTGGAATTGACATTACGTACTCCAAATCTGAAAGAGGTTACTTCATCAGCCAAAACGAAGCAGAGAACATGAACTTTCAGCGAATGATGGAAGCATTTGATCTGTTCAATTCCCTCAATCTGGCTCAGGACCTTACGCCCTTTATACAATTAGAAAAACGCAGACCACAGGGAACAGAAAATATGCATGGAATCTTACATGCTATTAAAAACAGACTCAAATTAAAATTTGAATATCAGAAATTCTGGGAAGATGTAATCAGCAACAGGTCCGTAGATCCGTTTGCGCTTAAGGAATTCAGGAACCGTTGGTATGTCATCGCTAGGGACACCAAGGATGATCAGATCAAGAGCTTTGCACTTGATCGGTTAACAAGGCTTGAGATTACCAATGAAACGTTCCTATACCCTGAGCATTATAGTATAGAGGAGAGCTACCGTTATAGCTTTGGTATCATTAGCTCGAATGGTCAAAAGCCACAGGATATTGTTTTATCCTTTGACCCATTACAGGGTAAATACATCAAGACATTACCGCTTCACCATACGCAGCAAATCATTGTGGACAATGAAGAGGAATTGAAGATCACATTGAAACTTTACCTGACGCATGACTTGCTTATGGAACTGCTTTCTTTCGGTGACGACATGAAAGTGATTGAGCCTAAATCGCTGGCTAAACAAATAAAACAAGCCCATGAAAAAGCCTTTAAACAATATTGAAACAGGTCAAACCTCTCTTGTAAGCTCGTTCTAAACCGAATATGTTAATAAGATTAATTTTTTTAGTGTGCAAATAGGCTGGATTACTCGTCTGTAAACTTGTATCATGAATGTGACATACGCTCTCTCCAAATCCACCTTCGTAAGGGGTCTTCAATGTGAAAAATCATTGTATTTGCACAAAAATCATCCGGAACTAAGGGATCAGATAAGCAAAAACCAGGAGGCCATTTTTGCTCAGGGTACTTCTGTTGGAGCCTTAGCTCAACAACTGTTTCCCGGAGGAATGGATTGCTCATTAGATGATTTCAGTGAGATTGATGCATGTATCCAAAGTACCAGGCGATTTATTGCACAAGGTGAGCCAATCATTTACGAGGCTGCCTTTCGATATAATAACGTGTTGGTTTTTGCTGACCTATTGGTGCAGGATGAGGACGGGTGGAAGATGTATGAGGTCAAGAGCTCTACCGGTGTGAAGGACGTCTACATTCAGGATGCTGCCTTACAGAATTATGTACTCAACGGATGTGGAGTGCATCTGGTGGATGTATCCATCGTACATATCAACAATCAGTACGATCGCAATGGCCCTATTGAAGTGGATCAACTATTCTCCATTCAATCCATTCGAGGTGAAGTTGCTGAACTCATTTCCGAAATACCCACTAAACTTTCTGGCCTTAGAGATATGTTGCAACAAAATGAGGTGCCAGATGTGTCGATCGGCCCACATTGTGGTAGTCCCTATCCATGTGATTTCATGGGTCATTGTTGGAATCACATACCGGAAAAGTCCGTATTTGAGGTTGCCGGACTCCGGGGAAGTAGGAAGTTTGAACTATTGGAAAACGGAGTCGTCCGTTTGGTAGATATACCCGATGATTATCCATTAAGCAAACGTCAACGGATGCAGGTAGCCGGGGTTAAATCAAAGGAATCATCTATTGATAAGGAGTCAATCAAGGAATTCCTAAACAAGTTGAACTATCCATTGTACTATTTGGATTTTGAAACCATTAACCCGGCCATTCCACTCTATGATCGGAGTCGTCCTTACCAACAAATTCCGTTTCAATATTCCCTTCACGTTCAGGAAACACCCGGTGGGGCATGTAGACATACCGAATATTTAGCAGAAAGCGATGGAACAGATCCCCGCATTCAATTTATACGGCAATTGATCAAGGAATGTGGTAATTCTGGATCAGTCGTGGTCTACAATAAGACCTTTGAAAAGTCTATGTTAAAAGGACTTGCCAGTATATTTCCAGCTTACGCAGATGTCCTAAATAGCATCGTCGATCGGATGGTTGATCTCATGATCCCCTTTCAAAAGGGGTGGTACTATCTCCCGGAGATGAATGGATCTTACTCCATTAAGTTTGTACTTCCTGCCCTGGTTCCGGAATTGAGCTATAAGGACCTGGAGGTGAGTGATGGAGGTACGGCCAGCAACCTGTTCAAAGCCATGGCCGAAGGAATATTTATAGGTGATTTTGAAGCTACCCGAAAGGCATTACTTGATTATTGTAAAATGGATACCTGGGCGATGGTGAGGATTTTGGATAAATTAAATAGAAAAGTGATATGAAAAAAGGCAGGAAATATTTTGAAACCCACATAGTTAGGGAATCCGGTTCGACAAAAAACCATTGGGACTCTATCGAAAAGAACTTAATCGAAGGAGTCACCCCCGATCTTTTTGTTGATGACTTAAGTTCCGGTAGTGGAAATGAACTAGATTCCAAATTTAAGGCGGTGTACTCTTCCTCGGCCTTGGCAGTTAACAGCTTTGCCTATCTCAAGAAGCGCCTACCCATCAACTTGTTTGGCCACAGTTTTAGCCAGCTCAATTTTGAGAAACAACTTTCATCAGGCTTAGGTGGTACGAAGCCTAATTTAGATGTAGTGCTTGAAAATGAGACTACAACGTTTGGGATCGAATCTAAATTCTTAGAATGGATGAGTCCCAAAGAGTCCAAGTTTGCAGCCTCATAAAATAAACGGGAGCTTTCCCATCTTCATGACTTCTGGTTCGACCTCATGCGTAACTATGAGGGTCAAAACCTTAACCTCGATGCCGCTCAATTGATAAAACACTCCCTCGGTTTAATCAAAAGCGGTAAAGAGAATAAGCACCTGATCTATTTGTATTGGACCCCTGTAAATCCCGAAGATTTTGAAGTCTATGCAAAACATGAAGAGGAACTAAAAATATTCGAACAGAGGATGCAGGATCAAAAAGATCTGATATTTTCCAGCATGACTTACCATCAGCTCTGGGACCAATTCCTGCAGGTGGATGGGTTGGAAAACTATGGGGATAGATTGAAAAGGAAATATGAAATATTGATTCCATTTTAACCCATGGCCAATGCCTGTTAGACATTGGCCAATACTACTAAACCAGTTTATGGCTATATTTGAAGAAAGGGTTAAAGTCTGATACCCTAACCCTTGATCTTATTTATACACTTTATTGGATACTGTCAATCATTCCAATTACGCTTAACCATTTTATCCGGTTTTTGTTGTTTATTCGCTTTGTTCAATAAAGAGGCCGTGCTGTTTTAGATAATTGGACCAATTGTTCCATGAATAATTAAAGAAACTACTACTTGGATGACCAACGGCTATTAAGTTTATAGATTTTTCATTTCGCTCAAATTCTATACGTTTTGCTATCCTCCCATCAATTTTAGCATCCTTACTGTAGTATATCCCCTTTATAAGATTTTGAACTTTTTGAACTTTTGAATGATCTGAACCTAGAAAAAGTATAAATTCTGGAATTAGGATATCAATTAATGACACCAGATACTCTGCACCTTCTCTATAATCCTGATTATTTGGTCTTTCGGATCTATCACTTAATGGTCTTTGTACAAACTCATGATAAACTACGGATTCCCAAAGGGCTTCACTTTCTGAGATTTCGACATTGTTTTTGCTTAATAGTGTTTTTTCTACGTTTATGAATAATTTTCCTTTTTTCATATTGTACTCAAGGGTATTGGGAAAGCCATGTTCTTTGATTAAGTTTCTGACAAAATTCTGCTTGTTAGTTCTCTTATCGATTTCTTCCTTTTCAGATTCATTTTTTCCCCAATTGTAAAAGCTTTCACCAACTATTATAATTTTCTTCTTGGATATAGAATAATTTTTTCCAATCCAAGGTTGGTAATAAATGTTTTTCTGTTCCAATAAATGGTCAAAGTCCGTCGTAATATGTTGGTCGTAAAAATTAGTCATACTAACGATATTTTAGAATTTGTTTTAGTTTTAAAATTAGTGCTTTTCAAGTAAATGGAAAGGAATGTTTCCATTCTTCCTCAGTCGCTCGGTTGCACCGAGTGACATTGTACCTCTCTATATTTCGGTTTTTTTGCCAAAAAGACCAATCATCCAATCGAGTTAAACAATCCCAAAATTTATGAACAAAAAGTAGAGTATATCCGCATGAACCCTTTATTCAGTGGATATCTAACCGATGAACAGGCATGGAAATACAGCAGGAATGGGGGGAGGCTGATGGCCGGAGGTTAGAATGATAACGGTCACTCGGCACAGCCGAGCGACTAAATGAGGAATATCCTGAGCCCCATAAAAAATCCCTTACCCAATAAACTGGATAAGGGAATAATTAACAATTAAGAACCAGCTTGGCTTACTGGTTTAGTATATAAAGTAAAGGTAATTGATTTGGTTGTAAGCTATATTATTTATTGAAGCATATTGGTTTGGAATAACGTCATAATTCATGTCTTTCGTTTCATTCAATTTCTTTATTTAGTATTTTGCCTAGTAGTGTTTAATGAGGAACAACTATATCGCCGCAGTGATATCCACGATATGTATGGTGGAAATAGACAAAGTGGTATATGTCCTTCCGCAAAAGCACCTTACATATTCATTTTCACAGGATCTAGTGGTCAGCAACACGGGTATAAGGACGAATGGTTGAATGAAGACGTGTTTTCATACACTGGTGAAGGCCAAAGTGGTGACATGGAGTTCACCAAAGGTAATCTAGCTCTAAGAGATCATTTATCCATTGGTAAAAGAGTCTTCCTATTTGAATACATCGCTAAGGGAACAGTAAAATTCATAAGTGAGCTTAGTTTTCTCGATTGTGACTTCTTTGAAACACATGATACTTCAGGAGATCTTAGGATTGGTATAAAATTCTTCTTCAATAGAGTTGGGGAGCACAAGTATTCAATTCCAGATGAACTGAAGAGGACACGGTCTTTTTCTGATCCAACAGAAACATATGGCAGTATAAGAAAACCTAATTCGACAGAAAGAAGTGGGTTGGTAACATCAAGAGTAGGACAGGGAGCCTATAGAAAAAGCATTCTGCATAGATGGTCATATCGCTGCGCTGTAACAGAGTATAGCGATACGCGTATTTTAATTGCTTCTCATATACAGCCATGGAAAGATTCAACTGACGAGCAACGATTGGATGTGGACAATGGCATTCTTTTGTCTCCTGATTATGATGCTCTTTTTGATAAGCATCTAATTAGTTTCGAATCTTCAGGTAAGATTGTTCTTGGTAAAGAAATCAGAGAATCATCATTTGAAACTTTAGGGCTATCTGGAAAAGAAAAAATTTTAAGCCTAACAAGTGGCAACAAAGAATATCTTGAAAAACATATTTTGCTATTAAAGTAATGGCAAACAACCTCGTTTTTGTAAATCCTGAGTTAGGAAGCAGTGGCATCCATCTAAGAATGAAGAATTAACCCCTACAGATGGTTGATTTTAACTGACCTGAGATCGAATAAATTCTTCCCAAGCCTTTTTTAAGTCAACAAATTCAGAAGTGGTAATTTGTTCGTTTGCAAAGAAAAAGTCCTCAATCGCATTTTCTTGATAATCTTCCCCATCAGCTTGTTTTGTTATCATATACTTATATGTGATTCTAATCCGATTTTTATCTTTTTCACCACCATATCTCACGGTATGTTGTATTGATTTAATCTGAGTAAGGTCAATAACGAATTCTCCTATCTGGTGAGTAACTTTCATATACTAAAGATAAGCACTATTTTGGTACCTTAGAGTTGTGTAAATCATTTCAAAACATTATGTGGCTATTTACAAAATATGGGTTTTATAGTATTGTTAAGAAACAATTTGGAGATCAGGTTAAACCATATCAAATACGAGCCAGGGAAGAAAAGGACCTTCAAAATTTAATTAGTAAAGTTGGATTGGATGAATCGGTCATCTCTACATTACACGCTGACTATCATTACAGGATTATTGTTGATGATGATGAACTGAGTAAGATCCTAAAGTTTCTACAGGATAACATTGACTATGATAATTTCAAAAGCGAAGTAGCTAGAAATTCCGATCAGCGTGGCAAATTAAATGCTTATCACAAAGTTTGGGGCGTGATGTATGACATTCAAAAGTGAAATCTAAAATTACTACTCTTTTAAAACCCATTGTCTATATTAGTGGTGCTAGTGATTCCTTTCCTGGAAATTTAATAACGTTATCAGGAAAGTTTCATTTACTTTTAAGTGCCGGCCCTAATCTATGAGTACCAAATTCTTCACCAACAACGACCAAAACACCCTCTTTAAAAAGTTCGAAGGTATTTTCACGCATACCCAGGTAGCCGAATTTGATGTGTTGGTTGCCTTCTTCCGGGCTTCGGGCTACTTCATGATTCAACCCTTTATGAGGGAGGTGAAGAAAATCCGAATATTGGTAGGTATCGATGTAGATCATCTGATGTCAGAGGCTGCAAAGAAGGGTCTAGAATTTAAGTTCAATGCCAATGAAACCCGAGAAGAGTTTTTAGCGGAACTGAAACAAGACATTCAGCAAGCAGCCTATACAAAAGAAGTTGAGGAAGGAATGATTGAGTTTATCAATAGAGTTGGAGATGGCTCTATTGAGATCAAAGCTCATCCTGATAAAAATATACACGCCAAAATCTATATTTTTAGACCAGCCAACTTCAATGAACATAACAGTGGTTCCGTCATCACCGGATCAAGTAACCTGAGTATTTCCGGAATAGAAAACAACTTTGAATTCAATGTGGAGCTTAGAGATTTTGACGATGTAGTTTTTGCTTCCAGGACATTTGAAGATCTGTGGAAGGAAGGAATAGACATCAGCTCAGGTTCTGTTGACGAAATAAAAAAAGCCACCTACCTAAATGAAGACTTTACTCCGTTTGAGATTTATATCAAATTCCTGATCGAGTATTTTGGTAAGTCAATTGAATACGATCCAGAGTCCATTGAAGATCTACCAAAGGGATATACGAAGCTTAGATACCAAGTAGATGCTGTCAATGATGGCTATCAAAAGTTGATGCAACACAATGGATTCATCTTGGCTGATGTTGTGGGATTAGGTAAAACCATTGTAGCTACTATCATTGCTAAGAAGTTCTTTTGGTCAAATGGTCCAAGAACAAGAATTTTAGTTGTTATTCCACCTCCATTGAGAGAGAGTTGGCAAAAGACTGTTGATGATTTTGATGTACCGGGTATCGAATTTATCACTAATGGCAGTGTACATAAAGTAAACCGACCAGAGCGATATGACTTAATCATTGTAGATGAGGCACACAAATTCAGAAGTGACACCTCTGAGATGTTCCACCTACTTCAGAAAATTTGCAAAACGCCAAGGAAAAATGCTTCACCGACCGGGGATACTCAAAAGAAGGTATTACTAATAACTGCCACTCCTTTGAATAACACACCCGATGATATCAGAAATCAACTTTACTTGTTTCAGGATGCTAAGAAATCTTCATTAGAGGTAGGCAACCTGCAAGGATTTTTCAGGCCTTTAATAGATGATTACCGGAAGCTCAAGAAAAGTAATGACAGAGATAAAATAGCCAGAGAGGTCAAGCGGATTTATTCAGAGATACGAGAAAAGATTATCAAGCCAATTGTGGTTAGAAGAACTCGTACAGATATCATGGAGACGGAGGAATATAGGGTTGATTTGAAAGACCAGGGAATTGTGTTTCCAGATATTGTGCCTCCAAAGCAGATACTATATGAATTGGATGAACAGCTTGATGCCCTATATGATGAATCTTTCAATCTCATAAAGGATACCAGATACGGTCTGCGATACTACCGATATCAAGCCATTAAGTTTTTGAGTCCTGAACTTAAAAAGCAATACAAGCAAGCTGATATGATCTCTGATCAATTGGCAAAGATTATCAAGACCATGCTGGTGAAGCGGATTGATAGCAGTTTTTACGCCTTCAAAATGTCACTCAATAGGTATCAGCAGGCCAATTTAGCCATGATCAAAATGTTTGAAAATGACAGAATATTCATAGCACCTGATTTGAAGGTCAACGAGTTCATTCTGGAGGATCGGGAAGATGAGTTAATCGAACTCATGGAAAATGCAGAAGATCCTGACCGCATCAGACAGTATAGTCCGGATGATTTTGATGAAGAGCTCTACGAAGGTTTAAAATCTGATCAGACAATATTAGATAACCTGACAAGGCGATGGAATGGCATTGATGATGATCCAAAATTTGATGAATTTTATAAAAGGATAAATACAGAACTATTTGATAAGACCATTAATCCAGAGCAAAAATTGGTGGTATTTTCAGAATCAAAAGAGACGACTAACTACCTCAAGAAACGCTTACATGAAAAGGGTCTTGATAGAGTGTTAGCAATAGAAAGCGGCAATGTATCGGATTATTCTAAAACTATAACACAAAATTTTGATGCTAATTATCCTTTGGCTCATCAATTGGATGATATAGATATCATTATCACTACTGAGGTTTTAGCAGAAGGTGT
Organism: Marinoscillum sp.; assembly: GCA_043554545.1. Taxonomy (GTDB): domain Bacteria; phylum Bacteroidota; class Bacteroidia; order Cytophagales; family Cyclobacteriaceae; genus UBA7330. The sequence continues at coordinate 2,568,849 of CP121337.1, read as the reverse complement.
AAACCTGCACCGGTCAAACAATATCGTTAATTATGACATCCCCTGGAATGCCACCAAATTGATGCAAAGAATTGGAAGGGTCAATCGGATTGGATCAAAATCTGACAAGATTTTTATATACAACTTCTTTCCAACAAGTAAAGCCGACACTGAGATTGAATTGAATAAAAAAGCTTATATGAAGCTCCAGGGTTTTCATTCAGCACTTGGAGAAGATAGCCAGATATACTCACAGGACGAGGAGTTTGAAACCTTTGGCTTGTTTGAAAAAGTACCAGAAGAAGATAGAGACGAACGCCTGGTATATCTTATGGAGCTTCGGAAATTCCGTGAGCAGGTACCTGAACTTTATAAGAAAATCGCAAACATGCCATTGCGAAGCAGGACTGGTCGTAAGGATAAGTCAAGGAGAGATAGCACCTTGGCCTATTTGAAAGATAGAAATCGGGATTGTTTTTATTACATCAATCCTGAGAGTATCATTGAGCCATTGACATTCATAGAAGCTGCGAAGATCTATGATGCCAAAGCCACGGAAAAACCTTATCCCCTTCATGAGTTTCACTATGATCATGTGCAGGTCGCATTGGGCACATTCCAGGAAGAAGCGACAAAAGCCATCGTATTGGCACACCAAATTGGAGCTAAACTGGGTCCCAATGAAAAGCGTGCTCTTGCTTTCATCAATAACTTCAATCACCTTGACTTTGTCGCTGAGGAGGAAAAGTCAATTATTAATTTAGCTCGGGATGCGATCAGAATTGGTAAGTTTCAAAAGCTTCCAAGAGAGGTCAATGCCCTCTTAAAAGCCATCCAGCGAGAATCAGGCGTAAAGCCCGCTGACCAGCTCGATCGATTGATGAAAATATTGAAAAGCTACCCACTTCTGGAGGTGACCGAAGAGGTGGAACCAGTAAAAAAAGACAAGAAACAAAAGGCCGTGAAAGGCCTGCCAGAAATTATTATCTCCGAATCATTCATCTCCGAATCATGACAAAGCAAGAATTACAGCAAGTATTTGAATCACCTTTTGAATGGGGAAACTGGAGAAAAGTGATGGACTTTGTCTTCCCTGAGTTTCAGTTTTCTGCACAAAAGATTCCAATAGATCAGTTCACCAAGGCAGCCGAAGAAAGAATCAAGGGCTTTTACCACCACGGGGCAAGTCAACTAAATGATAACGTGTCTCTCAATCTTTACGAAGTGGAGTTGAAGGGATCTGTCAATCTTCCTAGGAATGTAAAGGGGATTAGAAAATTTATTGCAGCGGAAGCCATCGCCAATACGCAAGCTTCGATAGCTGTTTTCTATAGTCCGGATAAAACTAAATGGAGGTTTACACTAGCTCTAAAACATCTGGATGAGAATTTCAAGGAGGTTGACAAGAAGCCAGAGAGTTTTACATATGTATTTGGAGATGCGGAGAAGGGACGAACAGCTGCAGAACAGTTCTTTAAATTAGCCAAGGCAGAAAGCAAATCACTTAAAGATCTTGAAGAGGCCTTCTCGGTAGAGCGGCTCTCCAGGGAGTTCTTTACCCAATACAAAGCAATCTATGAGCAATTTGTGACTGATATCATTCAGAATAAATCAAAGATTAATCTCTTCAGAGCTACTTCTCAAGAACTTCAGGAAAAGGCATCTCGGGACTTTGTTAAGAAAATGATGGGAAGGATAGTGTTCCTCTACTTTTTGCAAAAGAAAGGATGGATGGGCTGCAAAACACGCTGGAAAGGAGGGGATGAGCAATTCATGAAGCACCTATTTGAAGCTGCTGATAAGAACAGTTCCTTTTACATGAATTATTTGGAACCATTATTTTTTGAGACGCTTAATGCAAAACGAGTTGAATCTGAGGAAGATTGTGTTATTCACGATACCCTTTTCGGAAAGGTCCCATTTCTTAATGGAGGATTGTTTGAGCGAGAGGATACGCACCCTGAAAACCTGACATTAGAGTGGGATACGTTTAATCGCCTGTTTGAAGTATTAAACAACTACAACTTCACCATTATTGAGGACGATCCGGATTTCAAAGAAGTAGCAGTAGACCCGGAGATGTTGGGACATATCTTTGAGAATTTATTAGAGGAAAACAGGAATAAAACAGGTGCTTTTTATACTCCAAAGGAAATCGTACAGTACATGTGCCAGGAGAGCATCATTGAGTATTTACATACCAAACTCAGTGAGAAGGTAACTTCTTCAAGCCTGAAAGATGCAATTCGTGATTTGGTAATCAGACATGAATTTTCTTCTCTCAATGATCTAGATCAGAAATCAGATAAATACATATTAAAAGCATTAAAGGAGATTAAGGTATGCGACCCAGCCATTGGTTCGGGTGCTTTTCCAATGGGAATATTATTAGAAATATTCCGGATCATAGAGCTATTCTCTTTTGGGGATGCGTTCCTCTCCATATGGGACATGGAATGGGACCCGGCCAGAGTAAAAGAAGAGATTATTTCGAATTCTATCTATGGGGTAGATATCGAAAAGGGTGCAGTTGATATCGCTCGTTTACGATTCTGGCTTTCTATTATTATTGACGAGGAGAAACCCAAGCCGCTACCAAATCTGGATTATAAGATTGTGGTAGGAAATTCATTGCTAAACAAGTTCGAAGATCACGTGATCAATATCGAATGGGAAATCAAGAAAGGCACACAGAGTGATACAAAGACAGAGAGATTTCTTGAAAGAAGGTCTGAATTGCTAAAGCAGATTAGCGATAAGCAAAAAGCCTATTTCGATGCAGAATCGTCTGAAAGAGATGAATTGTCTCAGGAAATAAAAGACCTGAAGATCGACATCCTGGTGAATCAGCTAGAGATGAAAATAGCCAATGAAGGAAAGGAGGAAGAACCTCAGCAACATAATTACTCCAGAAAAATAAACTTTGAAAAAGCGCAGCGACTTTATTTCCAGACACTGGGTTGGAAGAAAGTCATAGGGGAATTAAATGGGATCAAAGGAACCGACAAACCATTCAACCATTTTGATTGGAGTTTGGACTTTCCTGAGATTTTGAACCGAATAATTAATAAGGAAAAGTCAGGTTTTGATGTGGTCATAGGCAATCCGCCTTATTTGGGTAACAAGGAAATTGGCGCAATGAATCAAATTGTATATGAAAATGAATTTGGCTACAAGGACGATATGTATGTTTATTTCTTTGATAGATCAAAGAATATTCTTTTACATGAAGGGTTACTCTGTTTTATTACATCAAATACATTCAAAACATTACTTTCAAAACGGCATTTACGTCAAAAATTACTTGCACTTCATATATTGGAGTTTTTTGAAGTAGGGTATGTCTTTGAAGAAGCATATGTAAACACGGTTATAACCATCTTGAAAAACTCAAAAACAGATGAGTATGAAGTGGTTTTCAAGGAAACTAATTCAACCATTAGTCAAAGTAAGGAATACTCTGGTTCGGTATCTCTTTTCATGAACTCATGGAATAACGTCTTTTTTATCCCAAGCCCTCTGAACCTTAGGTTGAATAGTAGAATTGCTGAAAGTGCCAATAAGCAATATGAAGATGTTGAAAAATGGATTTATAATGCTAATGCATTCAAAAAAAATAAATCTCAAATAAAAAATTACTTTGAGGATCTACAGGAAAATGATATTGGCTTATTAGCGCTAAGCTGTGAGGGGGCACAAGGATTAGTTACAGGAAATAACAGCAAGTATTTGGCGAAAATTGTTAAATCAAAAGCTGAAAAAAGTGCAATGAAATTAGAGTTAATTGAAAAAATTGTTGAGGTCGACAACTTCTATAATTTTGACAACTTATCTAAAAAATCTGAGGAGGAGTTACATGAAATTGCAGAGGTAATAAAGAAAGATAAAGGGAAGCCATCCATCTTTGGAAAGTTTTTTTTGTATAAATCTGTTCTTGAAACTGATATTTCAAATTTTGATGACCTGAAAGATGATGAAAAACTGAGCGGGACTAAGAGTCAAACATATATAAGATATTATAGAGGGAATGACGAGGGTCAAAGATGGATTTGTCCAGTTGATGAGGCAATAATCTGGACTGAGGATTCAGTTAAAGAACTTAAAGAAGGAAGACTAACGAACTCGAGATGGCAAGGCTCCGAGCTTTACTCATGCGAAGGTTTTGGATGGGTTGATTATTTCACTAACAAGATAAAGGCTTTTGTGGTGCCGTCAGCGCCCTACTCGAAAAATATTGTTAAGTTCCACTCCATCTTCAAGATTGAAAATGAATTTTTGGTTGCTTTTCTTAACTCTTCTTTTTGCAGTTATTATGTAAAAAATTTTATTACTAATACACATACTTTACAGATCAACGATGGTAAAGTAATTCCAATCTTAATTCCTTCAAAAACAGTACAAGTCAAGATTGTGAAAATGGTAAATGAGATAATAGATCTTATCAAAAATGAAGGGGAATATGAATCTATTGAGAATGACATAGATTGTATTTTTTTTAAGCTTTATGGTATAGAATATAAAGATGTTATTACAATCATTCCAGATTTCTGGTTAACTGAAGAAGAATACAATAACCTGAACCTGGAGGAGGATGTATGAGCAATGAATGGGCAGATATTGATTCGCAAAAGCAAATCTGGGATGATTTCTTAAAGGTCTGGCCTTCAGAAAGAGTCAAAAATATGACCCTGGATGAGTATACCAACCTAAATAAAGAAGACTCTTTTTGTTATTGGCTAGAATCAAAGACAGAGAAACTAGGTAGTATATGGGGAGGGTCATCTTATAAATTCGGAATATACAAAAGGAATAATCTCGGAAAGCAGGACGATCGACCAGGGTATGCCTCTGATGGAGATTATGCATGGGTTGCAAAGTATGGCACAGACACTGAACAGGCCTTTACAAACGTAAAAGAAGAAATAGTTAAGGTTATAGAAGCTGCAGAATCCAATGAATTAAAGCCAATTGATTCAGTAGATCTAGGTCAAGCCTTTAAATGGAAGATAGCTGCCCTTTATAATGGAAAGATCCCTCTATTGTATAAAAGTGATGCATTAAACTACCTTGTTAAGGTGCTGGGCGGAAATGAAAAAACACCTTCAGAGAAGTATGTTTTCTTGGCTAACCAGAAAGAGGAAAAGGAAAACATCATTGAAGCAAGCCAGCGTATATGGGCGATTTATCAGCGAAGTAAATCAAATGTTACAATAGAAAAAGATCAGCACTGGTATGATCTTGCTACAGTTGTGCAAGCGTTAGAAAAGAAAGAGGAGGTATATAAGTTCTTCGCCATTGTCTATGAGTTATGCGAAGCTCATGGCATTTTTCATGATGACTTGCGGACCTATGCTGCGGCATTAATAGACATCAAAAGAATTCATCTCACTTTTGGCCCTCACTACATGGTGATGCTTGAACGTAAGGGGAAAGACCTTAGCTTGGGCTTCTATGCCAAGTTGAAGGATCAAGATCACTTTAAGAAAACTTATCCAAATGCATATAAAATTACAAAACGAGAACGGCAGGGTAAGGAGATTGCATCATGGGTAGAGGTAAACCCAAAGGATCTGGAAGTAGAAGATGTGATAGATTCAATCATCGAAGCTTCTTCACTTGAACTGCAAGGAAAGGTTTCGCCTCATCGCAAAAACTATGAACACCTCCATAACAAGTGGATCTTCGAAGCGGCTTATGACGATGGTCTAATAGAAGCGCTATTAAATGAAACCTTCGAAAACCAAACCAATCAGAAATCACAAATTAGGATGGAAAATCTCAATCAAATATTATTTGGTCCTCCGGGAACCGGTAAGACCTTCAATACAATCAATGAGGCAGTAAAGCTTGCTAGCCCGGAATTTTATCATCAACACCAAAATGATAGAATGAAGTTAAGGGAAGAATATCAGCGATTGCTTATAAGAGATTGGGATGATAGATCAGGTCGAATCGCCTTTTGCACCTTTCACCAATCGTATAGCTACGAAGATTTCTTAGAAGGAATTAAGCCCTTCAAAACGGAGGATAAACAGGTTTACTATGACATTGAAGATGGAATTTTCAAGCGTTTATGTCAACGTAGTAAGGATGCAACTAAGTCTAAGCAATTGGAGAAGGTGAATCTTGTCAATATGTCTGGGGATGAATTTAAGCAGGCCTATTTCTATAAAATCAGTCTAGGAGATAGCACCAAATCTGAGGATCAAGAGATTTATGATTATTGTATTAAGAATAATTGCATAGCTATTGGTTTTGGTGACCAGAACGATTTCAATGGAATGAATGAGGCGGAAATAAATGATACGCTGAAGGAATTGAACTACCCTGCAAGTAATGCTAGGTTGTTAAACACCTTTATTCACTATTTAAAGAAGGATAATTATGTGGTTGTTGGTAAGGGAAACAAGTATGTGAGGGCATTGGGAAGGGTAACCGGAGACTATGAGTTCGTGAAGGATTCATCTATACCATTCAATCATTTTAGAGAAGTAGAGTGGCTGTTTACTGATGAAGAAATTCCTATAGATGAGATGTACGACCGTAACTTACAGCAACAGACAATCTATAAGCTTGATAGCGACGGAATCAAGAAAGATTTTTTTATTCCTTCTGCCAAAGAAGAGTTATCGAAGAGGAAGTCTAAATCAGGACAGCCAGAACCTGAAAACAACTACGTGTTGATTATTGATGAAATCAATCGAGGGAATGTATCGTCTATTTTTGGTGAGCTGATCACACTACTAGAACCAGACAAACGAGCAGGTCAATCCGAGGAAATGAGCGTTATTTTACCCTACTCAAAGAAGTTATTTTCTGTTCCATCTAACATTTATATTATCGGAACAATGAATACAGCAGATCGGAGTATTGAAGCCCTGGATACAGCGCTTAGAAGACGCTTTAGCTTCAAGGAAATGCCATCCAAACCTTATCTGATAAAAAAAGAGGCAACAAGTGCTGCTAGCAACGGTGTAGTAGATGGAGTTGATCTCATTCAGCTTCTTGAAAAGATCAATGAGCGAATTGAGAAACTACTTGATAAAGATCATTGCATTGGCCATTCGTACTTCTGGAAAGTTAAAGATACCCCTACACTAGTGGATGCCTTTTACTCCAAGGTAATACCACTGCTTGAAGAGTACTTCTTTGGAGACTTTGGTAAGATTGGATTAGTCATTGGAAAGGAGTTTATCGAACAAGTGAAAACTGCTAATGACTTTGAGTTTGCTGATTTTGGTGAACACTATGATACCGGTTTGATAGAAGATTTGAAAGAAAATCCAGTTTATAGAGTAAAGCCAGCAAAAGACCAACTGGGAGGGGAGTTGTACACTAATGAAGAGTGGATAAGAAAGTTCTTATCTATCTATGCACCGACCAATAATACCAATGAGCAGGAAGAAGCATAGTCGGCTTATTCAGGTTTTTGAGCACGAGCGTATATACACAGACCCAAAAAAGGATCTGTTCAGAAGGTCTATTACTTCTGATGAGCTGAAGAAACTTTATCAATTCAATGACAGAAACAATAATAAGTATTTTACGGGGATCAGGGATGGGGTGAAATTCCAGCAATATGTTGGTGTTATTCAGATTGGAGGCCTTACCATTGAAATTCTCCCAAAGACAGATAAAAAGCGCTTCGGAGATAAACACGAGTACCAGGAGGCTTCAAATAAATGGCGAATTGCTTTGCTGAGAATGTTGTCTCTTACTCGTCAAATCAAGTTGGATTCGGTTTCTCAGGCTAACCTCAAGCGTAGGAGTCATTCATTGTTAGACTTGTATTTTGAGTTGTTTTTAACGGAGGTGGAGCACTTGCAGCGCAAAGGACTCGTAAAGAAATATCATGAAACGAGTGCTAACCTTAATGCTTTAAAAGGTCGACTAGATTTTTCGATGCATCTGAATAAGAACTTGGTCCACCGTGAGCGGTTCTACACCCATCATCAAACCTATGATGCCAACCACATTATCAATCAGATTTTACTTCAGGGCATTCTAAAGTTGCTACAAGTTGCATCAGCATCATTCACGGATCGGATTATGCGTGTGCTGATGGGTTTTCCTGAGATGGAGCCTATTCAGGTTGCACCATATCACTTTGAAAAGATCAAATTCAATAGAAAGACTGAAAGTTATCGAGAGGCCCTGAAAATAGCCAAGATGATATTATTTGAATTCTCTCCAGATATTCAGAGTGGTCAGGAAAATATGTTGGCCTTACTCTTTGACATGAACAAGCTGTGGGAGGAATATGTGTATCGAATGTTGCTTCGTGTGAAGGATTCAAATTGGAAGGTTTCCTTTCAAAATAGTATGCAATTCTGGGCTCGAAAAACGATTCGCCCTGATTTAGTAATTCACAATCGAAGTACGAACGAGAAATACATAATCGATACAAAATGGAAGGTGATAAATGCGAACAAGCCTTCAGATGATGACCTAAAGCAGATGTATGCCTATAACATGTATTGGAAGGTAGGCCGTAGCATGTTACTCTATCCTTCAACACGAATGGTAAATGAAAAATTCGGAAAGTTTTGGCAAGGAAGGGAAGGAGTCAATGAATGTAAATTAGGATTCATCAATGTGATAAAAGAAGACGGAACATTGGATTTTGGAATTGGCAATCGAATAATGGAAAAGCTAGAAAACTATTCTTAGGTTATCGAACTAAGCATTAGGCCAATTAGATAGTGATCTCCATAGCGGTATGAAAAAAAATCATGTTGAGCTTCTTATAACCAAAGATTTAGTAATCAATAAAAAACATTTTGCGTGCGATATTTTAACTAAAAAGAAGCTCTATAGATGGGTGTTTTATATAGAGAAGGTAAAAGGTAGCAAGTGGGTTATTACAATAAGAAAAATAAATGAAGTTCCAGTTAGGACTGATAAGATAATGTCTCTGGCTTCTACGAAAAATCAAGCAGTTAGGTGGATTAATAAATTTATAGAATGGCCGGAAGAAAAGGCCATAGGATTCTTATTACGTAAAGGTGTTAAAGAATTAAAAACAATTAGGACTCATTCAGGTAAAGTTATTGAGAAAAAGTTTTTGCAACAGGCATTTTTCAGTACACAGGAATTAAAAACATTTCATATAATATGGGACGATATTGTTTTTGAAAAGGATATAATTAAAATTAAGTCTGAACGTATAAAGGATTTTATACGGCCTATCCCTTTCAAGGGGTCAATTGAAGAATTAAATAACATTAAAGATGAATATTTTGGTAGGCTTTTTGGTAATGTGTTATATAAAATAACTTGTAAGTATTTTGAAGATTTTAGGAGTTTACTTTTTGATAAAGAGTTGTCACAAAAATTCTGGAATGATTTGGAAGAATCAATTGAGGAAGGGAAGAAATATTATGAATTTAAGATCACAAACAAGACCTCAATTGGTCCAAATGTCTCATTAAGAAATGGAGTATTAATATATAATTTCTCAAATAATAGGACTCCATACTTAAAGATTCTAGCAGATCTTCATTTTGGCGATTTTTCATTGATACCAATTAAGGAATTAGTAGGGAATGCATTAGAGGATAGTTTCCTATTTAGGATAATAACCAAAAGGAAAAATATCTTAATTGTTTGGGAGAATGTAAACGACCGGAGAGCAAGTCATGTTTTTTTCAGTACCCCAGAAAAGCATGACCTAGTAATGAAAGATATTCAATCCTTTATCAAGAAGGAACACAACATTAAGAGATCTATTTTACATCAAAAAGACCATCATTCTGAAATCATTAAAAAGAGGTTAGGTTTCGTAATGAGTGTAAGCCATACAGAAACTAAGACATTTAAGTATCAAATAATCCAAGCCATTTCTAAATATTGAGAATTGAAAAGACAGTAACTCCTTCTTTTTAATTTTGTTATTTACTCACAGTGTTATTCTTTTAGCCATCTCCATATACTTACACAATCCATTGGCCCACTTCATCTGATCTACCGAATGGCATTCAGGCTCCATTAATTTAGGACTGCAAATCAGAATACTCACACATTGAGCCCTACTAATTGCTACATTAAATCGGTTTGGGTTGTAGAGAAAGCTCATGCCTCTTGGCGCATCTTCTGGAGAGGAGCTGGTCATAGAGTATATTAGGATAGGAGCTTCCTGACCCTGGAACTTATCTACGGTCCCAATCATCACATCAGGTAGTCTATCTTTTAAGGAGGATACCTGAACATTGTAAGGAGCTACAATCCGAAAGCTGTCTTTTGTTATTGGGTGAGTTTTTCCTTTTAAATCTACCCATGTCTTGCATTCGCTTAGAATCTCATCAACAACACTGGCTACTGCCTCTATCTCCTCAGTGGACTTGTTTTGATTGCCCTCATGCTCAACGGGTATATAGAAGAGTCCATTACCATTGAATCTACTTCCTTCCAATCTTTGTTGTTCAAGTCCTTTTAGCGAACCCAGTTTGCTTTCATAATAAACCTGAGAATTAAACTGGCAAATGGATGCTGGTAAACGATAGCTGGTATCCAGAAACAAACCTTTATGCAAAGGCATAGTAGGTTTATCACCCAAAATGTGGTTAAGTCCCGACACATCTGAATGCTCCGGATGAGACCCTTTCTGAGGTTGTTCTAATTGTTGAGGATCTCCCAGCATGACGATGTTTTTAGCCGCTCTGGAGGCAGCGATCACCTGTGACAAGGACATCTGACCTGCTTCATCTACAAACAGATAATCGAGTTTTTCTTCTGCCTCTGCTCTTGCCCAGAAATAGGCAGTCCCTCCAACCAGCTTTCCTTCCTCCAGCTTTGATAAGGCTTGACTGTTATCACCGATGAGTTCATATCCATCTACCAGGTTCTCCAGGGAATCTGTTTTGTGTACAACTCCAATCTTTTGGTCCTGATCTTTTGCATGCTCCAATGTTTTATTGATCAGATTTTGAATCACTTTGTGACTCACTGCCGTCACTCCAACCCGTTTTCCTTTAAGCAGCAGATCAAGGATCATTAGACCTCCTACGTATGTTTTACCTGTGCCAGGTGGACCCTGAATAGGTAAAATGCTATGATCCAGGTCGTTTACCAGTCGAACAGCTGCATCTTTTAGTAATTCTCCTTCTTTGAGTAAGTTGCCAGATACACCCTTGATATTCGGATGCTTGTCGAGAACCAGATCTGTGATACAATCGAATTTCCCGCTCTGGTCAAAGCCGTTTTCCAGGATGTGTTCCACGTAATGATGTAAGGAGTCAGAAAGGACCTTATTACGGATAATATCTGAAGAATGTACAGACGTGGGTCTGATGGATTCACTTGCCTGTGTCTTCTTTATTTCCACCCACCTTTCTTCTCTTGAAATGGCTACAATTGTACCAATTTCGTCACCTTCAGGTTCCTCTACCTTGCTGCCCACATCCAGGCTTACTTCCTGCTCAATGAAGGTATATCGGTCAACAGACACCCTTGATCTTTCCGTTTGCCTGTATGAGCTTTGATAGGTAAGATATGCAATGGCATTCCGTTCGTCCAATAACTCCTCATCAGTCATCTCGTGCATCCGGAACTTCTCCCAATATTTGGTCTTAAGTTCTCTCCAGAAGTAATCAACCATATTGGCCAGCAACCATTTAGCCTGATCTGTTTCAGAAAACTGTTCCGGATCTTCAGGTAAGTCTTTTACCAGGGCTTCGTACAGTTCCTGTGCCCGGGTGATAGATTCATCTTCTGGCTGGGGTTTAAGTTCCGGACGACTAACACCTTTTCCTTCTTTCTTTAAGTCCTGAAATATGCTTTCCAGCCAATCATGCAGTTTGGCTGTTGCTATGCAATCATCTTCATTATACTTTTCTATGTTTTTTCTGTCCTCTTCTGTAATTCTGGTAGGGGACTTAAGGTTTAATGCAGCACCTAATCTTCTTCTGGCCTCACTGGCTTTTTGCAGGTCCATCTCCCTGATGTAACCGGCAAATTTTTCAAGGTCTTTCAGAGAATATTGTTCCACACTGGCCTGCAGTCCTTCCTTGATCACCCTGTACAGATCAATAAAGCGCTGTGACCTGAGGATATTATCGACTTCATTCTCATAAACCGCATGACGTTGAGCAAGTCGCTTAATGGCTGCTGGTTCGTAAGGGGCATAGTGGTAGATATAAAAGTCCGGATATTGATTCCACCGGGCCACGAGAAATTCAATAAACCTCATGAACGCCTTTTTCTCCTCCACTCGATTTAAAGCCCAGTATCCCTCATATTGTAGCTTATTGGACTTTGAGTCTTTAAAGACAAAACCGAACAGGTATTCAAGTCCACCATCCTCATAGAAATGCTCACCTTCGAAGTCAAAGTAGATGTCCCCTGCATTGGGTTCCGGTAGTCTATTGAATCCACGCTCAGGCTCAATAGGGAGTAGGTGATGGATGGGTTTATTCTTTAATCTACCCTCCAATTGGACTTTTGCCTGGCCATGCAGTTTTTCAAAAGTTTGAATACTTCCCTGTTTGGGTTTCTTTCTAAAGCTTGTAGGCTCATGGGCATACTGCTCAAGGGTATTAATTTCCTGACTCTCCAGTTCCTTTCTATGGGTGGTTTGAAGCCCTGCCACCAGGGATAGGTGATCATCCAGGTGCCATTGATCATTACATGTCTTCCACCAGGCACAAGTGTTACATTTAGCCACCGGCTCAGGGTAGGAGTCCTGCATGCCCAGTTTGAGGGTATTTTCGAATTGGTTCTTAATGAGTCTGAAGTAGGCATCAAATTCCCAATAATTAAACTCCTCGATTTCAAATGGATTTCCCGGCTTTACTACTTTCATCGTAGTGGCATCAGCCCCTTGAATTTGGTTTAAGATCTCAGTATACAAACAAAGTTGTAGTAAAGTACCTGCTTTAGTCACTTGTGCCAGCTTGGTATCTTCCACCTGATAGTAGTAGTTACCGAATTTGCTTTCTCCGGAAACCTTTCTTAAAATATCAGCATACCCCATCCAGTTTCCTAACTCAAGACGTGCTTGTGCTATGATATCATAACCTTCTTTCATAGCCTCAATAGAATCATTTGATGAAGCATATTCCGGCAATATTTTAACTGAAAAACCGCTCCGCTCTAGGAAATCAAAATAGGCAGCTTCATGTTCAATACCCAATTGTTGAAGTAGCACAAGCGCCGGCTGGTTCCATTCTGGCTTTGATAGCTTACCATTTAATACTTTCAGGTCTTGTTGTGTCAGGTGGTGACAACCTAAATAATTTACCAGGTCAGAGGCTGAGTATAAAACCGCTCCGCTAACAGATCGCATTAGAGTTTTATTTGGTGATTTGAAAATTGAAAATAATAAAATACCATTGATAATGGTGTGATATTTCAAGTTTTAATATTAGGTAACTCTATAATGAGCCTTACAGTAGAGATTAGTATAATTTAGAAGAATAATCAAAACCAAATAATTAAACCCCTATCCAAAGAATGGGTAAGGGAATGATCAGCTTTAAAGAACCAGCGTATCTGCTGTTAAGTATACGACGTAAATTGATAAACTTTTGTTGAGAAGGGCTTAAATAACAGGTGCTAAGTGATAGGGTAGAAGTACAGAGTACCAATAATTTTTGATCGTCATTTTGTTGAAAAACCGCTCCGCTAACATATGAAATTAAGTTTTTAATTGGTAATAATGGTGTGCTTACAATACCTTTTTTTATCAATCGTCAGCGCATTGGTTTAAAAAAACCCTTGCCACTCGGGCAAGGGTCGTGAACCAGCCTATGAAAGGGAAGCCGACCAAAACTCCCCAAAGAAAAAATAAGAGAAAAAAAAGATTGTGTCCTATTGGTGCCTAGCACGAACCAAATGAGCAAGAATCTCTGGTATATACGCTTCTAATTTTTTATCATCAGTTTCTATCCATTCTTTGTCATTTAATTTAAATGAAAGCACTCCTGTAGGGACAAGAATCCAGGGGGACCTTGAAAGAATTTTCCTTTTTTCAATAATTGAAAAGCCAAAGACCACTTTTGCGGAAAATATTTTGAATGCGTATTTTCTTACCTCAATTCGATAGCCGACTTGATCTAACATCTTTAAAAAAGTGTCAAGAATCAATAAGGCTCTTTCCACATTTTTCTTCTCGACATTCAAATGCAATACAGGTTTTAATTGTGTTATTAATTCAGATTTTTCTCTTGTCTTATTTGATAAGATTTTTCTGTAATAGGTTAACGCAATAGCAACTAAATAATGTGGTTTAGAGAACCTCATTGAAACATGACAACCTGGATAATATTCAAGTGCTGATTTGTGCTTCAGGAACAATTCATCTAATTCCTTCTTCTTTTCATCAAATACATTCGACTCTTTGGTCCTAATTGGTAGTTTTATTGAGTCTTTAAGCCCAAATGACTCTAGGCAAAGAGTAGGTTTATTAAAACCAAAAAGATTGTTTGTTTCTACCTTCCTCCAGTACCCAGCATTAGGTATGGGAATTTCATATTTCAGACATTTCTTTCTAAGCCCTACGTCGGAGATTTTAAATCTTTTTGATAGCGAAGTGAAGGGTTCGGTCCAGACCAAATGATACAGTTCTTCCCTTGAAAGAGTTACATATTCTTGTTTGTATTTTGTGACCATATGATTAGAATTATGATTGGAGTGAGGTCGAATGTAAATCCTATAAAAATAACTTAAAAGGACTTTAAACTATATATTATCCTATATAAGCAGTTAGTATAATTTATATAAGCGCTATTTGTAATATATAATAATTTGATATGAAATATCCCGTTTGCTTATATCGGTTTTTGGAAAATATTTTGATTGAAGAGGTGGTGGGGGGAGGTTCGAGTAGGGTAGTGGTATTTAAAATTTTGATATAAAAAATTTTGCTTGGAGCCTCTTACTATAATACCAAACTGAGAATAGACATCGGATTATAGAGCAATAGGTTGATTTCTATTGCATCTAAAATAAATAAGGGACCTTTCATCAGAAAAATCCCTTGATTAAGAACCAGCTATTAATAAATATTTAATATTAATTAAATATAACGCATTGGAACTGTATTAAAAAGATTATTCTACAATATTTTCAAAGTCTTGAATCCTATGATCAGTCGGGTAATTGAAAATACTTAAACCCATTAGTATTCTATGTCTAAACTATCATAGCTTAATTAGAAAGGAATCATTTGTATAACACGAATTCATTTTTTAATTCTTTATCTAAATCATCGAAATAGCCAAGAGTTGGATCCTCTTTGGAGGTCTGCGGATCTAGCCAGTCTACCTTTTCCATTGCCCAGGTAAGACATAAGGCTTTTCCGCTTCGCGGGTATGGACGGGGGAAAGTATTGTGGTTTAAATAATTACGGAGTATTGTGGCTTGGTTCCACCTGTTGGCATCTGATAGGAGTTTTCTAAATTGATTTATTTCATCATTAATAATCTCTTGTTTGGCCCTTGCCTCTTCTATTTGCTTTTCCCTCAGTAATTCTTCTTCAGCGCGTTCAATTAGTCTCTCTTTCTTGTTTTTAGCCTTAGTGTTGACATAGGTAATTATGGCCTCAATCTTATCCTCTAGGGGGATCCTGCTATCCTCCCAGACCTTACCAGGGTATCCATGGACTGTAAGACTTAATTTACCAGTAGCCTTGGCTTCTCTTCTTTTGAACTCATCTAGTTTTCCAGTATAAGTAAATCTCTCCCTGATATAAAAATTGAAGTAAATATTATCCTCAAATACTACCCTCGTTTCTCTATAGATAATTCTAATTTCCTGTCCCTCGTCCTCAAACCCTTTGATAAGTTGATCCATGATTTGTAGGGACCTTGTAATGGTATTTTTTGTCACCCTTACATCCAGCATGTCATTGTCTGTTCGAATGATTCCTGGATATTTGTGATAATAGGATGGAGTTTGTTGTTTTAGATAGTCTCTTGTCCTAATTGTTAGGATATGAAGGTTTGTAAGACCTGTAGATTTCTTCTTGTTCATTTTATTCCTTATTATAATAAAAAGCCACGCCCCCCTAGGGGCTAGTGGCCTTTTTAGGGTTAAAATTCAATGTTTTTACTGTTCTTTTCTCTCTTTTTCAGAGAGAATTGTTTTCAAAGGCTACGCTTAATTGTTACCTGTGCTATTTATATTAAATACAGATACTATTATTAACAAAGCAAGACTCTGAATACCCGTATTTTCAGGGAGGTCGGAGTTTGGTCTTAGAATCATACATTTCCTATGAATCCTCCAGCCTACCACATCTTGATAAGCCATAATCTGTGAAGAAATAATGGTTATGAATTTTCCTGTCTATTATTTTTTCACTTATAAAGTGCTTAATGTATTTATCGGCTGTCTTATCATGCAAGTAATATTTCCTACTAGTTTTTAAGTAGTCCTGCCTTGAGAATTCATTTTTTAATTCAGCTAGAAACTGATACTTCACGCCTGAACCATCAAATACTTCCCCTTTAGCAATTACTTCTTCATAAGCAATTGCAGCATGAAACATTAGAACCTTCGTAATTTTAATGGCTGTTTTAATGTCTACATCTGAGCACACCAACTTTTTAGGAACATCTAAATTCACATTAGCTCTTAATGCTGTTAAGATCATACAAATTCTAACAGTTATTAACCTTGCTCTATGAGCATTACTTTCCAATACTTCTCCAACATTATTATGCAACAATTTTTGAATTTCTCTTTGATGTTCAAGCATTTGTGTTTCCTGTCCGGAGGATAATTCAAAGTGGATTTCCTCTGAGCTATTTAGAAACTGAAATAGGTTATAGAACTCTTCTCCAATCTCTGAAAAACTAGCCCCTAAATCCATCTTATTTTGATAGGCATTGTACAACTTATTTGTGGCATTTATGGAATAATAGGCGAACCTACTGAAGAGTCCATTTTCTACACTTTTTAATAATCTTTTGAACTGCTTTGGTGTTCCAGATAGTATGGTTGAGAATTTAGGTGTTTTAATTACTATGTCCTCATCTAATGTTTTCCTATAAGCTCTGATAGGTTCATGATGGAAGGCTTGTCTTAATGCTGTATTATAATTCCCATACTCTTTGCCAAATATGTCATTCAGAGTATCGGCCTCAGTTTCAAACATTAATAATCCATCTGCATTTTCAGACAAGAATTTTAATAGTCCGGCATAACTAATATTGCCGGGAGTTATTAATTTTTTCCTACTAGAACCTCCGAATGATTTACTTATTTCTTTTCTTGATGCTAATTGAAAATCAATTTTTGAAACAAGGTTTAAGCAGTTACTTAGCTTACCCTTACCAGATGCTGGTGGAGCAACGATGAACAAATAAAGATTTGAGAACACCTTACTTGAGTCATCAATTGTCCATATTTTTGGAAAGCAAGCACTAAAAGTTGTAATACTACCTAAAAGGTACATATCCTTTTCTATCTGTGATTTCCCTAGGTCCACAATTCTTTTGAGAATTGGAGGTAGATCTAAATTAGGTGGGATACTTGGATTCATAGGATTTGTATCATTTCCCAAATCCTGGTCGGTATTATTTAATTGGTCCATGGTCTTGCTTTAATTTTGTTTTTGTTCATTTGATAATTTGAGGCCGTCGATTTTATCTCCTCGATTGTTGGAATCCGGTTTTGCAGTAACCAGCTATCTATTTCAGTTCTTTTGAAATAGATTTTCTTTCCGCCGGGTTTATAAAATGCTATCCGGTTGGTGCTCGTAATTTTATAGAGATGTGATTTAGAGCACCCTATGTGCTTTGCTGCCTCTTGAAAACTCAATACTTCTTTATTGATTCTCAAGGTTTCGAGGAGCGACTTCTGAAGCCTCTGCTCGATAATTTTATTAGAAATCATGCTGACAAAACTAGGGGTCGATTAACCAGGAATGCTATCTCAAATTGAGGTGTAGAGTAAGGTGTAGAGTGTAGAGTGAGTCTAAATTAAGTCTGGTAAATTGAGGTAGAAGATTTAGGAAAAAGCAGAGTTTAGAACTGGGTGTAAAGACTAAGTTAGATGCATAGTGTAGATAGCATTATGGCTTGGGAATTAATTCATCAATCACCTTTTTTGTTGATTCAGCTGGAACTTCTTGACCTCTTAACTTTCTAAAATCAATCTGTTTCCCGTTTAGGAGAAAGCACAACGAGGTTATTTTCCAATGGTTTTGCTTAGAATCTTCAATTATTCCTTTTGACATTAAATGACTGATTAAATATGTTAATTTATTTTTATCCTTCACCCAGTTCACTTTATCAATAATTGGATTTCCACTGAAAAGCTTTTTGAAACTTGAAACTTTTGTGTCATTATGTATAAAACCTTCATGCTTAAGTTTTTTATACATGCTTGTAAATAGTGAAGGGTTTTTATCAAAATAGTTGGAACTGTAGGACATATAGTTACTACTAGGAAAATAAGTGTTTTGCTTCTTTGGAAGCTCTTCATGCTTTTTAAATTGTTCAGTAGGAGATATTTTATATGCTTTAATGATCTTAGCATTTATTTCCTTTAAACATGCAGTAACACAATGATAGATGTATATGCAATCATCATATAAGCTTTCTTTATCTTCCTCATTAAGAAAGTCTGTGACTGACTTACTTAGCCCATTTTTTATTAAGTGAAACCGCTTAGAAGTGCTTTCACCAATAAGGTAATTGATTTGAGATACTAGGTTTACAATTATTGAGTCAAAGTGTTTATTGCCATCCATGGCTAATGTTTGATCTAAATCATAAAGAATTTCAGGGTCCTGACTTGCAATAAGGTAATAATAGTATTTGGTCCTGTTATTATAATGCGTGGGAATTTTATCATTAACATTTAATAATATACTATCGTCCAAGGGTCTAGCAGTTCCGTCTATATTTAACCAAAAAGTGGAGAATTGATTTCCCCTTTTTATAAACATAGGATTTGTATCATATAAATATTGGATTTTTGATTTGATCTCTTCATTGCATATCCCAGCAATAGGATCATAACTAAAAGTAGTCTTGAGTAAATCTCGGTAATAATTATCATCACCAAGATTAGGGTTAAATGGCTGGAGTACACCGAAAAGAATATCCCTGAAAACATTTAAATACATCGGTCCTTACAATTTGATTCTTCCTGCGGCATCAGTTTTTAGTTTATCTACCACTTTGGCATAGATCTGGGTGGTCTTAAGGTCCTTATGTCCCAATAGCTTAGACACGGTATATATGTCAGTCCCGGACAACAACTGTAGTGTTGCATAGGTGTGCCGGGCACTATGGAAGGTAACAGATCTATTAATCCCTGCCTTGATCAACCATTTCTGTAACTTAAGATTATGCCAGGCTGAATACCTTATTCCTTCAAATACCTTGTTGGTAGCTTCCTGTCTTTCATTCAGTAGTCCAAAGGCCTGCTCTGAGATAGGAAGGGTTTCTATTCCTTTGGTCTTCTTCTGCCTGAATCTGATGAAATATCCCATTTCTTCTGAATGCTGCACTTCACTCCAGGTAAGCTTCTCGATGTCAGACCAACGTAGACCTGTGAGACAAGAAAATAAGAATGCATTCTTTAATAAAGGGAACTCACAGTCCGTATGAAGCAGAGAGCGAACCTCCTCAATGGATAAGAATTGTCTTTCAGTCTCACCTTGCTTAAAACCATCTACACCAATAGATGGATTCGAATTCAGGATACCATCTTTAACTAACTGCTTGAGTGCACTCTTAAATTTTCCAAAGTAAGAATACTTGGAATTCTGGGACAAACCCTTGTCCAAACTTACAATGGCTTCCTTGTCCAGGTATTCTCTAAATGAAATAACAAACTGCCTATCAATATCTTTGAATAGGATATCATGTTCGTGGAATTCCTTGAGGTGCTTAATCATACTGTTCCAATTCCCATAATTTCCTGGACTGTTTTTTCGATTCTTCTTTAATCCTTCCAGGTAAGTATAGAAGCTCCCATTAAGCTTTTCCCTGTTATGGAACCCATAGTGACCACTTTGAATTTCAAGCTGCTTCTGTGCCTCTATAGATTTTGCCAGCAATAACGTTTCTTTGTTGTGCTGCTTTTCAAATTGACTTTTAGGACGAGGGTGGATGTATAATTTGAGATACTCCAGTTGTCTCTTGCCATTATCATAGAAGTCAAGGTAGAGGCTTGTTTTACCCCCCTGGTTTCTTTGCCTTAAGGTAACTTTCATTAATTGAACAGGTTTTCGATATCAGCTCTCCTGATAATCACTCTTCTCCCAAGCTTAGTTACCTTAATGGTCCCGTTCTTGATCTGACGGTATATGGTCATTCGACTTGCGCCCAGAAGATAGCATGTATCTGTGATTGTAAGAAATTCTTTGCCATTTATTGATTGGGACTTGTGCTGGAACTTCTGCTCATCAATTGTTCCAACCTGGTTTGCTTTCTCTTGTTTCTTAGTCTTCTTATAGGCCTTTCTTGCACAGTTCAGGCTGCAGAACTTAGTGACTGTAGTCTTAGCAATAAATTCATTACCACAATGGTTGCAGATCTTAGGTATGCGAATATTGCTACTCATTTTGCCTTTAATAATTTCACCCTTCTTTATTGTATCAGGTTGTATCTGTATGTATCCCTATGTATCAGGATGTATCATAGTTTCTCCCTAGTGTCCTAAAAAATTGTTGCTAATTGAGTCAAATAGTAATTAGCAACAAATTAGCAACAGAAATTAGTCAAATAAAGGTTAACAAAGTGGTAGAATAGGAAAGAAAAAGTGTGTTTGAGGTATAATAGGAAAAGATTAGCTAAACAAAGGAAAGGTACTTACTTCCCGATACAGAACTTACTGAATATATTATCGAGCAGATCATCTGTCGTGATCTCACCAGTGATTTCCCCCAGGTGATGCAGGGCATAACGGATATCCATGGCCACAAAGTCATTGGTTACCTGACCATCGATGCCTTCCAGGACTTTATTGAGGGCTTGATTGGTTTCTATCAGGCTTTCGAAGTGGCGGAGGTTGGTCACAATGGTGTTTCCAGTCTTAAAATCTTCCAGGGATACTTTTTCCTTCAAGGCGGTTTTTACAGCTTCCAGGTTTTCTTTCCTGTGTGCTGCCAATGGGATGTAATCTGTTCCGGCCAGTGCAGTGATTACTTTCTTGTTGGGCTGATCTGATTTATTACCGATCAACAGGTAGGGGACGCCCAGGTCTTCTAAAAATTCGAGTTGTTGCTGTACCTCATGGGGTGTATCATTGGCCAGGTCAATCAGGTAAATGATCACGGAAGCTTCCTTCATCTTGGCATGAGCACGCTCTACGCCGATAGCTTCCACCTTGTCCTCAGTCGTCCGGATTCCTGCCGTATCAATGAAACGGAAACCGATTCCATCAATATGGATATAATCTTCGATGATGTCCCGGGTGGTCCCGGGTATGTCCGAAACAATGGCTTTTTCTTCATTCAGGAAAGCATTCAGGAGCGTTGACTTGCCTGCGTTAGGCTTTCCGGCAATCACCGTTGGGATACCATTCTTTATGGCGTTTCCCAGGCTAAAGCTTTCCGTCAACTTACGGATCAATACCTGGATGATCTGAATCAGGTTTTTCAATTCTTCCCGGCTGGCAAACTCAACATCTTCTTCAGAAAAATCTAGCTCCAATTCGATCATCGAAGCAAAATGAACCAGTTCTTCCCTCAATGCTTTGATCTCTCCTGAGAAACCTCCCCGCATCTGACTCATAGCTGCCCGGTGCATGGATTCATTTTCGGAGGCAATCAGGTCAGCTACGGCCTCAGCCTGTGCCAGATCAAAACGGCCGTTGATGAAGGCTCTGAGGGTGTATTCGCCTGGTTTTGCCAGGCGGGCACCCGTTCTCATCAACAATTTGATGACTTGCTGAAGGATATAGGGGCTACCATGACAGGATATTTCAATCACATCTTCTTTGGTGTAGGATTGAGGCCCCTTAAAGACTGAAACGACCACTTCATCCAGCACTTGATCACCATCTATAATGGAGCCATAATGTAGCGTGTGACTTTTAACTTTGGAGAGGTCTTTACCTTTGAACACTTTTCCGGTAATGGGAATAGCGTCTTGACCTGATAGTCGGACTATCCCTATCGCACCAATTCCTGGTGGTGTCGCAATGGCAACGATGGTGTCTTCAGTATTCATGAGGCAAAAGTAGAATATTATGTTGAGTGGAACTCATCCTTACCCCCCGCTCTTTCAAAGAGAGGGGTAAGTAATACATGTTATTTACTGGAAAATTAAAATGGGGGTGAGTTGAAGAAAGAGCAATTACGCGTTTTGTCGGATGCTTCCATCTGACAATGGGTAAAGATGGGGGGGTGAGTTGAAGAAGGATTGTTAGTTATTTCCTTAGAAAGGATACCCAATCGCAAAATTGAAGATAGGTTGCTTTACTTCAAAATCAAATAACCCAGACGGCCTGGGGAGTGGGGCTGCCAGGTCTCCACGAATCACAAAATTTTGAATGTCTACCCTTAAGCCAAAGCCTGTACCCACCCCCAGTTCGTTGAGAAAGTTGGAGGAAAAGGCACCACCGGGGAGTGCATCGTTTTCCTGGCGAAGCCATACATTTCCAGCATCATATCGGCGGTGTCGGATGGAAGCATCCGACACAACTAAAGTGGAACTCATCCTTACCCCCCTCTCTTTCAAAGAGAAGGGTAAGTAATACATGTTATGTACTGGAAAATTAAAATGGGGGTGAGTTGATGAAAAAGCAATTACGCGTTTTGTCGGATGCTTCCATCTGACAATGGGTAAAGATGGGGGGGTGAGTTGAAGAAGGATTGTTAGTTATTTCCTTAGAAAGGATACCCAATCGCAAAATTGAAGATAGGTTGCTTTACTTCAAAATCAAATAACCCAGACGGCCTGGAGAGTGGGGCTGCCAGGTCTCCACGAATCACAAAATTTTGAATGTCTACCCTTAAGCCAAAGCCTGTACCCACCCCCAGTTCGTTGAGAAAGTTGGAGGAAAAGGCACCACCGGGGAGTGCATCGTTTTCCTGGCGAAGCCATACATTTCCAGCATCTAAAAAGAGCGCCCCCTTTAAAATGCTATAAATGGGGAAACGGTACTCCAGGTTTCCTTCCAATCGAATGTCGCCTGTCTGATCGAAAAAGGATCCTGAATCATTGATTTCAGGAACGTAAGTGCCTGGACCGAGGGTACGTATTTGAAAAGCGCGAACGCTGTAAGGACCTCCTGCATAGAATTGCTTCGAAAAGGGGAGGGCATCAGAATTTCCATAGGCGATCCCTAGTCCTGCAAATAACCGGGAGATGATTTTATGGTCTCTTCCCAATGTGAAATGTAACCGAAGATCGATGTCCGCTTTGGCATATTGGGTAAATTCCAATCCAATAAAAGTCTTTTTGCCGGTTTCATCGGTATTGCTCGAGACCAGGTTGAGTGCATTGCCGGCAATGTCGAGGTTAGTGGTAAAGAAAACGGGGTTTTTAATACGTTTGTTGCTTAGCTCATTATAGGTAAAGTTGTACGTAAGGCCGCCAATGAACTGCTGATTGAAACTGCTTGCCAAAAAAGGATTTTCATTCAGTATTTGATCAAATGCTGCAGTGGTATTTGAGAGGTTTACCAGATTGAGACTGATGGGGTTAAGTTCGTGATAAATATATCTTGAAGCCCTCCATGAATAACCGAAAATACTGCTTAATGTCCTTAGGGTGTACAGCTGGCTTCTGTTGAGGTATTCCATACCTAATGAAATTTTGGTCTTTGGCACACCGTATCTGAATTTTTTTATAAGGCCAAAGGGAATCAGTCGGGGAAAAATTAATTCGGTGTTAAGACCGTACTGTGTACTGCTAAGCCTAGAGTTTTTTCCACCAGTAAGTTGTGTTTCGTAACCTATTTTAGCGCCAATGTGCAGAAGTTCACCCCCACGAAATAGATTTCTGTTACTATAGGTAATCTGAAATGCCGGGCCAGCAAAATTATTTGATTTGACCACCGTCTGTAGTTCGGCACGAACAGCGCGTTTGTTAAGCGGGGATAGATATATGGTGGTTTCCAACAGGCCGATACTATCTGAAGCGCTGATCTGGCTTTTTTCCTCATGACGGATGTTTACAAATTTATAGGTTCCAATGGATGAAAACCGCTGACTGGTGAGTTTAGATTTTGATGGATCATATCGGTCATTCTCCTTCAGTAGGAGATAAGTAGTTAGGAGTTCTGGTTTAAAGAAGCGGCCATCTTGTATGTATTCAATGGAACTAATAGTTACGGTATCCTGGCTTTCTGGTTTGTTGTCCAATGCATAATTGGGAAAGACTTGAATAGATTCGATGCGGTAGGGCACCAGAGATTTTTGGGGGACTTCATTTTTGAGCCGGAGATAGAGGTCTAATTGCTTATTTGCGTATTGATTGGTATCTGCTTCGAATAGAAGAAAATCAGGATTAAAATTGTAATAACCCATAGACTTTAGATATTCATCAATTCGTTCTCTTTCTGCCTTGAGTAAGCCCAGGTCAAATCTGCTGCCTGGCTTGATCAGGGTTTTTTCCATGGATAGATGTATATCCTCAAGAATCTTTAATCCACTGGCGTCGAGTTCATATTGCTTCAAGTGGTAGGGTGTAGTGACTTCTGCTGAATAGGACACATGGCCATATTTTTTCTTCAAACGGAGTGTGGAGCTTACCTTGCTACGGAAAAAGCCATGATTTTCAAGTCTATTGGCAATTAGGTCTTCTGTTTTTGTGACATCTACGTCAGACATGTATACGGGTTCTTCCCCTATTTTCTTATTCAAAAACTTATTGATAAAACCTATTTTACCATGCCTGGCCTTATAATGCACGAGTAAAGGCAGCCGCAGCCCCAGTATTTTTGAATTTGGTTTTGGATAGAGAATGCTTTCAATCTCCTGGTTAATCTCCGATTTGTCAGCTATTTTCTCAGCAACGACCATTTTTACGTCTGCCCCTTGATATAGCACTTCATTTTCTGGAATGTATTTGGTTACACTACACGCAGAAACAGCCATCAGCAAAAGGATGAGGAAGTTTATTATATAATACTTAATTTGTGCGTTATTCATTTTTCTGTTGCTGCTCTATTTCCTTTGCAGCATGCTTGAAAATGTTATTGAATTCCTTGGTAAAGATGAGCGCAAATCCTGTGACAATTAGTTGCCCATCTATGATGCTTTCATATTCATTTTTTCTGAATCCTTGAAACCTGTACCGTCCGTTTTCAGTTATCAGGTACTCCAGACTCACATTCCCAATCATGGGTGTGCCTTCTTCAGTATTGGTTCCACTCCCTTCGATATCCAGTTCACTTCCTACCTGCACAATCAGACGATCATTGAAAAGCCGTTTTCGTGCATTTATATTTAGTTCCGTACGATTATCAGGGCTTTCTCCCTGATAATCAGTGTAGCTATTAAGTCCAAAGTCCAGCTCCAGTCCGGTATTACCTACGATTTTATCTGAGAGGTTATTGAGTTGGCCGGAGAGCACACTGTTTACATTATCGCGTGCGATAGCGGCTGTCCCACCACTGCTTCCATCACTTCCGGAAGCGGGGAAAAACCGGCTAAGCACTAAGAGTGAAAACACTTGTTTATTCAATTGCTCTTGCTGATTATTGAGTTGTTGCACGCGGGAATAGACATCACCTCCTAACGATCCGCGCTGATCCTCAGGGATATCCAGGTTAAAACTAATTTCTGGTTCGAGCAGGGTTCCATCAATATTCAGATAGACCAGAAAAGGAATTTTTTGTTGGTATTTATTGCCTGCACTTTCACTGCTTGAAGAAACCCCGGTAGCCATGATGGGCGCAGGAGCAGCTTTTACATTGTAGATGGCACTGATATCTAATTTTGCATTTAAGGGATCACCACTCCAGGTGATCGTGCTTTGTGGGCCTATTTCAAATCTTCGTTTCACCAGATTGTATAGACTCGCTTCGAAATGCCCGCCAGAAATATTGTAAATTCCTGAAAGTGTGGTTCTCCCATTAGGTTCAAGCCCTACAATGAAATCACCCACGCCAGAAACCTCGAAATTATCACCCGTTCGCTCATCAATCACTATTTTGAAAACTGAATTTTTTCCAATGTGCATTTGTATGTTTACATCCAATCCTTTAAGTGCTGCAGTGCTTAATTTTTCTTCAATATTCCTGGTTAGGATTTCATCAGGATTTTTCTTGTTTACAAAAAGGACAATACCTTCTTTTTCAACCAGATCCACCTGGGACTCAGGTACGACAACTGTCAGTTTAGAATCTTCTCTGATGCCGGCGGTACCCCTGATGACAGGGATATTCAAGTCACCTTTCAGAGTCAGATCCGCATCTAAGCCTACTTTCCCAAAGAAAAGTTCATTATCCTCTTTACGAGAATTGATGGCCTGAAAGTCATTGGATTTAATGGTCAGGTCAAATGTAGGATTGGAAAAGTCTTCTGTAAGGATTTCACCATCGAATCTGAATTTGTTATTGTCAGCATCACGGATAGCAAAATTTGTTAAGTACAGCCCTTTATTATCAATTTGGAGCTCTTCTTGAGCCAAAACATATCGGGTGTTTAATTGCTTGATGAAGACACTAACACCTTCAAAATAGAGTTGACCTGTATACTCAGGTGTGCTGGTTAGGCCACTGATATCAAGATTTCCAGATATATAGCCTTTAGCTTCTGAGATTTCTTCGTTAAATAAATGCTCAAATATATTTGTCTGAAGTTTATTGATGTTCAGGTTTAGGTTCATTCTGGCAGCTACTTCATCCGGTATGTAGTGTCCGGTGATATCAAGGTCAGCATTACCTTCCTTGATAGAAAGATTGAAATTATAATTTTCATCACTTCCTGATGAAGCCTGCAGGGTGAGTGTTCCCAGGTCTGTTTCCATGATGTTTAATTGGTTGATCGCTAGGTTTGCGATCAGCGCTTGTTTACCAAATATATTTACGATGGTCACTTGACCTTCCATGGATCCACTGGCTAGTGTGCTGTCTGGGTTTAGATAACTGGTTATGGTGGCTAGATTGAAGCCGCTAAAACCGATATTGAGCCCTTCACTTTTCGCCTCATCCATTAAGGTTTTTAAAGACAACTCCTGCTTGTTTCTGGTTAGGGAAAAATTTTCAATGGCCAGGTGGTTTTTGGCCATTCTGATCAAATTATTATCAGGAATGGACCAGGAGAGGTTATTGAAGATCACGTTTTCAGGGATCAGATGATAGATGATGGTGTCACCTTTCATTCGCACTTCCGAACTCAGATAAATAAGGCTATCGCTGTCATTGAGAGCATTGAAATCGAAAGAAAGTTTCTCGTTTTTTAATAGCCCCACCAAATTGGTCTCCTTTATATCGATCGGACCAGAGGTAAACGATTCCCACCCGGCTAAGAATTCCAGCTTTTCACTATCTCCATTGATTTCAAATTGTAAGTTGTCAAGGATACTACCACCATATTCAAGGTGTGGGACTTTTAAAAGAGCAATAAGGGTATCCTGTTGTTCAACGAAGTTAAAAGAACCTGTAATGGAGCCATAATTATCCAAATCAGGTATCAGCACTTTGTTCAACAAGGCATTTTGTTTGATGGCCACTTTTACATTTAACCTGACATCTCCAGGGATTGAATCTCTCTGGGCCTTAGGGTTCAGGTATTCCTTGAATTGAAATGATATCGATTTAACAAAATCTCCAGGACTGACATTGGAAGCTAAATTTATATCGATCAGGTCACTTGATACACTGAAATGGGTAGAGTCAGGCTGAACATAAGCTTGGGCATCAAATGTTCCGATCGGATAATTTTCACGATCAAATACCACAACCCCATCTGTGAGTGAAGCGGAAGCAGTAAAATTTTCACTGTTCCCCTTCAAGTTAGCTACTAATTGGAGTTGGGATCGGATGTCTGTGTTTGTTATCCCAATAGCTTTGAGGTTTATGCCCTTGAGGTCTAGCACTACCTTTACTTCCGGCTCTACAGCGTCCAGGTCAATAGCGGTATTCATTTCCAGATTCAGATTTTCATCTTCAAAAGAGAGTTCTATTTCACCTTCTCCGTTATTCAAAGATCCATCCATAGAAAGGTTGGAAAAATCATAGTCACCAAATTTCAGCGATTTGAATTCTGAGGTGAGTGAGCCATTTAAAGAGGAAAGACTACTGCCATTTCCTGAGACCTTCATGCCGAAGGTGATGGCCTTTAATTGATCATTTTGTAATATTTTTCCTATCTGCAATGAATCTACGTCTAACTCAGCCTCAAAGGAGGTGGATTCCTGGTACTGGTATTTTCCGGCGAGATGGATTGATCCATCTGAGGTGTTTAGTAAATTATCAGTCTGTATCTGGCGAAAATTTCCGGAGACCACGCCACACAGTGAAACCGTTTTAGGAATAGAAAGACCAGATTCAGATAAATCCATGAGGGCATTGAGGTCGTCTGATGAGCTTTGCACGTTGTATTTTACGTCACGGAGTACTAACTCCTCCGTGTTTGTGAGTTCAGTGGCCATTCCAGACAGTCTGATACTGGTAGCATCTCCCCAGCGTAGGTTAAAATCCTGGATATCCACTCGCTTCATGGAGCCCGCTACCTGAATATGAGTGTCTAATGCTTTGGTTGAAATTTTCTTAATTGTGGGGTTTTCCCGAAGCTCAGGACTGAAATAGAAACTTTCACTGAGGTCAATGTCGGGCATGTTAAGATTTGTTTTGATGAATAAGGAAGCAGGCTGATTGAACAATGTATTGATGGTGGGATAGGAGAGTGTTACCCCTCCTTCAAGCTCATTGCCCTTTGTGATCATTTTAAGGCGGGAAAAGATCAAGGATTTGTTGTTCATTTGGCCTTTGAAGGCAAGGTTTTTCAACTCAAATCCGCTGCGTTCATTAAATCTTAAATTGAATAGCTCAAGGGTCGCTTGCTGCTTTTTCAGCGCAAGTTCTTTGATTTCAAAACCTAGATTTTCTGCTGCAATGAAGGAAGGGTTAAAAACTGCTGGTTGTACGATGGATGAATCTGAGGTAAAAGAAATGGTGTTATTTGAAAGGGAAATATCCTGGCCACGAACCTCCCAATCAGGCCATTCAAAAGTAGTTGGTACTGACTTGGAAATGCTATCTGTCTGCATTGGACCTGTAGGGTATATGCTTAAATCAACTGTGGTTTTTGCAAGTAAGAATTTGTCCAGGATGATCTTTTGATTGGTGAGGTCTAGCTGGGGAAGCTCGAGCTCCAAGTTGCCTATTTCACCTAGGGCGTACATTTGATCTGGTATTGATTCATAATTGAAATTGACCCGATTGATGGAAAGGTTCTCAATGAGGATATATGGAAGGGTTATCGCAGTGTTTTCTGTTCCTTCATTAGTAGTCGATGGACTTTGTTTGGTTTGACGATAAATAACTTCTGAGTCGGCCAGAAAGAATTCCTCGATGTCATAGCGCATAGTTTGAATGTCCAGCTCATTCATCTGCAAATGTAGTTTTCCCAGATTTACATGAGCATACAGACCGGTCAGTTCATCGCTGAAAGAAAGGTTAAATCGAG
The DNA here is from genome assembly GCA_043554545.1 of Marinoscillum sp. GTDB lineage: Bacteria > Bacteroidota > Bacteroidia > Cytophagales > Cyclobacteriaceae > UBA7330. Next base: position 2,539,331 of record CP121337.1, on the reverse strand, counting down.
AGAAGTTGATGGATCCGATTTCTATTTGTGGAGCGGGGGAATTGTTTGTGTTAATGGTTGTATCTGGAGGGGTATTAAAAGTGTCTAAAATGAAGTCAAAATTGTATCTGTCGGAAGATTCTTCTCGACTTATATGAGCTGTCAACCCTGACCAATCGATCAGGTTTATTTGCAAGGTTTCCCCTTTCAAAAGGGGAATCAGTGCTATGGATACTTCCAGGTTTTTTGAATATACAAGGGTATCACCTTTTTGATCCTCCAGGTAAAGTCCTTCCAAGAATGCATTGCCAGTAAAAGTGATGAAAAGCCGATCAATAGATAATTTTGAATCAATTTTTCTAGATAGTAATTGAGTGGCTTTTTCTACAATAATTCCTTGCCCCCACGGACTACGAATGGTTAAGACCATTGTGAAAAATAGCACCACCAGCGCCAAAGATATCCACCCAAGAATTTTAAGGGCTTTTAATCCAAGAGACCTCATGTTTATTTGATACTCTGGCATAGTTCAATAACCCAGCAGATCCTTAATGGTTCATGCGGTTTTTAATATAACCATTCAATAAACGGTTAGTTTTCTGTGGTAAGCCTGTTAATATCTGAAGAATTGAGTTAACAATAAAGCAATTCACCCATGTCTCTCTCTCCTCAAGGTAGAGGGAAGAGTTGGGTTAAAGTTTTTTTAGTAACCCAAGATGCGGGGGTGTTGAAGCGGAATACAATTCTTACGATGGTGTCGGATGGAAGCGTCTGACATCCTTATATTTGAGGAAAATGGAGGAAAACGTAGTTATCGTAAATAGATCAAATCAAATAACAACAGTCGTTTCCCGGTCAGTGATGAGGGCTCAGGTGATGCTGCATCGGGCTTCTTATGTGGTTATTGTTAACTCAAGGGAGGAAATACTTATCCAGAAGCGATCTTCAACCAAAGATCTATATCCAGGATATTTTGATCCTACAACAGGTGGCGTGGTTCAGGAAAAGGAATCTTATGAGCAGAATGCCATCAGGGAGCTGGAAGAGGAATTAGGAATAAAAGAGATAACGCTCAATATCCTGATGGACTTTCACTTCGAGAATGAACTTTGTAAAGTATGGGGTAGGGCATTCTGGATAAGATATGATGGAAAAATCACCCTGGTCGATGGTGAGGTTGAAGATTTCTTCTTTCTGAAGCCTTCAGAGGTAAATTCATTTTTGGAGCAGAAACAAGTCATGCCAGATGGTAAAGTAGTGATCGAGAAATATCTTGGTCTGGGTGCTCAAAGTGTCGGATAATAGTATCCGACACGACAAAAGAACGCATGCCAAATACCAGCACTTTCAGTCAAGTCGGATGCTACCACCCGACATGTCAGAATTGTCATCCGACAATGATTATATAAAATCAGAATAATGATCCACTTTGAGTTCTGTCTGAATTCCAGTTTCATAGAATCGGGCACTTGAGTATTCATAATCTTCTGGATATTTAACAAGGCTCCATTTTTCCTGTAAAGGATTTGTGTGAATATAATCGAGCTTTGTTTCAAGAATTTTTTTACTAATCAGGTATGTTTCATCATATCTGTCCTGCCAGATTTTGAAGATTTTTTTCTGGTGATTGATTCTTATTTTGTTTAATAAGTCAGGTGATTTAATTGCTACTTCCTTTCGAATCATAAATGAAGTATACTTTTTAAAATCCCGCATAAAGTGAATCCTGTCCTTACCTTCCTTAAAGTGTAGTATTAAATGAAGATGATTCGGCATGATCACGAAACCCAATACATCAGAATAATATTTCTTACTATAGAATCTTAGATTATCAGAAATGATCTCAAACCCATTTCCGATGGATAATAATGGCATCCATTGATAGCAGGTTGTCGTGATAAAGAATATGTTCTCATCTTGATATCGGTAACGATTTCTAAGACTCATTATATTTAAATATAATGGTTTTATCTAATATCTTGTAAAAAGAGTGGTCAGATGGTAGCATCTGACCTGACAGCTAGAGAAATACCTTGGTCTGGGTGCTCAAAGTGTCGGATAATAGTATTCGACACGACAAGCAAAAGAGAGGGGAAAGTTTCAGTCAAGTCGGATGCTACCATCCGACATGTCAGAAACGACAAGCAGTTCTTAAAAAACCTCGTTGGATGCTTCCATCCAATTAAGTGCTGTCGAATGCTACCATTCGACAGATCTCATTTAACAATTCTCAACCAATAAAAATCCGATAAAGCTGAGCCACTATAAATGTGATCACAAACCCCATGATAATAGGCAGGATAGAAGCAACGGCTGTCCATTTCCAGCTTTTAGTTTCTTGATATATCGTATAGATGGTTGTACTACATGGGTTATGCAACAAACTAAAAAGCATGAGATTTACCCCTGTAAGAAGGGTCCAGCCTCCTTTTCTTAAAATATCTTCCGTTGCCAGGGTGCTATCTAATTCAAACATGACGCCTTCACCGGCTCCTACACCTGTCAGGTTAAGGTTAGCGACGGTGAGCATCAGAATTGTAGGAAGAACGATTTCATTGGCTGGTATTGCCACAATGTAAGCCAACAGGATAACACCGTTTAGGCCCACATAGAGTCCAAATTCATCCATAAAATTGATCATCAAGTTGCTGATGCTTTGATCACCAATATCGATATTCGATATTAGCCAAATGACTGCTCCTGCAGGAGCTGCGAAAACCATGGCTCTCCACAATACAATCAGTGTACGATCAATTAGGGAGGTGTAGATAGTTGACCAGAAACGTGGTGGCCGATAGGGTGGTAGCTCTAAGGCAAAAGTAGAAACTTCACCTTTCAACATCGTTTTAGATAAAAGCCAGGAAGTCAAAAACATGAAGCCTACACCTAGCATTGCTATGCTAATTACAGCAGCAGTGCTTAACAAACCAGAAAAACTGGCAGGAACAAGCGCTCCGATGAATATGGTAGCGATAAGTATTTGAGTGGGCCACCTGCCATTGCATAATGAGAAATTGTTGGTAATAATCGCAATTAGTCTTTCCCTTGGGCTGTCAATAATCCTCGTAGCGACTACACCGGCTGCATTACATCCCCAGCCCATGCTCATAGTTAGTGCTTGTTTTCCGTGTGCTCCTGCTTTTCGGAACATATTATCCATGTTAAACGCTACCCTTGGTAGATAGCCAAAATCTTCAAGCAGAGTAAACATGGGGAAGAAGATGGCCATTGGGGGCAGCATCACAGCAATCACCCACCCCAAGGCCAGGTAAACGCCATCAATCAGGAATCCATCCAACCACCAGGGCATGCCGATGCTTGCGGCTCCACTTTTAAGCAAAGGATAAACATTATCTAGCAGGAGTGTTGCCAGCAGTCCTGAAGGGTAATTGGCTCCCTGAATGGTGATCCACAGGATAAGGGAAAGGATAAATATCATGATGGGGAAGCCAAAACGCTTACTCGTAAGTATTTGGTCAAGTTTCCGATCAAAGGTGAAACCACCTTTTTGACCTTCCCTTACTTCGACCTCTTCCGTGATCGTAGCTGCATCCGCGTAAATACCTTCTGTGAGGCGGTCATGATAGTTCTCACCAACCTTCCATCTCAGGCTGGAGGCAAGTTCAATAATTTCATTTGATTGATCTTTGGCCATCAGCTTGCTATTTGAAAATCTCCATTTTTTAATGCATCCAATATATGCTGATCACCATCTAATAATCGCATGGCGATCCATCTCGTATTAGGCAATCCTGGATAATTGGTTTGTAGTTTTTTATTTAGGTCTTCGACTGCTCTATTAATTTGTTTGGATGAAATTTTGATGCGGTGGGGTTTACATTTAATCTCTCCTGAGGCTACCTGATGAATTGTATTCAATAACTCCGGAATTCCTTCACCGCTTCTCGCACTGGCGGGTACTACAGGAATTCCCAATCTTTTGGCTAAAGTGCGTGCGTCAATGGACACATGATGTCTTTTCGCCTCATCGATCAGGTTTAGGCATAATACCGCTTTATCTGTAATTTCCAATACCTGCAACGCAAGGTTTAGGTTTCTTTCCAGTCTTGATGCATCAGCAACGATTACCGTAACATCCGGACGACCAAAAAGGATAAAATTTCTAGCTACTTCTTCATCAGTTGATGTAGAAAGTAGTGAATAGGTGCCCGGCAAATCAATAATCTTAATGTTTTTACCGTTGTAATTGTATCCACCCTCTGCTCGGGTCACGGTTTTACCTGGCCAGTTCCCTGTGTGTTGCCTTAATCCTGTCAAAGCATTGAACACAGTGCTCTTTCCAGTATTTGGATTTCCTGCTAATGCGACAACATAATCAGCATTTTCAACATTGACACCTAATTTTTTTAATTGTGCACTGTTATATAATGGGCAGGTTTCGCAAGCTTCTGTTGTTACTTCACTCATGCTGTCTCCTTTTCTATTAGTATCAAATCAGCCTGATCATTTCTTAAGGCGATCAGTGTGTTTCTTATTTTATAGGCTTTGGGGTTGCTATTAGGACCCTTGAATTCAGTTTCTATCTTCGTCCCTTTGATAAATCCTAAATCCATCAATCGTCTTCTGGCAGAACCTCTGCATTCTGAGGATATGCCGAGGATTTTGGCTTTTGCTCCTTCATCAAGACTTGATAGTCGAACTTTGTCCTCATCAAAAATCTCTTCTTCGCTGAGCTCCATTACGCTGATGTTACATGCTACGATAGAGGATAGCGTGTATTCCATGCCTTCACTGTAAAACCGCACATGAGCATCAGTAGATTCAATGACTTTTACCTGGGAACCAATGTGAAGTTTTTTCGCAATGATTTGCTGGTAGATGACTTCGGGTTCATCTTCAATGTGCTTGATTCTGGCCATTGATCCTTTGGCAAGACTGGACAAAGGAACACTGTTAAACTCTACTACATGACCTTGTTCTGTTGGGATAGGATCGCCATGCGGATCAAATCGTGGACGACCTAATTGTTGATACAAATTCTCTGCCTGCTCGGGTGTAAGCTGATGCTCTTTTTGCTCGGCACGATCATGCCATTCTCTTTTGTCTATACCTGTTTTTTCAGACAGGTATTTTTCCCAAAGTCGGTGTACACGAATGATTTTTAATGCATAGTCTTTTCCTTCATCGGTGAGGAGGATGTTATCGTCTTTCGTAACAATTAATTGGAGGTTTACCATTTCCTCAATAAGTGAAAACATTTTATTATTTGAAATACCAAGCGCTCCAGACAGCCCAGTGATGCTTGTACTTTTGCCACTTGCTTCCACATGATATAGCTGCTTTAGAATGTCTTCAACCTGTTCTTTTTGAGTCTCGTTTTTTCCGATTATCAACAAATTCCAAACCTTGAATTTGAAGGATAGATAGACAAGAAATACGACCAATGAAAAGATGAAAAGGGAGAGTATGGCCTGGTCAGCTTCTGGAGAGATGAGTGCTAATATATGCTTTGAAATGGTCATGGTAATTTGGAAATCAACAGTTGTTCAGCAGTCTTCATAGAGATAAACATTTCTTGTTTTTTATCAGTTTCAATTTTCATGGATCCATCAAATTCTTCAATCTCAATGACTGCTAATTTGGTGCCTAATCCGATCTGTATTTTGTCCAGATATTGAAGCAGTTTTGGGTCATCATTTGTGACCCCGGAAATCACTCCTTTGTCACCTGGTTTTAACTCAACCATTTGAAGGGCAGGGCCCACATGAAAAACTCCTTCTTTATCTGGTATGGGGTCACCATGTGGATCCATTACCGGATTGCCTAAAAAGTCATCTAAACGTTCTACAAGAATAGGGGATTGAATGTGTTCCATTTGCTCTGCGATCTCATGTACTTCATCCCAGTTAAACCCTAATTTATCAACCAGAAATACTTCCCACAACCGATGCTTTCTGATTACTCCAAGCGCGATGGTTTTTCCTTTTTTGGAAATATTCACACCTCTGTATTTCTGATAGGCGATAACTCCTTTTTGAGAAAGTCTTTTGACCATGTCACTGACAGATGCAGGCCGTGTATCCATCGATTCAGCTAAAGCATTGGTGGAAACATCAACATCACCCGCTTCTGAAAGATGGTAAATCGCCTTAAGATAGTTTTCTTCAGCTAATGTTAGTTTCATCTCTAAAGCAAATATAAAATAAAATTTAGGTTAATCTAAAAATATTTTTCATAACAAACATATTTATACCCATAAAGGCTTATTTTTCAATTAGATATTACGAGTTAAGTAAAGTATCAATTGATTTAATGAATTTTGATTCTTCACTTTCCCACAGTGCTAAATGATGATTACTTTTTATAAACGAATGACTAGCTGAATGAAGGAGTTCACTTATATTTTCTGAGGGGAGAGATTCAAAATTCACAGGAATTGCACCGCCAAGTTGAAGTCCGATTGACGCCCAATTAGTTTCCTCCTCGATCAGGTATGGTAGGTTGTATGCCGCATACTCATATAGTTTAGTTGGGACCTTTTCTGCATTAACCGGGTTTGGTTGATAAGCGATGATACCCAGATCTGCTCGGGTGATTTCAGTAATGATTTGATCATGGGGTATTGGTTGGGTATCAATAATCAGTTTTACTTTTTTGGAGGATATTGATTCGAGTCTATTTCGGATTTTTTTATTTACGACCTGGCCTATGATTGTTAAATGGTAATCAATTTTTTTGGTTGAATAATCGCTTACTAACTGGGTGATTCTGTCCACTCCAGAATAGTGTGAAATGGTGCCGGAAAAAAGCAAATTTATCTTTCCATTTATTGTCTTGTTTTTGACGTTTTTCTCATAGGTTAAAACAACTGTTTTGTTTTCAAGAATAACATGTTTTTTCTGTGTGAAAGAGAGTTGTTTGTAATAACAATTTTCTGCCAGAAAATATAGTGCGATGAAACCAGTGGATCTTCTTTCTAACCAAGCCATAATTGGGGAACCAATGTGTTTGGCAATCCATCCATACTCTGACTGGTATTTAAAGTTCAATCGATAGTTTTCCTGAACATCATAAATTATTTTGCAGGGGTAAAATAGTGAATAAAAAAAAGCAAAAGGAAGTAATTCGATTGTGCAAATAATCAGCAGATCAGGTCGTATCTCAATGATTCGACGAATAGTCTTCCATTGCAGAGATATTCTCTTAAAGAACTTTCTGTTGTTTAATCCATTTGAGTGAAATTTAATCTGATCCGTGTCAGGTTTTTTTTCACCATTTGCTATGATATTAACCTCATATTTATTTGTTTTCGCCAGTGAAAGCGCAAACCGCTCATAATGCCTTGGATCATGAAGAGGTTTTAGGATGGATGCTATCGCAATGATTTTTTTATTCAAGACAAATAACTTTACTAGAAATTATTCAAACCTAAATGGAATTACAAACACTTATTGAGTCTGCATGGGAAGATAGATCGTTGATCAAGGAAAAAGAAGTATCAGTAGCAATTAAAACACTGATCGATGATCTGGATACAGGTAAAAAGCGAATAGCGGAAAATACGCCTGATGGGTGGGTGGTAAATGAATGGATTAAGAAGGCAGTTATATTATATTTTCCTTTGATGAAAATGCAACTAATTGAAGTTGGCCCATTTCAATTCCATGATAAGATAAAACTCAAATCTGGGTATGATCAACTGGGTGTCAGGGTAGTTCCGCATGCCATTGCAAGGTATGGTTCGTTTATTAATAAGAATACGATTCTGATGCCATCATTTGTAAATATTGGAGCTTACGTAGATGAAGGTACCATGGTGGATACCTGGGCTACTGTAGGTAGTTGCGCACAGATTGGTAAAAATGTTCACCTAAGTGGTGGTGTAGGAATTGGAGGCGTTTTAGAACCCGTTCAGGCGGCACCAGTCATCATTGAAGATAATGCATTTATTGGTTCCAGGTGTATCGTAGTTGAAGGCGTACGAGTCGGTAAGGAAGCTGTATTGGGAGCCAATGTAGTATTGACTGGCAGTTCTAAGATTATTGATGTAACTAAAGAAGAGCCAGTAGAGTATCGCGGATATGTTCCAGAAAGGTCAGTCGTTATTCCCGGTACGATTCCTAAGAAGTTTAAGGCTGGGGAATATCAGGTGCCATGTGCTTTGATTATCGGACAAAGAAAAGAAAGCACTGATAAAAAGACTTCATTAAACAACGCTTTAAGAGAGAATGACGTTGCTATATAGTTAGTTGGCATGCTACTTGTGTATGCACCTATGAGGCCAACAAGGTATATCATGACAATTATCATTGCCCTACTGCTTACTTTTAATCTTTTTGCCCAAAAGGAAATAGAAACCCATTCCTTTCAGATGGGTGAAGAACTAGAATTCAAAATTGGTTATGGCTGGTTTACCCTAGGTAAAGCCTCCGCCAATATTGGGTTAAATCCTATTGAATTTTCTGAGGAAGACTGTTATAAAGTTGAAATCATTGGAAGGACAGATGGGTTTGTTGGGCTTTTTGCACATGTTAAGGACACTTGGGGTGCACTGGTAAACAAAGATCAGCTCAGGCCCTTATATGCATACCAAGACATCGAGGAAGGTAAGTATACCAGAAATGAAAAAACCTTTTTTGATCATACGGAAGGGAAAATCACAATCATCAAAAACAATGAGGAGAAAGATCCTAAGGAATTTGAGCCACAAAAGAATGTTCATGATATATTAAGTGCCTATCTGAAGATACGTACCATCGACCTTAGCAAATTTCAAAAAGGGGATACCACATTGTTATATACTTATTATGATAATGCTTTTTATAACCTGGTGCTTAAGCATGATGGTAAGGAAAAGATCAAAACTCCATTTGGTAAGATTTTAGCACACAGGGTTTTGATATTGATACCAAAGAATGATGTGTTCCCTGAGGAGGGAGGAGTAATCGCTTGGGTTTCAGCAGATAAAAATCAAATCCCGCTTAAAATTGAAGCTAAGATGTTTTTTGGTAAAGCATTTTGCGACCTCAGCAGTTTTAAAAACCTGCGCTACGATTCAGATTTTGACAATTAGGTCTGATTTGGCTAATCCTTATTCTATATTTGCGCTCTCGAAATGAAGATTATGTCTCTACGTTTTTTCAGTTTTATTGCTATTGGATTGTGTTTGAGTTGTAGCGAAAGTGATTCTAAAGTGGCAGACCGTCTTTTTAATCAATCAAAATACGAGGAAGCCATTCTTGCTTACACAAAGTTTATTGATGGAAATCCAAGAGATATTGGTGCCATTTATAACAGAGGAAGAGCATATGAAGAAACAGGGCAAATAGAAAAGGCAGAAAGGGACTTTCTTCAAATCACTAAGCTTGATAATAAAAATGTAAATGCTTATCTGAGTCTTGCGAAGCTTTACTATAATCAAGAAAAATATACCAAGGCATTGATTTATACTGAAAGTGCGCTGGAAGTCAATGAAAATTCAGCTGACGGTTATTTTTTAAATGCCCGGGCACAACATCAGCTTGGTTACACCAAAGGTGCAATGGAGTCCTATACCCTTGCCATCAAGATTAACAGGGATTACGGAGAAGCTTATTTATATCGGGGTGCATTGAAAGTTCATCAAAATTTGACACGTTCAGCTTGCGAAGATTTCAAGAAGGCTGAAAACCTTGAAGTTCCTGATGCTTCATCAATTAGAAAAACTTACTGTAACTAGTCTATGCTTAACTTGAAAAAGCTTACAACTGATTTTCAGAATCGGGAGACACCATTCTACTTTTATGACATGGAGCTGCTCCAACAGACGCTAGAGGCGCTTAAGGAAGCTAATCAATATGGTTATCAGGTACACTATGCCCTAAAAGCCAATAATAATACGCCCATTCTTGAAAAAATCAAGGAGTTCAACCTGGGTATCGATTGCGTAAGTGGAAATGAAATACAAATTGCACTTAAAAATGGGTTTAAGCCGGATCACATCGTATTGGCTGGAGTTGGAAAAACGGATAAGGAAATCACCCTGGCAATTCAAAATCAAATCTTCAGCATCAATGTCGAATCTATTCAGGAGCTTCAGGTAATAAATCAAATGGCAGAAGGCCTGGGGAAAAAAGCGAACGTTAGTGTTCGTATTAATCCAGAAATGGAAGCGGGCACCCATCATTATATAACAACAGGTACAAGAGAAAATAAATTTGGGATATCGTCGTCAGAGTTGATGAATCACCTGGATGAAATTAAAGGCATGTCTGCAGTATCCTTGATAGGACTTCATTACCACATAGGTTCTCAGGTCACGGATATGAATAAGTATATTAACCTTACCAGTAAGGTTAATCAATTACAAAAGGACCTTAGAGCTGCAGGTATTGAATTAGCTCATTTGAATGTAGGTGGAGGATTAGGTATTGATTATCATGAGCCGCAGACAAATCCAATACCTGATTTTAAAAGCTATTTTAAAGCTTTTCATGATCACCTGGATGTTGCTAATGGTCAGCAGGTTCATTTTGAATTAGGGCGATCAATTGTTGGTCAGTGTGCATCAATCATCAGCCGGGTAGTATTTGTTAAGGAAAGTGAACACATCAGCTTTGTCATATTAGATGCCGGTATGTCAGAATTGATGCGTCCGTCGCTATACCAGGCTTATCACAAAGTATTGAACCTAAGTAGTTCTTCTGACGAGGAGGCTACCTATGATGTGGTAGGACCAATTTGTGAGACCTCCGACTTCTTTCAGAAAAACTACCAGTTGCCTTTAACAAGCAGAGGAGACCTTGTTGCTATCCTTTCTGCAGGTGCGTACGGTGAGACCATGCGTAATAACTATAATGCAAGGGATTTTGCGGAGGCTTTCTATAGTAACGATCTCAAATAACGAGAAATCCAACGATTAAGTAAAGTATGACACTCATACCTCCGGTTAGCAGGGCGTAGGGTAATTGTGTTCGTACATGATCAATATGATCACTTCCTGAAGCAACTGAAGCAATGAGTGTGGTGTCTGAAATGGGTGAGCAATGGTCACCAAAGACACCGCCGCCCAAGACAGCTGCAGTCAAAATGTAGGAATTAATATCCAATTCCTGACTGATGGGAATAGCGATGGATAGCATGATGGCAAAGGTTCCCCAGGATGTTCCGGTTGAGAAAGCAATAAGACAGCTGGTAATAAAGATAATAGCTGGTACCAATGGTGGATAGACCCAATTGGCTGTGAGTGAGGCCACATAGGTACCCGTTCCTAAATTGTTGCACAGCCCTCCCAATGCGAACGCCATCACCATGAGCAACGCCATATTAATCATATCACCCATTCCTTTTATCGATTGGTGTGTAAACGAAGTGAGATTTATGCGCTTTTTTACTGCATAAATGACTCCGGCAACCAACCAGGCAGTAACTACGGCCAACAGGACGGCCATCGACCCTGATCCATTCCCTATGGCGTACCAGGCTTTGTTGGCTATGGTCATGGTTGATGAACCATCCCATCCGGTATAAAGCAGGAAAATGGGCATCGAAACAATCATCACCATGATAGGAATTAACATATCACTGGCATTTCCGGACGGTTTTACCTCTGTGTTTTTATTTGTGTCCATTGGTTGGGCTTGCGCTTCGAATTTTTTCATGGAACCCAGATTAATGCCGTTTCTAGCAACAAAAAACACCATCAGGAGCGTTAGAATAGGGTAGAAGTTGTATGGAATTGAAAAGAGCAGGGTTTTTAATGGTGGGATGCCTTCAAAAGCAATGAGTAAGCCCATGATATAAGCTCCCCAAGCATTTACCGGGAACAAGATACAGGAAGGTGCAGAGCTGGAGTCAGCTAGGTAGGCAAGCTTTTCTTTAGAAATACCAAAACGATCAAATAGGGGTCTAAAAACGGTACCCACTGTTAAAATTGAAATGTTTGATTCAATAAAAATCAGAAAACCGGTGGTTGCTGCAATTGTCTGAAGCTTCTTCTTTGGGTTCAGGCTGTTATTTACCAGTCGCTGAATCTTAGAAACAAATCCATTGACACCTCCTGAAAAGCTAATTAATTGAATTAGCGCTCCGATTAATAAGGTAAAAATGATTGTTCTGGTGTTCCCAGCACTTGAAAAGACATTTACCAAACCATCTACGGTGGCAATAAGACCCTCAAAAAAAGCTCCTTTGATGATTATCCATCCTACAACTAGTCCAACTAACAAGGAAAAAAGCACCTGACGACTCCATATGGCAAGTGCAATTGCTATGATGGGGGGCATAATAGAAAGGAATCCGTAATCTGTCATTCGATGATTAAGGAATTGTCCGGCTGGCGGGATCCGGCCCTATACAAATAGGTATTATAGATGCTCTGAACTGCTTTCTGAATGATCTTATCCGTGTCTTTTTGTTTCTTATACTTTTCAATATCAACACTTGCATGCCAGACTGCTTTATTGGTCTTTAGGTTAATGATTTCAATCAATAAGGCAGACTCTAGAAAAGTCCTGACCGTAATGTTGCGGTAGGGGTTCATGGGGTTGTAAAAACCAAAATTATCTACGTTCACATCTGTTTGTTGGTTTGAGATCAGTTCATATCGTACAACGATATCAGGATCCTTTTTTGCCTGATAACCTCTTCGTTTCATTTCCTGGATGATATTTGATTCAATGTAAGCCATGATTTCCTTCCCATCCGTTGAGGTCTCACCATTTCTTATTTTGAGGTTAGTGATTTGGAAGGTGTTAAACCCACTATAAGGCGCACTTTCATTCAGATAGTGAATAACCTTTGGGTTGCAACCACAAATTATTACGCATAAGATTATTAATAGTCTAGCCATATGAGTTTAACGAAGCTAAGTTAAAAATATGGTGAGTATCCATCAAGCAATTTGAGTAAATTGGAAATTTGTTTTACTCAGATAGTCAACATTTACTGACGTGTATCTTGTGAAAGGCGAAAAGTTATGGATGTATAACACGTCATGTGTTTAACAACAGTACTTCCTCAAAGCAAAAGCTCTTTGACATCCGTATGGATGAAAGGTTGCCAGAACTCATCGATTAGGATAGAATCTTTAGTTATACCAACAGAGTCGATACTTACTTTTGGAACAAAGCCTTGATGATACCACAGATTATCATTCAGTTGATATTCAAAATCAATGGACTCATTTATTTGACCGGTATTATCAGGATAAATCATATGAATCTCTTCTGTATATGCTTCATCGTCAAAAGTGTAGGTTCCAGAACCTGCCATATAAACTTCGTCACCTTGTTTGTCATATTTGATCCATGTGAAATGTGTAGGTGTGAGTAGTTTAATTGAGCCAATAAATTGAGGAAACTCTATGTATTCGTCTTCTGCTTGATCTCTATAGGACTGTAATTCCCAGGTGCCAACTAATTCCTTATTGTTATTGATGGGTTGATTGGTTCGTTCCCAAATCTCTTCAATTTTCACGGTGTCCTTCTGAGTAACATCCCCAGATATAATATCGATCTGCTCATTAATAAAATACCCTGTGTGGTACCATTTTCCATCTTTGAATTCAACGTCAAATGGAATCGGCTTACCTTTCAAACTGGTTATAGGAGGGTAAAAAAAGGCAATATACTCCGTGTATTTACCATCAATAAAGTCATAGGTACCGCCGCCGATACCTATTAATCGCTCATTCTTTTTATCAAAATTAAACCAGACAAATGAATTAGGAGTAATGTGCTTTTGATACATGATCGTATCCCCGATTTCATTCCATTTATTTAAGTCATGGTCCTTTATTTCGACAAGGTTCCAGGAACCTTGCACCGTATTATCACTAGTATGATTTTTGTTTTTTGAACAACCGATTAGGAGTAAAACAACAAAACAATACAAAAGGGGGCTGAATGTATGAGACATGGGATTAATGTTGATTACCTAGAAGTTAAAGAAAAAACGAATCTTACGAAAATATTTGGCCGATTTATTGACCGGTCATCTGATTTGACTTAGTGCGTTATTAATTCTTATAATGTTTAACTTTATAGCATTAACTTGATGAGTAATTGTGCTGCCGCTGCTTATTTTATCTATACTTATTCAGTTCAATGAACAGGAGATTGCTAGTGAAACGCACTTCACTGGTGTTTATCAAGGCAAGGTTTTGTTCATACAAAACCCCTATGATCCTGTAGGAGCTAATTTCTGTATTAGCGACCTATACATTAATGGAAAACGCAAAGCGATTAATCCTAAGCAGAGTGCAATAACCCTGGATTTTGATAGAATTGATATATATACACCAGTTACTATTAAAATTATACATAGGGAGGGGTGTAGTCCCATTATACTGAATCCTGATGCGATATTTTTTCACACCACTTTTGGCTTTAAGGAGATACTACTTACAGATTCATTACTTAACTGGAAAGCTGTCGGCGACAAAGTAGGTGGGCAGTATGCCATTGAAAAATACAATGCGGGTATTTGGGAAGAAGTGGCAACAATGGAGGCAAAAGGAGTATTTGAAGGCACCAATTATGACTACATACCAAACCTAGAGGAAGGAGCCAACAAGTACCGATTAAAATATATATTCCCCAGTAATAAATATTTGTATTCCAGAGACATCGACTACCATTTTTATCCTGATCCGGTTTCCTTTTCACCGAAGAGATCTAATTCTTTAATTAAGTTTTCTAGAAATACTTCTTATAAAATTTATGATCCTGAAGATAAGATGGTGTTAGAAGGCGTGGGAACTCAGGTTGATATACGAAGGCTTTGGAAAGGGGAGTACATCATCTATTTCAACGGCAAAGATCCCGGATCTTTCGTAAAGGAATAACTCAAAAGACTTCCACGCCAAAAAATCTACTAAGAACTGTAAGTAAGAAGATTACTCCCAGTACGGCAGGGCAGAGGTAGCTAATGGCAAAATCTATATATCGCTCAACTAATGTCCCCTTGAATCCCGGGTATCCTTCTTCTATCTCTTTATTCAAGTTGTGTTTTTTCCATACATAGGCTGCAAAAACGGTCATCAGGAACCCTCCCAAAGGAAGTAAGGTGTCGCTACCTATGTGTTGTACGAAATCCAGAAAACTGGTGGGTACAGATGAACCAAAATAGGTAATGAAATTTGTGAAGAATTTTGAGTCACCACTAGAAATCAGTGAGGGAACACCCATCATGAAAATGAATAGGGCAATCACCCAAACTGCATGACTTCTTTTTAATTTAAGCTCATCTACGGCATAAGTCACTGGGACCTCTAGAAGTGAGATGGTTGAAGTTAAAGCAGCAAATGAAAGTAAAAGGAAAAACAGTGAGCCAACAACCCTACCCAATACAGGCCCGATGGATTCAAATGCGCCAGGAAGAACAGTGAAGATCAATCCAGGCCCACCTTGAACTGTTTCAGCTGCCCCATTGCTGATATAAGCAGCGAAGGGAAACATCATCAATCCAGCGAGGAAAGCAATTCCTGCATCAGCGACCGTAATCATGGCTGCAGAAGTGATGATGTTGTCCTGCTTGGATACATAACTACCATAGGTGATCAAAGCACCCATTCCTAATGATAGGGAAAAGAATGCTTGTCCCAGTGCATTATAAACTACCGAGAAATTTATTTCAGAAAACTGTGGAACCAGGTAATAGGATATTCCTTCAAAAGCATGTGGTAAGGTTAATGAATAGAGGACCAGCAATACAATGATGGTAACAAGTGTGGGCATAAGAATTTTGGACGCTCTCTCTACACCTCCGGATATTCCTTTACTGACTACAAAAGCTGTTGCAATCATAAATAATATGCCGTAAAGTCCAACCCTCCCAATGTTATTAATATAATCACCAAACTGATTCCCAATCTCAAAATTACCGATGCTCATCTGAATGAAATAGCCAAATGCCCATCCGGCCACGACATTGTAAAATGATAAGATAAGTATGCCAGCCAGGATACCCATTTTGCCAATGATACTCCATCTGGGAAATCCGAGGGCAATAAATGCACCTACCGGGTTTTTTTGTGTCTTTCTTCCAATGGCTATTTCAGTGACCATGACCGGGAAGCATAGTAGGAAGCAAAATAGCAGGTACATAATGACAAAAGCAGCACCTCCTCCGTTGGCGACTTCAAAAGGAAATTTCCAAATATTCCCTAAACCCACAGCAGAGCCTGCTGCTGCTAAGATAAATCCTGCTTTGCTAGAAAAAGAACCTCGGTTTGTTGCCATAGTCAATCGTTAAACGATCAAATATAGCAAAAGGGAGGGAAGCAAAAGTAAAAGTTGGTTAGCTATAGATCTTCTTCATCTACTTGCAACTCATAAGGCAAATCGAACATGTGGGTTTTCTTGATCGCATCAGAAACTTTTCTAGGTACGAATTCTTCCCATCCTGGTTCTCCCTCGTTGATCATCTTTAGCACATTATCAGAAATGATATGCATATTCTCCACTTTTGCACCTTCCAAATCTGCGATTTGTTCGTTTTCCTGAAAGAAGTTGAAGAGTTGCTTCAAATGGCTTGGAGGCGTGAATGATTTAGAAGTCAGAATATTGTCAGTACCTTGTTCTAAGGTTGGGTAAACGTATAGTTTCACATTACTTCCAAAGAGTCTACTGAAAGATTCCAATATACCTCCATTAAGGTTTTCATAGTATTTTTCGTTGAATATTCGTACCAGGTTATAATATCCCACTACGATGCCAATCTTCTTTCTTCGTGTATACTGAGATAAATATGCGGCTAACTTATAGTGTTCCTGATAGTTGGAAATCATCACATTTTGCCCAAGTGAGCACAATAAATCTACCCGATCAAGAAAATCATTTTCATCAATTTCTCCCTCGAGAGTGAGGTCATTTAGGGTAATTTCGCAGATGGATTGAATCTTGCTTATTTCTACATCACTTTCCTTTCTGTATGCCCTCATGCCTGAAAGCATCATGTCAACATTCACATGTGTAATCGGCTTGAACCTACCCCGAAGCACAAAAATGTTTTTCTTATATAGTGCTGCTGAAGGTTGAAGTACGTTGCCTTTTGGATCAAACATGGTCGCATGTGTCAAGCCATTTTTAACCAATTTAAGACTCATTAATCGGTTATCTACGTGATGAAAGTCTGGACCTTCCAGCCTAAAAAAATCGATTTCAACTCTTCCTGATGTAAGATTATCAGCTAAGGAATTTATAATTTCTTCAGGTTCATTATAGGAAAAGCAGGCATGGATAAGGTTTACACCAACAATACCAAGTACCTGCTGTTGCCACAAGGCATCGTTATCCCTGAGCATGATGTGAATGATGCAGTCGTTTGGTTCAGAGTTGGAATGTTTTTGGAACCGCAGTCCAATCCAGCCATGGCCTTCATTGGTTTTCTTAAAGTTTAAGACCTCTACTGTGTTGGCGAATGCAAAAAAGTGGGATCTTTTAGCTCTGTGAGTTAGCCTTTGAGAGAGCAGAGAATACTCTCTGTTCAACATTTTCATGACCTTTTCCTCACAAACGTACCGATCACATTTACCGTAGATGGCATCACTAAAAGTCATATCATAAGCTGACATGGTTTTAGCAATGGTTCCTGAAGCAGCTCCCGCTTTGAAAAACCAATCTGCTACTTCTTGTCCACCGCCAATTTCAGCAATAGTGCCATAGATCTTATCGTCCAGATTCAGCTGTAGTGCCTTCTCTTTGGTTGTTAATTTTTTGAATTGTTCCATTCCCGCTAATCCGATATTATTAGTCATAAAATTATCTGATCCTTTGCTTAAAGTAAACCGTTTACTTGTTTATTATAAAAAAAGCCGACTAGGTCGGCTTTAGTTCACATAATTTTAAATTCTTTGCCTATTGGTATAAGGAATATGGGAATTTGTTAGCCTCAATCATTTGATCAGCCACCCGTCTTTTGAGTATTGTCGTATTAATGGGGTCATTTTTGGTGAAGCGTTTCATCCCCATCAGCATTACTTTAAGTTCGTCTCCCGTAGTAAAAGAAGAGACTGCCTCATCACCATGTTCTTTGATCTTTCGAACTGCTTCATATAAATAAAGCTGTGCCAGGTCCTGATACAGTCTGCTTCCATCCTCTCCATATAATTTCATTAATTTCTCTGTTCTTAATAAAACAGATTCTGCTACATAAATCTCGATAACCATGTCGGCCAGATGCATCAAAAGCTCCTGTTCGTCATTGAGCTTGGTGCCATAGACTTCTGCTGCTTTTCCTGCAGCCATAAGCAATGCTTTTTTAAGGTTTCTGATTGTTTCTTTTTCAGTTGCTAGTGGAACTGATTTATCAATACTTCCAAAAGAAGGGACTGAGGTCAATTCTTTGCCTACTTCTTGCGCTGGGGTAAAGAAATCCATTTCACCTTTCAACGCCTTCTTAAAAATCATTCCTACCAGAAGCATTCTGTTAATTTCGTTGGTGCCTTCGTAGATCCTCGTGATTCTAGCATCCCGGTAAGCCCTCGCCATGGGTGCTTCCTCAGAAAATCCCATTCCTCCATAAATCTGCACTCCTTCATCTACTGTATAATCCAGCACTTCTGAACCGTGAATTTTAATAATAGCACATTCAATGGCAAATTGTTCAAGACTTTTGAGCTTAGCCTGATTTGGATCTTTTCCCTGATCGATTAATAATTTGATGTAGTCATCAATATTTTGACCTGCCCGGTAGGAGGCAGATTCAATACCATAAGTTTTTACAGTTATGGTAGCTAACTTTTGTTTGATAGCTCCAAAACTTGAAATCGAAACGCCGAATTGTTTGCGTTCATTGGCATAATTGGTGGCAAGTGAAGCAACGTGCTTGCATGCATTGATCACGCCGGCACCCAACTTTATCCTTCCGACATTGAGCACGTTCACGGCAATTTTGAAACCATTCTCACGCTCAGAAAGCATATTTTCAACCGGAACCTTACAGTCATTAAAGAAAACTTGTCGGGTAGATGATCCTTTAATACCCAGCTTCCTTTCTTCATCATTCATGGTGATACCACCAAATGATTTCTCAACTAAAAAAGCGGTTAGGTTTTTATCATCATCAATTTTGGCAAATACGATAAACAGTTCTGCAAATCCAGCATTGGAGATCCACATTTTTTGACCATTGATAAGATAATTTTTGCCATCATCGGTCAATTTGGCCTTCGTTTTACCTGAATTGGCATCAGAGCCCGCATCTGGTTCTGTCAGGCAGTAAGAAGCTTTCCATTCTCCTGACGTTAATTTCGGTAAATACTTCTGTTTTTGCTCCTCAGTTCCATAATAGAGAATAGGAAGTGTGCCAATCCCGGTGTGTGCTCCGTATGCAGTGGAGAAGGAACCGGATGCAGCGATGATATCTGCCATGAGCATGCTCGTATTAAAGCTCATTCCAAGACCCCCATAAGCTTCAGGTATTGAAACACCTAAAAGACCAAGATCTCCTGCTTTAGACATAATCGAAGACATTAGTCCTTCTTCTAAACTATCGATCCTTTCGACATGTGGGAAAATCTCCTTATCTAAAAACTCTTGTGCCGCTGCGGCCATCATTTTTTGTTCTTCTGAAAACTCTTCCGGAATAAAAATTTCTTCAGATAGGGTTTCTTTGATGATGAATTCTCCGCCTTTAATTGAATTTTTACTTACTACTGATTCCATGTGGTTTATTAATCATTTTTGTTATGCATGCATAATAAATCAAAGGTAAGGAAATTTGTTATGCATGCATACTAATTTTTATGAAATATTTTATGTTGAAGATCGGGCGCGCAGATAATTTATTCATGAAAATAGTATTTGGCAGTAATTTTCTGAACCCTATTACCTTTAGTGAATGGAACTTATAGTTCCTAATTTCGTTTATTTGTAAAGTGAAAACTTTAACACTCATATTACTCTCTGGGTTTTATGCCCTTTCATCTGCTGGATTTACAGTCAATCTTCACTACTGTCTAGGAGAGCTTGAAGAAATTGAGCTATTTGGTCACGGGAAAGACTGTTGTTGTGGAATGGATGACGTCATGTCAGGATGCTGTGATGATGACACTTATGCGCTTTCATCAGAAGAAGATCAGCTTCCATCAAATATTATTTTCGATTTTGTTCAAGGGTTGTTTGTTGCTCATGAGTTTATTGAACACCATGAAATAGTATTTACTGAAATTACTAATGTTTCCTTTTTTGCCGATTTGCCGCCGCCAAATAATTTACCCATTTGGCTCGTCAATTGCAACCTCACATACTACGGTTAGTCTTAAGCTATTTATCAATTTTGGCAGCCTGCCACTTACTTTGAATTAATACGCTTAATAACAAAACCAATGAAATTAATTTATATATCTTTTTTGATCGTAGTTGCCCTTTCTGCGTCTCACTCAACTATTGCACAAAATAAAATTGATACAACAACTTTTAAGGTTGCGGGTGTATGTGAAATGTGTAAGGAAAGGATTGAAAATGCATCCCTCATCAATGGAGTGAAATTTACTGAATGGAATAAGGAGTCTAAATTCTTGACGGTTATTTACAAACCCGAAAAAGTTACTGTTGAAGACCTTCATAAGGCGGTTGCTGAATATGGACATGATACAGAAAAAGTAAAGTCCGAAAAAAAGGCTTATGAAAAGTTGCCTTTTTGCTGTGAATATCGAGGAGGTCTAAAGACTCACTGATGTTATATTCATTATTGAATAGGATCATAACAATTCTTCTTCTAGTCCTTCCTATGACCTTGTTATCACAATCAAATTGGATAGAGGGTAGGGTTGTAGGCAGACTTACAGAAGGAGCTACAGAGCCCCTTTATGGGGCTAGTGTATACTGGTCTGGCACCACCACCGGGGTCACAACTGATACTTTGGGTATTTTCAGGCTGAGCAACAATGTGAATAACAATCACCTGGTTATAAGTTTTATTGGATATTTAAGTGATACCATCCTTATTGAAAATCAATCTTTCTTGAATGTCCAATTATCGCAGAATGGTGAATTGGAAGAAGTAGCGGTTGAATACCGACAAAAAACAACAACTATTGATTTTCTTTCTGCCAAGAAAGTAGAAACAATTGGAGCGCGCGAACTACTTAAAGCTGCATGCTGTAACCTCTCGGAAAGCTTCGAGACAAGTCCAAGTGTCGACGTTTCGTTTACCGATGCAATTACGGGAACCAGACAAATTCAAATGCTTGGTTTAGCCGGACCTTACACTCAGATTATGCGGGAAAATATACCGGATGTGCACGGACTTTCTGCTATTCAGGGACTGACATATACTCCCGGGACATGGATAGAGACAATCCAATTAAATAAAGGAACCGGATCAGTTGTCAATGGCTACGAGAGCATTGCCGGTCAGATCAATGTAAATCTAAGAAACCCTGCTAACATGGATCGCCTTTATTTGAATGCCTATGGTAACCAAATGGGTCGCATTGAATTCAATGCAAACCTCAGGCAAGATGTTGGAGATAAATGGGGTACGGCATTGCTGCTACATGGCAAGAATAATAGCATTAAAAATGACAACAATAATGATGGATTTTTAGACAATCCATTGGGTAATCAATTTGTCGGCTTGAATCGCTGGGAATTGTATAGTGATCAGGGATTACACTTACAGTTTGGAATAAAAGGTACTTATGTCAACAACATAGGTGGTCAAAATGATTTTAAACTGTCAGAGCGTGGTTCGAATACTATTTGGGGGATGCAAATGCTTACCAAAAGGTTGGAGGGCTGGGCTAAAATAGGGAAAGTCAACCCAACTAAGCCCTATGAAAGTTTTGGATTTCAAATATCAGGTGGTCATCATGACAATCAAACATTTTTTGGTTTAAGAGATTATGTGGCCTCCCAGCGAATGCTCTATGGTAATTTCATTTATCAAAGTATTATTGGCTCAACAAATCATCAATTTAAAACAGGTACTAGTTTTCAATATGATCAATATGACGAACGATTCGGTCCCGGCAATTTTGACAGGACTGAAGTAGTACCAGGCGGATTTTTTGAATATTCATATCTGGGTTCAGATCAGTTTAACCTGGTAGCTGGGATCAGAGGGGATTATCATAACCTATATGGTGGATTTATTACTCCTCGATTGCATCTGAGATATTTGATAGGAGAAAACACAGTTTTAAGGGGCTCTCTTGGTCGTGGACAAAGAACGGCAAACATTTTGTCAGAAAACATGGGTTATATGGCTTCTTCCCGAAGTTTTATTATTCAGGGAGATGATTCAAACAAGCCTTATGGTTTAGATCCGGAAGTTGCCTGGAATTATGGTGCTAACCTGACCCATGAATTCACATTAGACTACCGAGATGGTAGTATGAGTTTTGATTTCTATCGAACAGATTTTACAAACCAAATTGTAATCGATTTAGATGCTAATCCACAGGAAGTGAATTATTACAATTTGAGTGGTCAATCCTGGTCAAATAGTTTTCAGGCGCAGGTAGACTATGAGTTAATAAACAGACTAGATCTTAGGCTGGCTTATCGGTGGTTTGACGTTCAGACAACATATGGTAATAAGCTTCTTTCTAAACCTCTCATTTCAACGCACAGGGCATTTGCCAATCTGGCTTACGAAACCCGAAATCACTGGAGATTTGACTACACGGCTAATTGGCAGGGTGGCAAGCGCATTCCAGGCACAGTATCCAATCCAGATGCTTATGCATTATCAGAGCGTTCACCAGATTTTATCTTGATGAGCTCTCAAGTGAGTAAAAGTTGGAGGGATAGTAAGTTTGAGATATATGCAGGAGTAGAAAACTTGTTAAATTTTAGACAAAATCAACCAATTTTAGCTAGTGATCAACCCTTCAGCGATTATTTTGACAGTTCTTTGGTATGGGGACCTATATTTGGAAGGAATACCTACGTCGGTTTAAGATATAGAATTAAATAATGGCGTCCTTTTGTTAGATGAAATTCCATTTGATAAATTAAGAATACCATACATGTGAATATGTGCTGTAATACAGGGATGAAAATTCCATTAATGAGCAATAGATAAAATATCATGGAACACACTTATCAAATATCCGGTATGACTTGTGATGGCTGCAGGAACCATGTAGAGCAGACTTTAAAACAGGTCGAGGGAGTAAAGTCAGCAAAGGTCAACCTTAAAGAACATGAAGCTGTTCTGGAGATTGTAAAGCATGTGCCTTTTGAAAAGCTTCAAAATGCCATGGAAGCTGATGGTGGTCATTACATGATACATGCGAAAGGAGAGGACAAGCATGATCGTGGATCTCATAAGCACCCTCATGAATCAACCAAAAAACAAGAAAAAGGTACAGGGGCCTATTACTGTCCCATGCATTGTGAAGTGGATAAAACCTATGACAAACCAGGTGATTGCCCTGTTTGCGGGATGGACCTGGTTGAGGAGGTAAGTAGAAACAGTAACAATCAAAGTAAATACACTTGCCCCATGCATCCGGAGGTTGTAAAAGAGGATCCTGGAAGTTGTCCAAAATGTGGGATGGATCTGGTTCCAAAGGAAGTGGATGAATCAGCAGAAAGCAAAACCTTTCAAAAGCTGCTTAAGAAGTTTTGGATTGCGGTAGTATTCACTTTGCCGATTTTCGTCATTGCCATGTCAGAGATGATTCCAGACAATCCCTTGTATAATATCATGGAATTGAAATCATGGAATTGGGTACAATTTGGGTTTTCTATACCCGTAGTATTTTATGCTACCTGGATGTTTTTCGAACGCGCCTGGCGCTCCATTGTTACCTGGAACCTTAACATGTGGACCTTAATAGGCATTGGCTCAACTGCAGCCTGGCTATTTAGTGTTTTTGGGATGCTTTTTCCTGAATTATTTCCTGATCAATTTACAACTGATTCAGGTACAGTGCATGTCTACTTTGAAGCAGCTACCGTTATATTAACACTGGTTTTATTGGGGCAGGTGCTGGAAGCAAGGGCACACAGCAAGACCAATTCGGCTGTCAAAGAGCTGCTAAAATTAGCTCCAAATAAGGCCGTAAGGATAATTAATGGTGAGGAGGAAGTGGTTTCATTAGATGAAATACAAGTTGGCGACTTGCTTAGAGTGAAGCCTGGGGATAAAATACCTGTTGACGGGAAGATTGAGGAGGGCTCAAGCAGTATTGATGAATCCATGATTACAGGAGAACCCATACCTGTAGAGAAGTCAGTAGGTGATAAGGTGAGTTCCGGAACGATCAATGGAAATCAGTCATTTACGCTGAAGGCTGAGAAAGTAGGTGCTGATACTTTGCTGTCACAAATTGTAGATATGGTAAACAAAGCCAGCAGGAGCAGGGCGCCGATTCAAAAGCTGGCGGATAAGATCTCCGGTTATTTTGTGCCTGTTGTGGTATTGGTTTCAGTAATCACATTTGGCGTTTGGGTAATTTTTGGTCCAGAACCCAGATATGTTTATGCGTTTGTCAATGCCATTGCCGTATTGATTATTGCCTGTCCATGTGCTTTAGGTCTTGCAACACCTATGTCAGTGATGGTGGGTGTTGGTAAAGGCGCAAAAGAGGGTGTGCTGATCAAAAATGCAGAAGCACTGGAAACACTTAATAAGATAGATGTGCTCGTGGTAGATAAGACGGGGACGATCACTGAAGGGAAGCCATCCGTGGAGCAGGTGATCAGTGTTGATCAGGGTATTTCTGAGGAGGAAGTACTTAGGTTTGTTGCTTCGCTCAACCAGCAAAGCGAACATCCATTGGCAGAAGCCACTGTTCGATCTGCAAAAGATAAGAAACTAAGTTTGACAAAACCGGAAGGCTTCGAATCCGAGACCGGCAAAGGAGTTTCAGGAAAGGTTAAAGGAAAAGAAGTAATTATTGGAAATGACCGGATGATGAATACGGGTCAGATCGATATACCCGTTAAAATTACCAAAGTCGTAAAAGAGGAACAGAAGAAAGGTAAAACGGTCTCTTATGTGGCTGTTCAAGAGAAGCTGATTGGATATTTTACCATTGGTGACCCAATCAAGAAGACCAGTTCTGAGGCCATCAGTAATTTGAAAGAACGAGGGATAAGGATCCTGATGCTCACAGGAGATAATGCTTATACGGCACAGACCATTGCAGATGAACTGGATATTGAATTCAAAGCGGGGATGTCGCCTAAGGATAAACAAAAGGAGATCAAAGAACTACAGGATAAAGGGCTGAAGGTTGCTATGGCGGGAGATGGGATCAATGATTCACCGGCTTTGGCGCAAAGTGAGGTAGGGATTGCCATGGGTACAGGTACTGACGTGGCCATAGAAAGCGCAGGTATTACACTTGTTAAGGGTGATTTGAACGGAATAATTAAAGCTTTTCAGCTCAGTAAAAATGTAATGAGTAATATCAAGCAGAACCTGTTCTTTGCCTTGGTTTATAATACGGTAGGGATTCCAATCGCTGCTGGTATCTTATTTCCTTTCTTTGGCATTTTGCTGAGCCCAATGATCGCAGCGGCAGCCATGAGTTTGAGTTCAGTCAGTGTGATTGGGAATAGTCTGAGGTTGAGGTAATATTAACCGCAAAGGTCGCGAAGAATTCGCAAAGTGCGCAATTAGAATTCTGTCTTAGTTGGTGATTTAACGAACAGAAGAGATGAAAAAAGCTATTTACTGTCTTTACACGCTTCCAATTCAGCCACTAAAGATGCTATCTTTTGATCTTTTTCATTTTGAATATCTCTGGCCATTTCCTCCGCTGATTTTCTTTGCATTTCAGCTTTAAGGAAATATTCTTGAGCCATAGCTTCACTTTTTATAGCTTCATTAGCTTTAATATTAGAAAATACAACCAGAAATAAGGTCAGGAATGTAAGAATGATGATGACGATGTTCTTTATCATGATTCAGGTATTTCCCACAAAATAACAGATAATGGTAAAATCCCCAAACGTGTGATTAGAAGCCAGTATAACCATGAGCGGATGATTGTCGCAGCTAATAATTAGCCATATGGGACACAAAGAAAGCACAAAGCCCGTATTGTAATCTTGGCGATCCTTGCGCCTCCTTTGCGTCTTAGCGGTTAGGAAGAATTACTTCAAAGGCTTGATCACAATTTTTTTAAAGTAGAGTTTTAATCCACCACCGCTGTGGATTTGTAGGGCAATCTGGCCGTCCGAATCTCCGATTTTTTCATCATTGAGTGTAATCATCTGTTCGCCATTAAGCCAAGTTGTTACCTGATCGCCCTTTACTTCCAGTTTCATCTTGTTCCATTCACCGTACTTAAGCGCTTTATCGGACACTGCTGGATCTGGTTTAATCAGCCATCCCCGTCCATAAGATTCATAGATTCCGCCTGAGTCATGACCAGGAGGAGCAATCTCCGCCTGCCAGCCGGCAATTTTAGTGCCCTCTATGGAAGAGTGAAAGAACAATCCACTATTGCCATCTTTCTCTTGTTTGAACTCCAGCGTAAGCACAAAATCCTTGAATGTTCCTTCTGTGCCCAGGTACCCATATTCGCCCTTGGGTCCGCTTTCCGCGACGATCAACCCATCTTCGACATACCATTTTTCGTTCCCGTAATTGATCCAGCCTTCAAGGTCTTTGCCGTTGAATAATTTTTGCTTTTGTGCAAAGGATTCTGACAATGCGACAAGCGAAATGATAAGAATGAGTAAGGGTTTGTAATTCATGATACTGATTTAATAGGTGACTAAATGGGAAACGTTTATTATGTTGTTTAAACTAATACAAAAATAAAGCCATTTCCCTAATTATGAGACACTTTATAATTTTCATAATCCGCTTCCGTATCCAGATCGATTTCCCCTTGAGGAAAGGCTACAAGACCTAGTGTTTTCTGATGTTTTATTATCAATGAACGTGCTCCTGATAAGTCATCAATATGTAATAAATTTTCAAATATTGATTTTCTAAACAGGGTGGGAGGGCCGAAATCCTGATTGTTATATGCGGAAGTAATAATTTTATGCTCCTTTGGTTGGTTGATTAATTGATTAAATAATTGTGAGGTGAGGTAAGGTTGGTCACAAACAGAAACGATCACTGAGTCATAATTCCCTTTTGCTATCACCGCCTGCATACCTTTTTTGATGGAGCTCCCCATTCCCTTTTCCCAATGTTCGTTGTCAACAAGGTGTATATCAAGCTTATCTAGAAGCGCTCTCAAGGTATCTTTTTCTGAACCCAAGACCACGAATACATCAGTCGCCTGACTATGACATGCTTGTAGTGCCACATACTCCAATAGTTTTTGCCCTTTTACCTCAAGTAGTTGTTTAGGACGTCCAAGCCTGGAGGAATTACCTGCAGCAACGAGAATGATTGCCGTTTGAGAATTCAAATCTAAATGGCGTGAGATGATTTAAGAACTTCTCCTGTCTTAGGATCTTTGATGTGAATGCTATCTTTCCTTTCCTTGAGAGATTTTCCACTTCTATTAGAAAAATACGCTTTAATCTCTGCTATAATAGACAAGGCAATTTCTTCTCTCGTATCGGCTCCTATGTCAAGGCCGACCGGAGCATGGATTCTGTTGAGATCTTTTTTAGAGAGCTTGATGCCTCTATCTTCCAGCTGTGATTTCATTTTTTCCCAACGTTTCTTTGGACCCACAATGCCAATATAAGGTGCTTCTCCTTCAAGTACCTGAATCAATGCATCCCGGTCATAATCCAGGTTGTGAGTCATTAAAATCACAGCGGAATAGGGAGTTGTAGTGACCTTTTCTCCCATGTACTGCCTGTCGCACTGAATGACCTTTGCCTGAGGGAAGTTCTTAGGAAACAGGTGAGCAGCACACTCGTCTGTAAGTCTGACATTCCAGCCCAATTGATTGGCAAAGTGGACAACTGGCTGCGCATCACCACCACCGCCAACAATAACTATATCGATGGCCGGTTCAAACTCCTCAAAAAATACCCATTCATCATCAATTTCAATAAGTCCTGAGGTTTGCTTGTATATTTTGTTTTCTAAATCCCCGAGGCCAGGTATTTCATGGTAGTCAAAAGTAGAATCCAGAATCTCACCATCTTTCTTTGTCCATGAAAAGGTCGGAAACTCATTGAGCCGCTTAATCAGAATTGTTTTTTTCTGACTATTGATGATCTTTTCTAAGACAGGGATTAAAGGATTTTTTCTATTCAGAGGTTGTACGAAAATGTGAATGATGCCATTACATCCCAGGTTAATTCCCAGTTGATGACTGCTATCTTCATTCGTATCGTATGTGATGGTCCTGGCCTTACCCGATTCCATGATTTCGCGCGCCTGCCTCAATACATCTCCTTCCAGGCACCCACCACTGATGGATCCTTCCCAAATTCCATTATTGAGAATGAACATCTTAGCTCCAGGACTTCTGTAAGAGGATCCTTCCACTTTTACTACGGTGGCCAGGGCTGCCTTATGCTTATTAAAGTCAGTGTTTCTGTGTGCTTCTACAATTCTCTTTAATTCAATCATTTGACATGAAGATAATAGTAATCACCCTTAATTTATAGCTTAATCCTGTATTAATCAACTGCTCAAGACGTTTATACCTAATAGATTGACCACTGAATCAGTTCCTGTTATTTTCTTTATTTGTTCTAGGGTTATTTAGGATTCCAATCGTATACTGCACACATTTATAAAGGGGAGACATGTGCACTCTTGGGCTTAACCGGACACACGGTGACAGAAATGCAATGATTCCATATAATCCTGAGAGACAGAGATGATCACATTGAAAACAACCAGCTATATTATTTTTGACTCGCTAGAAATTCGATTACATCTCTAATTTCTCTTTTTGACATAATACTTCCCATAGGTGGCATTCCTGAAGGTAAATTTTCTCTATTCTTTATTCTTGAAAGATCAATATGCAGAGGTTCAGGTTCATTGGCTTTCAACAGCAGCTCATCTTTCCTCTCCTCCAATAGCATACCCGTTATTTTTTCACCATCATTGAGTGTTAAAATCACGTTTCCATAACCAGGCGAAAGTCTGGCACTAGGTTCAATTAAGGCTTCTAATAGCTGTTCTCGGGTAAGTTTGGATCCAATATCTGCTAAGACAGGGCCAACATTTGACCCGGTACCTTCTTCCATTGAATGACATCTGATACATTGACCGGTAGAATTCCGATAGAAATAGCGACCTCCGGATCGGGCATCACCACCCACAAGTGTTTCTTTAAATGAGTCAAGTGATTTTTCTTTAGATCGGTAAGGGGCTAGCTGGGCAATTAGTTCATCGGATGCTGTGTTTTCTACTGCCTCAATTAGATCTAAGGCAATTCCAGGTTCAATTTTTGCGTTTTTCAATTGCTCAATCAGGTCGCTCAGGATGGGTTTGGTCTTATCAATAGATAGTTCCCCAAGGATGCGAATGGTCTCCTGTTTTTCTTTCAAAGTGCCTGTTTTGAAGATAGGCATTACGACTTTAGGTAAGTTTTCTTTGCTAATCTCTATCTGGCTAAGTAAACCTATGGCTGTGGTTCTGACATCAGAATCTCTGTCCTGCATACCCTTCTGAATAACCGCTTCAATGCCCGGGTAATCCAATTGATTTAATGCAGTGATTGCCGATGCCCTAACAACGGGATCCATGTGGTTTTGAAGTGCAACAATACCTGCAGTTTTTGTATTGATGCCAAGATTACTAATTGCTTCTAATCCAGCGACAACAATATCTGAGGATTTGTCAGACAAGAAGTAATCTATTTCTTTTTCAATTGCCTGTATAACAGGTTCAGCTTCTCTTATCACTTCTCCGCGGTATCTTCCATCTACCCGATCTAATACTGAAGGCTCAGGCCAGGTTCCCAATGCCGCAAGGGCCTCAGCTCGTAATGCATTAGAAACACTTTTCTTTTTGGCAAAAGTAATAAGCCGACTAAGCTGCTCATCTCCACCAACCCTTAAGGCTGCGTTAATAGCTCTTCTTAACAAAGGCTCTGAAGTAAATCTGTCTTCGTCCAGAATGGCGGCAAGTGCGGGCAGTGCAGCTTCGATGGAAAAATCATCATTTATGGCCCTGGCTGCATCTGTTACAATGTATTCATCTTCATCATCTAAGAATCGGGCTACATTTTCATTTCCCATCCTTCTCAATACTAAAACTGCAGCTACTCTAAGTGCCTTACTCTCATTGTTTTCCAGGGCAACGATTGGTTCGGAAACGCCAATTCGATACAGTGCGTAAACTCCAACGTGTCTCAGGTAGAGGTCCTCATCATTATTTTGCTCAATCATAGTAAGAATCTCGTCGATGGCATTCGCAGATTTTAATCGACCCAATGCCTGAGTAGTATAAAATTGCACTCGAGGAAATGGAGAGTTGACCAATGAGATTAGTTTTTCTTCAGCAGGATTATAATAAACGTCGCCGATTATTTTAGCTGCCTGTGCTACAATTTCAGGATCTGAATCGCTTAAAAGATTCATTAATTCCTCTGCGTAAGCAGCATCTTTTTGGGCAAGTTGACCAAGGCCCCATATACCATGAATTCTAGCCAATTGATTTTCCTTTTGGTCAATAGCTGCTTTTAAAACCATTGATCCTGGTTCGTCTCTTTCTGCTAGTTCAAACTGTGCCTTCTGCCTGATTCTCATGTCAGGATAATGTAGGTAGGTCAATAATTGGTCACCTGACTCTTTGCTATAATCAAGGGACATTAATCGCAAGGTTTCTTTCCTTTGTTCGGCCAGGTCATTGGTCTCTGAAGTTACATCCATGCGCCAAATCCTACCAAAGCTTTTAGGCTCCCATCCTTTGATCCAATCTGCCATATATAAGGATCCATCAGGTCCAAAAGAGATTCCTGTTGGTAAAATCCCTTTCACCACCATCACTTCTGAATCAAACTCAAATGTGGCTCCTTTTGGCTTAAGGCTAAAAGACCAAATAGGAGATCTACTGGCTTGTCCCACAAATTCTACAAGGAAGAACTTATTTTGCCATCTTTTTCCGAGTGCGGTACCTGGGTTATATACCATTCCAGTAGGGCCGTTATGATAATTTCTAATTGGAGGTAGAATGTGAGCAGCCTGACCTTCATATCTGGGCACAAAATATTTCTCATCCATCCAGACCCTATAATCATTGTTTTTTGGATCTGTGTATTTTCCAAATTGCCAGTTAATTCTCCAGCCTGAATCGTAACCCTCTACAATGTGAACTAATCTTTCACTTTCTCCAGCCTGGTCTCCATCATTGTCCGAACTAATAATGTTTCCATATTCATCAAAGACAAACTCATGGGTATTGCGATGTCCAGCAGAAAACACCTCAAAGTTGCTACCATCCGGGTTTGCTCTCACAATGACTCCACGGTTAGGGAAATTATACTTTGAACCATCATTAGCAGTTAGGTTCGCTCCAATATCTCCAATACCCCAGTAAAGTTTACCATCGGGGCCCATGATAGCTCCGGACATTCCGTGTCCCCCAAAACCAATATGAGCCATGAAGCCTGTCCCTAAAGATTCTTGCTTGTCCATGACTCCGTCTTCATTGGTGTCAGTTAACCTCCACATGTCAGGAGCACTTCCCATAAAAATGGCATCTCTGGTCACTTCTAATGCACCGGCAACATCAGTGATTTCTTCAGCGGGTAATTGATAAATGCGTTTGGCAATATCAGCATAGCCATCTTGATTTTCGTCAGAGATCTGCCATAGCTCATCCATTTCAACAGTCAGGTCTTTCCAATCATGGCTACCATCACCATTAAGGTCTTTTAGCCATTCATTTTCAGCACTTTTCTCAGGGGCAAAAGTCGTTCGTAGAAAAGCCCTACGTTCTTCCACTGACTGTAATCCAATTGATGGAGTCATCCAATCTCTATGACCCCTTATATCAAACTCTGAGTTGAAAGGTCGTATGGCTCTGGTGATATATATACGTCCATAATCATCAACTTCCAGGGCAATCGCGTCCGGTGTGAGGGAATCAGAAGCCCAAAGATTCAAGGTTAAGCCATTTTCAACCTCTAACGTCGTTTCAGCCATTATTTCAGCTTCTCTTGCCTTTGATTGGTCAGTGGTTTGTTTGATTGATAACGGGACTACTTTATCTGATTGAGTACAGGAAAAGACTAATAAAAGAGCAAAAAATGCCAGATTTTTGGGGTGTTTAATTATTTCCATCACGCGTAATATGGTGTTTTTTTGGGATTTGCTAAAAGCAATGTTAATAATGATTTTACAAAAAGCTGCAATGCATAGCTTAAACAATATTTCAACTTGTTTTAAGCTTAAGAATTGATTGCTTCTTTTTGAAAAAAAATGCCAGAATGAAGAATCAATTTTTGCCTGTAAAACTCACTCAAGGTTTCAAACAAGGTGTTTATCTTTTTGTTTTGAGTACCCACTATTATAATCAGTTAAACTCTGTTTGTTCGAGGTCCCCATTTTATCACGATAAATAGTTGAGCTAAAATGATAGGAAGGGTGAAAAGCAGCATCTTTTCCCATCCTAATGCAAAGATGATCCATCCTGCCGATAGGGAGGCAGCTGCCTGGACTCCAAATACGATGAATTCATTGATGGCCTGGACTTTGAAACGCTCTTCGGGGCGATATACCTGGGGTAGTAGGGTAGTGCCACCTATGAAAAGGAAATTCCATCCAATACCCAACAAGATCAACGATATCCAATAGTTACTTACATAATGGTCCATATAAGCAATAGCAATACATAAGACATAAGCTAATAAT
Organism: Marinoscillum sp.; assembly: GCA_043554545.1. Taxonomy (GTDB): domain Bacteria; phylum Bacteroidota; class Bacteroidia; order Cytophagales; family Cyclobacteriaceae; genus UBA7330. The sequence goes on along the minus strand of CP121337.1, from coordinate 2,506,710 downwards.
CCCACGATCATCATCCTGGTAATTCCTATTTTGGAAATGGTCCACGCAGCGATGAAAGATGGGACAAACATGGCTAAAATATGACTTTGGATCACCCATTTGGTATGATTCAGCGAATGCCCGTCTATTACATGCATACTTACTGGTGTCGCTGTCATAACAAAAGACATTACTGCATATCCAACTGTTGCGCTTAATATGGATACCCAGAAAAATGGATGCTTAGCAATCTCTATAAGTGTTCGCTGTGTGGTAGTTGTCCTTGAATTTGTAGCCTTTGGATTTTGGAAAGGAAGAAGAATAACCAGACATAAAAGAAATAAAAGCGCAAGGAGCAAGAATGAGCCAGTATAAGCTACCGGTAGAAGATCTTTACCTAATAACGCAACTTCCGGCCCTAAAAATGCCGCTACAATACCACCTAATAAAACATTGGACGCTGCTTTTGGAACCAACGATTCTTCCACACTTTCCATTGCAGCAAACCTAAACTGCATCCCACAGGCACTCGTTACTCCAAAAAGAAAGATGCTTACACAAAACCCAATAAATGATTGTATAGAGATAAAATATATTGCAGAAAAAGCCACTAAAATTGAATAAGTAAATATCGAGAGAAAGGCGGTCCTTCTTCCCAATCTTCGCATTAATAAGGTTACCGGGATTGAAGCACAGGCTGTGCCGATGACCAGGCTGGCTATGGGCAGTGTGGAAAGATTATTGGAAGGCGCGAGATCCTTACCAATAAGACCTCCTATAAAAACGACACAAGAGTTTACAGATAAGATTAAAGCCTGAGCCATCGTGAGTAACCAGACATTTCTTGGGAGTTGAAACATGTTTTCTTAATGCTGGCTTTCAGATAGCAGGCAGTCTTAGCTGGATTTATTTTTGATTATTTGAATTTTCGCATCATGCGGTTTGCAAATACAAAATCATTAAGTTCTTTCACATCAGTATCCGTAATGTTTTTGTTGCTTCCTTCCCACAGTTTTTTCCCTTTGAACATGAATATCACTTTATCTCCAATTTCAATGACTGAATTCATATCGTGTGTAACAATCACAGTAGTGATGTCATTTTCGATGGTGATTTCTTTGATTAGTTCGTCAATGACAATACTCGTCTGTGGGTCAAGGCCTGAGTTTGGCTCATCACAAAACAAATAATTAGGTTGGTTTACAATTGATCTGGCTATGCCCACCCGTTTTTTCATTCCTCCACTGATCTCAGAGGGCATTTTTTTGTTTACGTTTTCCAATCCGACACGTTCAAGACATAAATTCACCCGATCAAGCTTTTCGTCCGGTTTCATCTTGGTCAGGATATTCAATGGAAACATGATGTTTTGTTCAACCGACATGCTGTCAAATAAGGCACTGCCTTGAAAAAGCATGCCCATTTCTCTTCTGATATCTGTCTGAATATCTTTATCTGTATCAGTAAATTCTCTACCATCGTAAAGGACTTTACCCTCATCCGGCTTTAATAACCCTACAATACATTTTAGCAATACACTCTTACCTGTACCACTTGATCCAATGATCAGGTTGGTTTTTCCTTTCTCGAATGTTGCGGAGATGTCCGTTAAGACCTCCTTATCTTCAAAAGATTTGCTGATGTTACTGACCTCTATCATCCTAATAATAATTGAGCTAATAAATAATCTGCTAATAATACTGCGATACAACTATTAACAACAGCAGCTGTAGATGATTGTCCAACTTCTAAGGCACCTCCGGAAGTGTAAAAACCTCTAAAGGCAGAAATTGAGGCGATCAGGAAGGCAAAAACCAATGCTTTGATTAAAGCAAAGGCCACATTAAAGGGGATAAATTCCATTCTTATTCCTATGATGTAGTCTGTGCCTGTCATCACACCCGTGAGAACACTGGTTGCATAGCCCCCCCAAATTGTGAGAAAGCCAGAAAGGACGACCAACATAGGATACATGAGGATAGAAGCTACGATTTTTGGTAAGACCAGATAGGAAGTAGCATTAATACCCATCACTTCCAGTGCATCGATCTGCTCGGTAATACGCATAGTCCCCAACTCTCCTGCGATGTTCGAACCAACCTTTCCCGCATAGATAATGGCAATGATTGTTGGGCTTAGTTCAAGTATAGTCATGTCTCTGACTACCAGTGATATGACCGGAGCAGGAATTAAGGGGCTGACCAGGTTAAAAGCGGTCTGAATAGTAGTAACTGCACCCATGAATAAAGAAACGACTGACACAATGAACAAGGAATTATATCCAACATTGATACATTCTGTCAATGTTAGCCTAACATAAGTCACGAAAGTTTCACGTCTTACGAAAAGCTGAGAGATAAAAATTAAAAATTTTCCGAAATTTTTCATGAACGAGACCTTCTCCTGGAAGTGTTAGTTTTGCCAAATTAACAAGAAGATTTCAAACTCCATGATTTGACTGACGCAAAAAAAACAAATATGAAAAACGAAGACAAATTAGTTGTAGTGACTGGAGGTACCAAAGGTATCGGTAAAGCTATTTTGACACTTTTTGCTTCCAATGGGTATTCTGTGGTAACATGTTCAAGAAATGAGGAAGACCTGGATGCATTAAAAGCAGAGCTATCAGAAAAGTTTGATTGCAAGGTGAATGTCCATGCTGCGGATTTATCTATGAAAGAAGATTGCCAGGATTTCATTGAATTTATCAAATTGATCGGTAAACCTGTAGAAGTTTTAGTTAACAATACAGGTAGATTTTTACCTGGTGAGATATTGGAGGAGCCTGAGGGTGCACTAGAGGACCTGATAAACACGAATTTATTCAGCGCCTATCACGTAACTCGAGGAATAGTTTCTTTCATGAAAGGCGCTGAAAAAGGTCACATTTTCAATATGTGTTCTACTGCTAGCATTACTGCCTACAAGAATGGAGGTGCCTATTGCATTAGCAAGTTTGCATTATATGGAATGTCCAAAGTGCTCAGGGAAGAATTAAAGGAATCAGGTATTAGGGTGACGTCTGTGTTACCTGGAGCTACATTGACGGCAAGCTGGGAAGGAGTAGATATTCCTGAAGAAAGATTTATGAAAGCTCAGGATGTAGCAGATATGGTTTATGGTACCTATCAATTAAGTGCACAATCGGTGGTGGAAGATTTGGTAATCAGGCCGCAGTTAGGTGACCTTTAATTTACCATAACTTTTCTGTAGGAATACTGTTTACCTTTGTATAAAATGCATTAAATGTCAGGTTTTAACATGTCAGAACAATTCAAATTCTGCAATAGTCTCGCTACTTACAGCAGAAGAAAAACCAGAGTTGTAAACATCGGAGATATTCCTTTGGGAGGTGATTATCCTATTCGAGTACAATCTATGACTACCGTAGATACGATGGATACCAAAGGATCTGTTGAGCAGGCGATCAGGATGATTGAAGCCGGCTGTGAATATGTAAGGATAACAGCCCCAAGTCTCAAGGAAGCTGAAAACTTGAGGAATATTAAAAGAGAGTTACGAGATAAAGGCTATAATACACCACTGGTTGCAGACATTCACTTTACTCCAAATGCTGCAGAACTGGCAGCCAAAATTGTTGAAAAGGTCCGGATAAACCCGGGTAATTATGCAGATAAAAAACGATTTGAAGAGATTGAATATACAGATGATAGTTATCAACTGGAATTGGATAGAATACGAGAAAAGTTTATTCCCTTAGTTGATATCTGTAAAGAACATGGAACTGCTATGAGAATTGGCACCAATCATGGATCACTATCTGATCGAATAATGAGTAGGTACGGGGATACCCCACTTGGTATGGTTGAATCTGCTTTGGAATTTATCAGAATTTGCGAAGACCTCAATTATCATGACATTGTTGTTTCCATGAAATCAAGTAATCCTCAGGTGATGGTGCAGGCCTATCGGTTATTGGTTCAAAAACTGGAAGAAGAAAAACTACAGCCTTACCCGCTACATCTGGGTGTAACAGAAGCGGGAGAAGCAGAGGATGGCAGGATTAAATCAGCAATTGGAATAGGCACTCTACTTGAAGATGGTTTGGGGGATACAGTCAGAGTCTCACTCACAGAAGAACCTGAATTTGAAGCACCAGTAGCTCGATTATTGGTGGATAAGGTAATTAACAGGGCTGACCTGAAACCAATACAGTCGACAGGTTTTAATCTTTACCAACCGTTTGAGTACCAGAAAAGGCATACGAGCGAAGTAGTAAATTTCGGTGATGAAAATGTGCCTCGAGTTATCGCAGACTTTTCGAGGGTCAATGATTTACAGGTAAAAGACTTGAATGCGGTTGGCCATTTCTATCTTCCAGAGCTTGATAAATGGGCAATGAACGATACTGGTGTCGATTATATCTATACCGGATCAAATCCGATTTCATTTATGCTACCGAATGGTTTAAGGGAGATTGTTGATTATGAAAGTTGGCTGAGCCATGAGGACAAAGAAGTAAAGCACCCAATGATTTCCAAAGTTCACCTGGAAAGCGTTCGTAAACTTCATTCAAAGTTGAATTTTCTGCAGGTAGGAATAGATGAATTAGATGTAGTTTTAATTGAGGAATTAAAGCATTTTCAAAACATTGTCCTGATAGGCTCAACAGATCATCCGGGTGCGTTTGCTGATTTGAGAGGTTGTCTCCTTTCCCTCATGAATGCTGAATTAACAATTCCCTTTGTGATTCAAAGAGACTATAAAAAGTGCTCAGGAGATCAACTCACAGTAGATGCGGCTACTGATATGGGGAGTTTGTTGATAGATGGCTTTGGAGATGGGGTCATGATAAGGGGCGCTAAAGCAGGGACAAAGGAAGAAATACTCAAAGATACTAAGACCTACAATCAACTTGCATTCGGAATATTACAGGCTGCGAGAACGAGGATAACCAAAACGGAATACATTTCTTGTCCATCCTGCGGAAGAACACTTTTTGATCTGCAGGAGACCACAGCCATGATCAGGAAAAGAACTGATCACTTAAAAGGTGTAAAAATTGGCATCATGGGGTGTATCGTAAATGGACCTGGTGAAATGGCAGATGCAGACTATGGCTATGTAGGTTCGGGCAAAGGGAAAATTACCCTTTATAAAGGCAAAGAAGTAGTTAAGCGCGGGGTGCCCTCTGCTAAAGCACTGGATGAATTGATTGAGTTGATCAGGGAAGATGGAAGATGGGTTGAACCAAAAAAAGAGGAAATAAACTTAGTGTGATGGAAGAGAAGGAACCACAAAAAAGGAATGATCCCGGTTACTATTTTAACTTCAAGGAAGTACTCGGCTATTATTTTCGAAAGAAAGACCCCAATAGAAAGATCGATACTAACCTGAAAATGATGCATGGAATTAACAAGATGTCCATTATCATGTTTTTAATCGCATTGGTTATTATCATTACAAGGATTGTGACACGTTCCATGTAATTATATTCTGCAGTCAATGGATATTGAATCATTTAGGCAATATTGTTTATCTAAACCGATGGTCACGGAGGAAATCCCGTTTGGACCAGATACCCTGGTTTTCAAGGTTGCAGGAAAAATGTTTGCATTGACAGATATTGAACAATTTGAAAGCATTAACCTAAAATGTGATCCGGAAATTGCAATTCAGCTGAGAGAAGAGTTTTCGGATGTTAGGCCCGGATATCACATGAATAAACGTCATTGGAATACAGTACTCACCTCTGGATTGGTGGGAGATGAGCTATTAAAGCAGTGGATAGATGATTCTTACATGCTGGTGGTTAATGGATTGCCAAAAAAGGTCCGTGAAGAGATTAACAGTACCAGTTCTTGAAAAGGACATTTTGGATATATTTAAGTTTTATCATTTCTTATTGTCCAATGATGATTAATGCTGAGCCAGAACGCGACCATGTCCTGCAATATCTTGCACTTGGTGACAGTTATACCATTGGCGAAAGTGTTTTAGAAAATCAACGTTGGCCTAATCAATTATCAGCCCTGCTACAAGAAAGCCAAAACTGTAAGGTTGAAACCACTATTGTAGCAAAAACTGGATGGACTACTGGTGAATTGATTGATGCCATTGAGGAAACACAATTACTTGCTAAGTATGCTCTGGTTTCGTTATTGATTGGAGTCAATAATCAATATAGGGGTTATGACATTGACCAGTACCAGGTTGAGTTTGAGCAATTATTATTGAAAGCTATTGCTTTTGCTGGTGGTAATAAACAGGCTGTTTTTGTTTTATCTATCCCTGATTATGGGGTTACATCGTTTGCACAAGATAAAAACCCAGACAAAATAGCCATACAAATTGATGCGTTTAACAGTAAGGCTGAATTGATTTGTAAAGAACAACAGGTTGCCTTCATAAGTATTACTGAAAGCTCTAGAAAAGCAATTGAAAACAGAGATTTAATTGCCAACGATGGTTTGCATCCTTCCGGAAAAATGTACCAGGAATGGCTCGATATCGTGTTTCCAAAAGTCCTTAACTTATTTAAATAATCATATACTTTATTGAGAATTGAGCGTTCTTGCTTTCAGGATAGTCAAATTAGTCCTATTTTAGGGCTGTCAAACAGGACGCTGCCACGAACTATGAGGCACATAACAGGAATATTTTGTTTAATCCTACTCCTTTTTTCATGTAGGGATAGGGTGATTTGCCCTGCATTTCAGAGTACCTACATACTCGATGATTCTGTACGTATTGCCTATTTTTCCTACATATGGAAATTGGATGAGGTAGACAGAATTAAGATTCTTGAACAGCGCAACGCACAAAAGGACAGTGTAAATAATCTAAGCGGCGAATATGTCGCGTTAAGTGACACATTGACTGCTGATACTGTACTTCAAAAGCCAGAAATAGACTATTATGCCTACGTTGAAGATCTTGTGGTTCCACCAAGGGAGGTGCGTAAAAATAAGTTTGGCATCATTAAATATGAACCCTACTGGCTTAAAAATTATCATTTGAGAACAGCTCCAATGGAGAATGTGCTCGCCCCAAAACCCGAGGAAGTGATACAGCCGTTGGCTGATGAAAGTAGCTTAGCCATTAACATAGAATCAGATTCGAGTTTGATAGTCGGTCTTGAAGCAGATTCTTCAGGTATCGCAAGTTTGGATTCGATCGGTTTATCTACAGATGTGATAGCTCAGGTTGAAAAGGAGGAGGAGAAAGGTCCCCGGTTTCTTTTCAAATACGACCCTGAAGATAATTTTAATGTTGAGCAGGCTTATTATAATAAATGGTTTGGAGATCAGCTTATTTATAAAAGACCAAGGCCAAAGCCTGAAATAGCACCGCTTGCCAGTGATAGCGTAGTTACAGATGTAGCACCCGTTGATCCAGCAAATATTCAAGGGGAGAGCGAGCAGAACTTAGTGCCTGATGCTAACATTGAGAATGAGGATGTGGAGCAAGAGGAACCCCAACCTCAGGAAACCGCTCCAGTTGAAGAACCTTCCGCCCCACCAGCAAATGAACCTGTAATAGAAGGAGAAGATGACGGGCTTGGATTTTAATTAAGTATAGCCACCTTCAAAAATTGATAAGATTATTCCTGTATTATTACGGGACAGTTTTCTTAAATTGCTTTTCAAACAACCCCAACCATGAAAAAAACGATCTTACTTTCTTTTGTTGTAATAGGCATTCTCTCTATTTATTTTTTATCACCCTTCGAAGGAAATTCAAAAGAACAAGCTGTTACTGAAGTAGTAAAAGTGTCTAAAAGAGTGAAAATGGCTCAGGACTTCATTGCTTCACTCAAGGCGGATCAAAAGTCATTGGCCCTATTTGACCTAAAAGACGAAGAACGTTTTAACTGGCACTATATCCCCCGAGAGCGTAAAGGGCTTGATCTGAGAAACATGGACGAAGGGCAAAAGGTGAAGGCTTTTGCATTGCTTAATTCCTATCTGAGTGATCAGGGCATGGAGAAAGCCAAAGGTATTATGCAATTGGAAGTGATATTAAAAGCGATAGAAAACCTCCCGGCTGATAATGATCGTCGTCATCCTGAAAAGTATTATTTCTCGATTTTTGGTAACCCTTCTGATGAAACACCCTGGGGGTGGAGAGTGGAAGGTCACCACCTTTCATTGAACTTTACCTCAGTTTCTGATGAATTGATGGTTACTCCAGCATTTATGGGCTCAAACCCTGCAAAAGTGCCTTCAGGTGAGAAAAAAGGTTTTCGGATACTTAAAGATGAGGAGGATTTTGGTAGATCATTAATAAAAATGTTGACTGCTGACCAGCAAAAAATCGCAATCATAAGCAAAGATGCACCTGATGATATTCTCACCGGACAGGTAATAAAGGAAAGACTTGAAAAGTTTAGTGGTCTGAAGTTTACTGACATGACCGAAACTCAAAAGGCTCAAATGAAAAAGTTGCTGAACCTGTACTTATCCAACATGGAGAAAGATATTGCTAAAACACAGATGCAGATAATTCAGGACGCAGGTGGTTTTGATGAACTATACTTTGCCTGGGCTGGTAGTCTGGAGGTCGGTGATCGCCACTACTACAGGGTTCACGGACCAACTTTTGTTATTGAATACGACAATACACAAAATGATGCCAATCATGTGCATACAGTATTTAGAGATTTTACCAGTGATTTCGGTGAAGATCTATTAGCAAAACACTACAGTGAAAGTGATGCAGGACATGGCCATTCTCATGATCCAGGTGAAGAATCACATACACATTAAAATGTCAGGTGAATGCGAATGTTTTCCTAACATCGTATTCACCTGATTACTTAAACAACCACATTCACGATTTTATTGGGGACAAAGATTACTTTTTTAGGTGGTTTGCCTTCCAGCCATTTCTGGACGACTTCATTTTCAGTAACTGCCTGTTGAACTTCCGCTTGAGTGGCATCTGTCGAGAAAGAAATCTTGGTTCGCATCTTGCCATTTATCATGATAGGGTATTCTTTACTGTCTTCCTTTAGGTGTTTTTCATCGAAAGAGGGGAAGGAGGTATCAAAGACTGTTTCTTTATGACCTAACAGGTACCAAAGTTCTTCGGAAATATGTGGCGCATAGGATGCTAGTAGGATTACAAAGGGTTCTAATATGGCCTTTTTGTTACATTTCAGTGAGGATAATTCATTGGTTGCAATCATAAAACTACTGACAGAGGTGTTTAGAGATAAACGATCTACATCCTCATCAATTTTTTTGATTGTCCCATGAAGGACTTTTAATTCAGCTGCGGAGGGCTGCTCCTCAACAACGTTGAAGTTCCCTTTATTATCATGAAATAGTCCCCAGAAACGTCTTAAGAACTTATACACCCCTTCGATGCCATTGGTATTCCATGGCTTACTTTGCTCGACAGGTCCTAGGAACATTTCATACATGCGAAGTGTATCTGCTCCATATTGATCAACCAAATCATCAGGATTGACCACATTGTATTTGGACTTAGACATTTTTTCTACCTCCGCATCACAAATAAATTTATCGCCTTCAAGCTTGAACGTTGCGTTTTTTGCATCGGGTTTGAATTGCTTAAATGCTTCAATGTCTAGTATATCATCCTTAACGATGTTAACATCCACATGAATCGCATAAGTGTCATATTGATTGATTAAACCTTTTGATACGTATGTGTTTTCACCAGTCACTCTGTATACCAGGTTTGATCTTCCCTGAATCATACCCTGATTTACTAGTTTTTTAGCGTATTCATCTACTGAAATATGCCCCATGTCGTACAGAAACTTTGTCCAGAACCTGGAATAAAGCAGGTGTCCGGTGGCATGTTCACTTCCTCCCATGTAAAAATCCACTTCTTTCCAATATTTGAGTGCTTCAGGACTGGCAAAGGCCTCTTCATTGTGTGGATCCATATAACGAAAGAAATACCAGGAAGAACCTGCCCACCCTGGCATCGTCGTTAGTTCATAAGGAGCACCTTCTTCAGTATGCCAGTCTTTAGCTCTTCCCAGTGGGGGCTCCCCATCATCAGTAGGTAAGAATTTATCTACTTCGGGTAATGCTAGCGGTAGTTGATCATCTGATAGGAGGTAAGGTATGCCGTCTTTGAAATAAACAGGGATAGGCTCTCCCCAATATCGTTGTCGCCCAAATATGGCATCCCGTATTCTGTAGTTTGTTTTGGGTAATCCAATTTTTTTCTCCACAATGTATTCATTGGCCTTCTCAATTGCCTGAAGAGGAGAGAGGCCATCAAGCATTCCGGAATTGATCATTTTACCTTCTTTGGTAGGGTCAGCTTCACTATCCGTTACTTTTTGCTGGTCAATGATTTTTATAATGGGCAGATCAAAATGTTTGGCAAAATCAAAATCGCGCTGATCACCACTTGGAACCGCCATAACTGCACCTGTACCATAACCGGCTAATACATAATCTGCAATCCAGATGGGTATCCTTTCATTATTAAAAGGGTTGATGACATAACTCCCGGTAAATACGCCTGAGATGGTTTTCACATCACTCATTCGATCCCGCTCTGATCTGTTCTTAGCAACTTCTACGTAGGTTTCAATAGCGGCCTTTTGTTTATCAGTCGTTAATTCAGGAACTATTTCACTCTCAGGAGCCAAAACCATAAATGAAACTCCGTATATGGTGTCTATTCGTGTGGTGAATACCCGGATTTTTTTATCTGAATTTTCTACCTGAAAATCCACTTCGGCTCCCATGGACTTTCCGATCCAGTTCCGCTGCATGTCTTTAATAGGTTCTGGCCAGTCGATTTTATCAAGGTCCCTTAACAATCTATCTGCATATGCGGTTATACGCATATTCCATTGTGGCATTTTCTTTTTTATGACTGGATGTCCACCCCGTTCAGAAAAACCATCTTTGACTTCATCATTTGAAAGAACAGTACCAAGCTCAGGACACCAGTTAACCACGGTTTCAGCAATGTAGGTAAGCCGGTACTTTAACAGCATGCGCTGTTTTTCTGATTCAGACCAGTTTTTCCAATCTCCGTTGGTGAAGGGGGGCGTATCATCATCGCAAACAGCATCCAAACCTTGATTTCCAGATTGCTCGAATTTATTAATCAGTGTTTCGATTTTCTCTGCTTTATCAGATGTTTTATCATACCAGCTGTTAAAAAGTTGCTTAAATATCCATTGCGTCCATTTGTAATAATCGGAATCTGATGTTCTCACTTCTCGAGACCAATCATAGCTAAAGCCCAGGTTTCTTAGCTGCTCTTTGTACCTCTTGATATTTGTTTCTGTAGTAATGGCTGGATGCTGGCCTGTCTGAATTGCATATTGTTCTGCAGGCAACCCAAAAGCGTCAAATCCCATTGGGTGGAGCACATTGAAGCCTTTTAATCTTTTATGTCTACTGATGATATCTGAAGCGATATATCCGAGTGGATGACCAACATGAAGTCCGGCCCCTGAAGGATAGGGAAACATGTCCAGTGCATAAAACTTGGGTCTATTAGGATCAATTTCGACCTGGTAAGTCTTTTGCTCCTCCCAGGTCTTTTGCCATTTTTGTTCTATTTGTCTGTGATTATATTCACCCATGGGTCACGAAATTTTAAGGTCGCAAATTTATCGGAAACGAGATGCCCTGCCTAAAGAAGCCAAATAAATTATAGAAAGAAGAGCTGATCCTTAGAAGTTCATTAGCAGCTTGGATGCAGTCTATCCTGCAAACTTCATGTTTTCAGTAATTCTGAAATGAAAAAAGGTAATTGAAGTATAGAGAAATGAAGAACCCCTTGTTTATCACAGTTCTTAGAACACATCTTAGAATCTAAGAATTAACCAATTGGTAATCTTCTTGATCATTCGCTCTAGCAAAATTCCCTTAGGTATCGGAGCTATGATTGATTTTGGGCTGATTGTTTAAGTGCTTTTATAGCCTCTTTGATATGTTTTACCGGTTGTAAGGAGGAATTAAATTCATGAATTAAATTCCCTTGCACATCAAAAACGTAGGTGACTCTTCCAGGAAGGAAGCCCAGTAGTTTTCTAGGTACGCCAAAGGCTTTCTCTGCTTTTCGTTTATTATCACTTAACAATTGGAAACCTAACTTATATTTTGATGCAAATCGTTGATGTGACTTTACGGAATCACCGCTAATTCCAAAAACTTTGGCGCCAACATCCAGAAAATCCTCAAATTGATCTCTGAAACTACATGCTTCAGCAATGCAACCTGCTGTTTCATCTTTGGGATAAAAATATATGACCATTGGATGCTTACCAATGAAATCATGTAATCTCACCTGTGTATTGTCCTGATCATTTAATGTGATATCCGGCAGTTTTTTACCTCTTTGCATATGAGTTTAAACTAGCAATCAATGATGATGTTTGATAAAAAATAAAGAAAACTTTCATACTTGTTTGATACACGTGCTTATCATTTTATTTTTGTGTTTCAAAATCCCTATCAATGAGACAATACCTGGACCTAATGCAGCATATTCTTGATCATGGTGTTGTCAAAAGTGATCGGACCGGCACCGGAACAAAAAGTGTTTTTGGTTATCAAATGCGTTATGATCTCGCTGAGGGTTTCCCTTGTGTGACTACTAAAAAACTTCATTTAAGGTCAATTATCCATGAGCTTTTGTGGTTTATCAAGGGGGATTCCAATATCAAATACCTAAAGGATAATGGAGTTCGCATTTGGGATGAATGGGCGGATGAAAATGGAGATTTGGGGCCAGTGTACGGAGTTCAATGGCGAAGTTGGCCAAAAAGTGATGGCACTACGGTGGATCAACTTTCTCAGGTTATTGATACGATCAAGAACAATCCAGATTCCAGAAGAATAATTATCAATGCATGGAATGTAGGAGAGATTGAAAATATGGCCTTACCGCCTTGTCATACCTTGTTTCAGTTTTATGTGGCAGATGGCAGGTTATCTTGTCAACTCTATCAAAGGAGTGCTGACGTTTTTTTAGGTGTCCCTTTTAATATTGCATCATATGCACTTTTTACAATGATGATTGCACAGGTTTGTAATCTGAAAGTTGGTGACTTTGTTCATACATTGGGAGATGCACATTTGTACTCCAACCACATGGTACAAGCGGAACTACAATTATCCAGGGATCCAAGACCTCTGCCTCAAATGAAGATCAATCCTGAGGTAAAAGACATCTACCAATTCACATATGAAGACTTTCAATTGGTGAATTATGATCCGCATCCTCATATCAAAGGTGAAGTTGCTGTATGATTTTTGAATCATTTTTAATACAGTTACCGTTGTAACATTTGGCTGGACATCCAATTACTCAAAATAAGCTCAATATTATGTACTGGAAATCAATCTTAACCGCTTTAATGTTAGTGGCTCTTACCACCGTTAAAGCTCAGGAAGAGGTGATAACATTGGACATAGAGCAATGCATTGACATTGCACTAGAAAATAATCTAACGCTGAGAAGGAGTCAACTTCAAAAAGAATCTGCTAGGATTAGTTGGAATCAATCACGTGCGAATAGACTTCCAAATGCCAATGTATCAGCAGGGTATGGGCTGAATTTTGGTAGATCAATAGATCCAACTACCAATGATTTCATTACAAGAGAGATCAACACGCTTAATTTTGGAGGAAATACGGGCCTTGTCTTATTTGATGGTTTTAATATCAACAATTCTATTAATCAGTCTAAAACGTCTCTAGAAGCCTCTGAATTTGATGTTGAGAAAGCAACCAATGATATAACCTTAAATATCATAAATCTTTACCTCAATGTGATCTACAACCGCGAGCTGCTTGAAATTGCTAAGTATCAGTTGGAATCCATCACGAATCAGTTAGACCGTACAAAAAAGTTAGTAGCCTCAGGTTCTTTGCCTCGAACCAATGAATTAGAGCTGATTTCTCAGCAAGCCAGCAACGAAGTGAATCTCATTAACGCTCAGAATAACTTGGATCTAGCAAATCTCAACCTAAAACAAAGTATGCTGATTCCGAGTGAACAAAAAATTGATTTGGTGATACCTGAATTTAGTGTGGAATCTGAGGAGGCTGATTTGGAGGTGACAGTTGGGGAAGTATATGAAATGGCCTTAGCTACACAACCAGAAATAAAAAGCGCAAAACTCCGGAAGGAGAGTGCATTGCTTGGGGTGAGGGTTGCACAATCCGGATATGTCCCAACAATTTCGGCTGGTGCCGGTTTCAGGACCAACTATTCAGATGCCTTTTCATTTGGGGGTGAGACGGATGTAGCCTCTCAGTTTCAAAACAACCTAAGCAAATTTGTTTCCTTAGGAATTCAAATTCCAATTTTCAATAGATTAAGCGTTAATTCAAACATCCAGCGTTCTAAAATCTCGCTTCAACAGGCGGAATTAAATGCCATTGAACAAATGAATACGCTGCGTCAAACGATTGAAACTGGCTATAACAATGCACTGGCTGCAGCAAAAACATATTCAGCATCTATTAGAAGGGTAGAAGCTGTAGAAGAATCCTTTCGTTCTGTTGAGAATCAATATAATTTAGGGGCTTCAAACTTCACTGACTATCAGGTGGCCTCAAATAACCTATATCAAGCTAAATCAGATTTGGTTAGGGCTAAATTTGATTTTGTATTCAGAAAAAAACTCGTAGACTTTTATACAGGCAAACCGCTTGAATTTTAATCATGGCTAAAAAGAAAAAATCCCGGAATAAGTTATTATTTATTCTTATTGGAATTGTTGTTGTCCTTGTCATTGTTGCCTTAGTAGGCAAGTCTCAGGGGTGGGTTGGAAAAAAGAAGGCCATCGAGGTTGTTTCTGACGAAGTTGCTCGTGCTACCATAGTGGAAAAAGTAAGTGCTTCAGGAGCTGTACAGCCCGTTGTAGAGGTAAAGATTAGTCCTGAGGTATCTGGAGAGATCATCGAACTGAAAATTGAAGAAGGTGATAGCGTTGCAAAAGGTGATTTTTTACTTAAAATAAGACCAGACAATTTTATATCTGCCAACGAGAGGGCAAAAGCAAACCTTAATCAGCAAAAAGCCAATTACCAAAGTGCAAAAGCTTCTTTAGCAAGAGCAGAGGCTACCTTCAAAAGGCAGGAGTTGGAATATTCCAGACAAGTGAAATTGTTTGAAGAGCAAGTCACAGCCCGATCAGACTTTGAACTTGCAGAAGCAAACTATAATGTAGCAAAGCAGGATCTAGAGTCAGCTAAACAAAATGTGGTAGCGAGTAGGTACATCGTTGAAAGTTCACAAGCTACCGTTGAAGATGCTGAGGAGAACCTCCGATTGACAGCCATTTCATCTCCAATGAATGGCATTGTATCCAAACTAGCTGTGGAGCTTGGAGAAACGGTGGTAGGAACTTCACAGATGCAGGGAACAGAAATGCTACGAATAGCTGATTTAAACAACATGGAGGTGAGGGTAAACGTAAATGAAAATGACATTATCAGAATATCAACCGGAGATACCTCAATCATAGATGTTGATTCCTATTCCTACATGGAGAAAAAATTTAAAGGGGTGGTTACACAAATTGCAAATACTGCAAATGATAAACCCTCTTCTGATGCGGTGACTGAATTTGAAGTCAGAATAAAAATCCTCAATAGTTCTTATCAGGATCTTGTGGATCAGGGGATGAGATATCCATTTAGGCCAGGGATGACAGCCAGTGTTGAAATCCTTACCGAATCCAAGAAAGATGTACTTTCCGTTCCTTTAGCAGCGGTTACTACCCGTAAGGCTATGCTTGACTCTACTCAAAATAGTAACGATAATGTAGGTGTCGCAGGTCAGGATGTGGATGAAGTCGTATTCTTATTAAAAGATGGCAAAGCCATAAAAGCCATTGTGGAAACAGGAATTTCAGATTATCAACGAATTGAGATTATTAAGGGTCTTAAGGAAGGTGACAAGATTATTACCGGTCCATTTCTCGCTGTTTCCAAACGTTTGGAGAATGACAATGAAGTAGAAGTTACTAACAAGGCGAAAGGAGAATAGACAAAAACTACTAATCAAATGGTGTGATAGAAAAATGGTCTTTCAGGATCCGGTATACCATATTTACTGGTAAACCCATGACGTTGAAATAAGAACCTTCGATCTTTTTTATTCTTGTTAAGCCTATCCAATCCTGGATTCCATAGCTCCCGGCTTTATCTAAAGGCAGGTGCTTTTTAACATAATAGCTAATCTCTTTCTTGCTCATTTCTTCAAAAAACACCTTTGTTGTATCATAACATGAATGATGTTGCGTATGATCTGAAATGCATAATCCGGAGATCACTATGTGTTCACTTCCTGAAAGTTTTTCCAGCATTTCCGTTGCTTCTTGCTCGTTTTTTGGTTTCCCGAAAATGGCATGGTCTTTAACAACAATGGTATCAGAAGTGATCAGTATCTCATCTTTAAAGCGGTCCCTGTAATGGTTATTCTTTGATTGAGCCAGATGAATAGCGATTTCATGTGGGATTAAGCCTTCAGGTATGATCTCATCAAATGATGTATTGATCGCTGTAAAATGATAACCTGCTTCAGACATTAGCTGCCTTCTTCTGGGACTATTAGAAGCTAGAATAATTCTTTGCATCAATACTGTTTTCTAAGCTTCCATTTGCTGGTTACTGGTGGGGCAGAAAATTTTCTGTTCGATTGCTTTGTATACATCTCACTACCTACAATAGCAGCAATATTGATGATTTCTTGTGGGATTTTCTTTTTTAAGAGTTCTGGCTTGAAGTGTTCTTCCATGAACTTGGTGGTGAAAGAGCCATCTTCAAAAGCGCTATGCTGAATTACAAATGCTGCCAGGTCCAGCGAATTTTTCACACCTACAATTTTATAATCCTTAATGGCCCTTAGCATCCTGTTGATCGCTTCTTTTCTGTCCTTGCCGTAAGTAATTAATTTGGCAATCATTGGATCATAATGAATTGGAATCTCCATACCTTCCTCAAATCCGTCATCAACTCTGACTCCGGGTCCTTCAGGCGTTTTATAAACTTTGAGTAAACCGACATCTGGAAGGAAATCATTTTCAGGATCTTCCGCATAAACCCTGATTTCAAGGCTGTGTCCATGAATCGACAGATCCTCTTGCCTGATGGAAAGTTTCTTGCCTTCTGCTATGTGTATCTGTTCCCTGACCAGGTCAAGACCCGTAATAAGTTCTGTAACTGGATGCTCCACTTGCAGGCGGGTATTCATTTCCAAAAAGTAAAAATTCTTTTGGTCATCCATAACAAATTCTACTGTCCCTGCCCCGTAGTACGCACATGATTTAGCTACGTTTATGGCCGCAGTACCAATTTCTGCTCGTTTGTTATCATCTATGGATATTGAAGGGGCTTCTTCAATTACTTTTTGGTGTCTTCTTTGAATGGTACACTCGCGCTCGAATAAATGAACAATGTTTCCTTTTTGATCTCCTAGAATCTGGACCTCAATGTGTTTAGGAGATGTAATATATTTTTCTATAAAAACGGACTCGTTATCAAATGCATTTTTTGCTTCACTCATTGCCCGTTTCATCTCAGATTCCAGGTCTTCCTCTTTCCATACGATCCGCATTCCTTTACCACCGCCGCCGGCACGTGCTTTTATCAGAATAGGGTATCCAATTGATTTAGCTACCTTTTTTCCAACTGTGATATCCTTTATGGGTTCATCCATTCCCGGTACGAGTGGGACATTGTGGTTTTTTACGGTTTGTTTGGCAATCAATTTATCCCCCATGACCTCTATGGACTTAGCAGAAGGGCCGATAAAGATGATTCCTGATTTCTCAGCAAGTGATGCAAATGCTGCATTTTCAGAGAGGAACCCATAACCTGGGTGAATGGCATCCGCATTTGTTTTCTTACATGCCTGGATAATTTTATGCTGATCAAGGTACGATTGAGAAGAGGGCGGAGGTCCAATTAATACACTCTCGTCGGCATATTTTACGTGAGGAGAGAATTTGTCAGCGTCACTGTATACAGCTACAGTTTTTATGCCCATGTCTTTGGCTGTTTTCATTATCCTGAGCGCTATTTCTCCGCGGTTTGCAACCAGTATCTTTTTTATCTTAGCCATCCGATTATTTTTCGTTCCCTAAATTTAGTTAGCCTACTAAGCTTTTTAGGTCTCAATTTGAATTTATTTGATTTGTGCATACTTTAATTAGTATTAGTTTTGCGTTGCGTAATTGGTAAGGAATTATTAACAATCTTTTATGGATTTATTTGAAAAATTACAGGCCAACAGAGGTCCTTTAGGGAACATTTCCCATATTGATGACAATTATTACATGTTTCCAATGCTGGAAGGGGAGATTGCACCACGTATGCAATTTAAAGGCAAGACTGTCCTTACCTGGAGTTTGAACAACTATTTGGGGTTGGCTAACCATCCTGAAGTCAGAAAAGCAGATGCAGAAGCAGCAAGCGAATATGGTCTTGCATATCCAATGGGTGCTAGGATGATGACAGGGAACACCAAATTTCATACTCAACTTGAGAATGAATTGGCAGAGTTTGTTGGACAACCCGCTGGTTTATTACTTAATTATGGATATCAGGGTATCATGTCAGTGATTGATGCACTTGTCGATAGAAAAGATGTAATTGTATATGATGCAGAATGTCATGCCTGTATCATAGATGGTGTTCGGTTGCATATGGGAAAACGATTTGTTTATCCGCATAATGACATCAGCAACCTTGAAACACAGTTGGGAAGAGCAGCAAAAATCACCAAAGAAACTGGTGGGGGCATATTGGTAATTACAGAAGGTGTATTTGGTATGTCAGGTAATACCGGGGATTTAAAAGGTATTACTGAATTAAAGAAAAAGTTTGATTTCAGGCTTTTAGTTGACGATGCTCATGGTTTCGGAACGATGGGTGAGACGGGTGCTGGTACAGCGGAGCATTATGGAGTAACCAAGGAGGTAGACTTATATTTTTCAACTTTTGCCAAATCTATGGCTAGTATAGGTGGCTTTATCGCTAGTGAGCCTAAGATTCTGGATGTGCTAAAATATAATTTACGATCTCAAATCTTTGCTAAGTCCTTGCCGATCGCCTTCGTAAAAGGAAATATCAAAAGGCTGGAATTACTTAAAAAGCATCCTGAGTTGAAGGCAAACCTCTGGGAAGTGGTAAATGCTTTACAAAGTGGATTGAAAAAGTTGGGTCTTAATATAGGAACTACTAAATCACCAGTAACGCCTGTGATTTTGAATGGTGATCCATATGAAGCCGCTAACCTGGTTAGGGACTTAAGAACCAATTATAATTTATTTTGTTCTGCAGTAGCATATCCGGTGGTACCAAAAGGCACGATTATCGTCAGGATTATTCCAACGGCTATGCATACCCTTAAAGATGTCGAAGAAACATTGAAGGTGTTTGATGCCATCAAGGGTAAACTTATGGATGGGGAGTATCAAAAAGCCGGTGAAAAAGGAGCTACTTTATTAGAATCATAGCTTTTTTCCTTGTTTTACCTTGGATTTTGAACATTTTCATTAAATTGCTCTATCGAATAATTATCAGTAACCTTAAAGATTTATCAATATGAAAAGATTTGATCAAATTAAAGATTTATTAATGTCACTAGAAGGTGACTTCCAAAAGTTTTATGATAAAGAGAACTCTGCTGCAGGAACCCGCGTAAGAAAAGGAATGCAGGATGTGAAGAATCTTGCTCAAGAAATCAGAATTGAAGTTCAGGACATCAAGAACAAATAATAAAGATTTTAATTATCTCAAAAGGGGCTTTAAGCCCCTTTTTTTATGCCCTCTCCTTAAATTTTTCAAATAATTCTTTTGAGCCGCTGACCAATGGTAGTCTAACATGGTCCGAAATTAACCCGTGGGCTTTCATTCCAACTTTGAGAGATACAGGATTTCCTTCTAGGTTTACTAATTCATAATCAGGCAAAAGCAATTCATTTTGCGTCTTTGCTTTATCATAGTCTCCACTTAAAGCACTCTTTACCATATCAGAGAAGGCTTTGGGGAGTAGGTTTGAGATGACAGAAATCACTCCTTCTGCACCAAGTGAGATCATGGGGAGCGTTAATGCGTCATCACCAGATACAAGTATAAAATCCTTATCTGCTTTGGAAATTATTCTCGCACATTGAATTAAGTCTCCACTTGCTTCCTTGATGCCTATAATATTAGGATGTGAGGAGAGGTTGATTGTTGTTTCTGCTGAAACATTACTTCCTGTCCTTGAGGGCACGTTATACAAAATCACAGGGAAGTCACTGTTATCCGCAAAATGTTGGTAATGGGTCAGGATTCCTTTCTGGCAAGGTTTGTTGTAATGAGGGCTGGAGGTTAAAATAGCCGTAATTGGATAGTCATTAAGTTTTTTAACGTCCTCAATCATAGCCCGGGTATCGTTACCACCAAGTCCCATGACTACAGGCAAATCTTTTTTGTTGTTTTGGAGTACGAATTCGAGAATGCTTATTTTCTCTTCCCAGCTGATAGTAGCTGCTTCTCCCGTGCTACCTAATACCACGAGGTAATCAACATCTCCTTTTACCACATGGTCAAGTATGCGAGAAATTCCATCAAAATCTACACTATCATCATGTTTGAATGGCGTTACCAATGCCACACCAGTTCCTTTCAGTTTTTCTACTGACATTTTCATATCATTTTAAGGTATTTAAGAATCTCTTCGCTTGCAAAAGTACCATTATCACTCACCTGGACCATCATCTCAAGGAAATGCTTACGTTCAGGTTTCATTACACCTATACGAGCAGGAGCTAAAGATAATGAGCATACATAATCGAGGATATAGTGATTTGAATCATCAAAGCAAAGCAGAAAATCAATGTCCTGTTTTAGAAAGTGATCCAATTCAGGTGACTTCACCTGTCCAATAAAATTAATTTGAGAAGTCTTAAACCAGGGAGACATTTGATGACCCTTTGGCTTCTTTAAAAAATATATTTTACTTACTTTTTTGTGCTCACTTTGAAGCGTATCAATGACCTTCTTTATGCTTGTCTCATTTTCAAAGTTTTCATGGATGATCAATCCGATATGTTTGGAATGTTGGTAGTCAATACCCGGTTTGGATTTCCGGTTTTTTTCTTTCCTGGAGGTTCTATACTTGATGATTCCTTTTTTAATCATTTCGATCAATCAGTTGATTAAATTCCTTTTCAGAAAGAATAGTCACTTTATTATTCTCTGCCTTTTCTCTTTTAGCTGGACCCATATTTTCCCCTGCTACCAGGTAATCCGTAGTTCCAGATACACTGCTAACTACTTTTCCTCCAAGGTTTTTAATTAGTTTCTTTAAGTCTTCTCTGTTAATGGTTTCAAACACACCTGAGATGACGAAAGATTTTCCTGCTAAAGTATCATTTTGCAGGTTGCTATCCTCATTTTTAGTTTCAAAGTTTAGTCCAGCTTCTTGCAATTTTTGGACTAAAGCAAGGTTTTCAGTGTTTTCAAAGTATTTGACAACACTTTGAGCAATTCGCTCACCGATTTCGTGAACAGCAATAATATCATCATATGTTGCAGCTTTCAACCGATCTATTGTTTTAAAATGCGCTACCAGTTTTTCTGCTACTGTCTTGCCTACATACCTGATCCCTAATCCAAATAGCACATTTTCAAAAGCTACATTTTTTGATTTTTCTAACGATTCCAGAATGTTTCGTGCAGTTTTTTCTTTGATGGATCTTGCTTTGGTATCACCCGTTGCTGGATCTAATTCTTCAAATTTTAGTTCATTAAGGTTATTAAATGTGAGTGAATAAAGGTCTGCAATATTCTTAATCACTCCTTTATTGTATAAGCCTTTGATCGTATTGGGTCCTAAATGGTTAATATCTAAGGCGTTTCTGGAGATGAAGTGTTCTATTTTTCCACGTACTTGTGGAGGGCAACTGGAGGAATTGGGACAATAATGGACCGCTTCACCTTCTTTCCGCTCTAGCGGAGTCCCACATTCCGGACAATTTGAGATATATCTTAATTTTTTTGTCTCGGTTCTTTTTTCCAAGACAACACCAGTGATTTTCGGAATGATTTCTCCTCCTTTTTCAACACTCACTATGTCACCGATACGGATATCCAACCTTTCAATTTCATTGGCATTATGTAGGGAGGCGCGTTTTACGGTAGTTCCAGCTAATAATACTGGAGCTAGCTCAGCAACTGGAGTGACAGCACCGGTTCTACCTACCTGATAGGTGATGTCGTTTAATCTGGTTTCTCCTCCTTCCGCTTTGTACTTATATGCAATCGCCCAACGAGGACTTTTTGCAGTGAACCCGAGCTCTTCCTGTTGGTTCGTGTCGTTAACTTTAAGTACAATCCCATCTGTCTCTACAGGTAGAGCATGTCTCTTTTGTTCCCATTCATTGATGTAATCAAATACCTCATCAATATTTTTGCATTTTCGATAAGTTGGAGACACATTGAATTTCATTTTTTCTAACAAATCAATGGATTCAGAATGCGTCTTTGGCTCGATGTTTTCACCTAACAGTGAATAAAGGAAACAGTCCAGTTTTCTGCTTGCAACAACTGAAGAGTCTTGCATTTTTAAGGTGCCACTCGTTGTGTTTCTTGGGTTTGCCAATAAAGCTTCGCCTGATTCAGCTCTGGATTTATTTAATGCTTCAAATACTTTTTTAGGCATAAAAACCTCACCTCGCACTTCGAAAACAGCAGGATGCTTTTCGAGGGATATGCGTAGAGGAATTGATTGTATGGTTTTTATGTTATTGGTTACATCATCACCTTTTTCTCCATCACCTCTGGTCACCGCTTGTTTTAATACTCCATCATGATAGAGCAGACTAATTGCGACACCATCAAACTTTAGTTCGCAAAAATATTCATAATCATCAGTGCCAAGACCTTTAGTTACTCGTTGATCAAAATTTGCAAGGTCTTCTTTGGAATACGTATTCCCCAAAGAGAGCATAGGGTATTTGTGATAAACCGTATCAAAAGATTTGGTGATGCTTCCACCTACTCGTTGGGTAGGGGAGTCCTCTCTTTTAAACTCAGGGTGAATGGATTCCAGGTGAGATAATTCCAGGAGCAATTGGTCAAACTCATAATCACTTACTTCAGAGGTGCTTTCCTGATAGTACAGATAATTTAACCTGTTGAGTTGATCTGTTAGTTCATCAATTCTATTCTTTGATTCTGAGGCGGGCATAATTATTGAGTCCCTACAAAACTAATAACTTGATGCAAATCATAAACTATTATTCTGTTGCCGATCCCTTTAAATGATGATTTTTTAAATTTTATTATAATGGTTAAAGGTTATTCGTGTGTTTTTGATGAATAGGACAGGTGGGATTGTTAGTTTTGAATTTCAATGAGGAATAAAAAAATCCTTGAAACGATCAGTAGCCAAAAGATATTTGAACTGGTGGGTGAATGTGCAGAAGAATTACAATTATCAACTTACATAGTTGGTGGTTATGTAAGGGATATGCTTTTAAATCGACCTTCAAAAGATATCGATTTTGTGTGTGTTGGAAGTGGGATATCCCTTGCTCAAAGGTTGAGCGATAAGTTAGGTAAGCAATCAAAATTAGCAGTACATAAAAATTTTGGCACAGCTTCGGTAAACTACGAAGATCTGGTATTGGAATTTGTTGGCGCAAGGAAAGAATCCTATCGGCAAAATTCCAGAAAGCCCATCGTAGAAAATGGATCGTTAGCTGATGACCAAAAGCGAAGAGACTTTACAATCAATGCACTTTCTGTGAGTTTGAACAAGTCTGATTTTGGTGAGTTGGTTGATCCATTTGATGGACTTAATGACTTAGAAAGACAAATAATTAAGACACCACTTGATCCAAATGAAACCTTTAGTGATGATCCTTTGCGGATTATGCGTGCCATACGATTTGCCAGTCAGTTGGTGTTTGACATAGCGCCTGATACCTTTCAGGCCATCATTGACCATAAAGATCGACTTGAGATCATTAGCATGGAAAGGATTAGTGATGAGTTAAATAAGATCATTCTGTCCCCTAAGCCTTCCTATGGATTTAATTTGCTTTTTCATTCAGGAATATTAAAGATCATTTTTCCTGAGATGGTTGACTTGCAGGGTGTAAAGATTATTGACGGCAAGGGACATAAGGATAATTTTTATCATACACTGGGTGTTCTGGATAATATCAGTACTAAAACTGATAACCTCTGGTTGCGTTGGGCAGCCATTTTACATGACATTGCCAAGCCGGCAACACAGCGATTCAGTAAAAGCGCTGGATGGACTTTTCATGGGCATGAAGATATGGGGGCAAGGTGGGTGCCATCAATTTTCAAAAGATTGAAATTACCCTTAAATGATAAGATGAAATACGTGCAAAAACTTGTGCGGTTACATTTACGCCCCATTGCGCTGGTAAATAGTCAGGTTACAGATTCTGCGATTAGACGCTTGCTCATTGAAGCTGGTGATGATATTGATGATTTAATGGTATTGTGTAATGCAGACATTACTTCTAAGAATCAGGACAAAGTCAAACGGTATAAAAATAATTTTAGTGAAGTTGCTCAAAAGATAAAAGATGTCGAGGCACGGGATCAGGTTAGGAATTTTAATCCACCAATATCCGGAGAACTAATCATTGAGACCTTTAATCTAAAGCCATCAAGAGTCATAGGCGAAATCAAGGCCGAAATAAAAGAAGCTATTTTGGAAGGGAATATCAGAAATGACTATCAGGAAGCGTTTAATTTGATGTTGGAGATTGGTAAGTCGAAAGGACTTAAAATAAAATAAAACTAATGCCTATTTTTGCACACTTATAAATATAACAGTCCATGAAAATAATTTTGAGTTTTCTTTTAATATCTATGATGTATGTCGCTTCTGCACAGGAGCAAAACAAGCAGCCATTAGATTCACTTCCATTTGAAATCAGGAAACAGGCCTTTTTATACAATTTGGCCAGGAAGTATAATGATTATGATATGCAGAAAATGGCACTCTACAATTTGTATGTCTATAATCCTAGCGTTTCTTTTTTGGATTCACTTGCTGTTCTTTATTTTGACAATCAGGAATACGTTTCAGCTGGATTAGTTTCTCAGGATGCTGTTACCGCAGACCCTAGTGACATGTTAGCTACTGAGGTAGCGGCATTAAGTTTTGATAACCTTGGTGTTAGCGCAAGAGCTGTTGAATACTATGAAAAACTTTATGTTGATAACGAATCTTTGGGAACCCTTTATCGCATCATGTTTTTGCAATATGGATTAGAGAGATATGAGGAATGCCTGACCAATGCGGATATAATCATCGAAAATCCTAAAGCAAAAACCACAAACCTGTATTTTCCAGTGAATGACCAGCAGAATCAGATGATCAACCTGGAAGTTGCTGCCTATAGAATGAAGGGTATGGTAGCGCAAGCAAAAGGAAATAAGGATGAGGCGGCAGCCTATTTTGAGCAGGCACTAAAGCTGGCTCCTTCATTTGCGCTTCTTAAACAACAGATTGAAGAGCTGAATAATGAAGGGGAGTAATTAAGATTCAGCTTGTGCTTTTAGATGGTTGAGCCAGGCAATTAAGATATTGTGAAGTTTTTGGTGGCCAATAAATAGTGTAGAGAATCCTTCCATAGATTCCTCTGCTGTGACAATCGTTTGATTATCACCTGCTTGTTCCAGTTTCCAAACATTTACAGCTTTCGTTAATTGGGAATGACTGGTCCATGCGAGTAGCACTGGTTTGTTTATTTTTTGAAAGGTTGATTTTATGGATTGACCTCTTATTTGCCACTTGAATGACTCACCTTCCTCCGTGGTGGTGTACCTATCAATCTTTATGTCCATATTCCATTCAGGCCACTTATTGACTTCAAACAGCAAGCCCCAAATCTTATCTATTGGTGCATTGATTAGGATAGATTGACGATCTCTTAGGTTTGCGTCTTCGTTGATCTTCCCATCTTGGGCAAGTGGCTTAAGGTATTTCATTGTTAGTTAAACTTTAGTTGGTGATTCTAAGTAAACTTACTGCTTTAAAAATATTATTGTATGTGGTATATTGACTAATCCATCATTTAAAATAAGATGATCACCCATGTCATTTGATGTTTTTCAAAGTTTATCTTTACTATGTGAGAATAAATAGCTTTTAACATACATAAATGAGATTATTTACCCTTTTAATTATACTACTCACTTTAAGCGGTGCAATCCATGCACAGCAACTGGATTCGGTCAATCACAACAAAGCTCAACTATTAGACAACGATTCGCTACAGGCTGAACAAGTGAGTGAAGTGACCGATTTACTGAGAAAAGCGGATTCGATTAAAGTGGCAGATTCACTCTCCAGGGTAAATATGCTTAGGCAATTGGAGCAATTAAAGACTACAGATAACCTTCAAAAGCTGGATCTTTTAAATCAGATCCGAGGCATTGAAAGTGCTGACAGCATTCGAAAGGCCATGAGAGTGGCAAGAATTGACTCACTTAAATCCGTGACACAGGGATATCCGGTTGCCCCTTTCAAGGACACCTTATTCTATATATACAATAAACTAGGGCCTTTTTCTGCTCGCGACAGGGCTGCGAATATTACCAGTAAAATCAAGAAACTGCCTAATGAACATGAGGAAATTCCAGAATTGTTAGTTAGAGTTCAGGAAGAGACAACAGATGTTGTTCTGTCAGACATGATTGTATTATCTGTTACTGATGACGACGCTATTTGGATTGAAATTACAAGGAATGAACTGGCCAATGTATACAAGAATGCGATAGAATCTAGTATTCAGGACTTCTATGAGGACAATACATTAAAGAAAGTACTGATAAGGATAAGTACAGTCTTACTTGTCGTAACTATTCTTTTCGTCATTGTTTTTTATATCAACCGTGTATTCAAATTCATTAAGCAAAAGCTTTACGCCCAAAAAGGCAAAGCAATACAGGGTATTAAGGTGAAGAATTATGAGTTTCTCACTGCTTACCGTTTAATTCAATTACTATTTGCGATACTGAATTTCCTTAAGGTAGTCGTAATCATACTTGCTTTTTATCTCTCACTGCCTCTATTATTCGGGATTTTTCCAGGTACTAAAAGTATTGCAGATCAACTGCTCAATTACTTCTTGTCGCCACTTAGAGAAATTTTTGATAGCATGATCGCTTACCTGCCTAATCTTTTTACCATAGGGATTATTTACCTGATCATTCATTACCTATTACGTTTTATTAAATTTCTTGCATTAGAAATTGAGCGGGGTGAGTTGGTGATTTCTGGATTTTATGAAGATTGGGCTAGACCCACCTACAACATTGTCCGGTTTATGCTTTATGCATTCATGTTTGTGATCATATTCCCTTATTTGCCGGGTTCTGACTCGCGCGTATTTCAAGGGGTGATAATTTTCATTGGTTTACTTATTTCTCTGGGTTCTACATCAGCAGTGGCTAACATGGTAGCAGGATTGGTTATTACCTATATGCGGCCCTTCAAGATTGGAGATAAAGTCAAAATAGGAAAAGTAGGTGGAGAGGTACTGGAAAAATCCCTGCTCGTTACAAGACTTCGAACAATTAAGAATGAAGATATTACTGTACCTAATGCATCTGTATTATCTGGTCATACCATCAATTATTCGTCTGTTTCTCAAGAGATGGGCGTTATTGTACATACCACAGTCAGCATTGGGTATGATGTGCCCTGGAAAAAAGTGCATGACTTACTGATTGCTGCTGCAAAGGAAACAAAGATGACTTTGGAGAACAAAAAGCCTTTTGTTTTACAAACGAGCCTTGAAGATTTCTATGTGAGTTACCAAATCAATGTTTACACTCAGCACGCTGATAAAATAGCAATTATCAGGTCCGACCTGCATCAGCACATACAAGACAAATTTAATGAAGCCGGTATTGAAATATTGTCACCACATTACCGGGTAAATAGAAATAGAGATGCAGGCGATAAATTACCTCCTTCCAACTAATCTGTTTTGTCTGAAACATCAGCTTTAATAGCAGCAGTTTCATCAACATACTCGTGAATTTTTTCTTCTGATTTTGGAGGAGTAATTACCTCTTCTTTTTTCTTTTTCTTACCAAAGCGAACCAACCCTATGGTCATAAGTAAGCTTGTGATGATTACGATATAAAGAATAATACCCTGGCTGAATAGCGGTGTTTTTATTTCCTGAGGTATGGAGTAAAACAGAAGCAAAGTAATTAAACCTCTAGGTGCAATTAATGTGGCTAATACGATATCCTTTCGCATTACTACCTTTAACAATAACACACGAACTGCATAAATACTTAGAAGGATCAAACCACTAATAGCAGCAACTTTTGCATTAAAAAGGGAACTGATCATGACGGTAAAACCAAATATCACAAAGAAGAAAGTTCTAATCACAAAAGCACTTTCCATGGTGATCAGGTGAAAAGCCTCATAAATTCTGTCTGTTGATTTTTTGTCAATCAAGTTGTTAAGCTTACCGGAAAAAAATATCCGATGATTGCTCAGGATCAAACCAAATATCAATATGATGATCAAAGATGACATGTGCATCAATTTCCCTATGCTAAAGAGCAAAATAAGTACAGCAGTCATCAAAAAGAGTTTGACCTTTGCTTCAAGTTTTTGAAATAAATAAAGTAACAGGTAGGAAAGGCCTACGGAGAGTGCGATGGTTAAAAACAAGCTCAGGGTAAAATCACCCACTGCAATGACGTTATTTGAAGTTTCCGCCAATTGAAGGAGAAAGTAAAACATCATAATCCCTAGGATATCTGAGAATGTGCTGTCATATACATGAAATTCTCTTTGTTCTTCATCCAGATTCTCCACACTGGGAATGACGATAGCACTACTCAATATGGACAATGGGGTGCCAAAGATCAGAGCCTCGACAAAATTTAGCTGAGGAATAAATGCCATTATCAAATACCCGGATATGAAGGCAGTGGCCACAAGAACAGTAATCGCGGTCATAAAGGCCTTGAAGATCATTTTAAACTTACCTTTTTCGATCTTAAGGTCTAGAGCAGCTTCCAGTACAATCATGATTAGTCCAAGTGTCCCAAGCAGTTCAAGGAGCTTGATCTCTTCAAACAATGAAAGGATATTAGCATGTTGATATCCAAATAGACCTATTGTCTGATTAAGTATCATTCCCAGGAAGATCAGCAATAAAACAGACGGGAAGCTTGACTTTTTGCTGATCCAATTAAAGAAGTAGGAGAGAATAATGGTTACCGAAGCGGCAATGATGATATAATATTCCATAGATTTCCTTAAGCCGCTAATTTAGCCAAGCATCGGTTAATATTTTAATTATAACCTTTTGATTAGTTCAAGTATTAATTTTGGAACAAAACCGAAGCACATCTGGTTTTATTGCTTAGGTCGCTTGAAAGGTTAATATTATTTTATGAATATAATTACAATTGGATCAGGATGCTTCTGGTGTACTGAGACTATCTTTTCCAAACTCAAAGGTGTGAAATCTGCCATATCTGGATATTCCGGTGGTCATGTTGAAAACCCGACATATAATGCGGTCTGTTCAGGCACTACAGGCCATGCAGAGGTCATTCAGGTTACTTTCGATGAGGAGGTGATATCCTTAGAAGAGATTCTTGAGGTTTTTTGGAAGATCCACGACCCGACAACACTTAATAGGCAAGGTAACGATGTTGGTACGCAATACCGCTCAGTTATTTATTATCACAATGATGATCAGCGAAAGACTGCAGTTGATTTAAAAGAAAAACTAGATAAATCTGGAGCATGGGTAGATCCTATTGTTACAGAAATCAGTCCTTTTGAAAAGTTCTACTCTGCAGAGGATTATCATCAGGGGTACTTTGAAGAAAATGGATTACAACCTTATTGTCAGTTTGTAATTGCTCCGAAAGTTAAAAAATTCAAAGAAGTGTTTGGTGAGAAGATGAAATAAGCATCGCCTGCTTTAATGCCCATCAATGTAGTTTCTTACTCAAATAATTGCAGTTGAGAGCCCTTAGGAGGAGTCGATTTACCGAGAACTGTTCGACCCCCATATTTCCAACTGTTATTTCGTTCATGTTCAATCACTTCCTGGATATCTCCTTTAGGTATAAAGTCCTGTTCCAATCTTTGAGCGGCTATTGAAAGAGATTGGATCGCTTTTGATTTATCATGATGACCAAGCCTTGCTTTTTCAATGGCATCTCTTAAGACGCTGATACTTTCATCATATGTTTTGGTCGGTACAGGGAAAGGGTGGCCATCTTTACCACCATGAGCAAATGAAAATCTTGCGGGGTCATTAAATCTTGAAGGGGTGCCGTGAATGACTTCACTGACAAGAACCAACGATTGCAAAGTACGTGGTCCTAATCCTTCTATCAATAGTAATTCTTCAAATTCATGTGTAGGTGATTTTTGTGCCAGAACCAGGACTGATCCCAATCGCTTAAGGTCAACATCTTTATTTCTTACCTCATGATGGCTTGGCAGCCTAATCTTTTTGATTTCAGCTAACATCCTGTCAGGATTTGCTCTGGCAATCTCAAGGATCCCTGATTTTGTTGCTTTAGCGGCTGTAGAAGTCAGGTTTAATATGGAACCCTGGTTTCTGCCGTAAACATAGGCATGTGGAGTTTCTGTGTAGCTTTTTAATTGTGCGGAGTGCCAATGGTACCTTCTGGCATAGCCAGTTTGATTATTCATGCCTTGTTGAATAACAGCCCATTCACCCTCTTTGGTTAAAATAAAAGAGTGAAGATAAATTTGAAATCCGTCCTGTATAGCTGTGTTATCTACTTTTGCGGATAAGCGACTACTCCTCACAAGCTCATCACCATTCAGACCTGTTTTGTCAGCAATTGATCGTAATTCATCCGGTGTTTTTCGGGAATGCTTTCCTCTACCACCACACACATAAATACCCAGATCGTGAGAGATAGGATTAATGGCTGCTTTTAAAGCTCCCATGACTGATGTGGTTATTCCTGAAGAGTGCCAGTCCATTCCCAGTACACAACCCAGAGACTGGAACCAGGCCGGATCGCTCAACCTGCTGATTACTTCTGATCTTCCATACTCCATGGCGATGGACTCCATGATTGCTCCACCGAGTTTGGTCATGCGCTCCGATAACCACCTGGGTACCCGGCCACCGTGTAGCGGTAAATCTGCTGTTCCTGATCTTTTCATGTTATGAGTTTATTTCTGATGTGTGATGTACGGCATACTTGTTCTTTAAGGGCAGCTTATCCATCCAGTCTACCTCTACAGACGGATAGCCAAAATCATCCACTACTTTGCCGGTCAGTCGGTAGAAGCCCCTGCCACGAAAAGGAAATTGCCTGGCAATGGGAGGGAAGTTTACAGTATCAAAAGCTTTCCCATGTTGATCGTAGAAGGTACCGAAGTGCATTCGCTTACCATCTTTGGTGCTTGTGTCTTTTGTGGCAATCAGATACCCCACCAATTCAACCCGCTGATTGAGTCTGTGCATCAGGTCCTTCGAACAGGTATTTCCCAGGTCATTTGTTTCTAAAAGTTGGAAGGGGTCACAAAGTGAGAATCCCAATAGTTCAATTTCATCAAAAGCATCTTCGAAGGGGCGATGCTGCAAATGGGGTAACTGATAATCCTCGGGTTCTTCATTGAAGAGGTCTGGTAAATATTGTTTGTTGCTTTTCTGACCAAAATATAGCTGAGCCTTCCACAAGAGTTCTTTCTTGGTTTTCTCAGTAAACCGAAACGCTCCAACCCGGATCAGGATTCGAATCTGCTCCAGACCCACGGCTACCCTGCGGATGAAGTTATCCATGCTTAAAAAGGGACCATTTTGTTTTCTTGCCAGGTGGATGTTTTGGGCAATTTTTGATTCCAGGTCTTTGAGGTGAATAAATCCGATATAGATCTTCGTTCCATAAATGTCGGTAAAGTACTCTGAATGATTCACGCATGGAGCCTGGATCATACCTCCCCACATGCGGGCTTCATGGAAGTAAAATTCTGTTTTATAGAATCCTCCAAAATTATTGATCACACCAACCATAAACTCCAGCGGGTAATGCGCTTTCAGGTAGAGGCTTTGATAGCTCTCTACCGCATAACTGGCCGAATGACCTTTAGAAAAGGAATACCCGGCAAAGCTTTCAATTTCGTACCAGACTCGATCTGTGACATGCTGAGGGTAGCCTTTCTCGTTGCAGTTTGTAAAAAACTGATCTTTAACCCTTTGAAACTCTGCCCGTGAGCGGTACTTACCCGACATTCCGCGCCTGAGTACATCAGCTTCCGTAAGGGTGAGCCCTCCAAAGTGATGCGCTACCTTGATTACGTCTTCCTGGTAAACCATGACGCCATAAGTGTCACTCATTAGCTCATCCATCCTGGGGTGAATGGACTCATAGGATTTGCCTTCTTTGCGCAGGTGATGACGCTCAATATAGGCACGCATCATGCCTGAGCGGGCAACTCCTGGCCTAATGATTGAGCTGGCGGCCACAAGCGTCAGGTAATCCTCACAACCCAGCTTTCCCAGGAGCATGCGCATGGCTGGAGATTCCACATAAAAGCAACCCATGCAGTTTCCTTTAGTCAACAGTTGCTTGATTTTTTCATCTTTCTTGAAGTCATGAAACCGGTCAATGTTCTCTTCAATACCCTGATTTTTTTTGACCAGTTCAATCGTGTCCTTGATGTGGCCCAATCCACGCTGACTGAGGATGTCAAATTTGTATATGCCCACATCTTCTGCATTGTGCATTTCAAAATGGACAACCGGATAGCCTTTGGGTGGAAGGTCAAGGGTAGAATAGGCATAGATTGGTTTTTCAGTGATCAGCACTCCTCCCGCATGGATAGACAGGTGGTTGGGCATGCCTTTGATCAGTTCAGCATAGCGAAAGATGAGCTGGCTGACCTTATCATCCCGGTAATGTTCCGGGTAGGGATAGCTCACAAGCTTATCGATTTCTTCCTTGGGAAGACCAAAGACTTTACCTAACTCCCGAATATTGGATCGCCTTTGATAGGTGGTTTGGGTTCCCAGTAAGGCTACATGATCATTGTGATACCTTTTGAAGATATACTCATAGATCTGGTCCCGGTCTTTCCAGGAAAAATCCATATCGAAATCCGGTGGAGAGGTTCTTTCTGGATTCAGGAAACGTTCAAAATACAGATCCAGTTCGATGGGATCAGTATTGGTGATGTCCAGACAATAGGCAATCATACTATTAGCTCCACTGCCCCGTCCGACATAGGAAAAGCCCTGGCTTTTGGCATGTCTTACAATGTCGTAGCTGATGAGATAGTAGGCTTCGAAATTCTTTTTCCGGATAATGTCAATTTCACGATTGAAGCGCTCTTCCGTTACCTCATTTACCCGGCCGGCATATTTTTGTTCGTAGCCTGACCTGGCTTGTCTGATGAGCAGTTCCTGATCTGTTGCTTTCTTTCCTGTGAAAAAGTGTTTGTTTTTATTGGTGTTCAGTTCAATCTGCAGCTCACACTCCTCAACAATTTGTATGGTGTTTTGTATCAGTTGGGGATAGTTCTGAAATTGGTTTTTAAAAGCTTTTTCCGTCAACATGACTTCAGAGGGATCTGCCTGTAGTGAGGAGGGGAGTTTGCTTAGCAGGGTGTTTTCTCCTATGGATTTTAGCAGACGATGTATGTTGAAGCTTTGAGGTGTTGCTGACCCGCTGTCTGCAGGAAAGGTGACAGGTTGCCAGGCAATCATTTTGGGGAGGAATGCTTGCTGTTTGCTAAAGATCAGCTTTTTTAATTCTTGCTGTCTGATTCCTACATATTCATTTTCGCGGAGGTAGTCCGGGAGGTTATGATAGGGATAGACTACGTAGACCTCACGAAATTCAGGTGCGCGTTTATACAGTGGTTGTCCAGTTCGCTTGTGGAAGGAAAGGTATCGGTTGAGTTCTTCAAAGCCTTCATCATTTCTGGCCAGTCCAATATATAGTAGGTCATTTCTTTCTCGGAATTCAATACCTACACCAATTTTTAGTTCCCATTCTGCTTTTCTTTCCTGACAGAGTCTCAGTAATTCGATGTACCCTGAGGTGTTGTTGATGTCTGTGAGGATGAGCTTGTGAATGCCATGTTTTTTCGCTTCTTCAAACAATTCTTTGACAGAGAGCACTCCATGCTGGAAAGAGAAGTATGTGTGGCAGTTGAAGAACAAGGTAATTTAATTACTATTATAATTAGTAAAAATACTAAAAATATTAGTTATATAAATAAATGTTATCATTTTATCTTGGTTAGGGAACCATAAATGTTCGCCCAGTTCTCCGGACAGTCAGAAAGGTTGCCTTCGTAAGCAATACACGGATGGAGTAATCGGAATATTTTTTTTAATCAAAACACTATTTGACCTACTGTGTTTTAACTTAGTACTGAATCAAAAAAAATATTACGACAATGTTAAAAGCAACTAGAAAAGCCAGTGCTCAATGGCTGGGTTCCGGAAAAGATGGAAAGGGGACACTTACCTCTGACAGTGGAGTACTCGATCAAACAAAATACAGTGCTAACTCTCGTTTTGGAGATGAGAAAGGTACAAATCCTGAGGAGCTGATTGCTGCCGCGCATGCAGGTTGTTTCTCTATGAAGCTTGCATTTGTATTTCAGGAAGCAGGTATTACAGCTGAGCGTATTGACACCCAGGCAAAGCTTATTTTTGAAGATGGGATTAAAGAAATACTACTTACGACAAAGGTGAAAGCACCGGGTCTTGATCAGGCGAAGTTTGAAGCGATGGCCAACGATGCAAAAGAGAATTGTCCTGTTTCACAGGTACTAAAGGCAGACATCAAGATGGACGCTACTTTAGTGGATTAATGCACTTCAATTTAATAGCAAAGTCTTAAAGTATTCGTATAGAGCGCGACATGATTATTTTCGATTGCGCTCTTGCGTTTTTTTTAGCATACCGTGTATAAAAAAAATCAACTTAAGGATTCTTGTTCCAATAAATTTTAAGATTATGAGTAGCCCTTCCTGCGGCTACTATATCTTTTTTTCCATCCCCATTGAGGTCAGCAACCAATAGGTCTTCTGTAGCCATTGTATTGTTATCAATCCAATAATCCTTCCAGGTAGTACCTTGGTCATTCATGGGTAAGAAGATTTTGATGCCAACCTTATACTCATCGTTTGGCTCTCTCCAGCCCACTACTATCTGATCATTTCCCAGATTGAGCAAATCCTCTGCCGCCAGTGCATGTCCTTGTTTGAGGTCTCTATTAAGTACTGCCACTTCCTCTCCATTGTCTGAGAAAACGGTAAGTTGATTTCCATGCATCGGCTGAATGCCTGTAATAAAGGATGTGCTTTTTAACTTTCCATCTCTTAGCTCACCGAAAGACTTACCCTCCACGAACCATCCATTATTTTGTTTGGATACCCATTTTCCCTTTTCAAAAGCAAAGGTCTTGATACCTTCCTTACCACCGAGATAAATCCATTCTTCACCATTCCTGGATACTATATCAAAATTATGCGTCAGATGCATTTCATCATCTATTTGATGAAGTTTCCACGGATTGTTGGGATCACCTTGCATTTCATAGCCAATAACTCTTACACCATTGCCTTCACCATCTTTGTTACCTCTGCCGTGCAAGGGAACAACTACCAAATGATACTTTTCTTTACCGACCACTACCCATTTCATTCGATGTGTGGTTGGTTCATGAGGTAGTTGGATGGGCGTCCAGGGTTGTGTCGGGTCTTTGGGGCGGATCAGGTAATGAACAGATCCTGAACGAGAAGTGTCCGATGTTTCACCCGGATTCCATTGAGCGCCTACAGCTACCTCTACCAAACCATCTCCATCGATGTCTCTGGCAGCAATGCAGACATTATCTGATTGAGTCAGATTATCGATCATAACAAATCTTTTCCAGTCACCATTCCGATACCAAACGAATTGTTTTTTATCTGCGAGCAGGATGTCAGGCTTTTTATCCCCATCCACATCCCCAATGGCTAATCCATAACCGATTGATACCTGGTCATCGATGACTTGTTGTTCGAATTTTGGTTGAACCTGGACATAAGAGATGAGTAAAAGTAAAAGGAAATGATAGACCATGGTGCTAGTAAATGTTTCTATTAAGATAGTTAATATACACTAGTTTCTTCCCGAAAACATGTTATTATCCATCATGATCCTTTTGCTCATACCAAGGGCCGCTGCACGGGTGACCTTATCTGCGCCATGTCTGTTCTTAATCGTATCGAGGGCCTGGAAGAGCCTGATGCGCTCTTCAGTATCTTCAAACAGGCTGATCTGATAATTACCATGTACCAGGTGGCTAAACCGAACACCTACCAGTCTGAGCAGCATCCTTCGGGTATAGAGCTTGTCAAATAAATCGAATACCTCTTTGATGATGACCGGATCCGAAGAGGTGTAGGTAACATGTCGCTGCCTGGTTTCTGTGTCGAAGTTGGCGTAGCGGATTTTTACTGTGATACAGGAGGTTAGTTTTTGCTCTTTTCTTAGTTTATGACAGAGTTTCTCCACCATGGCAAGCAACAATACTTTCATTTTTTTTACATCGATGGAATCCTGACCAAAAGTGCATTCTGTAGAGATAGACTTTTGTTCGCTATAAGTCTGAATGGGTGAGTGATCAATTGCGTTGGCTTTGTTCCAGAGGGCCCTGCCATTGATTCCAAAAGCCTTCTCCAACATTTTAACGGGCATGTCTCTCAGGATGTGCACATGGGTGACCCCCATATCCACCAGAAACTGACTTGTTTTTTCTCCAACCATCGGAATTTTCCTCACATGAAGAGGTCCGAGAAAGTCCCGTTCATCTCCGGGTTCTATCCATTTTTGACCGTTGGGCTTATACTCTCCGGTAGCCACCTTGGAAACCAGCTTATTGATTGATAGCCCCATGGAAATAGGCAGTCCGGTATTATTTATGATTTTCTTTCTCAACTCGATGGACCATTGATAGGTGCTGAAAAAGCGATCCATTCCACTTACATCTACATAAAACTCATCGATAGAGGATTTTTCGAATAGTGGGGCATCATCCCGAATGATGTCTGTGACCAGTCTGGACTGATAACTGTAAGCCTCCATGTCACCGGAGATTACCTTGGCATCGGGACAAAGCCTGAGGGCCATACGTGTAGGCATGGCCGAGTGGACACCAAACTTACGGGCTTCATAGCTGCAGGAGGCTACAACGCCACGTCCGCCACTGCCCCCAATGATCAGTGGAATCCCTTTGAGACGATCATCTCTCAGGCACTCCACTGATACAAAGAAGGCATCCAGGTCCAGGTGGATAATGGCTCGGTTTGTAGGTTCCGATAACTTTGAATTATCGAAATGTAGACCTGGTGGGTGGTTCATTTTTTTAGCAGTTGGAAATCAGAAGACAGGAGGTGCAGTTAAGGGACAATTTTCTTGATTGTTTTTATGTAAGCGCCTAATAACATGCCGATTTCCTCTGCTTGTTGGTCCAGTGCCTCTGTATCTGAATGGAAGAGATCCCTGCTTAAAAGCAGGTAGTATCTACATTCTTCAAGTGATCCTTCTGATATATTAAAAAACCTGATTTTATCTTTTAACCCATACCTTTTATATCCTTCGGAGATATTAGCTGGAATAGCTATAGCAGCTCTTCTTATCTGGCTAGTCAGATGGTGTATTTCTTCTTTAGGGAATTCTTGTGTCACCTGATAAACATCTAGTACGAATTGATGAGCTTTCCTCCATACAATTAAATCCTGGGAAGACTTGCTTGGTAGCCTTCTGTCTACCATCTCCTGTCTACTGTACTCTTTCATGATTAACTAATTAAATTAGTATTTATTTGCTTATTACTAATATTATGATCAAATTTACTACATAAAACAGAAGAATATGCAGAATATTACTAATAATTTTAGGATAAAGGATCTCACCACAGTAGATGCTGATGTAGCTTTTGATGATGACTACAAATTGAAAATCAATTCGAAGCGACTCAAATCCGGAAAATGTCAGGTAAAATTCTCAGCAATTGTGAGAGAGCGAAAAGACCTGTATGGTTATGTGCTGGTTGATGCAGAGCAGACCTTAAAGGATGTCGTCGTTAATATCAAAGAGAAGCTGCATACCATACATCGTACAAAAGATTTTCATAATTTGCATTTATATGCCATTGGAAAGTCCGGGCAAGAAGACATGAATTTTCTCATATTTGAGTAATTAACACATTAAGATGAGTATTTCAGAAAACATCAAGTATCTAAGAAAACTGGCAGGGTATACACAGGAACAATTTGCCAATGAAGTAGGGATTAAGCGATCATTGGTTGGTGCCTATGAAGAAGGCAGGGCAGAACCCAGGTTACAAACGCTGCAAAAGATTGGGGAAGTATTAAATGTCACTTCAGATGCTTTAATTTCCAAAGACTTAACAAGTGATAATGCCAAAAAGTATCAGAAAGAAAAAATCAAGATTCTTTCTATTACGGTAAATAAGGAAGACAAGGAAAACATCGAGTTGATTCCTCAAAAGGCAGCGGCAGGCTATTTGAATGGTTATGCAGATCCGGAATACCTGGCAGATTTACCCAGGTTTAATTTACCTATGTTACCTCCAAATGGAACTTATCGGGCTTTTGAGATTTCTGGTGACTCGATGTTGCCATTGGCATCTGGTTCAATCGTTATTGGTAAATATTTGGAGTCTATTCAGGATATTAAAAATGGAAAGACATATATACTACTGACTAATAAAGAAGGAATTGTATATAAAAGGGTGTTTAACTACATCGAAGAGAAAGGGAAGCTCTTTCTGGTTTCAGACAACAAGACCTATTCAGCTTATGAGTTGGATCCGGCAGATTTAATGGAGATATGGGAAGCCAAGGCTTTTATCAGCGTGGAATTCCCAGACCCCGAGTCTGCCTCAGAGCTATCCCTTGATAAATTGGCTGGAATGGTAATGAATCTTCAAAATGAAGTCAAACAGTTAAAAAATGAATAATTAATCGGATTTAACCACCGATGAATATTCTTTATCAGTTCTGAAAATAGAAAATATTGTTTTCTTATTATCTGCTATTTCTTTTATGATCACTCGTACCTTTGCCATGTGATTATACTGATCGTAGACTTTACAAATAATTCCCTTTGAGACGAATATCTTTTGTTTTATTGGGACTGATAATCTTTCTCAATTGTCAAGCACAAAAAACAATTGTTTCTGGCAAAGTAACTGAAGTTACTACAGGTACGCCAATTCCTTTTGCGAACGTCATTTTCACTGGAACCACATCGGGGACTACTACAGATTTTGATGGGAACTTCACGATCTCTACGGATTTAGCTGTTGACTCACTGGAAGTGCGTTACATTGGATATATCAAGAGGGCTAAACCACTGGAGCCAGGAATTAGTCAGGTTGTCAATGTCCAATTAGAGGAGGATCTTGTGACACTTGGAGAAGTAGTTGTGTATGCAGGTGAAAATCCTGCCTTTGAAATACTCAGAAAAGTAAATGAAAACAAGAAGAATAATGATCCTCGCTCACTGGAAGCTTATGAGTACGAAAGCTATACAAAAATAGAATTTGACATTGACAACATCAATGACAAGCTAAAGGGTCGAAAGTTCATGAGGAAGATTACACAAATCCTGGATAGTGCTGAGGAGATAGCAGGAGATCATGGACAACCTGTAATGCCAGTATTTCTTTCAGAAGCAATTTCTCGTTTTTACTACAAAAGGGATCCGACATTTAGACATGAAAGAATTTTAAAAACCAAGGTTCATGGTATAGGTATTACAGATGGTACTTTGACATCACAGGTCATCGGTGCTTCGTTTCAGCAGTACAATTTTTATCAAAACTGGTTAAATATTGTAAGTAAGGAATTTGTGTCTCCAATTGCTGATGGAGGGCGTATCTACTATGAATACGACTTGATTGATAGCTTGTACCTAGAAGGGGAGATGTGTTACCAGATTGATTTCATGCCTAAGAGAGATCAGGATTTGGCGTTTATAGGTAGTATGTGGATTGCCAGATCCGATTATGGATTAAAGAGAATTGATGCTACTGTACCCAGATCTGCCAATCTCAATTTTGTTGAAAGGTTGAAAATTCAGGAAGACTTGATTAAAACAGATGCAGGTCCGTGGCTTCCTTCTAAAACTCGGGTCGTCCTGGATCTTATTGAATTGACCAATAAAACTCCTAGCATATTGGCCAAATTTTATGTCTCTGCAAGTGATCATATCGTCAATCAGCCCAAGGAAAATAAGTTTTATTTGAATCCGGTAATGCTTGAAGCATCTGTGGTAGAACGAGATGAATCGTACTGGGAAGTACACAGGCATGATTCTCTGACGGAATCGGAAGTGACCATTTTTAAAATGATAGACACACTCAAGCAGGTTCCGATCATCAAACTGGGCATGGATGCGAGTAAATTTGCTTTCAATGGATATCATAAAATGGGAATGATTGAAATTGGACCTTACACTACTTTTATTGGAAAGAATAACATAGAAGGGTGGAGGCCTGGTTTTGGAGCAAGAACGTCAATCGATTTCAGTAGCAACTGGGTTTTAGG
The DNA here is from genome assembly GCA_043554545.1 of Marinoscillum sp. Classification (GTDB taxonomy): domain Bacteria; phylum Bacteroidota; class Bacteroidia; order Cytophagales; family Cyclobacteriaceae; genus UBA7330. Next base: position 2,466,153 of record CP121337.1, on the reverse strand, counting down.
TGGTCATTTTGGGTATGGATTTGATGATGACCGTTGGAAGTATCGATTTTATTTAGAGAATATACTAAGCAGAAAGCACTGGTCTAAGATAAGGTTAGAGCATTCACGTGAAATAGAGCAGGTATGGGTATTGAGTGAAGATTTTGAACCCTTTAGCTTTCTTTATACTTTGAGTAGGTTCGGTAACCTTATAAATCCATTTCTGATTGATAACTATAACCTTAAATATCTCCGTCAACATGCTGCAGGGTTTAGCCAGGAGATTCAATTGAAACATGAAATATTTAATCCACTCTTCGATTTTAAATATTTCAAGAATCCAGGAGTGGATATGGCTGTCGACTCCATTTTTAGAACCTCGGAGGTTTCAATAAACACCCGTTATGCTAAAGATGAAATCTTTGTGATCAATGACAATGATCGTTTGAGTATGGGTACGGTAAGGTGGCCTGCCTTTGAGTTTAAATATACCTACGGTTTCAAAGATGTGCTTGAGAGTTCATTCGAATATCATAAGTTTAGATTCTCGGTTGAGAAGAGGCAGAAAATGGGTTTGCTGGGGATTTCTAAGATAAAAGCGACTACGGGAATGATACTTGGTGATTTGCCTTATCCACTCCTGTATAATACGATTGGTAATGAAACTCCTTTCTATGTGAATTTTGCCTACAATTTGATGAATTACTTTGAGTTTACTTCCGATAAATTTGCTGAGCTGAGATACAGGCATTCTTTTGAAGGTATAATATTGAATACCATTCCCTTACTCAAAAGGTTGAAATGGAGGATGATTGGCGAGGCAAATATTTTGTATGGTGGACTTAATCAGAAAAATATTGATTTAGTAGTTTATCCAACAGATGATAGCGGTTTGCCCATATTACCATTTAGTCAGTTTACAAATAAGCCTTATATTGAGCTTGGCTATGGGGTTGAAAATATTTTTAGGGTTCTTACAATTCAGGCTTTCCATAGATTGACTTACCTGGATCAAAATAATGTCAATAAATTTGCGATTAAATTTAATGTTGAACTCAATCTTTAAAGTGCGACCATTATTCCTTTTATTTCTGGTGATTCTTGGCTGTAACTCAAAAGTGGAGAAACAGGAGATCTCTGGCTTAGAGAGTGGGCCTGATTTTTACAAGAATGCATACTTAGAAGTTGAGGAAGCCTATAAGGATGACCCTACAGATCAGTTATTGAGACAAAAACTTTATTACCTAGAAAAGCTGGAGTGGCCTCCCATGTCTCTTTCTACGCTGGAACAGGCACAAAAACAGTTTGGCCTCAATAAGGAACTCATAGAGAAATTTGTAATCTATTATGAGAAAAATGGTCAATATGCGTCTCTAATGGAATTGCTTGGTACCTGGGGGAAAATTCATGAATTAACACCTGAAATGATGCAATCCAATATCAGTGCTCACATGGCTCTTTCACAAAGAGAAAGAAGCATTGAATTGCTAAATGAATACATCTATGACTTTGATGCACCAGAAAATCAAGCATATGTGGCTAAACAATTCTTAAAGTTGGGTGATACATTGATGAGTGTGTATCATTATAGTAAACTGTATAAGCAAGACCCTGAACACCCTGATCTGATTAGTCAATATGCATTATTATTGTTGAATATCGGCCAACCTGCAAGAGCAAGAGCTGTGCTTAGTGAAACCGCAAAATCTGATACATCTTTTCAAGCTCAATTTATGTTAGCGAAAAGTCTCTACCAGATGGGTGAAACTGGAAAAGCAAAAAGCATACTCAATAACAGATCCAATCCTCAAGCATATGAACAGTTAACAAATTGGTATTGGAGGGAAGAACGGTGGGATTCAACCATGTTTTATGTTGACAAGCTCATTCAGATTGACTCTTCCAGAAATGCGATTTTCATGAAGGCTTCAATTTATGAAGAAACCGGCGCCTTGAATGCCTCGCTAAAGCTTTTTGAAATTTTAGTTCAAAATGACTCGACAGATTATTTAGCTAAAGATAGAGCCCAAGATGTTTCGCGAAAAATCGCATATTTGCGGGAATTGGCGTCAAGAAAGAAGAAACCAATACCAGAATTATCACCCAAGACTTCATCAGATAATGAGTGAAATAAATATCACCCTTCCGGATGGGAGCGTGAAGAATTTTAAAAAAGGGAGTACCGCTTATGATATAGCTATGTCAATAAGTGAGGGACTTGCCCGAAATGTTTTAGCCGCAAAAGTGAATGGCGAAGTATGGGACTCAACACGTCCTATAGAAAGCGATGTCAATCTTAAATTACTGACCTGGAATGATGATGAGGGCAAAATGGCCATGTGGCACTCTTCTGCTCACCTAATGGCTGAGGCTCTGGAATCTTTGTATCCAGGCATTAAGTTAGGTATTGGTCCACCCATCGAAAATGGGTTTTATTATGATATTGATTTCGGAGATATTGACTTTGACTCAGAGAACTTCAAGGCAATAGAGGATAAAATGATTGAGCTAGCAAGAGAAAAGAATCAATTTAGCCGTAAAGAGATAAGCAAAAAGGATGCTGTTGAATATTATCAGCAAAAGAGAGATGAGTATAAATTGGAATTGCTTGAAAACCTTGAGGATGGCAATATTACCTTTTATACGCAAGGAAATTTTACAGATCTATGCAAAGGCCCGCATATCCCCAATACTGGTTTTATCAAAGCAGTTAAAATATTAAATGTAGCTGGTGCTTATTGGAGAGGTGACGAAAACAGAAAGCAATTAACACGTCTCTATGGCATTACATTTCCCAAGCAAAAGGAACTAACAGAATACCTGGAATTGCTTGAAGAGGCAAAGAAAAGGGACCATAGAAAGATAGGGAAGGAGCTTGAGTTATTTACTTTTTCAGATAAAGTGGGCAAAGGATTGCCGCTCTGGTTACCGAAAGGCGCAATTTTGAGAGAGCGATTAGAAAATTTCCTCAAAAAAGCACAGGTAAAAGCTGGGTACGAGCAGGTGGTTTCTCCACATATAGGAAGTAAAGAACTATATGTTACCTCCGGGCATTATGCAAAATATGGACAAGACTCTTTTCAGCCCATTCACACACCGGAGGAAGGTGAGGAGTTCTTGTTAAAACCGATGAATTGCCCTCATCATTGTGAGATTTACAAATCAAAACCAAGATCATATAAGGATTTGCCTTTGAGATTTGCTGAGTTCGGGACCGTTTACCGCTATGAACAAAGTGGCGAGCTTCATGGGCTTACAAGGGTACGAGGCTTTACCCAGGATGATGCACATATTTTTTGTCAACCTGATCAGGTGCGTTCAGAATTCGCGAAAGTAATTGATCTGGTATTATATGTTTTTAATGCACTTGGGTTTCATGATTTCACAGCTCAGATCTCTTTAAGAGATCCCGAAAAGCCAGAAAAATACATTGGTACAGACGAAAACTGGAAAATTGCCGAACAAGCCATTCAGGATGTGGCAAGTGAAAAGGGGCTAAAGACAGTTGTTGAGTTGGGTGAGGCTGCATTTTATGGTCCTAAACTGGATTTTATGGTAAAAGACGCACTGGGTAGGAAATGGCAATTGGGTACCATACAGGTTGATTATACCCTTCCGGACCGCTTTGAGCTGGAATATGTAGGGGCGGACAATCAAAAGCATCGACCGGTGATGATTCATAGGGCTCCTTTTGGCTCTATGGAAAGGTTTGTGGCGATTTTGATCGAGAGTACCGCAGGTAATTTTCCGTTATGGTTAGCTCCGGAACAAGTCTCGATATTACCAATCTCAGAAAAATTTCACGGATATGCAGAAAAGGTATTTGAAAAATTACAACTTAAAAACATCACAGGGAAGATTGATGAGCGTGATGAAAAGATAGGACGCAAGATCAGGGACGCTGAGGTGCAAAAGATTCCCTTTATGCTTATAGTAGGAGAAAAGGAATCGGAGCAGGGATTAGTTTCTGTCAGATCACATGGAATTGGGGATCAGGGAGCGATGAAAGTGGATGCATTTATTGAGCTCTTTGAAAAAGAAGCCAATAAATTTGTAAATAATTAGATTCATGCATTTTTAATGCAGGAAATAATCACGATATTTGCGGTTCTATTTTTTATGGTCAAATTAAAAAAGGAGGAAGACAATTAGAAGACAAGGAAATTTCAGAGGTCGCGTAGAAGAGCCTTACAAAATCAACGAACTAATCAGGGCTAGAGAGGTCCGTGTGGTCGGAGACAATGTAGAAGTTGATGTTTATGCGATACAAAAAGCGTTAGAGCTGGCGAGAGAACAAGGTTTAGATCTTGTAGAAATATCACCTAAAGCTGATCCACCGGTTTGCAAGATTATTGATTATTCTAAGTTCAAGTACGAACAGAAGAAGAAGCAAAAAGAGATCAAAGCGAAGACCCAGAAAACGGTCATTAAAGAAATTCGATTTGGTCCAAACACGGATGATCATGATTTTAATTTCAAGCTCAACCATGCGATTAAATTCCTGAAAGAAGGCGCAAAGGTTAAGGCCTTTGTTCACTTTGTTGGTCGAACAATTGTTTTTAAGGAGAGAGGAGAAATATTGTTGCTAAAGTTCGCACAAGCCCTTGAAGAGTATGGTAAAGTAGAATTACTACCAAAACTTGAAGGAAAGCGAATGTCAATTATTTTATCTCCCAAACCTACTTCGAAGAAAAAGTAAAAAAATGCCGAAAGTAAAAACTAAGTCTAGTGCTAAGAAAAGGTTTAAGGTCACCGGAACAGGGAAGATTAAGCGGAAGCATGCTTTCAAAAATCACATCCTGACCAAGAAGGAGACCAAGCAAAAGCGAAACCTTAGACACATGGGATTGGTAAAAAAAGTAGATGAGAAGAACATAAAAAGTATGCTCAACATCTAACTGTTAATTTAAATTAACCAGAGGATTGGTTTTAAGTTCAGGAATCTGACTCCAATCATCAAAATCAAAGAAAATGAGATCAGTAAATCATGTAGCCTCCAGGGCTAGAAAAAAGAAAGTATTTAAACAAGCCAAAGGTTTTTTTGGAAGAAGAAAGAATGTTTGGACTGTCGCGAAGAATGCGGTTGACAAGAGTATGCAATATGCATATCGGGACAGAAAAGTAAAGAAAAGAGAGTTTAGGGCATTGTGGATTCAAAGAATCAATGCTGCAGTGAGGACCTATGATATGTCATACTCACAGTTCATGAATGGTCTGAAGAAAGCCAACATAGATATAAACCGTAAGGTTTTGGCTGATCTGGCAATGAATCATCCAGATGCTTTCAAAGAAATAGTTGGTAAAGTGAAGAAATAACAAACTTTAATGTTTGGTAATAGAAAAGGTGTCGCAGGACACCTTTTTTGTTTTATATCAGTTTATTTGTTGGCTAGTTATTTCCTGAACTAAGTGATTTATTTCTTCTTTTTTTAACGGTTTACAAAGATAGTAATCAGCATTTTTAGACTTAGCTAACTGCATATCATCAGGATTTATTGAAGTAGTAACCATTGCGATTTTGACCCCCTTTTTCTTTTTTTCTGCCAGATTATTAAATTCATCTAGAAATTCCCATCCACTCATTTCCGGCATATTAATATCCAACATGACCAATATAGGTCTTTCCTGAAAATCAATATTCTCTTTGAATATTTGTAGTGCCTCTCGTGCATCAGAGTGGATGACAATCTTTTCACTGCACTCAATATTATTGAGTAACCTTTTGTGAATGAAATTAGTAGCGTGATCGTCATCCACAAGGAGTATACATTTCAACTTATTATCCATTGGAATTGCTGGTTGCAACAGATGTTAGAATGATTACATTGTGAGAATTAAATATATAGTTTTTTATCAAATCAATTACCTTTATTAACCGTAACTCCTAAATTTATCTTACTTAAATTGAAAACAGTTTTGGTTTTAGAAGATAGTCCTACCACAAGACTTAGATATTAAATATAAACGCTTGGACATCAATGCAGAGGTACTCTTTCTTTTGTCTGCTAATTATCATAAGGAGAAGGAGATATTGGCGACTAAACAAATAGATCTGGCAATCATTGACCTTCAAATGCCAGAGAAGAATGGTGCTGATCTGATGGTTGATATGAAATCAGTCAATATTACAGCAGGGATTCCAATTATTGTCATCATAGCGGCTGGTCAAGAACCCTTGTTAAGGACAAGCATTGAACTGATTGTTGATTATTACTTGAGAAAACCTGTAAACAGAAGTGTTTTGGAAGGAGTCGTTAAAGGATTTATCTGTGAGTAATCAAAACCTGAAAAATATTATTTTTTTAAAAGAACAATATAGTGGAGATATACAAGCGCTTCTAAATGCATATCTCAATGAAAATTATGATTGTTTGAAATCAATTCAAGTTGCATTTACAGGCAATGACCAAAAGATGTTAAAGGAGATAGCCCATGAAATGAAAGGCTCTAGCAATGTAATAGGTACATCTGTTATTGAAGATTTAAAAATAAAAATCGGAAAGTCATCAGATATGAATACGATTAATGGCCTGGTTAATGAACTGGAAGTTGTGCTCAATATCCTTAAGAAGGAGTTGAGTAAATTGTTCCTTAAATAGTGTCTGATTGAAAAATGAAATCCAATCTGTATTAGCCGAAAGATATGCTTTGGCTACAAAATCAGCAAGAATTGGCTTGTGGGAATATGATATTGTTGAGCAAAAACTGGTATGGGACGATATCATGTTTGAACTCTACTGTGTAGAAAGATCTGACTTTGATGGAGCTAATCATTTCTGGAAAAATAGAATTCATCCAGAAGACCTGGAAAAGGCTGTTAAAGAGGTACAACAAGCGATTACTGAGGAGAAAGATTTTAACACAGAATTTCGTGTAGTCTGGCCTGATGGCATGGTCAGGTACATAAGGGCAAAAGCCAAAGTATTCAGAGATAATACTGGAAACGCATTGCGTATGATCGGGGCTAATTGGGATATCACAAAAGAGAAGCTAGCCGAAGATCTTTTGAAAGAAAGGGAGCATATCAATAGAATATTCATTGAGCAAGCACCTACCGCGATTGCCATGTTTGATATGGAGATGAAGTATTTGGCTGTTTCCAAAAAGTGGATTGAGGATTATCAGTTGGAGGGAGTCGAGTTAATAGGAAGATCTCATTACGAGATCTTTCCTGAGATTGGAGAAGATTGGAAGAAAATCCATAGAGATTGTCTTAAAGGACAGGTTAATACAAGTAAAGAATCACGCTTTATTAGACATGATGCATCTGTGCAATATTTGAGTTGGGAAATAAGACCCTGGTATTTGACAACCGGAAAAATCGGTGGGCTTTTGATGTATACCGAAGACATTACACAAAGGAAAGAGGACCAGGAAAAGCTAAGACTCAGTGAGGAATGGTTTCGGGGAGCTTTTGATTATTCAGCCGTAGGTCTGGCTATTGCGGGCATGGATGGTAGCTGGATAAAAGTAAATCAAAGGTTTTGTCAGATTGTAGGGTATAGTTTAATGGAACTTGAACCCCTCACTTTTAAAGATATTACGCATCCTGATGATTTACAACAGAACTTGAATTTGTTGCAAGAACTCTTAGCAGGGAAAAGACAAAGCTATAAGTTAGAAAAAAGGTATTTTCATAAAAAAGGACATATCGTATGGGTTCAGTTGATTGTTTCTATGGTAAAGGATACTAAAGGAGACCCGCTTCATTTGGTGGCTGTTATGAGTGATATAACCGCAAAAAAAAATGCGGAAGAAAAAATGGAGAAATATGCAAGAACACTGGAACAGAAAAACAAAGAACTCCAGCAGTTCACTTATATATCATCCCATGATTTGAAAGAACCCTTAAATACCATCATTAGCCTCTTGAACATCCTCAAGGAAGAAAGCTATGACGAGTTCAGCCCCGACATAAAACAGCTATTTGACTTTATTGGCAATTCAGCCACAAGAATGAATAATCTAATTGAAGGTTTACTGGAATACAATCGGATGGATGGACAGGTAACTATGGCATCTGTAGATATGAGCTCTCTTGTCAGCGAGGTCGTATCTGACTTGCAGGCGTCCGTTGGCAAATCTGGCGCTGAAATTGAAGTGGAAGAATTGCCGGTTGTAAAAGGAAATGAAGTACAGCTTGGCATTTTGTATCAAAATTTGATTAGTAATGCCATAAAGTTTAAGAAGCCGGGAGAACCCCTTAAGATCAAGATTGGGGTGAAAACGGAAGGAAATTCCAGGGTCTTTTACGTAAGTGATAATGGAATTGGGATTGCTTCAAAACACCATGATAGAATATTTCAAATATTTCAAAGGTTACATGCTAAAGAATTATATGAGGGGACAGGACTCGGCCTGGCAACCTGTGCAAAGGTGGTATTAATTCATGAAGGAGACATATGGGTGGAATCAACACCCGATAATGGAGCCTTATTCTATTTTACCTTAGGAGTAAACTAAAAAACTACTGATTTGATCGTGATAAATAATTATGTTAATAAATTTAGGTTAGTCTAAAATTATGTTTTGTGTAAACTAATATATAATTTAGCGCACACATTGAATATGAAAAGGCTTTACATATTTTTTTTATCGGTTTTACTTCTACCGAATGCACTACTGGCACAATATATCTTTTCTGGTTCAGTAAGTGGAGAAACTGGGGTTGTTCCCGGTGCGACTGTACGTATATTAGAGACAGACTATGCCACTGTGACTGACGAAAATGGGGATTTTACCTTGAAAGACATTCCTGCCGGAGTTTACAAAATAGAAACACGATTTGTCGGTCACAAAACACGACTTTCTGAGCTTTCAATTTCGGATGATGTTGAGTCTTTTGACATCGTATTAACTGAAAGCTTGCTGACCATTGATGAACTGGTTGTTACAGGTACGATGAATCCAACTTTTGTTTCCCAGTCTCCGGTTAAAATTGAGGTAGTAACATCAGATTATCTAAACACTTACTTGCCAACTGCGGCATCAAGTATAGTAGAAGGGATTTCCTTAGTAAATGGTGTTCAGGAGGTAGTGGCTTGTGGCGTATGCTTTACCAATAGTATTTCTATTAATGGTTTGCCCGGTCCCTACACCGCTATATTGATGGATGGGTCACCAATCTATGGAAACCTGGCTGCTGTTTATGGTCTCAATGGAATTCCAAGCACGATTATTGACCGGTTTGAGGTAATAAAAGGACCAAGTTCTACACTCTATGGATCAGAGGCTGTAGCAGGGGTTATAAACATCATCACCAAGGATCCGGCTAATCAACCGGCTATATCGGTTGATGTGATGGGGACCTCCCATTTAGAGTCTTTTGCAAATATTTCGATGGCGCCCAGGCTTGGGAAAAGCAAAGGATTTATTGGTGTGAACCATGCCTATATGATGGGTTTTGATGACGAAAATGAAGATGGATTCAATGATAATATCAACATGGATCGGCTTTCACTGTTTACCAAGTGGGATATACACAGAAAATCCGGAAAGCGATTTGATTTAGCTGCAAAATATTATTACGAAGACCGCAGAAATGGAGTAGAGGAGTTTTTAAAAGACAGGAACTACCAGCAATTACGGGGAAGTGATCAGATATACGGTGAAAGTATATACACCCGGCGAGCTGAGGTTTTTGGAATATTTGAACTCCCCGTTTTATCAAACACTAAATTGAATTATTCCTTAAGTACCCATGATCAGGATAGTTATTATGGAGAGGCCAATTATCAGGCTTCACAGCAAATACTATTTACAAACCTTACCTGGAATAATAGATTCAACAAGCATGATATTTTAGCTGGTATTACAAATAGATATCAGGTCTATGATGATAACACAGTAGCCACTCAGGCTAGATTCGAAAATGGCGCGCAGAGACAATACATACCGGGTATATTTATTCAGGATGAATGGGAGTTAAATCCTCACCTTACCGTATTGGGTGGAGCTAGATTAGATCATTATGAAGCACATGATTTCATTTTCTCACCCAGGTTAAATATCAAAGCTAAGCCGGGTGAGTGGACTACCTTTCGGACCAACTTTGGAACCGGGTTTAGGGTAGTCAATTTATTTACTGAAGATCATGCATTTGTTACGGGTCAGCGTGAAGTTGTAATTGCTGAGGAATTGTTACCTGAAGAGTCATATAATTTATCATTCAATTTGAATCATGTTTATACATTTGGCAACGCGCAGGGCATGTTTGACCTGGATGTGTTCTATACCTATTTTTCTAACAAAATTACGCCAAACTATGAGGTTCAGAATCAGATCTTATATGAAAACACAAACGGTTATGCCACCAGTAAAGGGGTGGGTATAAATGTTCAGCACCAATTTGATTTTCCGCTTTCATTTAATATTGGTTTTAATATACAGGATGTCAGTGAGATGGAAAACGGAACCAAAAGAGCGATCGAGTTTTCACCTGCTTCTTCTGGTGTTTTTACCATGAATTATAAATTGAAAAAGTCTAAATGGAGTTTTTCTTATACAGGTAGGTATACAGGTCCTATGCAATTACCAACAGTCTATGATCTGAATGATGAGGGCAATATACTGAGTGATAGCAGGCCTACAATCTCTAATAGCTTTTCCATTCATAATATTCAGGTATCCAAAGACTTGAATAAAGGTCTGGGTATTTACTTCGGGGTTCAGAACATGTTAGACTATATCCAGCCTTGGTCTCCGCTTACAGGGTATAATGATCCAAATTCAAGTCCTGGGTTTAGTGATAATTTTGACACAGCGTATGCGTATTCTCCTATTCATGGAAGAGAAATATACCTGGGTGTTAAGTGGAGTCTTCCTTCAAAGAAATAATTTTGAGTAATTTAATGCCCATATGAAAATTGATATTCATTTTAGGTGGGGTATTATTTGCAATTGACACACTCAAATTTGTAAGGCGTCATAGCGTGTACTTAACTAAAATGGTGGAGTATATTGTCTCATTAACAACATTAGTAATTCATGGATTTAAAATTATCAGGAAAGACCTTTGTAGTATCAGGTGGAGCTAAGGGAATAGGTGAGGCCATTTCCAAAACATTGGCAGAAGAAGGTGCGAATGTAGTTATCGCGGGCAGATCTGAGAAAGAAGGTAATGAACTTGTAAAGTGGATGGAAGCGCAGGGCGTCAAAGGGCTGAGTGTTCTTATCGAATTGTCTGAAGATGGAGCTTGTAAAAAAGTAATTGAGCAAGCTGTTGAAAAATTTGGCGCCTTAGATGGAGTCGTCAATAATGCAGGGGTTAATGATGGCGCAGGTTTGGTGCAAGGTAGTCCGGAGCAGTTTCGTGCATCGGTGAACCTTAACCTGATGCACTATTATGATATGGTGTATTACGCATTGCCATATCTCAAGAAAAACAAAGGTTCTATTGTCAATATTAGTTCAAAAACCTGCCTGACTGGACAGGGGGGCACTTCTGGATATGCTGCAAGCAAAGGAGCACAAATTGCCCTTACCAGGGAATGGGCTGTTGAATTAGCTCCCTATGATATCCGGGTCAATGCCATCCTTCCGGCTGAGGTCATGACACCACTCTATGAAAAGTGGGTCAATACTTTTGATGACCCTCAAAAGAAACTATCAGAAATCACTGCCAGAATACCCCTAGGCAAGCGCATGACAACTTCAGAGGAAATTGCGGCAATGACCGTCTTTCTGTTAAGTGAACAAAGTGCGCACACTACCGGTCAATGGATGGTGGTAGATGGCGGATATGTTCACCTGGATCGAGCGATGAGCTCCCTGGTTTGATTTAGCCCATGGGTGTATCTCTTTGACAAAGCTGTAAAGGAATCCCCCAGGGGTCTCTCATCATGACCAATAATGATCCTTCATTTGGTTTAACTTCTTCTACTAGTACTGCACCTTTTTCAGATAAGCGATCACGGTCTTTAGCAGAATCATTGGAAACAAAAGCTATATGAAATCCCAGCACGTGTAAATCATTAAATGATAGGTAGGTGCCTTTTGGGTTGTTATAAATCTCTAAAAAAACATGGCCATCTGAATCTGCCAGAAATTTAGTTTCAGCTTTATTGTCAATTTCATGAATTACTTTAGCTCCCAGATTTTCTGTATACCATTTTGCCAGAGTGCTCGGATCAGCAACATTAATTGCAAAGTGTTCAAATTTCATCTTTTTGTGATTTTTATCCAGTTATTTTAAGGGCGTAAAGCTATCCAAAAAAATGCTACTCAAAATGGAGCTCATATTTTAAGTTTTTAACTATAATAACCATGAAAGGGACACATACGGCCGTACCGGATCATAGAAATGATCAAATAAAAATAATGATAAATGGAGCATTGTTTTCGAGAGAAGATGCGAAAATATCTGTCTTTGATAGTGGCTACCTGGTAGGTGATGGTGTTTGGGAAGCGCTCAGGCTACATCAGGGTACCCTCGTATTTCAGGACCTTCATTTAAAGCGCTTATGGCAAGGAGCAAAGGCAATTGGCATGGACTTACCATTTAGTCAAAATGATCTTGTTGAAATGATCTGGAAGACTTTAGCTGCCAACGAGATGAAGGATCATGTACATGTAAGGATCATGGTTACCAGAGGAATTAAAAAGACGCCCTCACAGGATCCCCGGCTAACCATTTCGGGACCTAATGTGGTGATCATCGCAGAACATAAAATTGCAGATACGACAACCAGAGATGCAGGGATTACCCTATTTACAAGTACGGTTCGAAGGGGTTCACCAGATTATTTGGACCCACGGCTTAATTGTCACAGCAAACTGCATGAGGTTCAGGCCCTTTATCAAGCATTAGAGGCAGGAGCCGACGAGGCCTTGATGTTGGATGTAAATGGTTTTGTAGCTACCTGTAACGCAACCAACTTTTTTATTGTGAGAGGTGAAGAGGTATGGACGTCCACTCCGGAATATTGCATGAACGGAATTACCCGTGGAAGCCTAATCAAAGTTTGCGAACAAAATGAAATCAAATGTTTGGAGAAGAACTTTTCCTTATTTGATGTCTATGATGCTGATGAATCCTTTGTGACTGGTACCTTCGGGGGGTTGACTCCGGTGATAAAGATAGATGGGAGAACCATTGGAGGTGGTGTTCAGGGTAGAATGACCAAAAAGTTACGTGAATTATACGAAGGGTTAATTCAAAGTGAAGTACACAAAGAAAAGAAGCATGGATAGAGATCAAACAACCAGAATATGCCTTTGGGCCAGTCCGAGAAATATTTCAACTGCGCTGATGTATTCATTTGCTCAACGAACAGACACCCTGGTTGTGGATGAGCCGTTCTACGGTTTTTATTTGAGTCATACCAAAGCCCATGAGTATCATCCGGTGGCAGATGACATTGTCAATACCATGGAGAATAATGGCAATAAGGTAATTGAAATGATTATAGGCTCACAGGAAAAACCTGTAGCATTCTTTAAAAACATGACCCACCACATGCTGGACCTTGATAGGTCTTTCACAAAGGACGTATTTAATATCATCCTTACCAGAGATCCCAAAGAGATGCTTACTTCATTTGTAAAGGTGGTTCCTAAACCAAAAATGGAAGACGTAGGCTATAAAGGTCAGGCGGAATTACTTCTATACATCAGGAGTGTTGGAGCCCCATATCTCGTCGTTGATTCAAAACAGATCCTAATAGATCCCGTAGGGTCATTGAAATCTATATGTGAAAAAGCCGGAATTGAATTCCAGGAGCAGATGCTCTCCTGGGAGCCAGGAAAAAGAGCTGAGGATGGCGTGTGGGCTGACCATTGGTATGGAAACGTACACCAATCGTCCGGATTTGGAAAGTATCAGGAAAAGGAAGTGAATGTTCCGGACGAGATTGATGGATTGTTGCAGGAATGTGAGGGATATTACAAGCAGTTGATTTCAGGCTAACTTGGATCTTCAAGAGGTATTTCCTTTTTTAAATATCCATCCAAAAATGGCCTCACTTCATCCGAGTTTGCCCTTGGGGCGTTACCATGCAGAAGATTTCCGTCAGGTCCAAAAAGGAGAAACCTTGGTATAAATCGGCGCTTGATCTTTTGGAGGTCCAGGCTGTCAACCTGATAACTTTCATGGTTTGATTCACCAAAGTACTTGCTATCGCGCCATTTCCATTGCTCTCTTCCAGGACTGATTGCTATCGGAATGAATGCAATATTTTCATTAGCATATTCCTGCATCAACTCAATAAATAACGGCATTACCTTCAAATGATATGGACAGGGCACACTCCACTGATAAAGAAATACATAACTGCCACTGTGGTTAGCCAATACATTTCTAAACGATTGCGATCTGTAAAATCTGTCAGACACAATCCAATCAGTATTGAAGCTTTCCAGGCTAAAATAAGTTTTAAAGTAAGCTTCCCAGGTCGAATCCAGGGAGGCAGTTTGTATCATTCGATTTCCTTCTTCTACTGAACACTCAAACAAGAGCCTGTCTATGTGATTCATTAGGAGATGATTTCCATAGGTAGTTTGATAAAAATCATTGGTCAAGAGCGAATCCAGGGATTCGATGTTTCCTAATTTCGGAAAAAGGTACAAATGGTGGAGTTTGATGAAGCTGCTTTGATACAATCTAAGATTGGAATTCCAGGTCGAGTCCGTGACTTGATCTTTGATGAGTGAACTAATGGGATCAAGTAGCACCGAGTCGCCAAAGTTGATCGTTTCGGGCCCGAACAACCGGATTTTCATCAATTCAAAATCATTTTTTGATTGATAGTACTCTGCAATCTCCCGTGAAATCAAATTGGCCTCAAGCAAAGAATCGATGTATTGATTTTCATTTAATATTTCGCCGGGAATCCTTTCCTTCAGGTAATTCAGTTCTTCGGCAATTACTGCACCTGTGATTGGACTAATGCTATTGTTGACCTGTAGCCAGTAGTAGTAATAATTATCTGTTGGTAACAACTTACCTCCATACAGTTCCTGTTGAATACTTCTCTGGAAATTGCTTTCATATTTGTTTGCCGATCTGCTTAGTATCTCCACTTGCGGCCAATGATCTTTCAATTTAAGATTCAAGCTATCACCGGCTTTTAATAAGTAATGGATCTTTTTAGAATCCCTATCCAGATATAGAATTTCGAGGTTTTTGGTCTTCATGGGTATCCGGTAAATCTGGTTTTCTGCTAAATGAATAGTGTGTGGCAAATCATCCTGATCCAGGTAGAGCAGCCTGACCTGTTTTCTGGAAAGCGTTGATTGGTGCGCTGTGTCCAGCGTTGTGATCACAACTTCATGCTTTTCAAGAATTGTCGAAGATGGTTGATTTCCCGAAGAGCAACCAGCAAAAAGTAGGGAAAAAAGGAGTACAGAAATTAGGTGCAACCTGATCATTATTTCTGGTCTTTAGCTACTGATTTGAACTGAATATATAGAGATTCATGCTTTTCAAGGTCTTCCTTGACTGCAGGGTTTAGAGGATATTTTTCAATTAATGGGGTGTTCTCCCAAAATGTAGTATCCAGATCATCCTTTTTATAACTGTATCCCTTGCTAAGATCTATCGCATCTTTAAACTTAATTTTCTTGTATTTATTGACCCTGACTTCATCAAACCAAATGGTTCGGATATCATACTCCTCGTCTTCATGTCCCTGATTAATAAATCTTACATTCGTTTCTTTGATCATTTTTGGATAATATCTATCTCCAACTTTTTGATATCTTATATAACGTTGCCAGAAGATAGGAATGTTAGTGAAACCCTGAGTTCGTTGTTCTTCAATAATGGCAAAATCTGACAAATTGATTTTGACATAGTTCCTTCCGTCTGGTCTCGGAATGGGGTGATTTGGGCTCCAGCGGATGGCAATTTGATAGATCGTATCTCCATTGATTACTTCGATATCCATAAGTTCGAACCTGTATGAATCAATGTATTCAAGCATGCTTTCTAAGTTGCGAGCTGACGGACCTCTTGTATAAGTTCGAAACAGCCAGTTGCTATGATTGCCTAGTCTTTCACTCATCTTATCATGAACTTTATTCATTGTTTTCACATAAAAAGTATCCACATTACCCCAGTCTTTGGACTCCCTATAATGCTGTGTACTCATTCTAACATATTCGTCTGATTTTTTATAGCTATAATCATCAATAGTGATTGTTGCTTCTTCAAGCTTTGTATATTGCTTTCCTTCAGTTGACACACTTCGATACAAACCTTTTAGCTGGTGTTTCTTATTAGGGTAGTTTTTGCGAATCTGAGCCAGCGCCCTTATAAAAAGACTTTTCAAATCATATCCCTCTGTCTCAACACTGATCTCTTCCAGAAAGATGGATTGTTGCTTGAGTTGAAAGGTTGCAGTATCCGTTCCTTGATTGATAAGTACCAGTGGGATTTCTTTTCTTTCATATCCGATGGTTGATAAAACAAGGGTATCATAGGTAGTGGAACCAGAAGCTGCAATTTGAAAGAAGCCAAGCGTATCGGTTACACTCCCGAAATGGTCATTGTTTTTTAAATAACAGTGGACCCCTTTTATTGGTTGATTTACATCATCTGTAACGATACCCTTAATCTGAAGGATTTCCCTTTCCTGGGCTTTAATAAAAAAGCAAGCGTAGAGCACCAATACATAGCTCAGAACTAATTTAAGCATAACACACACCGAAAGATTGACAATTGAATATACTGAATTTGAATTAATTCATTCTTTAGATGTAGTCGGATGCTTCATTCCGTTACTCCGTCACAAGCTAGCGTGCGTCTGAGGTGTGTGCTCATATCTTAATTCCATAATTTACAATAATAGTTAAATAACTAATACGTATAAGTTCAGTATGCAGGATGGCATATTGCATTTATGCACGCGATGCAATCGCACGCCAGCTTAAAATTTCAGATATCATGGTTAAATGTTTCTTGTTTAATTTTACGGTATGAAATCTTTTATTCTGCACTTCATCAAACTTCATACATGTTAAGATACCTGGCTGACGTGAAAACCTTGGTATGGATGGTTTCTGCAACTGTCTTGTTTTTTGTGTTGTGGAACATGCCAGCGTTTAATGGTTGGTTATATGCACTCTTTTTATACTTCTCTGTCTGTTTCTCTGTTTTTGCACATAACCACAACCACCTTCCCGTCTGGAAGAATAAATACTTAAATCAGATTCACAGTTGTTGGATTACCCTCTTTTATGGTTTTCCAGTATTTGGATGGATCCCTACACACAACAAGAATCACCATCGGTACAACAATAAAGAAGGTGATGATACCAGGACCTATATGGTCTCAGAAAAGAACAACTTATGGACCTTGATTATCTACCCAACTTTAAGTGGGATGGTACAGCAAAAGTCGGTCTTTAAGTTTTACAAAAAACAGTACACAAAGAACAAGCAGCAATTCTATTTTTACACCCTTCAGATCATTGTTCTGGTAGTTTGGATTGTCGTTTTCATGCTATTGGACTGGAGAAAAGCACTGCTATATGTGATCATTCCACAACAGGTCTCATTAAACGTGGTGTTGGTATTCAATTATTTACAACATGTTCATGCAGATGAAGAGTCAGCGTATGATCATTCCAGAAACGTTGTTGGTTGGCCTCTGAATTTTTTCTTGTTTAACAATGGGTTACATACCATACACCACATGCATCCTGGGTTACACTGGAGTAAGACGCCGGAAGCACATCAGAAAGTGCAGCACCTGATCAGTGATGACTTGAAAGAGCCGTCAGTCTTCTGGTTTCTAATAAGGGTTTATCTATTGGGTTTATTCATTCCAAAATTCAGGACACATTCCATGAGGCTCGAGCGACAGCGTAGGGAAGGGGAGTGATCTTGTAGGGTTTTCTGTAATTTCTCTGTGCAGAATAACTAACTTCTGATTTCAATTATAGCTGGTTTTGAAGTAATAAGATTATAGCAATCAATATAAACCCCGCAGGTTGGTAAAAATGGTCAATGAATAAGGTAAAAAGAAAACAATCTACCGGTGAAGAAATCGCAAACTCTATATCGCATGGAATTACCGCGCTTTCTGCAGTTGGTGGATTTGTAGTACTCTTGATTTATGGGATAACCAGTGAGAAGGAATGGAGCCTGTTCAGTGCTATATTTTATGGCTTAAGTTTGGTTTCTCTTTATACGTTTTCAACACTTTACCACAGCCTGACACATAAGACGGCAAAAAAGGTTTTTAATATCCTGGATCACAGTGGGATCTTTCTTCTGATTGCGGGTACTTATACGCCTGTTTTACTTATTTCTATTGGTGGCGTAACAGGATGGGTTTTTTTTGGCATACAGTGGACGATGGCGGTTATCGGAATCTTACTTAAAGTATTTTATACCGGTCGCTATAATCTTATATCAACACTCTTATATGCCTTTATGGGGTGGATCATTGTTTTCAAAATTGACGTGGCCAAAGCAGCCTTGCCTGAGGAAGCATTTTGGTTGTTGGCAGCCGGAGGCTTTGCCTATACCATAGGCATCGTTTTTTATATCATCGATTCCCGCATGAAGTACTCACACTTCATATGGCACCTGTTTGTGATGGCAGGAACGGTGCTGCATTATCTTATGATGGTTGGGCATGTTTTTGTTTAGTTTATTAATGATTCATTTTTGTAAGTTGGATGTTCTTAATAGCGTTATCCTGCTTTACTTTCCCGAATAATTTTTGAGCGAATTGAGTCACTAAGCACAGAAGACTTTTGAAGAAATTTAATTTTTGTTAATGACCTTTGAAAATAATGATCCTATCAAATAGCCCAATGTGATACCTCCACAATTGGCAAGAAAGTCACTCAACTCACCATATCTATTCACGTAGGGTTGAATCAACTCCATCGTAAGGCTCCAGACGACCATAGCTAAAAGAATATAAATATATTTCTTTGGTTTAGCATAGGATACTGGGAGTGCGAATATCATGTAAGCAACAAAATGATGTAAGTAATCAGGGGTAGATTTCAATGGTGGCAGAGCGGGTAGGGGATAGATACTATAATAAGTAATGGTGATCCACCCAACTATGGTCAGGCCTTTCCAATACGTTTCTAAAAAATAATTAATAATCTTCACTTAAATCTATTAAAAAGTTCCATTTAAGAAGTCAAAAGCTAAATTGCATTGCAATATTTTAAAACCGCAAGGTATATCTTTGTACTTTTAATCACACGCATGGAAACACTTACTTCCTTGGCTATTAACATCTGAATGAAATATTTCTTTCCACTCTTAGTGCTTTTTTTAAGCACTCTCTCACTTAGATTGTTTACCCTGTTTATTTCGGATTTTAATTGGGATGAGTCTCTATATATGCTAGGGGCAGATTCAATTGCAGATGGATACTTTCCTTATGAGAAAATTTGGGATCTAAAACCTCCGGGAATATTTTATCTTTTTTATTTTGCTAAAGAGATTTTTGGAGAAACGCTTCTTGGAGTTCGTTTATTAACCATCTTTTTTGTTACAGGCACATCTTATTTGATCTTTCTAATTGTTGGCAAGTTACAACAAGAGAAAAGCACATTTTATCAATATTTAGCAGGTATTTTTTATATAGCATTTTCATTAAATACGGATGGAGCAGCATCCAATACGGAGTTGTTTTTTGTGTTTTTTAGTACTACATCCATTTTAGTTGCAGTGTATAATTATCAGGACATCACAAAACCTGTAAAGTTTTGGGCATTGATGCTGATTGGGCTTTTCCTTGGGCTGGGTTTTGTAATCAAGTATTTTGTTCTTATGGATTTTGCAGGTATCTGGGTTGCCTTGGTGCTTTACTATTATTATCAATGGGGTGACTTCGAAAAAACAATCAGAAAACTCATACTGCCTGCTATATTCTCTTTTGTTTTTTTCATTTTACCCTATGTTTTGGTACTTCTCTATTTTCAGTACCATGGTAAATTTGATTTGATTCTAGACACTTTTGAATCCAGTAGCAGATATAGAGACGTAAGTTCATTTTCGATAGTTAGAATGATAGGAAGTGTAGTTATTCAAATTAAGATGAATACATTACTTTGGCTGTTGCTATTTACAGCCATTATTGGTACGGTCAAAAAGAGTAATTTGTTCGACGAGAATGTTAAAAATGTTCTCTATATTTTATTTGTTTGGTTATTCTTTGACATGTTGGCGATTGGATTAACGAATCAATTTTATAAGCATTACTATATACAGTTGATACCTTCTTTATCAGTCATTGGGGTTATCGTTTTAAGTGAGCTTTCAAAGTATATCCAACTGGATTACCGACGCAACTTGATTATCATATTTGTTCTTTTAGGTGTTTTTCCGATTGTTGGACAGTCCATTGAAGAACAAGGGAGAATATTTTATAATCGTTCAATTCTCGGAGATACCTTTTGGGGAGATGAATCTATGGCAGCCGCAACTTATGTTAAAGAAAGAGTTAATCCTGAGGATTATGTATACATTATACTTGCTCAGCCGATTATCTATCATATTATTGGTGCTAAAATTCCCACTAAATATGCTTTCCCGCCCCACTATACGCATGAGGGCCAACGAAAATTAAGTCTGATTAATCCTCAGGAAGAAATAAACGCTGTAATGAACAAAAAGCCAGCATATGTTATTTCCAGGAGATTTGAAACAAATGATTACTATGCCTTAATGATGCCTATCTTAGATAGAGATTATGTAGAGGAAGCAATCATTGAGGAACATGTAATATTTAGGCGTAAAGATTACCCTCCTGGCTTGAAGTGATATTTTAAAAGATTGCAACTTCCGGCTATTAAAAAGTTGTATTTACCTTTGGGTAATACAAATTCCTCGTTATGAAAAAGGAGTTTCTAATGAAAAAAAAAATAATTACATTACTTGTTCCAGCTTATAACGAATCTGAAGCACTAAAAGAATTTTATTCACGTACTTCAAAAGTCATCAATCTGATCAAGAACTATGATTTTGAATTACTCTTTGTCGACGATGGTAGCAGAGACAATACGCTTGCTATTATCAAGGAAATTCATCGTAAAGATAAAAGAATCAGCTTTATAAGTCTATCCAGAAATTTCGGAAAGGAGATAGCTATGGCAGCCGGAATAGACTATTGTAAGGGCGATGCCCTCATAATTATTGATGCAGACCTTCAAGATCCCCCTGAATTAATTAATGAGATGATTATTAAATGGGAAGAGGGGTTTGATGATGTGTTTGCTCAAAGAACCAGTAGAAAGGGAGAGGGGTATTTAAAGAAAATTACTTCTAAATATTTTTATCGGGTTCTTGCAAGGGTTTCAAAGGTTGAAATTCAAAAGGATACCGGAGATTTTCGATTATTAAGTAAAAAGGCAATAGAAGCGTTAAAAAGTTTCCGTGAATCTGAGCGATACACTAAAGGGTTATTTAGTTTGGTAGGAATGAAAAAGTGCCCTGTTATGTATTCAAGAGATCCCCGAATAGCCGGGCAAACAAAATGGAATTATTTTAATCTCTTTGACTTGGCTATTCAGGGGATAACATCCTTCTCAATAGCCCCACTCAAGATATCCGCATGGATGGGTTTTTTGTTTGCGATTAGTGCATTTTTCTATATGGGGTTTATCATATTTAAGACACTTTACTATGGTGATCCGGTAGCAGGGTATCCATCCCTCGTAAGTATTATATTATTTCTTGGAGGGATTCAACTGATGAGTCTCGGAATTATTGGTGAGTATGTAGGACGTACTTTTATTGAGACAAAAAACAGACCGCTTTATTTTGTGAATGAATATACCAGTGAAGTAGGCGACAATAGGATCACAAAAGCAAAGAAGAAATCAAATGCTGCGAAATAGGTTTATTGCTTTCTGGCAGCTCTCTCCCAAATCACAGACTGTTTTCCCAGAATGATTCTAAAAAAACCCAAGTATACTGAGAGGTTCATGAAGACGAAATAGTAGGGTACAAACAATATTTTTACCTTGATTTTTCTCTGTTGTAATGCCCACCCAACAAGAGCCAATAGATAGAAAATATTTTGAAGGACAAAGATTACTTTGAATGGTAAATCATTTAGGAGGAAAATATTTACAATGTATAAAGCAGGGAGAGCCAATGGGGCTAAGGTCCACCTGAGGACCCGGTGTGAAATGAACTGAAAACTAAGCCAGCCATATTTAAAAATATTGAAGAGTGATCGTAGTCTCCAAATAGCCTGGAGGCCGCCAGCAGATATACGAATCTTTCGCTTTGATTCTTCTTTGATAGAGGCTGAAGATTTTTCGATGGCATATGCTTCTGGTTCATAAGCAATACGATAGCCATTTTTTGCGATGGCTAGTGTCAGAAAAAAATCCTCAATTAATGTGTCCTTTGGAACATGCTGATACAGTTTGGTTTTAATAGAAAAAAGCTCACCTGCGGCCCCTACGACTGTATAGAGGTAGTAATCAAATCGTTTCAGGAAGGACTCATATTTCCAATAGATCCCTTCTCCGGAAGAAGTGGCTTCTTCTGATTTTTCCATGATCACCCGTTTCTCTCCAGAAACTCCTCCAACAGCTGGATTCTCATAATGTCTGACAATGCTGTAGAGAGCAGATTTATTTATAGTTGTATTTGCGTCTGAGTAAATTGTGATTTCAGAATCAACCAAGGGCATTACCCGGTTCACAGCATTAATTTTCCCTTTACGCTCATCTTCATGGAATAGTCTGACCTGAGGATATTTCAGGACGATCTCCTTTGTTTTATCAGTCGACCCATCCGTAACAACCCATACTTGATATAGGTTTGATGGGTATTCAAGTTCCAGAGAATTAATGATTTTTTGCTCGATATCTGATTCTTCGTTATAAGCGGCAATCAGATGGGTAATATTTGGCCATTCATCATCGGATTTTAAGCTTTCTAACGAAAACTTCTTCCCTAATGCCTTAACTAAACAATAGATTAACAACCCATACCCGATGTAGGTATAAAGTATAATAAATAGCAGTGTCCAAAAAATGGGTATCATGATCGAAATGGTTTATAATGACTGGTAGAAGCAAGATCCAGCATCTCTAAATCACCTTTACTGTCTCCATAGGCTATTATCTCCTGGAAATCAGCTAAATCAAACATTTCCTTTATTCGGATTACCTTTTCCATACCATGGCAATTTTTTCCTTTAATTCTACCGGTCAATTTTCCTTCTCTTATTGCTAGTTGTGTCGCAATGACCTGAATGCCATACTGATTTGCCCATGGTTGGATCCAATTAGCTGGTGAGGCTGAAACGATCACAACCGTAGCTTTCTCTTCTTTATATTGATCTATTGATGATACTGATTTTGGATTAAGGATATCTTTCAACCTTGCATTGCAATAGTTTTCACAATATTGATTAAATGTTTTGATTGGTATACCCTTGTAAAATTCAGTTAAAAAATACTCTTTGCCTTTCCAATTGGGTATAAACTTCAAAAAGGTTAATAATAGAGATGGAGTAAGTTTCAAAAGTTTGATGTAGAAGCTAAAAGGACCGAAATAAAACTTAGCAAAATCAAACAATGAATCCGACTTTGTTATTGTTCCATCAAAATCAAATAGTACTAGTTTTCCCATGCATGCATAATCAAAAAGTCCATCGATGTGATGGACTTTTTAATCTGATTTGTTACTTCTGAATATTTATTTTACAATGAAAAGTTTACTCCCAGTTATCTCTTTACCCTCAACTGAAAGTATGTATGTCTTAGATTTAATTGGAGGTTGCCACCTATATTCATGCATTCCAGGGATGAATACTGTATTTTTTTTAATTGTTTCAATTCTCTTGCCGCTCAAATCATAAATGTTTATTGAGGCAGTTGTCTTTCTATCAAATTCCAAATTAAATGTAATAACGCCATTTATAGAAGGATTTGGATAAATCATCTTGATCAAATTATTTCCAGGATTTTCATTCAAGCCCAGTACCTTAATAACAGTAACTGCAATTGTACTTGAACTACTTCCTCCATCGTTATCCGTAACTGTCAATTTAAATAGGTATTCTCCATCAGTAAATTCAGTTACTGTAGCCTTTGCAGAAGTATTGTTTTCAATAGTTGCTGCAGAAGGGCCTTCAATCATTTCCCATGTATAGGATGCAATTGTACCATCTGGATCGCTTGAGCTAGATCCATCTAATTCGAAAGGAACATCAGTACCCTCCACTTCAAATGGCTCAAAGGAATTTACAATAGGAGCAATGTTACTAGCTCCAAATTCCCATGCGCCTATATCAAACCCAGACCCGACTGGTCTCGAAAAGCCACCAAAATCGATGCTGATACCAAGACTGGATGAAACATCCAAACCTCCATCTACAGCGTCAGATGTTTCTAGAATTTTATAATCTAAAGCATCTTGATTAATATCTGAGGGATTAGTAAAATCTACATCTTCAATATTTTTAATGTAGAGGTTATTTGATATAAAGTCTGCTGAAGCATCTCTCATACTTAGAGAATTGTAGTCTATGTAGTTTTCATTAATATCTTTCCAGAAATTAATGTTTTCATATTCAATACCTGGAGCCACCAAAAGATTATTACTGAATTCCCTTATCCAATCATGTTTTTCGTCAGATGATCCTTGTGTCTGAGTGTTTAGAAAAATACAAGATATTCCTGCACCAACAATAGTATTATTTATAAAATAATATCCTTCATTGAAATCAAGATTTTCTCGAGCAGTTCTATTATGAATAAATAAGCCGTGTCTCTCTGAGTTCAAAATTATGTTATTATAAAAGTAGGTATCATTTGTAGAGATAATTTGTGCACCACTAGATGATAAGTCGTCTCTATTGTCTGAAACAATCTTATATTCATCTTTTTGGATTATAATATTGTTATAAAACCTACCTCGAGTGCCCCCTCCAATTGACCACCCGAAATTTTGTGAGGAAGCTTGTTCAATTCCATATCCGTGCACAGAATTATTATAGACTGCTACATCTTCATAAGCGAGATTGAGTTGGAAGCCATCCCATCCTGTATCTTCAATAATATTGTTGTATATCTGAACATTAGAAAAATAGTGTGCTACAAGTTCTCCGGGAGATGTAGAACCAGTACATGTCTTATTTCCTGAAGTATAACCTATATAAATTCCCTCACCATGTGTATTATGAATATAATTGTCATGAACTAATAAGTTTCTGAAAGTGAAGTTTTCCCGCCATGTCTCAGGTTGATCACATTGTGGGTCAGTTTTTGCCATTATACCGGCAAAACCAACATTGCCGATTTCCACATATTCAACTTCAACGTCCGAAGTGAGTTCTTTTAATTCTACACCTGTACCATTAGATTCCAGAACGGTAAAACCATATTTTGTTCCATCGTGGCCGTTTCCAGAGAGTTTGACATATTGGCTTCCTAAAATCAGAAGTCCGTCATGAACGGTCACCATACCTCCGCAGTTTTTAATTGTAATAGGTTCACCGTCAGCACCTTTGAAATTGGTGAATCGAATACCTTGATAGTCTCCTGCCTGTACACATAGGGTGCCACCTGCAGGTATTGTATTGTAAGGTGCACTTTGTCCGTTAAGTATATTTAATCCTCCATTATCATCATCTTTGGAAAAGGTTACATCACATCCACAATCTTGCGAATAAGCAATCACACTGGAGAAAATTGATATACATAAAAATATAAGTCTATAATTGGTCATTGTCCGGAAAATTTAGGTCAGGTATTTTTCGTTATAATCTACTTTAACTAACAAATAAAACAAAATTATTTCAGTTAATGCTATAGATTGTCCATCATTTACATTTAGATAAAAGTGTTGAAAGTAATGTTCTAAATAAACTCGCAGAAAACTGTAATACTCCTGAAAGTCGGGCCACGGCTATAGTTAAATAAGAAACCATTAAATTAACGCTGACCATATAAGAGATCAAGGAGAAAATTCATTGCTGAATTTTAAGGCACAATTGCTATGGAAGTTATCATATTCCCCAATAGAGAAAAAATCTAATTATTAAAGAGTCTACTTCAAATAATGATCAGTTTCGTTAATTTTGACACAAACCGCTAGTAAATGGATATATTATATCTAATAAAGACTTTATTAAAAAGATTCTGGCTAATATTTGGCGTTACATTTTTTGCTGCTGCAGTTACTGCTTTTTATACGATAAAGGCACCTGACCAGTATAAATCTACAGCCCAGCTTTCAACAGGGTTTACAATTAAGGGAAGTATTGAACTTGGTGCAGAATCCTTTAATATAAGAGAGGCAGATGCTAAGTTTAATAATTTGATTGAGCAAATAAATTCACCGCTAATTATTGGAATTCTTTCATATCATCTGTTAATCCATGATTTGAGTAATGAACAACCATTTCGACAATTAGGAGCTGAACTTAAGAGTGAATTTAAGTTAGATGAAGCCAAGACAAAAGAAATAATAAATATATTAAGTAGTAAAATATCAAATATTGAAATTCTGAGTTCTTTTGATGAAAATGAAGTTGAGATTCTGGAGTTATTAAAAGAATATGAATATGATGATGCCTCAATTAGGTCTTATTTATCCATAAGAAGGATTAACTATACTGATTATGTTACGATATCTGGTGTAACAGAACATCCGTTTTTAAGTGCATTTTTAGTCAACACATTATCTACAGAGTACATTAGGTATAATAACACGATCAATTCTGAGAGAACTTCGGAATCTGTACTTTTCTTTGAAAAATTGGCGTACAGAAAGAAACAAGATCTGGATGAAATTTCCACAAGACTTAAAAGTTATAAATCAAGCAATCAGTTTCTCAATTTCGATGTAGAATCTGAGGCGAAAATTAATCAGATAAAAGAATATGAAGCCTTAGTAGAACAAGAGGAGTATGACTTAAGTAGTCTTCGATTTTCATTGGATTTACTTAATGATAGACTGAGGGGTAGTGCGTCATCTATTACCAATGAAGATTTGACAAGCCAAATCAATCAACTGAAAAGTGAGATAGCTCAAAAGAATAAACGGTATCAGGATGGAGGTTCCAGAAACTCCGTACTTGCTGATTCTTTGGGGATTCTTAATAATCAGTTAAACCAATTGTATTCGAAAAGGGCTGTTCTTGGAAATGAAATTAAGCAGAGAGAAGAATTACAAAATGAAAAGAGTAGGCTTGAAGTAGACATTCAAATTGCTGAGAAAAGATTAGAATCTATTTCTTCCAAGCTGAGAAGTCTCAGGACAGGAGTAGCTGTTTTCGCAGGAAAAGAGGCGACAATTTCATCCTTGCAAAGAGAGTTGGACATAGCTTCACAGGAATATCTGGATGCTCAGAACAAATTGAATTTTGCCAAAAATGCTTCATTGGTGGGAAATGATGCGATTGAACAAATTCTCAAAGGTCAACCTGCTATTAGAAGAGAATCGGCAAAACTTTTATTAAAGACAGCCCTATCGGGGGTTATGGGGTTTGCTCTATGCACGTTTGTTATCATATTTATAGAATATATCGATCTTAGGATTAAAACAACGGCAAGGTTTGAAAGAACAGTTGGACTGAAATTGATTGGAATTATTAATAATTTAGGTAGTAAGACAATTGATTTCGGAAGTCTTTTCAAACATTCAGACAAGCAAAACACAGAAAAGGATACTCTGGTACATTCATTAAGAAAGTTGCGTTTTGAGATAACTTCACAAACTGGAAAGATAATACTGGTAACAAGTTTAAATGAAAATGAAGGCAAATCATTTACTATCAAGGCATTGACATCATCATTAGGATTAATTGACAAGAAGGTCTTAATTATTGATACGAACTTTAGGAATAATACACTTTCAAATCCAAGTAAAACAGATAAAAACCCTAAAAAGAACCCAAAAGAGATTAAGGGGGAAGATAGAAAAATAGATAATATTTTTGAGAAAGCACCAGTTACTTTCACTGATAATAAAAACATATTTTTAATTCGTAACAATGGAGGCCATGGTTCACCTTCAGAAATCTTAGCAGGAAAGAATTTCTATACTATGGTTAAGAATGTATCACTTCAATATGATTACATCTTTATTGAGGGACCGTCATTAAATGATTATTCTGATACTTATGAATTATCTGAATTTTCAGATAAAATTTTATTGGTTTTTGATGCTCAGAATACAGTAGGACAACGAGATAAAGAATCCATTAAATTTCTAGTAGGTCTCAATGAAAAATTTGTAGGTGCTATTTTGAATAAAGTAAAAATTGAAAATCTAGATAAAAGTTGAAAAGGTTAGATAAGCAAAGTTTAATTCTGGCAGTAGCGTATTTCTGAGTATATCAATAAATAGCAAACATTAAATTATAGTGTCCTTCTTCTCTTCCTACTGGTTTAAATCTGGAATATTAACTTTATTGCAAAGGTTTTCACTCATTATTTTTGGGTTTGGTAGTTTCTTCATCCTTGTAAGGTTCCTACCAAAATCAGATGTGGGTATTTGGACGATATTCTTTTCAATTACAGCACTCGCTGAAGTAGCTAGAAATGGATTGATTCAAAATGCACTAATCAGAAATTTAACGACCACGGAGATTGGTGAGCATTCATTAATCAATACAGCATCTTTTATACTCAATTGTATTATTACATTGGGATTGACAATAGTGCTTGTTTTGATCGGACCTTTGTTCGATAAGATTTACCAAACTGATCAATTGTCAAGTTTATTTTATTTCTATTCAATAGTTTCTGTACTATTAATACCAGTTTCCCAATTAGAATTTATTCAACAAGCTAATTTTGATTTTAAAGGATTATTTTTCTCTTCATTTTCAAAACAAGGGATATTTTTCACGTGTATTCTGGTGTCATTTGTAAATAATGTAAACCTGCAACTTACCACCTTGGTGCTTTTTCAATCACTTGGTGCCTTTGTGTCAATACTGGTTTCTTTCTTTTTCTCTTTAAAGTATTTGAATTTTTCCCGAGAAATAAATCGTAAATGGATGAATACTCTTTTTCATTATGGGAAATATGTTGTGGGTACAAATATTAGCGGCAAGCTTCTAAGCAGTATTGACCAATTAATGCTTGGTTATTTCATTGGTAGTTCTGCAGTAGCAGTATATAATACTTGTGCGAGGATCACCATGTTGGTTGATGTTCCAACTTCAGCCGTAGGCCAAATTGTTTTTCCAAAGAGCACTCAAACTGCCGCAACCAAAGAAGGAATTCCAGGTTTGAGAAATTTGTATGAAAAGGCAACCGGATCTATTCTCGCAATGGTTATCCCATTTACTTTTTTTGTCTTGCTTTTTCCTGATTTTATCATTTCAGTAGTAGCTGGAACTGATTATCTGGATGGGGTTCCCATTCTTAGGGTATTGGTATTGATTACTTTGATTATTCCTTTTACAAGGCAGACCGGTTCTATTTGGGATGCACTCAATTTGCCTAAATATAATTTTATATATACTTTATCAGTTGCAGGCTTAAATGCAATAAGTAACGTGATTTATATTTATTACTTCGGAATCATTGGAGCGGCTATGGGCACATTGACAACATTTTTCATTAGCTGGATTGTCACGCAAATAATTCTTAATAATATGCTTAAGGTAAAAACCTGGCGAGTTTTTGAAAACATTTTTAGTTCGTACAAATTGATTTTTGTTTCGCTTAAGAACAAAATCAGATAGAATTTGTGTGATGAAGTTTAATGAGCTTTTTTAATTCGCTTACTCGATGTCCCCATGAGTTTTTCGACGAGACATGAATTCGCTCCTTAACTTTGTTCGCTGTGTTTTCGGTAATTAACTCGTTTATTGAATCACTAAATAATATATAGTTATTTTCAATAGCTACTATTGATTTGAACTTCTTTACATCATTAGAAAAACCTGTGGTTATCACTGGGATTCCGCATGCCAGGTATTCGTTTATCTTTAAAGGATAAATACAGGAAGTTAGTTCATTGACTTTGAATGGAATTAGGCCACAGCTAAAATGCTTTGTGTAATTAGGCAATTCATCTAGTTGCTTTTTTCCTAAGAAGAGTACGTTGCTGTGTTTTTTTAATACTTGGTAAATTGATTTATCAGTAATTGGCCCGATCAAAACGAGGGCTTTATCAGGGTGATTTTCTGCTATATGTTTTAACAAGTTCAAATCAATACGGTGGTCAAGATTTCCAATATATCCTAAAATGATTTTTTGAGGGTATTCAGATGGGCGTTCACCTGGTTTTTGCTGAAAAAGTTGGTAATCAGCTGCATTTGGTAAACAATAGCTATTACTTGTATACTCACCTGCATGTTCAAGTAACTTTTCAGAAGTAGTCAACGTGATGTCATAAGATTTTATTAGTTCTACCTCCTTAGCCGTACCATGTTTACTAATGTAGGGTGATTTAGAGATGTTGTCAAAGCAATAATATATTTTGAGTTCAGCGTCAATGCATTCAACTTGGGAAAAATAGAATGGATTAAAGCAGTTGATGAAGACGAATTTTTTGATACTTAATTTTCCTGCTGTTTTTTTTAGGAAATTATTCAATTTCTTCTCATTGAGGTTGGATAGGAAGTTATAGATCTTTCCTTTAGGAAGAAAGTTGATTGGAATTATCAAAGGAGATACAACATGAATAATGTTTGAGAATTTTTTAACATTACGGTATCTGTTAATTCCAAAAAGGAGGGTGACAAGATTAGATGAGATTTCTTTTTTAAAAAAGCCACTAAGTATATCCTTGAAGCTAAAAGGTGAGTCTATATAGATAATTCGGTTGGTTTTTGAAAACTCTTTTGCAATTGAAATTGCAGTAGACGAATAGGGGCCATTCCATCTTGAAAGAGCGAAAAACACAATATCACCTGCTATTTGTTTTTTTTCCATACAGTGTTAAATCCTCCAGAAAACTGGTAAGGTAAGATATCAGCGACAAAACAGTCGAAACGTTGCAGTATCTTAATTCTGTTGGCTAAAAATGAAAAAGGGAATACATCATCAATGAAATTAGTCTTTCCAAATTTCGAAATTTGAAAGTTATTTTCTTTAGCTAAATGAGTTAGTGATTTAATGTCGAAAAATTGTATATGATCCATATTGTCTGCATCTGACTGAATGGTAGATCCTTTGTATCCGAAAACAGATTTAACTTTTCCAACAATTTCCCATCCTAAACCATTTTTCCTCCTTAACTTGAGCATTGGCTTTGTCACAAAGACTTCTCTAGGTCCGTAGCCATTCGGCACAGTAACAATCATAACACCTTGGTCTTTTAAACAAGCATGTAGGGTCTTAAGCAAGGAGGAAGGTTGGTTAAGATGTTCAAGAACTTCACTGCAAATCACCGCATCATATTGATGACCCTGAGCAACAAGATTTTCTGCGCTTATTACTTTGAACTTAACATTTTTCTCATGGTTGTGTGAATTAGCAGTTTGTATAGCTTTTTCGCTAATATCTATTCCCAAAACACTATACCCTTTCATTCCTAGGTGCATACTGATGATGCCATTACCGCATCCTACATCTAAAATCTTACCATTTTTTGGGACTACCCCTTCAAGGTTTTGATATATAAACCTTAACCTTTTCAAATCTAGTTCCTTGTTGTACTGAATGGCAGGTGTTTTCATGCTATCTTTATTTATCTTTAAATTGATAATTTTGAGATCTTAATTGCCTACGCAAATTAAGCCTAAAATCAACTAAATTCTAATATGAAAGATGAAGAACAGAATGATTTAAAAAAATTCAGTGACGATGATATTCTCCATAAGCTTGTGATCACATTTATCTTCTTAATATACCTGGCTATTTTTCTTAAAATCATGTATTTATAGTAATGGCAAAAGAAAAAACCTTATTCAGAAAAATAAAGGATGAGCCAATTAATATATTCCTGAACTTAATTAATTATTGTACAGATCTAAGTACAATATTTGGAAAGATAGTAGTGTCAATTATACTTTTATTATTTGCAGCAGCATTGGCTTATTTTATTGCAGGTAATGAAGTTAAAATGGGAGCAATTGTGCTTGCTGGTATTATTGGATTGTCTGTTGTTTTATTATCATTGACAAATCCCGAAATTGGGTTCTTTACAGCAATTACCTTATCCTATTTTTTGTTTTTTATTAAAAGGGTGTTGTATAACTATGATCTACCATTAGGAGTTGGAGTAAACCTGCTTTTTTATGTTTCTTTTTTTGGTGTTTTCCTAAGGCATCTGGTGTACCATAATATTGATTGGACTAGATTCAGAAGTCCTGTAATGTTAGCTGTATTTATAAATTTAGGATACAATGTACTGATGGCATTCAATCCCAATTCCATGAGCGTAAATGATTGGATACAACTCACTTTACGAGGAATGATTTCTTTAATCTGCTTGTTATTTATTTGTTACTATGTTTTCTCAAGTCTTAAGAATATAAAGAGGTTTACAAAGTTTTGGCTGTTTCTTTCAATTATTGCGGCCTTGTATGCACTGTATCAGGAATATTTCGGACTACCTAGCTGGGATTTGGCATGGGTAAATAGCTCTGAAGAGCTACATGGGTTAAATTTTATTCAAGGTAGGTATCGAAAATGGGGTATTTTAAGTGATGTCAGTGAATTTGGTTTATTTATGGCATACACCGGGATTTTTCTGGTCATTCTGTCATTGGGTAAGTTTTCTCTTCAAAATAGAATATTGGCTGGGGGAGCAGCAATTGTGGTTATCCTCGGAGTGATGTACTCAGGAACCAGAACTGCTTTTGTAACATTGCCTATTGGTATTGTCATTTACGGTCTGATGACTTTGAATAATAAAGTCACCCTGATATTTATTATGTTTTCCATTTTGGTGTTTTTATTTGTGTTATTTGGTCCTGTTTATAATCCAACAGTTAGCCGTTTTAGAACTGCTTTTAATCCTTCTGACGATCCTTCAATGCAGGTACGAGATATTAACAGAGAAAGAATTCGGCCCTATATTTACTCGCATCCAATAGGTGGAGGGGTAGGAACTGTAGGAGCATATGGCCGTCGTTATGAAGGTATTCATCCGTTAGCAGGGTTTCCTCCTGATAGTGGCTACATGGCCACAGTATTGGAGAAGGGTTGGATTGGTCTAATAATTCAATTATTGGTGTATTTTTCGATTGTCTCTTATGGGGTATATTATTTTTATAAATCAAGATTACACATTGTAAAAGTTTTATATGCTGCCTATACTTCTGGTTTGTTTGCTTTGTCAGTAGCTCATTTTAGTCAGGTGGCAATTGGAAAAACTCCGAGCGGGTATATAATTGTGGCATCATATGTGATACTAAGTAGATTAAAAGATTTTGACGAGAAAAATGAATAGGTATATATGTTTAGTGGTTCATTGACCAGATTATCACTTATTGTAATATCATTACTTCTAATAATTGCCTTTCAGACAGAAACCAGTGCGCAGTCTGTTATTATTCACTCAATTGTTATAAAGGGGGGAGATGTGCAGATTTCTTATAGTCTGATGGATAACAATATTAACAACAAGTATACGCTAAATCTATATTCCTCTATTGATGATTATGCAAAGCCACTTCGAGAGGTGGAAGGCGAAATTGGATTAAACCTAAGTGTAGGAAATAACAAAAAGTTGATCTGGCATGCAAGTAAGGAGTATGGTGAAAAATTCAAGGGAGATGTGGCTTTTGAGATTAAAGGAGATCTGTATGTTCCATTTATTAAACTTAGTAATTTTGAGAATTTTGAAGAATTGAAGCGCAAGCGGCCCTATAGAATTACTTGGACTACAAGCAACGAATCAGATGTACTTAACTGGAATCTTCTAAATGAAAAAAGGGAGGTGGTACATTCATTTAGTGGGATAGAAAATGTTGGAGACTTTGAATTGATAATACCAAAAAAAATAAAACCCGGAAAAGGTTATTATTTGTTAGTATCTGATCCAAATAATAACGATAACCTTGTTAAAACACCCACTTTTCAGATTATTCGTAAAAACCCGGCAGGGTTCAAATTTTTGATTATCGGGGCTGGTCTAGGCTTAGGGTTTGTTGCTTACGAGTTTTTACTAAAAGATACAGGTGCAGATCCAGTTGAACCGCCTTCTGGCTTTGGAGATCCGGTAATACCGTCGAATTGAATAATGGAGAGAATGATAATGCTTGAAAAAATTAATAAACGATCAAATAATACGCCAGGTAAGAATTCCTTGTCCTTCAGAACAACATTCTGGGATTTATTGTTTGTAAATCACTTTTCATATTTGTTGGGACTTTAAAAACATGGGAATTATTCGTTATATCATTGGTCTATTTGTTTTTATTGTTTTGTTTGAAGTACAGGCCTTACCTTCAGATTTGACGATTGCGGCTACTGATGCAACGGAAGACGTAGCCGATGGATTGTTTACGATCACGACGACCAATCAGTTCACCAGTCCGGTCCTTGTAGATATCACAGTAAGTGGGACGGCTACAGAAGGCACCGATTATACAACGATCGGAACGCAGTTTATCTTTCCTGCGAATCAAAGCACTTACACGTTACCTGTTACAATACTCACAGATAATCTGGTAGAAGGTGATGAGACTATCACTGTGACAATGACCTTAACAAATAATGTTGATGTAACGATATTGACTCCAGCAGCGACTGTCACGATCACCGATGATGATTTAGCGACCTTATCAATAGCAGCGACGACCAGTCCGGCAGGAGAGGATGCTACTGATGGATTGTTGACGATCACTACGACCAAACAGTTTGCCAGTTCGGTAACAGTGGACATCACAGTCAGTGGTACGGCTACAGCGGGCACTGATTATGCAACGATAGGAACATCAGTGGTATTTCCTGCGAATCAAAATACGGTAACTATTCCCATTGATGTGACGGCTGATGACCTGGTAGAGGGAGATGAGACAGTGGTTGTTACGATGACAGGCACCGACAATGCAGCAGTAACAATAAGTGCTACTGATGAAGCTACTGTCACGATCACCGATGATGATTTAGCGACCTTATCAATAGCAGCGACGACCAGTCCGGCAGGAGAGGATGCTACTGATGGATTGTTGACGATCACTACGACCAAACAGTTTGCCAGTTCGGTAACAGTGGACATCACGGTCAGTGGTACGGCTACAGCGGGCACTGATTATGCAACGATAGGAACATCAGTGGTATTTCCTGCGAATCAAAATACGGTAACTATTCCCATTGATGTGACGGCTGATGACCTGGTAGAGGGAGATGAGACAGTGGTTGTTACGATGACAGGCACCGACAATGCAGCAGTAACAATAAGTGCTACTGATGAAGCTACTGTCACGATCACCGATGATGATTTAGCGACCTTATCAATAGCAGCGACGATCAGTCCGGCAGGAGAGGATGCTACTGATGGATTGTTGACGATCACTACGACCAAACAGTTTGCCAGTTCGGTAACAGTGGACATCACGGTCAGTGGTACGGCTACAGCGGGCACTGATTATGCAACGATAGGAACATCAGTGGTATTTCCTGCGAATCAAAATACGGTAACTATTCCCATTGATGTGACGGCTGATGACCTGGTAGAGGGAGATGAGACAGTGGTTGTTACGATGACAGGCACCGATAATGCAGCAGTAACAATAAGTGCTACTGAAGAAGCGACTGTCACGATCGCCGATGATGATTTAGCGACCTTATCGATAGCAACGACGACCCAGGCAACAGAAGATGCTACTGATGGACTATTGACGATCACTACGACCAAACAGTTTGCCAGTTCGGTAACAGTGGACATCACAGTCAGTGGTACGGCTACAGCGGGCACTGATTATGCAACGATAGGAACATCAGTGTTATTTCCAGCGAATCAAAATACGGTAACTATTCCCATTGATGTGACGGCTGATGACCTGGTAGAGGGAGATGAGACAGTGGTTGTTACGATGACAGGCACCGATAATGCAGCAGTAACAATAAGTGCTACTGAAGAAGCTACAGTCACGATCACCGATGATGATTTAGCGACCTTATCGATAGCAACGACGACCCAGGCAACAGAAGATGCTACTGATGGACTATTGACGATCACTACGACCAAACAGTTTGCCAGTTCGGTAACAGTGGACATCACAGTCAGTGGTACGGCTACAGCGGGCACTGATTATGCAACGATAGGAACATCAGTGGTATTTCCTGCGAATCAAAATACGGTAACTATTCCCATTGATGTGACGGCTGATGACCTGGTAGAAGGAGATGAGACAGTGGTTGTTACGATGACAGGCACCGACAATGCAGCAGTAACAATAAGTGCTACTGATGAAGCGACTGTCACGATCGCCGATGATGATGTAGCGACCTTATCGATAGCAACGACGACCCAGGCAACAGAAGATGCTACTGATGGACTATTGACGATCACTACGACCAAACAGTTTGCCAGTTCGGTAACAGTGGACATCACAGTCAGTGGTACGGCTACAGCGGGCACTGATTATGCAACGATAGGAACATCAGTGGTATTTCCTGCGAATCAAAATACGGTAACTATTCCCATTGATGTGACGGCTGATGACCTGGTAGAGGGAGATGAGACAGTGGTTGTTACGATGACAGGCACCGATAATGCAGCAGTAACAATAAGTGCTACTGAAGAAGCTACAGTCACGATCACCGATGATGATTTAGCGACCTTATCAATAGTAGCGACGACCCAGGCAGCAGAAGATGCTACTGATGGACTGTTGACGATCACTACGACCAAACAGTTTGCCAGTTCGGTAACAGTGGACATCACAGTCAGTGGTACGGCTACAGCGGGCACTGATTATGCAACGATAGGAACATCAGTGTTATTTCCAGCGAATCAAAATACGGTAACTATTCCCATTGATGTGACGGCTGATGACCTGGTAGAGGGAGATGAGACAGTGGTTGTTACGATGACAGGCACCGATAATGCAGCAGTAACAATAAGTGCTACTGAAGAAGCTACAGTCACGATCACCGATGATGATTTAGCGACCTTATCGATAGCAACGACGACCCAGGCAACAGAAGATGCTACTGATGGACTATTGACGATCACTACGACCAAACAGTTTGCCAGTTCGGTAACAGTGGACATCACAGTCAGTGGTACGGCTACAGCGGGCACTGATTATGCAACGATAGGAACATCAGTGTTATTTCCAGCGAATCAAAATACGGTAACTATTCCCATTGATGTGACGGCTGATGACCTGGTAGAAGGAGATGAGACAGTGGTTGTTACGATGACAGGCACCGACAATGCAGCAGTAACAATAAGTGCTACTGATGAAGCGACTGTCACGATCGCCGATGATGATGTAGCGACCTTATCGATAGCAACGACGACCCAGGCAACAGAAGATGCTACTGATGGACTATTGACGATCACTACGACCAAACAGTTTGCCAGTTCGGTAACAGTGGACATCACAGTCAGTGGTACGGCTACAGCGGGCACTGATTATGCAACGATAGGAACATCAGTGGTATTTCCTGCGAATCAAAATACGGTAACTATTCCCATTGATGTGACGGCTGATGACCTGGTAGAGGGAGATGAGACAGTGGTTGTTACGATGACAGGCACCGATAATGCAGCAGTAACAATAAGTGCTACTGAAGAAGCTACAGTCACGATCACCGATGATGATTTAGCGACCTTATCAATAGTAGCGACGACCCAGGCAGCAGAAGATGCTACTGATGGACTGTTGACGATCACTACGACCAAACAGTTTGCCAGTTCGGTAACAGTGGACATCACAGTCAGTGGTACGGCTACAGCGGGCACTGATTATGCAACGATAGGAACATCAGTGTTATTTCCAGCGAATCAAAATACGGTAACTATTCCCATTGATGTGACGGCTGATGACCTGGTAGAGGGAGATGAGACAGTGGTTGTTACGATGACAGGCACCGATAATGCAGCAGTAACAATAAGTGCTACTGAAGAAGCGACTGTCACGATCGCCGATGATGATTTAGCGACCTTATCGATAGCAACGACGACCCAGGCAACAGAAGATGCTACTGATGGACTATTGACGATCACTACGACCAAACAGTTTGCCAGTTCGGTAACAGTGGACATCACAGTCAGTGGTACGGCTACAGCGGGCACTGATTATGCAACGATAGGAACATCAGTGTTATTTCCAGCGAATCAAAATACGGTAACTATTCCCATTGATGTGACGGCTGATGACCTGGTAGAGGGAGATGAGACAGTGGTTGTTACGATGACAGGCACCGACAATGCAGCAGTAACAATAAGTGCTACTGATGAAGCTACTGTCACGATCGCCGATGATGATTTAGCGACCTTATCAATAGCAGCGACGATCAGTCCGGCAGGAGAGGATGCTACTGATGGATTGTTGACGATCACTACGACCAAACAGTTTGCCAGTTCGGTAACAGTGGACATCACAGTCAGTGGTACGGCTACAGCGGGCACTGATTATGCAACGATAGGAACATCAGTGGTATTTCCTGCGAATCAAAATACGGTAACTATTCCCATTGATGTGACGGCTGATGACCTGGTAGAAGGAGATGAGACAGTGGTTGTTACGATGACAGGCACCGACAATGCAGCAGTAACAATAAGTGCTACTGATGAAGCTACAGTCACGATCACCGATGATGATTTAGCGACCTTATCGATAGCAACGACGATCAGTCCGGCAGGAGAGGATGCTACTGATGGACTGTTGACGATCACTACGACCAAACAGTTTGCCAGTTCGGTAACAGTGGACATCACAGTCAGTGGTACGGCTACAGCGGGCACTGATTATGCAACGATAGGAACATCAGTGTTATTTCCAGCGAATCAAAATACGGTAACTATTCCCATTGATGTGACGGCTGATGACCTGGTAGAGGGAGATGAGACAGTGGTTGTTACGATGACAGGCACCGACAATGCAGCAGTAACAATAAGTGCTACTGATGAAGCTACTGTCACGATCGCCGATGATGATGTAGCGACCTTATCAATAGTAGTGACGACCCAGGCAACAGAAGATGCTACTGATGGACTGTTGACGATCACTACGACCAAACAGTTTGCCAGTTCGGTAACAGTGGACATCACAGTCAGTGGTACGGCTACAGCGGGCACTGATTATGCAACGATAGGAACATCAGTGTTATTTCCAGCGAATCAAAATACGGTAACTATTCCCATTGATGTGACGGCTGATGACCTGGTAGAGGGAGATGAGACAGTGGTTGTTACGATGACAGGCACCGATAATGCAGCAGTAACAATAAGTGCTACTGAAGAAGCTACAGTCACGATCACCGATGATGATTTAGCGACCTTATCGATAGCAACGACGACCCAGGCAACAGAAGATGCTACTGATGGACTATTGACGATCACTACGACCAAACAGTTTGCCAGTTCGGTAACAGTGGACATCACAGTCAGTGGTACGGCTACAGCGGGCACTGATTATGCAACGATAGGAACATCAGTGTTATTTCCAGCGAATCAAAATACGGTAACTATTCCCATTGATGTGACGGCTGATGACCTGGTAGAGGGAGATGAGACAGTGGTTGTTACGATGACAGGCACCGATAATGCAGCAGTAACAATAAGTGCTACTGAAGAAGCTACAGTCACGATCACCGATGATGATTTAGCGACCTTATCGATAGCAACGACGACCCAGGCAACAGAAGATGCTACTGATGGACTATTGACGATCACTACGACCAAACAGTTTGCCAGTTCGGTAACAGTGGACATCACAGTCAGTGGTACGGCTACAGCGGGCACTGATTATGCAACGATAGGAACATCAGTGTTATTTCCTGCGAATCAAAATACGGTAACTATTCCCATTGATG
The DNA here is from genome assembly GCA_043554545.1 of Marinoscillum sp. Taxonomy (GTDB): domain Bacteria; phylum Bacteroidota; class Bacteroidia; order Cytophagales; family Cyclobacteriaceae; genus UBA7330. The sequence goes on along the minus strand of CP121337.1, from coordinate 2,426,334 downwards.
TGACGGCTGATGACCTGGTAGAAGGAGATGAGACAGTGGTTGTTACGATGACAGGCACCGACAATGCAGCAGTAACAATAAGTGCTACTGATGAAGCGACTGTCACGATCGCCGATGATGATGTAGCGACCTTATCGATAGCAACGACGACCCAGGCAACAGAAGATGCTACTGATGGACTATTGACGATCACTACGACCAAACAGTTTGCCAGTTCGGTAACAGTGGACATCACAGTCAGTGGTACGGCTACAGCGGGCACTGATTATGCAACGATAGGAACATCAGTGGTATTTCCTGCGAATCAAAATACGGTAACTATTCCCATTGATGTGACGGCTGATGACCTGGTAGAGGGAGATGAGACAGTGGTTGTTACGATGACAGGCACCGATAATGCAGCAGTAACAATAAGTGCTACTGAAGAAGCTACAGTCACGATCACCGATGATGATTTAGCGACCTTATCAATAGTAGCGACGACCCAGGCAGCAGAAGATGCTACAGATGGTTTATTTACTATTACCACGTCTAAGCAGTTTGATAGTTCAGTGATAGTGGATATCACGATAGAAGGCACAGCTACAAGCGGAACAGATTATACGACGATCGCGACCCAGTTTACTTTCCCATCGAATCAAAGTTCGTTCACAATACCTGTGAATGTACTCACAGACGCTATCATTGAGGGTGATGAGACTATCATAATAACCATTACAGGAACAAATAATTCGGATGTTTCCGGAGGAACTTCTAATGCCGCAACTATTACAATAACGGATAATGACATAGCAACATTATCCATTTTGGCAACTACACAGGCACAAGAAGATGCAACGGATGGTTTATTTACTATTACCACATCTAAACAATTTATTGAAGCTACAAATGTGGCTTTTACAGTAAGTGGTACAGCAGGTGAAGGTGTTGATTTTTTAACTTTAGATAGATCAATAGAATTCCCTGCTTTTACGAATTCCGTATCCATTTCTCTTCCAGTTGTATCGGATAATTTGGTGGAATCAGATGAAACAGTCACAATTACAATCACAAGTGCTGATAATGTTGATGTCATTGTGGGTTCAACAAATAGTGCCACGATTACGATTACCGATGATGATCTGGCTACCTTATCAATTGTATCGACCACCCAGGCAACAGAAGGCGTGACTGATGGATTGTTCACAATTACCACGACCAAACAGTTTGCCAGTCCGGTCCTTGTAGACATCACAGTAGGTGGCACAGCTACAAGTGGGATAGATTATTCAGCGATTAGTACACAGTTTACCTTCCCTGCGAATCAAAGTGACTATACAATACCTGTATCGGTTATGACAGACAACCTGGTAGAAGGCGATGAGACAGTTGTCGTAACAATGACAGGGACAAACAATGGCGATGTAACGATAAGTGCTACTGACGAAGCCACGATTACGATCACCGATGATGATGTAGCGGAGTTGACAATATTGGCTACCACCCAGGCAACAGAAGATCTGACTGATGGATTGTTCACAATCACGACAACCAAAGCCTTCAGCAGCGCAGTAACGGTAAACATCGGAGTAACGGGAACAGCTACGAGTGGAGCGGATTATATTTCATTGGGCACAAGTTTTGATTTCCCTGCGAATTCCTTAACTACTACTTTGCCATTAACAGTGGCTAGTGACGATTTAGTAGAAGCTGATGAGGCAGTGATAGTTACGATGACAGGCACAAACAATGGTGCTGTAACGATAAGTGCTACTGACGAAGCCACGATTACGATTACCGATGATGATCAGGCTACCTTATCAATATTGGCTACCACCCAGGCAACAGAAGATGTTGCTGATGGATTGTTCACAATCACGACAACCAAAGCCTTCAGCAGTGCAGTAATGGTAAACATCGGAGTAACGGGAATTGCTACGAGTGTGACGGATTATAGTTCATTGGGTACAAGTTTTGATTTCCCAGCGAATTCCTTAACCACTACTTTGCCATTAACAGTGGCTAGTGACGATTTAGTAGAAGCAGATGAGACAGTGATTGTAACGATGACAGGGACAAACAATGGCGATGTAATGATAAGTGCTACTAATGAAGCCACGATTACAATAACTAATGATGATATTGCAGCGCTGAGTATTGTTGCAACAACTCAGGCAGGAGAAGATGCCACCGATGGTTTGTTCACTATTAGCTCGACGAATCAATTCAGCAGTTCAGTGACCGTAGATATCACTATAACCGGAGGAGCTACAGAAGGGATAGACTACACATCAATTGGCACACAATTTACTTTCCCATCGAATCAAAGTACTTTCATTTTACCCGTATCAGTGCTAACAGATGAGCTGGTAGAAGCAGATGAGACTGTAGTCGTAACACTGGTTGGTACTGATAATACTGATATAACCATCGGTACCACAGATGCGGCTACGATCACGATCACGGACAATGATGTAGCAGAGTTGACGATTGCTGCTACAGCACAGGCTGCAGAAGATGTAACAGATGGGTTCTTTACAATTACATCTTCCAAGCAAATGGCCACCCCGCAAGCAATTGATTTTGCTTTGTCAGGTACGGCAACTTCAGGAGATGATTTTACAGATTTAGGCACGTCATTTGTATTTCCTGCGAATCAAAATACCACAACCATTCCCGTTGAAATAGTAGCAGATGATCTAAATGAGTCGGATGAAACTGTGATATTGACATTAACAGGTACGCCTGGATCCAATATCATCATTTCAAGTCCAGACAATGCGATAATTACGATTACTGATGATGATGAAGATCCAGTGATAACTCCTTCTCAGGTATTTAACGTCAATGAGGATGATGCAAACACTACTACAATTGGCACTGTGATGGCTACTGATGGAAATCCGGGAACATCATTTAGCAATTGGATGATAGCAAGTGGAAATACATCAAACATATTTACGATTAATGCTTCCACTGGCGAGCTTTCTGTATCTAATAATACCTCTCTTGATTATGAGACAGTCAAGGCTTATTCATTAACTGTTAGGGTGGGTGATGGAACAAATCTATCTGCTCCGGAAATACTTACAATTAATGTTCAGGACGCTAATGATAATTCACCAGAGATTAGTTCAGGTCAAAGTTTCACGTTAGATGAAACCTCACTTAATTCAACCGTTGTAGGTGCAGTTATCGCGACTGATTTTGATACGAATACTGTTTTTGAAAATTGGACCATTGTTAGCGGAAATACGGATGATATTTTTGGTATTGATGGTTCAACAGGAGAGCTAATAGTGATAGATAACGCAAAACTTGATTATGAATCAAGGACTAGCTATGATTTAGTTCTAAGGGTTAGCGACGGTATAAATTTATCTCCAATAAATATTGTAACTGTTGAAATAAACAATATCATTGATGAAATTCCAATTGTGAATCCCGGACAGGCTTTTAGTTTGAATGAGGATGCGGTAAATGGATTTCTCATTGGTACTCTTTCAGCCAGTACTTCAGATATTGGTTCTACGTTAGAAGATTGGATAATTACGGGAGGAGATCCTAATAGTGTGTTTTCACTTAATAGTTTATCAGGAGAATTAACCGTTCTTAAAAGTAGTCTTGTGGACTTTGAGCTTAATGAGATTATTGAGCTGTCTGTAACAGTGAGCAGTGGGATGAATACTTCAGTGCCAGAGATAATCACCATAAATATCAATGATGTAAATGATGAGATACCTATAATAACTGGTGGTCAAAATTTCAGTATAAATGAAAATGCGATTGCAAATAGTGTGGTCGGTACAATCAATGTTTCTGATGGTGATGCCAATACAATTTTTAGTGGTTGGACCATTACAGCAGGCAATATTGGAAATGCATTTTCTATTGGATCAAATTCAGGTCAACTTTTGATATCGGGCAATATCAACCTGGATTTTGAAACCAGAAGTACTTACACTTTGGAAGTAACAGTTAGCGATGGAGTAAATGTTTCCTCTGTTCAGTCCGTTCAAATAGCAGTTAATGACTTGAACGATGAGTTCCCATTGATTATTCCAAATCAATCTTTTCAATTAGCCGAATCAGCAACTCTAGGTTCATCAATAGGAGATATAATTGCCCAGGATGCTGATGCAAATACCAACTTTACTGGATGGCTTATTAAATCAGGGAATGAAGACAATGTTTTTGCCCTTAATGAGAATACTGGAGAGTTGACCGTAAATGATACCATATTATTAAATTATGAATACAAAAATGTTTACACGCTCGGAATTGGAGTAGCGGATGGAGTAAATGTTTCACCAACAGTTGCAGTACGAATTAATGTTTTGGACATCAATGATCCTCCTAAAGTTATTTATCTTGATGATACCACAATTAATGCATATGACCCTGTAAACACTGTGATTGGCATGCTGAGTACATTGGATGAGGATAATACCCAACACACCTATTCAGTGATTGGTAATGAAGCTTTTACGATTGATGATAACTTTCTTCTGAATAATCTTGTATTTACCAACAAGAATGATTCCTCCATTATTCTTACGCTTCGTTCAGAAGATGCAGGAGGTGCCAGTCTTGAAAAAGATTTTGAGATTCTCGTATACGCGCCAATTGATAGTGAAGTACCACAAATCAGTAATGTCAGTCAACCGGGAATATATGAGAAAGGCTCAGGTCCGATTACTATCGAAGCTACGATTACTGATTTTGCTCTGGAAGAGGTTTTGTTTTACTACCGAAAATTGACCGATGAAAATTATACATCAAATTTAGTTACCAGCACTACAGATGCATATGTTTTTGAGATACCCGAAGACTCGATTGGAGAAGTAGGATTGGAATATTACTTTCAAGCTAAAGATGAATCAGGCAATCAAAACAGCTCAGAAAAGTTCAAAATATCTATAAGTTTTCCAAATGCAGGAGAAAATGTTCCAGAACTATTGTTAGACCCTCAACGCTTTGGGCAGGATATTCGCAACTATCAAGTAGTCTCAATACCTTATGTATTGGATGAAAATGACAGTCGTATAGATGTTATTTTTGATGAATATGGTGGAAATCCGGATAATCTTAACTGGAGGATGCTTCGCTTTGATAATAACACTCAGAAGATAGAAGATATTAATGGATCTTATCAGGTAAAGCCAGGAGAGGGTTATTTCTTTATTGCTAAAAAACAAGAGGAGGTAAAGATCGAAAATGCGGCAACCAATATTCAGGATTCTATTACTATAACGCTAAAAAAGGACTGGAACCTAATTGGGAACCCTTACAATATAGACATTAATTGGCCATCAGTACTAGCTAGTAATCTGGGTGACGGGGTAGGACCAATCCGTGTGATTGATCCTGCTGACCCGGCAGCATGGCCGGAAGGGACCACGCTAAAGGCTTTTGAGGGAGCGTTTGTATTTGCTTTAGAGGATGTTGAGCTAAATCTGGTTTATCAAAATGCTGAAAATAGAATTATTGATGAGTACCCAGTTCCTGATTACACGTGGTACCTTCCATTAACATTGAACCAGGCTACAAGTAAACAAAAGGGTGGGGTAGGTATGCATAAGGATGCATTGCCGACCTTTGATCGCTATGATTCTCCTGCATTGCCTCGATGGTTAGAATATTTGGAATTAAATTTCGCTCATCCAGAGCACAGCTATGGAAAAATGAGTCGGGACATTGTAAATGATAAACCCTCACATGTATGGGAATTCAAGGTGTCATCCAATCTTGATGGACCGGCCATATTAAATTGGCCAGTTTTCTCTGAAGATATTGAACAATTAGTGCTGATTGATTTAGTTAATAATCAGATGATTGATATGAAGGAAGTGAACCAATATCAGTTTGAGTTAATTGATCATAGAAGCTTCAAAATATGCTATAGTAAGGATCCTCATGAGCTATTTCTAAGTGATCATATTTTGGTAAAAGATGTGTATCCTAATCCTGCGACAAGAGATTTCACAATCCCGATGATTCTACCAAAGGCAGAACATAGCTATAAGGTAAGTGTTAAGCTCTTTGATATGTTAGGTAAAGAGCTTCAAAAAGAAGTACACCAATTAGCTCCTGGGAATCATGAGCTAAATATTTCAGTTAAAAGTCACCAAAGAAGCAGTTTAATGATTTATGAGTTGGAAATATCGAATGATAGTTTCTTGAAGCGAGTTCAGGATAAAATTATTATTAACTATGAATAGATGGATAACATTATTTTCACTTTTTATTTTGGGTGCCGTAAATCTATCGGTAGCACAAGTTATAAGTGATGGAACCAAGCCCATTTCAATTGATTTGAGTGAGCAGTATGAAGTCAGCATTAAACTATCAGATTCTCTTATTAATTATGAAGCCTTGTTGGTGGAAACAGCATGGAAAAATAGTGCCATTAGGATAATTGATGAAAAAAATATTGAGAGCACTGGAAAAGAAGTTTTAATGGCGAAATACTCCTGGTTGAATCATATTAATGCAGCTGGTAACTTAAATGAAATAACCATTAATCCCTCCAATACTAATCTGATAGGAAATCAATTTCCTCGCTATAATTTTGGTGTTGCAATTAACCTTGGAATGTTTGTAGAAACACCATTGCAGGTGAAGATGTCTAAATTAAGTCAGGAAAAGCAAGTTGAACAATTAAGGGCAGACAGAATCACACTAAAGGCGGAAGTTCTCAGACGATATCAAACATATTTATTGGCACAACAAGTTATGGCGTTGGTTGAGAATAACTTATCAAATGCTACGCTTCGTTTTTCAACAGATGAAGTTGCTTTTGAAAATGGCAATATGAGTGTTCAGGAGTATAATAATTCTCAAAATAGTTTGAGTGCCTCAAAAGTGAAATACCTTCAAGCCAAGAATGATGTGATGATGGCAAAAATCAGTTTAGAAGAAATTTTAGGAACAAATATTGAGTCGATTCAGAAAAATTAATGACTGGTTATCACTGATAACCTGGATAGTTGTAATATCCAGTATTGTTATCCAACTTTTATCATGGTTAACATTGGAACAATGGTATGGAGGGATCATCTCTTTTTTATTACCCATTATTCTCATCATTAACCTCCCTTTCATGATATATTGGTCATTGAAGAGATCATTTTTAGCGATGCTGCCATTTACGGTTTATATTCTTGGTTATAATACCTTGAGAGCATCAATATCTTTTCATCCAATTCAAGAGCAAGATGGGATTTCAATAATTAGTTTTAATGTAAGCTCATTGAATAAAAAAGATGGTCACTATTTTGATGAAACTAAAGATGGAAGGTTTACTAAACCTATTGGAGAAAATACAATAGAGATAATAAATTACCTTGATCTTTTGGAGCAAGATATCATATGTCTGCAGGAGTTTTATAATGATAAGAACTCCAAATATTTTAATACACTGAAGTCATTTAAAGAAAGAGGATACAATGATTTTTTTTCAGGGTATACTTTAGGGATAAATAAAGCCCAGCTAGGCGTCATTACCTTATCAAAATATCCAATTATTAATTCAGGAAAGATTGATTTCAATAACAGTAGACATAACCAGGGGATTTATACTGACCTGCTTGTGGGTAATGATACCATTCGGGTTTTCAATGTTCATTTTCAATCTTTAGCATTGAGAAGTAATGAAATTAAACAAGGCCTTTTTAGAAAGGTCATTCAGAAATATAAGTGGGTAGACAGTCAGCAGGTATTACAATTAAAAAATACGCTCATAAGGATTAAAGAATCTCCCTATAAGGTGATTGTTTGTGGTGACTTAAATTCTACTCCCTACGAATTTCCATATAAAAAATTTAGTTTTGAATTGTTCAATGGGTTTGAGAAAAAAGGAAATGGGTTAGGTTTTACCCTAAATAAGGGTGTTATCAATTTTTTAAGGATTGACAATATATTCTTTGAAAATGAATTTCAAATAAATGGATTTCAAGTTATTGATTCAGTTTCTTACTCTGATCACTTTCCGATTTTAAGCTATTTTGAAATTTCGGATGAATAAACACTAATACCTCACCTAAAACTGGACGTCTGGGAGGATCAAATTTATCAACCAAAATATAATTCTCCCTTATACAATCTAAAACAGGATAGGCAAAGAAATTATTCAAAAAGGGTACGTCTTCAAATAATATCAGGTCATATTCAAGTGATGAGATATCTGAACAAATTGTGTCAACTTCTCTGTCGAACATGCTGACATTTAAATGATACCAAAGTGGATAATTAGATTTAAGTTCATAACCCCATTCATACGCAAGGGGAGTAAGCTCAGTCATATTTAATACACTTGGTTTTCTACCATTTTCAAACATCTTCAATTTTTCCACTCTTTTAATTCCATCCAAAGTACCCTGTGGTATGTACATTCCCTTCAGCGACCTATAGTCAGTTTGAACCCAGTTTGATTCAGAATTCTCTTCATCTTCTTCTCCTTCTTCAATCATGTAGGTGTTTTTGGATACAACACCTTCTTCAGTTCTTTCAAATAATTCAGGAAATTTCCGCTCACCAATTCTAATGATGTAGTTCCAGTATGTCCCTGACCACCAAAGAAAGATCATCAAAATAAAGGTTATGGAGAATCCAATTTTTTTTAGGTCAAAATTTAGTTTTAGGCTTCCCAGGATAAAAGCGATGGCAAATGAATGAAAATATATATTATTATCCGGTGGTGTATAACTGGTTACCTGGATGATTGAGGCCTGAAAGATTATTAACAATATAAATATGGGAAAGAGTAAATGCTCAATGGAGCTTAGATAGTATTCTTTGTCTTTTTTAAATTGATAAATGATGATTACAATAATTGCAATGAAATAGAATTTTAACCATTCAGAGGCACCAAATACCTCAATCAGTATGTCGAGCATACTGAGTCTGGAATAGTGGGGAGTTTGACCGTAATTAAACCAATACCCAAAATCATGAGACAGGAAAGGAAGGATATAAAGACACATCCAGAAAATGAAAGCTATGCCATAAATTAGAATTGCTCTGAAATTCCTTTCATAGATTGTGAATATGAGGACAATGAAGCCTGAAATCAGAATGGCAAATCCTCCTCCATCTTGTTTTGTGAAAAAAGAGGTAGTAATAAAGAGGGTAGATGCTACCAAACACAGGATTTGTTTAGTCCCTGTAAAACGTATCAATCCAAGTAATAAGAAATAAAGACCTATGAGTTCGAAAACAAAGACGGACTGGTTATACCAGGGCCAGAAATTAATAAATGAATAGGATAAACAATAAAGAACAATTAGAATGAATAACTTACCTTCATCAAGCTTGAAAAGTTTAAGTATCCCACGGAAGGTTAGACCAGAAACAATATTGATAAAAGTCTGAGCCTTGATCAAACTCATCATATAAGGGCCAAACATCTTAAAAAAGATTGCAGGGATTAGCCAATATGAGAATCCTAATGGTAGTCCGAAATCTTTATATGGTACCTGGTTAAGATAAAACCTATAGGCACCTTCCCATGATAGAAAAATATTTACACGATAAGGGAAACTGAAAAAGTTTGGAATTATGGCAAATACCAAAATCACAAAAATTTGCAATAAAATTAGCTGCTTTTGAGAAAGCTCAAAATTAAAAAGTTTAATCATTAAAAAAGGCGGTAATATTCAATTCTTAAAATCAAATAAACAGTTATCTGATAGTAATTGAATGGCAAATCTAGTAGACACGCATTTAATATTTGTTAAAATATTTTGAATTAATTGATAGTGGTATTATTAAAAGTGTAATTATTCCATAAATCTTGAAATTAGAAATATCACTTTTACCTGAAAAAATAAAATTTTCAGTAGTTTTGACTGCCTGAATTTATTTTATTAACTATTCGCCGCAGTTTAGTTTTTCACTATATGATGTTTTTCTTATATCTCCTAAAAAAATTAGGAGGATGTAGAATCGTACGATATTTTGACGATTTGAGAATAGAGACTATGAATTTGAATTACTCATGAATACTTAAATGATCACAATATCAAAAACTTATGATATTAAGATGCTAAAAAAACACCAAACCCCTAAAAGTAGATCATTGCTTGCAAACTATATTTCTTTATTTTCAAAGTTAAGAAACACATTCGTATTAATCTTTTTGTCGTTTTCCGCTTTATGCCAAAATGGAAGTGTCGCTAAGGTTCCAATAAATTCTTTCAATGGTAATCCTGATGGTTATGTTATTTATTTACCTTCTGATTATGATGTTAGTGGACAAACAGAGTATCCAGTAATATTTTGGTTTCATGGACTAGGTGAAAGAGGGTGGGGATCAAATGATGAATTAGATAAAATTTACAATGGACAAATTTCGCATTGGTTAAAATCTAACGATGTGCCATTTATTGTTTTTGCTCCACAAGATCATAGTGGTTATTGGGATCATCCTAATCTGGAAAATTTTATAATCTGGGCTAAAGCAAATTATCCAATTGATCTGAATCAGATTCATACAGCTGGTTTAAGTGCTGGTGGTTATGGGTTGAGAAGTTGGTTGCAAAGCAATACTCCCGAGTTTAGAAGTATTGCAACAATGACACCGATGTCAACAAATTTTACAGCAAATGGAATGAATGATTCCTATAGGCAAATATTAATTGATGCCGGGATATGGGTTTGGTTCCACTCGGGTAAAAATGATACTGCTCCTAACAATACGCAGCAATTGTCGGATACTCATGATTTTCTTTATGATGCTGATCCATCAATCAGTAGGCTTACAGAGTATGAGGGTGTTGGCCATTCTGCCTGGGAAGAAGTTTATGATAATAGTGGGAGAAACAAGCTTCAGACTATTGGTAATATACCTGGTCAGGATTCCCCTTTTTATAATTGGACAGATTCAGATGAAACATGGTATGAATGGCTTCTTAGTCATCCCAAAAAGGGCACATTACCACCAGACATGACCGCTCCTTTGGCACCGGTGATGAGTAGTGTATTAGCTCTGGATACATCATCGATCGCAATATCGTGGTTGAGTAGCTCTGAGCCAGACCTGTCTTCATATAATTTATACCGGGGAGAGAACAGTGGATTTCCCTTGACAGGTGGATCATTGGTTTATTCAGGATCAGGGTTGAGCTATACGGACATATTGTTGAGTCCTGAGACGAATTATTATTATGTTTTGACAGCATTAGACACGGCAGGTAATGAGTCATTGGGATCTTTAGCGTTATCAGCACAGACAGATGCAATTCCAGACATGACCGCTCCTTTGGCACCGGTGATGAGTAGTGTGACAGCCCTGGATACTTCATCGATCGCAATATCGTGGTTGAGTAGCTCAGAGCCAGACCTGTCGTCATATAATCTATACCGGGGAGAGAGTGGTGGATTTGCTTTAACAGGAAGCTCCTTGGTATATACAGGATCAGGGTTGAGTTACACTGACATATCGTTGAGTCCTGAGACACGATATTATTATGTTTTGACAGCATTAGACACGGCAGGCAATGAGTCATTGGGATCTTTAGAGTTAACAGCACAGACAGATGCACTTCCAGACGTGACCGCTCCTTTGGCCCCAGTGATGAGTAGTGTATTAGCCCTGGATACTTCATCGATCTCAGTATCGTGGTTGAGTAGCTCAGAGCCAGACCTGTTGTCATATAATCTATACCGGGGAGAGAGCAGTAGATTTCCCTTGACAGGTGGATCATTGGTTTATTCAGGATCAGGGCTGAGTTACACTGATATATCGTTGAGTCCTGAGACACGATATTATTATGTTTTGACAGCATTAGACACGGCAGGCAATGAGTCCCAAGGATCTGCAGAGATATCAGTACAGACGGAATCACTTCCAGATGTGACCGCACCACTGGCACCGGTTTTGAGTAGTGTGACAGCCCTGGATACTTCATCGATCGCAATATCGTGGTTGAGTAGCACTGAGCCAGACCTGTCGTCATATAATCTATACCGGGGAGAGAGCAGTGGATTTACCTTGACAGCTGGATCATTAGTATATACAGGATCAGGGTTAAGCTATGCGGACATATCGTTGAGTCCTGAGACACGATATTATTATGTTTTGACAGCATTAGATACGGCAGGCAATGAGTCCCAAGGATCTGAAGAGATATCAGTACAGACGGAATCACTTCCAGATGTGACCGCACCACTGGCACCTGTGTTGAGTAGTGTGACAGCATTGGATACTTCATCGATCTCAGTATCGTGGTTGAGCAGTACAGAGGCGGATCTTGCAACTTATCATCTATACAGGGGATTGAGTAGTGGATTTGCTTTAACAGGAAGCTCCTTGGTATATACAGGATCAGGGTTGAGCTATACGGACATATCGTTGAGTCCTGAGACACGATATTATTATGTTTTGACAGCATTAGACACGGCAGACAATGAGTCATTGGGATCTTTAGCGTTAACAGCACAGACAGATGCACTTCCAGACGTGACCGCTCCTTTGGCCCCAGTGATGAGTAGTGTATTAGCCCTGGATACTTCATCGATCGCAATATCGTGGTTGAGTAGCACTGAGCCAGACCTGTCGTCATATAATCTATACCGGGGAGAGAGCAGTGGATTTACCTTGACAGGTGGATCATTGGTTTATTCAGGATCAGGGTTGAGTTACACTGACATATCGTTGAGTCCTGAGACACGATATTATTATGTTTTGACAGCATTAGACACGGCAGGCAATGAGTCCCAAGGATCTGCAGAGATATCAGTACAGACGGAATCACTTCCAGATGTGACCGCACCACTGGCACCGGTGTTGAGTAGTGTGACAGCCCTGGATACTTCATCGATCGCAATATCGTGGTTGAGTAGCACTGAGCCAGACCTGTTGTCATATAATCTATACCGGGGAGAAAGTAGTGGATTTACCTTGACAGGTGGATCATTGGTTTATTCAGGATCAGGGTTGAGTTACACTGACATATCGTTGAGTCCTGAGACACGATATTATTATGTTTTGACAGCATTAGACACGGCAGGCAATGAGTCCCAAGGATCTTTAGAGTTAACAGCACAGACAGAAAGGTTTCTGGAATCAACAACTCCAATTATGGATTCATTTCCACAATTAGAAATATTTACAGGTAACGTTAATGTTAATTTTAAAACCTCTGAACCTGGTAATGTTTATTGGGTATTATTTCATGATTCAACTGTTAATTTATCTTCAACTGAAATCAGGGAACCTAAGGTAGGAATTCAAAATGGCCAAAAGACAGTTAGTAGTAATTTTGAGTTCTTTGATGTTACAGGTTTGACCAAAGAGTCGACCTATGTTTTATTAATTACTTTAGATGATATTGAAGGGAATTTAAGCGACTCTGTTTACCGTCTTGTTTTTTCAACATTGCCGGTAGATTCATCAGTTGATACTTCAACAGTGATAAATCTAAATTTAATAGATTCAACCAGTTCCAACCTATTTGGTTGGAATGATATCAATATAACTGGATTTTCAGGTTACAGGTCATTCAACAATCTTTTGGATAAGGATGGTGGTACAACGGAGGTTTCATTTACTGCGGTAAATGGGATTCTGGCATCTTCTATCTCGGGGGTTGCTAATAACGATGTTGGTTTGAACACCGGTATCTATCCTGATAAGGTTCTGCAATATGCGGCTTATACAACTGGTGGAGCAGATTTTTATTTTGATGGACTTGATCCATCAGTAGGATATAAAATTGAAATCCACGGTGGAAGAACCGGTTCAGGCTCACGAAGGTCTTCTTTTACAGTTAATTCTGAGACACAGGAATTAGAATGTATTAACAATAAAAATCAGTTTGTTTCCTTCGATGAAGTCTTTTCAGATGAGGATGGAGTTATCGGTATCCAGTTTAAAAAGGTAAATAGCACATGGGCATATATGAACGCCTTAGTTATTAGTGAACTTGTTGAAGGGGAGGATACAATTCCTCCACTGTCACCAGATAATCTGACAGCTTTTCTTCAAAATGATCAAATAGTTATTGGCTGGAGTGATAATAGGGAAGCTGATTTTCAATCCTATAATATTTATGTTACTGATAATGCTGAAGATCCGAAAATAACTCATTTAATTTTGAATGGTTATACCAAAAATAGCTATACCTATACTACCCCTCAAACATTAAACTATATCTGGGTTACATCTGTAGATGATTCAGGTAATGAATCATTACCTGTAGGACCTGTTCTGATAAGTAGAGAATTAGTTGATTCGATCCCACCATCTCCACCAGTCTTTGACGAGCTCACAGTTTTAAGTACTGATTCTATCTATTTATCCTGGATTGGAGGAGGAGAAGCTGACATAACGAGATATAATTTGTATAGGGGGTCAAGCAGTGGATTTTCACTTTCACCTACAAGGTTATTAACAAGTTTGACATCGACCTCCTATACAGATAGTGGTCTTGAAACAGGAACAGGTTATTACTATGTAATATCTGCATTGGATACTGCTGGAAATGAGTCAGTTGGCTCTTCAGAGATATATGGTCAGACAGAATTCATTGTTGATTCGATTCCACCATCGCCACCGGTGTTTGATGAACTTACAGTTTTGAGTACTGATTCTATCTATTTATCCTGGATTGGAGGAGGAGAAGCTGACATAACAGGATATAATTTGTATAGGGGATCAAGCAGTGGATTTTCACTTTCACCTACAAGGTTATTAACAAGTTTGACATCGACCTCCTATACAGATAGTGGTCTTGAAACAGGAACAGGTTATTACTATGTAATATCTGCATTGGATACTGCTGGAAATGAGTCAGTTGGCTCTTCAGAGATATATGGTCAGACAGAATTCATAGTTGATTCGATCCCACCATCTCCATCAGTCTTTGACGAGCTCACAGTTTTAAGTACTGATTCTATCTATTTATCCTGGATTGGAGGAGGAGAAGCTGATATAACGGGATATAATTTGTATAGGGGATCAAGCGGTGGATTTTCACTTTCACCTACAAGGTTATTAACAAGTTTGACATCGACTTCCTATACAGACAGTGGTCTTGAAGCGGGAACAGGTTATTACTATGTAATAACTGCATTAGATACTGCTGGAAATGAGTCAGTTGGCTCTTCAGAGATATATGGTCAGACAGAATTCATAGTTGATTCGATTCCACCATCGCCACCAGTGTTTGATGAGCTCACAGTTTTGAGTATTGATTCTATCTATTTATCCTGGATTGGAGGAGGAGAGTCTGATATAGCGGGATATAATTTGTATAGGGGATCAAGCAGTGGATTTTCACTTACGCCTTCTGAACAATTAACGAGTTTGACATCGAGTGCTTATACAGATACAGGTCTGGAAGCAGGAAGGGGCTATTACTATGTGGTAACGGCGTTAGACACGGCAGGCAATGAGTCAGTTGGCTCCGCAGAGATATATGCTGTAACTCCAACTTTGCCAATAACTACAAACTTGTATAAAGTTAATATTGTTGGAGATGGTCCAGGATTAGTTTTATCAGATTGGAATGCCGTAAATTTTCAATCGATTGCTATTCCAACCGTAAGGAGTTTCACTATTACGAATGATTCAGGTAGCGGAAGTGATTTAACAATTGATGTGTTCAATGGAGTAGATGGCTCCTCAATCTTAGGAGTTACGGATAATGGAATTGAATTGAATGGAGGCATATTTCCAGATGAAGTTACCCGCTTTGGTGCATATACATCAAGTAAAGCTAAAATAGTTTTATCTGACCTTAATCAAGCAAATTATTATACGATTACTATGCTTGGAGGGCGTTCTGGGTCGGGTTCTCGGATTGCAAATTATGTAGTCCAGGGACAATCTCAGCAATTGGAGTGTATAAATAATAATGTGAATACAATAGTGTTTGAAGAAGTTAGCCCGGATGAAAATAATGAGATTAAAATTGAGTTTGAAAAGACATCAAGTTGGGCCTATTTAAATGGAATAATTATAAATGAAATCATTAATAGTTCAGCTAGAGTATCAGATGCCCAAATGGGAGGTATTTTTGATGAAATTAATCCGAAAGAGGATATTAATTTAGAAATTTATCCAAATCCAACTAGCGGAGATTTAACAATAGCCGTGCCATTTGAGATTGGAACAGATATATACATGTCAATGGTTGATCTAACTGGCAGGGTAGTTTTAGAAAAGCATATATTTGCTAGAACAGAAATTGTTAAGCTTGATTTATTTTCTATTCCGAATGGAATCTATACCCTTATTGTCAGATCATCAAGTAGTGAATTAAAAAAGCTGCTTATTATAGAAAAATAAGCAACAATTTATCTTTTTATAAACTGGTATTTTAGCTCTTCATTCAGGCTAAATATATAGGATCCTGGTCTCAGGTATTTAACATTGATCAGATTTTGATTTTCCTTTAGTTGGGTAGTCATCAAAATCTTTCCAGACATAGAATAGATCGAGAATTGTTGGTTCAAATATTTATTAGGGATCTCAATCTTTAGGTACGCTGTAGTTGGATTTGGATAGACTTTTACACCCGTTGGTAACAGGTTATCAAGGCTTAAAAGCACAACATCGAAAGAACCAGTGAGCTCAGCCGAATTGTAATTTATGTTTCCAGTCTGCTTAACGGAATAGCTGATAGATCCTTCTTCACCAGTTAGAAAAATTGTATCAGCCACAATTGTGCCTGGTCCACTATTTAAATTATAAGTCAATTCAAGGTCGGTATCTACTTCTGCGGAAATCAATACATATTCAACAGTAGCAGTCTGAGTGGACATTTCGTTCAACAAGCTGATGTTTTGATCCGCTTTATTGATAGTTATTTTTCCATCCGTTTTAATAAAATTATAATTGTTATCAGTACCTCCGGTCAACAAAAGTGCATATTCCCCTGCATCACTATCACCTACAACTTCAGTTAAAATAGTTGGCAATGTATTTAGCACTCCTACGCCTTCACTTTTGACAAAACCATCATAGTTAATTGAAAATTCAGGCAAAGCATCTCCGTAGGTGATCGTATAGTCATCAATACTCGCAGTTAAATCAGCCTTATTAATTGTGAGTGTACCATTTATGTATGCAAAGTCATAACTAATTGATTCTGCTCCTGAGACCTCAATTGCGTAAGTATTTACCTCGCTGCTTTCATTAGCAATAGTCGATATGGAAGGAGCAATATCAAGACTGGATTCATTGTCACTATTCAGAAACCCTTCATAGGTAATTGTTAGATTCGGAATAGCCTGGCCATATTTGATCGATTTATTATCTGCTTTTACTGTAAGAAGTGTCTTGTCCGGATCAATTACATTAAGTGCAAATGTTTTCTGAAGAGTTCCGTGAGGACTTGAAACCTCTATCCTAAGGCTATAAGTGTCTTTTACAGTCTTATCAGAACCATTTTTTATAAGTAAATTCTTACCTGATATTTCAAAAGCACCATTGTCTGTATCGCCACTACCAGAAGCTAATGTAAAAGTAAACGAAGGGGTTCCAAGTGCACTCAATGTTGCTAAAGTAGCGCCAGCCTCCAGATTATTTTCAATATATGATTTACTTAAGACAATATCAGTAGGAGGTTTTTCAGTGCCTTTCTTTGGATGACTTAATAACCATTCATACCATGTTTCGTCATTTGGGGTCCATTCATAATAGTCAGAAGATGTTCCAGCTATTATACCAGTAAGTTGAGCTTTGTCTTGTCCACTGTTGTCATACACTTCATTCCAGGCACTGTGGCCTATTCCTTTATAAACTGTCAGCCTTGAAACTGTCGGGTCAATTTCATATAAATATCGATGCATTTTTATTACCTCGCCCACTTTATTTGGATTGCCATCAGTCTCACCATGATGAAACCACATATATTGTTCGTTTTCAATAATAAAATTTCTAATCGAATCATTCATACCGCCTGCACTATAGTTTGTGGACATAGGTGTAAGCGTACTCAATTGTTTGAAGGAATCTGTATTTTGCTTTGTCCATGACCTCATGCCGTAGCCGCCTGCAGACAACCCTGCAAGGTGTAACTGATTATTATCAATTGGGTAATTTGCTTTTCCGAACTCAACAAAATTTTCCAGATTTGGATGATCAAAGTAGCCGCTGTGATCCTGAGGTATCAAAACAATGAAGGAAACATCGTTGGTTTTCAGCCAGTTTGCTATTTGTTTATTGTAGATTTTGTCTAAATCACCGGTAGAGCCATTTCCATTTTCACCAAGCCCATGGAGCCAAAAAATAGCAGGGTATTTGGTTTCGCCTGAATCGTCATAACCAGGTGGTAAATATTCAATATATCCATCTGGGTTGTTATTGAATGTCTGTATTGGTACTTTTCTGATTGTTCCACTTTGAGCTAATAATGAGTAACTAGCTAAAATAAGTAATAGGTTGATAAGGATTTTAAATTTAAGCACGGCAAAAAGATTAGGTTAGCTTTTAGTTTGAAATCTAATTTAATTCAAATATCCAGAAAAGTATCAAAATTGTTTCGGATAACTGAAAGCTTTATATAAATTCCAATTTTAATATTGAAAAATTAAAAAATCATAAATTTGATTCACTGAGAAGGGTAAAATATCAGAATAAAAAAAACCTAAAGTTTCAATCTCTTAAAGATTGACTCAGGAATTAATTTGATGATTAACATAATCCACTTCCAATACACGGGGTATACTACTGACTTGTTTTTTAAATAGGCTTGATACACGAGCTTAGCTATCTGTTCCGCAGTATTTGTAATAGGTTTGGGTAAATCAAGATGATCCGTCATTTTTGTCGCTACGAACCCTGGTTTTACTGTAATTACATTGATCTTTTTCCCCGATAGCTTATTTCTCAATCCGGACAGATATGTACTAAACCCAGCTTTTGCACTCCCATATAAATAATTGGATCCACGACCCCGGTCACCTGCTACTGAACTTATCCCAATGATAGACCCTTTACCTAGTTTGCTAAAATAGATGGCCATTTGATTAAGAATAGAAACTGCTCCGGTAAAATTTGTGTTGATGATTTTTTCTGCTTCCACCCAATTTAATTCCCCATCTTCCTGATCACCTAAATAACCAAAGGCACTAACGACTATATCTATTGTATTAGGTAATTTTTCTCTAAATGATTTATGTGATGGATAGTCTAAGACATCAAATTCGATAATTGATGTTTCAATTCCATACCTGATTTTCAAATCTTTAGAAAATGGAATCATTCTAGTTGAATCTCTAGCAGCAAGTAAGACGTCAAATTTATGTTTTGCGAATTCAGTGGCAATTGCCATGGCTATGTCGGAAGTGGCTCCTAGAATGAGAATTTTCATTTTATTAATTGTAGTTGATATAAGTCTGTCTAATGTAAACCTAGTCGTGATGCTAATAGTGAAGACATTTTCTTCTTGGGATCAATGTTATCAAGACTTTTTGCAATTTCTTCTATTGATTGGTAGCTATTCCAATACATCTCTTTTGACATTCTGGCATCTTTAGATAGATAGAGTCTGCCTCCATATTTTAATACGATCTGGTCAAGTTGATTTAGGAATTCAAATAATCCTTTTTTTATTGGAAAATCTAATGCTAAAGTATATCCTTCAATTGGAAAAGAAATTTCATTATCCTGTTTACCCATCAACTTCAGTACCCCCAAAAAAGACCCGAATCCATGCTCAGCAATTGTCCCTAATACTTCCTCTAAGCCAGTCCTACTCTTTTTCATAGGTAATACCAATTGATATTGAACAAAGCCAGTCTTTCCATACATTTTATTCCATTCAAGAATAGAATCTAAAGGGTAAAAAAAACCATCATAATGAACTATTTTATTTACTTCCTTTGAAAATTGCTTGTGGTAATAGAAGAAATTAAATAAGGAGATTGAATACCGATTCATTAACCAGGAGGGTAAATTTATTGGCATTCTAAAGAGTGTTTTGTTTTTTGAGTTCAGTAAATTATTTTGAGTTTTACATTCACCTTTTTTAGCATGTTCTCCTAGCATTAGGATACTTCTACCTATAGCTTTCCCCGTTTGCAGACAATCAATCCACGCCATTGAATAAGTATGTTTTTTGTACGCTTCAAAGAGACTGAATATCTCATCCAGATTCCTGGCTTTTATAGATTTGAACGTGATAAAGGAAGTTTCAATTTTTTTAAGTTGTATTCTTGCCTCCAGAATAATTCCTGTAAGCCCCATACCTCCACAAGTGAGGTTGAATAGTTCAGGGTTTGAACGTTCACTTATATTTTCAACATCGCCATTACCTTTCAGTAATTGAAAATCAATGACATGCTTAGAAAATGATCCATCGGCGTGGTGGTTTTTTCCATGCACATTAGATCCGATGGCCCCACCAATCGTAATGAATTTTGTGCCCGGTGTTACGGGTAGAAACCAACCTTTTGGAACAATGATATCTAAAATATCACTGAGCAGCACACCAGATTGGCAGTGAAATATGCCTGTTTCGGTGTTAAATTCCAAGATGTGATTGAACTGCAAACAGGATACTACATGCTGGTTTAGTGAGGCATCTCCATAAGATCTACCATTTCCTCTTGCTATGATTGAAGTAGAATTATATAGAATGTTCTCAACCTCCTTACTAAAAGAAAACTTGCTAAGATTTGCCTCAATTTTTGGATAGTTGGTCCAACTTGTTATTTGCTGCTTTTTCACTTTGCTAGATATAAATAAATGCTCCTAAGTAAATAACCCAGCATATCACGGTAGCCAGTATAAATCTATCTTTATATAAGATGGTTATGGGGTCATCAACAATATCTTTGAAATCAGAAAGTTGGAAATACCTGGATATGCCTAAGATCACAAAGAGAGACGAATAAACCAGGTATTCTTTATTCCCGGGGTAACTATCATTAAAGACTGTATACATGATGTAAACAGTGATCGTGATGGTCGAAAAGATGATTTGCATATTATTGATGAATTCCATTCCATAGCCCTTGATAGACTTTCTTTTATCTTTTTCATCCATTGCCAGCATTAATTCTCCTTTTCTTTTACCTAATGCAAGTAGCATGGATAGGGTAAACGTCATAATGATCAGCCATTGTGAAAAGGGTAGATTAACAGCAAAAACACCACTGAGTACCCGCAATACAAATCCAATAGATATAACCGATATGTCAATTATTGGAATCGCTTTTAGCCATGTTGAATATAGAATATTCAGAAGTACGTAAGTACCTATTATTAGAAAGGCTTTCTCATTAATGAAATAGTAACTGATGGAAATAACTATAAGCAGCACAAGTGAAATAAAATAACCCTGATAAACGGTTAGAGAACCACTGGCAATGGGTCTGTTTTTTTTCTTTTCATTTAACCTGTCCTTAGGTAGGTCAACAATATCATTAATGGTGTAGATCAGACTCGCGGCCAAACAAAATACGCCAAAAACAGCAAGTGTTTCAAAAAACAATATTTCATGCAGGAAGTTTCCGGATACTAATAAGGGAATGAAAATGAATAAATTCTTTACCCAGTGTTTAACCCTTAATTGGTCAATTAAAATCATGCAATATTAGCGGTAATTATTTTGGTTTTTGACCTATATGTTTGCTCTGCAAAATACTGAATTTTGGTGTAAAAATGAGCTGAAATGGCGTGTTACGAGTTAGATTATAGAAAATAATTGGGATTATGCATGCAAATACCAAACAGCTAAATGCTAAAATAGTCACATTTTCAATTTGAAGAAACTTAATAGCGACTACTCTTACCACTGCACTTACCATAACATGCATGATGTAGATATAAAGTGAGTGATACCCAATGATTCTAATCCAGTTTAGCATTCGAATATTTCCAAGAACAAAAGATATTGAAAGTGTAAATAGACTTCCCGTTAGTGCAATCAGACCGTATAGAAAATGATTTAGTTCCTGATAATTCAAATATATCCATTGAGATCCGATGAATATTAATGCTAGTGGTAGTAGGAATTTAACAGATGAAATTCTTGCTTCATTTGAGGGGTTTAGGATAAATGATGATATAATATCACCAATGACTGCATAAATAAAGAAATTTAATACATCCTGTAATACGTTTATTTTCAAGTAGTGCCCTAAATGGTACATCCCGATGGCGATGAGAAAAATCATCCACTTCTTGTTCTTGAATATTCTTATGAATAAAAAATAGGTAATTGAAATATTGAAAAGTGCATAAATGAACCAAAAGTGATCAATTTCACGAGGTGCTATTAAGATGAAAATATAGTCTTCAAAGCTTCTATCTGAGTTTAAGTGGTTTGCAAAGTAGATTTGAATGGATATTTGTATGCAAGTCCAGACCAGATAAGGGTAGAGGAGTGTGCTAAATTTTGAATTAAGAAATTGATTGAATTTCCTTTTCTCTATACTTTTTCTTAGGAAGAAGCCTGATAATATAAAAAACAGGGGCATTCTAAAACTATAAGTTATTGTAGAGGCAGCTTCGTATACTGTACCTATTTCTAAACCCGCCCTAGAAAGACCAATGACGATATGTCTGAATACAACCAAAATAATGGCAAGACCTTTTGCCATATCTATCCATTTCAACCTGCTGTCCTTGAGGCTATTAATTCCTAAAAGATTATTAATCATAATTGGTATGATGGATTATAATAATTAAATTTAAAAAGCCTAAATTTTAATATTTTGTTGAATAATTAAATTCATTTGTTTGAAGTTTATTTATCGAATGTATAAGTTGTTTGTTTTACTTTTCTTTTGTGTTGTTTCTAACGATTTATTGGGTAACAATCTTATTATTTCAAATATATCCACTGGTAATAAAGACGAAACTAATAATCTAGTATCAATTCAATTCGATATTAGTTGGGAAAATTCTTTCAGGGACGTAATAAATCATGATGCCGTATGGATTTTTATGAAGTATCGGGTACCTATTGCAAATGGCGGTGACAATACCTGGAGGCATCTTATATTAAATGGATCCGGACATGTTGTCCCAGCTGGCTTTGAACTAAGTTTAGCCACAGATCTGGTTGGCGTATTCCTTCAAAGAGATGTAGTTGGTTCCGGTGATGTTGCTCTAAGTCCTCTAAGTCTAAGGTGGGATTATGGGGCACAGGATGAAAGTACTGGTAACCCCATAGATGATGATGATTTTGTGGAGATAAATGTCTTCGGAATCGAAATGGTATATATACCTGAAGCTGCGTTTTTTGTTGGTTCGGGAAGTACTGGTGATGCTGGGAGTTTCACTAATGGATCATGGGTGGTCGGAAACCCAATTCCACTATCAATTGGTTCTGAGGGCGCACTGGATGTAAGCCAAAATGCCGGAGATCTTTTTGCCATAAGCAGTACTTTCCCATTTTGGGAGATTTGTAGTGGATGTACATTATCAGATAATAGCTCGGATACGGGTTACCCAAAAGGTTTTCATGACTTTTATAGCATGAAGTATGAAACCACTCAAGGTCAATATGCTGATTTCCTGAATATGCTTACTAGCACACAGGCCAGCAATAGGTACCCAAATATGAATGGTAGTAGCAGGCATACGATTTCTGGTGCACATCCTAACTTTTCAACTTCTACCCCTCATCGACCTGTTAACTTTCTCAGTTGGATGGATGCAGTTGCATATGCAGACTGGGCTGGTCTCAGACCTATGACAGAGCTTGAATACGAAAAAGTATCTCGTGGTAATATGTCACCTGTTCAGGGAGAAAATGTTACCGGTACAAGTTTGTATAATTCTGCAGATTCAAGAGATTTAATTGCTGATGGAACTATTGTTGAAACAACAACCGGCAATGTATTATTAGGAGATAGTATAGATGGTCCGTTAAGGTCAGGATGGCCTGGTTTTATTGGAATAGGTACTCCCGGAGCAGGAACAAGGGAAGATGCAGGAGCCAGCTATTATGGAGTGATGGAGTTAAGTGGTAACCTTTGGGAAATGTGTGTATCAGTACATGATGATGCAACAGGATTTGTAGGTAGTCACGGGGACGGTTCATTAAATACGAATGGTTACGCTGATAATGTAGATTGGCCCGGATATTCAGTTTCTGGAGTTACGACCTCATTGGGAGCAGGTAGAAGGGGTGGTGGATTCAATAGTTTATCTGATACTGATATTAGAGTTTCGAGCAGATCAAATGCTAGTGTTGGTTCATTTTCAGGCTTGAATCGCGATAGAATTAATGGTTTCAGAGCCGTAAGAACAGCACAATGAAGAAATATTTAATATTATCTATATGCGTGGGATTTATTCTTTTTGCAAATTTCTCGAAAGCTCAAGGTAAATTTTTTACAGGATCAGGGTCAGGCTACTCTTTGGGGTTTTCTTCTGCAGTTTTGCCCATTGAACTGCTCTATTTTAAGGCTAACACAAAAGTGGAAGGTGTTCTTTTAGAGTGGGTAACTGTTTCTGAGATTAATAATGATTTTTTTACCATTGAGCGATCAAATAGCGGAATAGATTTTGAACCTGTAGGCATCATTCAGGGGAGTGGAAATAGCAATAATGAAATCAATTATGAGTTTATTGATCGTTCTCCTCGTGGTGGAATATCTTATTACAGATTGAAGCAGACTGATTTTGATGGTCAGTTTGATTATTCTGAAATCAAGCGTGTGAGTGTGGAGTCATCCGGTAGGTCAATAATATTTCCTAATCCAATAAATGATGAAAATGAGTTAACTGTTCATCTATCTATTGAAGAACCAGAGTCTATCAGCATCTTAATTTATGATTTTAAAGGGACTGAAATCTTTAAAATCTCAGATGAGGTCGAAAATGGTTTAAATCAATTTAAGATTTCCCTGAATGGGTACAAACCAAACTTGTATTTTTTAAAAATCTTCAATTCAATGGGACAGTCATTTGGAACCTATAAAATAATTAAGGAATAGGCGTAAGTATCGTCTAACTGACTGTCATTTTTCTTGGCTCCATATTTTCTCTTCTCTTTCTTCTTCCATGCAGAACCCTACCAATAAAGGTATATCTCACAAAATACCTGTAGGTAATCAATGCAAACCCTATAGTAACTGTATTGATTAACCAAAACCGTAATTCTGGAGGAACTACTGAGCCTATCAGGAACATTTGCATCCAGGCCACTATTGGCATATGAATGAGGTAAAGCCAATAGGAAGAATCTGAAATAAACCGCAATGGCTTATTCTCTTTAGAGAAAACCAATAGAAAAAGACCTAGAAATCCCAGAACTAGAAGCCAGGTTTGAATTGAGATCAAAAGTTTAAGTATAACATCAGGTAATGTGAAACGAGTGATGCCTGAAAATGTGAACACAATAAAAGATAACAAAACACCAAAAATCAAATATAATTTTGTCCTTTCTTTATAAAAATATAAAAAATCAATTTGCTTGTGAAGCAACCATCCATATCCAAAAAAGAGTCCATAATACAATACCCTATTCCATTGAGGGAAAACTCCAGTATATGCATCAACAAGCAAAGAATCAAAAGTGAGAAGTACACCAAAGTTCATAACTATAAATACCCAAATGTTCTGGGGTTTCTTGATGGTTGATAAAAATAGATAATCAATTCGCTCCTTGATTTTTTTAATCTTCTCATTTTCCCTAAAAGTTAAAATAATCATCATAATGAAATACATCATCATCAAGTAATAGAGAAACCAAAGGTGTGCCATTCCATTCCAGCTGCTAAATGACTGCTTCGTAGATGTTAAAAATAGACTCCAAGAATGTATTTGTGTGACTGAAAATTCACGATAGTAAATAAACGGAGTGATTGTAATGGGAACTAGTAAAACTATACATACGATAAATGGAACCCAGACTCTTTTGATACGGTGAATAACGAATTTTTTTAATCCAATTCGAAGCCACAGCAGCCTTCCAAATAAGCCAGCAATTAAGTAAAAGATTTCCATTCTAAAACTATGAATATAAAAGTATAAATAATCATAGCCTATTGATTGATAGTCCGGGTCGTGGGGCCAAACAGGTTGGGCAATGACTTTATAGGCAATTGATGCGTGTAAAAAAACCCCAAGAATCATAGCGATTGCTCTAAGGGCATCCAGGCTATGAATTCTTGGGGTTTTTAACATTAATATATATCCTTACTTATAGAGCGATTACTTCTTAATAAGTTTAATCATTTTGGTTTCAGTACCTGAGGTTAATTTAAGCAGGTAAATACCACTGTTCATGTTTTGACCTCTTAAATCAAAAGAGTACTCAGAACGACCTTGATTAAGAATACCTAGATCCTGTAACATGATAGACCTTCCAGTAAGGTCCATAATTTCCATTGATACCGAATTCTCTCTAGCCAATTCAATATTAATTTTCAGCTCATGGTCAACTGGATTAGGATATACAACTATATTTTTTAGAGGAACTATGACATCAATAATATCTTCGGCGTTGACTTCCGAAACCTCTGCTTCTGCTATTCTTGCGCTACTGCTACTCAGGGTCGGAACATACCCTTGTATCACAATTGCATTTAAATATCCAAAAGTAGATGTCCCATTGATGTTGGAAACTTCAAAGGTGATTTCGCCAAATAAATTGGGGCTTAGTCCATTTATCTGAACAGTTTCAGTGGTGTTGGCATTAGCATCCAGAATAACCGTTTCTCCATCAGCCGTATAAGCTGTTGTTCGGTTAGTTGTAGATGCTGACCTGCTACCAAAGAAGATTAAATTATATTTAAAATTGATATTTAATCCTTTAAGTGTTACTGGTGCCGATTTGGCATCAACATAATAACATTCCATCAATACTTCATCTGGGTAAATACCTGAGTTATCGCCCGTCACAGTTCCCAACGTATTGAAATCGAAATTTGGTTGTCCACTAAATTCCATATTGATCCCAGTATTATTCCCTGAATCATCTCGGAGGTTTGCTACTGTAAAATCATATCCATCTATTGGTTCTTCACTGGTGTTGTTCCAAATAGCGGGAGTTGTTGGACTAGTATCTGTTGTGAAGTTCACATAGATGGAATGATAAAGTGTAGAAGCGCCTTCAATATCCGTATACAATGATATCCCTGTTTCATTCACAGCTCTTACCTTATAATAGTACGCAGTATTTGCGGATAAGCCTGTGTTTTCATAGGAGGTAACATTTGCAGCAGTGGTTTGTAATAAAACAAAGTTGTCATTGGGCTGAAACGATCTGTATATTTCGAAACCAGTCTCGTTGGAAGAATTATCTGTCCAGCTTAAACCAATGGAAGTCTTAGATGATGCAAATACCTGAAAGTCAGATGGACTACTTGGTATACCATCATCCAAATAACCAGAAATTTCCATGGCATTTAAGTACCCATAAGTTGAACCGGAACCTGGTTGAATGATAATGTTGATGGTTCCGTTTAAGTCTGGTGCAATTGAGTTTAACTTTATTGTATTTGAAGAATTGCTACCTGCATTTAAAGTTACCATTGCTCCATTTATAATGTAGTTAGTAGGCCTTGAGTCAGTAACAGACCCTCTACTACCAAAGAAAGTGAAGTTGTAAAGACTATCTTGACTTAAGCCACTAACTTCAACGGTCTGTGATGTTTGCGTATAGTAAGAAGAGCGCATTACATTGTCCGGGTATATCCCTGAATCATCTCCTGTGTTGACACCTAATGTATTGATTCCTCCCCAGCTATTTACCAATGTTACTTGTATTGATGTAGCTCGATTGTATTCGTCATTAAGTGCAATCGAGGATCCTGCTGATGCTGAAGAAAGTTGCATATTGTTCCATGGAGTAGGACTTGAAAGCTGAGTGTTCGTGAAATTCACGTAGTGTGATATTGTTAAATACTCTAACACTTCTACGGGATAATCGATTGAACTTGAATTACCGTCTTCATCCGTAGCATTTACAGTAATTATGTATGAACCCACATCCTCTTTGTTAGTCTGCAAACTGATAACAGCATATCCAGTTCCATAGTCATAGAAAGTACCAAATGTTGGAAGGTTGTCAGCAGTAAATGTAATGGCCTCTCCCTCAGCATCCTGAGCCAAAACGAATATGTTTAGGCTTTCTCCACCGACTATTTCATAGACTTGGGAGTCTTCTATAATGGTAGGAGGAGCATTGAGGGTTTCAATAGTTTGAATATCCGTTGGTAAAGATTCACCAATGTCATTATAAGAAGTTAAATAGTAGGAGTAGTTGGTATTGCCAATAAGCTCGTCGTCAGAATAGCTTCGGGCTGCTTGACCTAGAGTGTCAATAACATCGAAATCCACTCCATTTTCACTTCTGTATATAATGTAACCCTTGTCTTTTGGAGATCCATCATCCCAGGTAAGATCAATTTGTGAACCAGAGACAGCTACCAATTCTATATTTAAAGGAGCTTCTGGAACATTTCCATCATTCAAATAATATTCAATGACCATTGCATTTAGATAACAAAAAGAACCAGTTAGCTTTTGTACGTCAAGCGTGATCTCACCACTGATTGGATCAATGTTGTCGATTGATATGGTATTTGTCGTATTGTTACCTCCATTTAAGGAAACTGTTTCACCATTTATGGTAAAACTGGTTGATCTTGTATCTGATGTTTCACGACCTGCATAAAAAGTAAATGCATATTTATAGTCATCATCAAGGTTTCTAAATACAATCTGGTTCACATTGTTATCCGAAAGGAAGTAGAAGGAACGTGCTACATTACTCGGATACAGGCTACTACTCCACCCGGTTGAATTATTTCCAAATCCATCATATGCAGGACCCCATGAATCAACAAGTTCCATCTCGATACCACTAGCATTGCCTTCATGATCATTGAGTTGATAGGTAAGTCCATTAACATTTGGTCGTGCATCAGTATTGTTCCAGGGAGCTTCTTCATTAAAAGAGCCTCCACCTGGTCCATTGAAGTTAACGTATACATAGTTATAAGAGTCCTTGTCAGTTACAGTTAATGTGATAATCTCTGTATCTGACCCAGCGGGTGTTCTGTTGTCTTTTGCAATAACTTCTATTTCATAAGTGCCAGCATCATAAAACCCTGGATTGAATGTAAAAGTAGCAGTGTTGTCACCATTGTCATTAAATGTAGCAAATGTGGGTAGTCCGTTGTGTGAAAATGTAATCGGCTCTCCATCCAGATCTGTGGCAGAAATAATGATTTGTCCTGATGAGGTTTCCTCAACCTCAGGATTGGTAAATGCAGCAATGACAGGATCAAAATTATCATTGATGGTTAATTCGAATAACTCTTCACTAAACCCACCGAATGAATCTGTTGCTCTAATAGCATACGCATAAGTGCCTTGATCGCTGAGTGTAGGATCAAATTCTATCGTAGCTGTACCATCCCCATTGTCAATTAAATTTGTGAAACTTGTGGCACTTGTAGGATCCACAGTATAGCTGATAGTCAAGGGATTGTTATCCAAATCCGTGGCACTTAAATCAATTGTACTAGGTTGCGTATAGTTGATTGAAAGATCATCTATTTCTACTATTACAGGAAGATTATTGAGTGTTGAGGTGGACTGTTCTTCAGGTGTTTCATCAACACCACCAGCATTAAATGCAACAACCTTGTAGTAATACGTGGTGTTTGGGAATAACCCATCATTCAAATAAGTATTCACATTTGCATCTACTGTTGCAATTAGTTTATAGTTCGTGCTTACAAGGGCAGACCTGTAAATTTTTAATCCTAGTTCATTGTCACTGTTTTCCGTCCAGCTCAAGTCTATCGAAAGGGGAGAGGAACCTGTGGCTGCGAGATTTGTAACGCCTGCTGGAGGAGTAGGTAATGGTAAAGTAGTAGCAGAAGTATTGAAGTCAAGATAGCTAATTAAGCCTGAAATTTCAGGAGCTGTAAGTGCGGTATTGAAGACAAAATGATCATCAATATAACCGTTAAAGCTACCAAGCGATCCATTGTAGGCCATACTACCGTTCACATTTCCCAGTCCAGGATCATTGCCATGGCTATTTACCGTATTATAGCCCGTATTCCCCATTTCTGTTGCCAATACTCCATTCAGGTAAAGGCTAAATTTTCCATTATCAAAAACAACAGCAACATGTGTCCATTCTCTTGATGAAAAAGGTGCTGATATGACCTGTTGAGATCCACTTCCACCATTTCGTACGGAAGAGAATATCTCATTATTCATAATTCCAATGACCAAACCATTTGTACCGCCCCCTTCTTCAAAAATAGCTTGATTTGTGGAGGGATCGTTGGTTTTGATCCATAGGCTATGAGTTCTGGTGGAGAAAGCATTATGTAATAAATTGGTGGTAGAAGCCACGTGAACATATGCTCCGCTTCCATTTAGTTGCAAGGAATGTGTGCCTTCTTTAAACTCAGTGCTAGAGAATGATGGTGAATTTACAGGGTCAGCTATTTCTCCATTTGGAGAACTATCAGCAAATGAATTATTAAATGACCAATGAGCCATTTCACTAAAACTAGCTGTAGCTGAAAACGCTGATTCACCCGTTGATCCTATTGCTTTTATCTTATAGTAATAAGTAGTCTCAGGCAGCAATTCATTATTGTCAGTATAGGTTGTTATGTTTTCATTTGCGGTATGCACGATTTGATAGGGTCCATTTACATCAGACGCCCTATAAATTTCAAATCCACTCTCATTATCACTTTCATCACTCCATGAAATGGATATTTCGTCATACGACAATGCAGTAACATTTATCTCAGAAGGAGTGGCAGGTGGTACTGGAAAAGAAAATTCATCTTTTAATACATTTTCAGGAATATATTGCTTGCTTATTCCAGGCCCTCTCCATCTGACTTGTAAGACATCGCCACCGGTTCTTTCGAAGAATGTGACATAAATCGGATGTGGTCCGGCTACCAAATATCGTGAACCACTTCTTTCTCTGGTCCCATGTAACCCATCATTATTTACAATACGGTTTGCGGAATTGAACTCATCAATGTATAAGGCAGATCCATCATCGGATGAGGTATAAAATGTATAATTTCCACTCTGCGGGATATTAATTGTAGCCGTATATTTTACCGCGAAATTATCAGTATTTTCCCATGGATCGATATTGAAATTATCTAGTACACCTATTTGTGAAGGAGACAAGGCATCAAAATCTGGCAAGGAGCTAAACTCACCTGGATAATAAGAATAATAGACCCCCGTACTAACAGTGGCTCCGGTTACCTGGTTACTGGATGAGGACATATTTTCCTCTAAATCTATAGCCCTTACTGTAAAATTATAAAGGGATTCCTGATTGAGTCCAAAAACTTCTTTTGAAAGCGTAGTACCACTTACGGTACTAAGCAGTGTCTCCCCACTGTAAATTTGATAAGCAAATACCCCGACGTTATCAATAGATTCGTCCCATTCAATATTAATACTAATTGATGAAGTAGAAGTAATTCTTAAGTTACTTGGTGCACTTGGGGGTTCTGTGTCAAGAAAAGTTGTTTCCGTTGACTCATTCGAGGCTACAGAAGCCCCATCATCATTGAATGATCGTATTACATACGAATAGGTCACACCACTTTCAAGATTTTGATCCAGATAGGAAAGCTCATCAGGTCCTGTTACATGGATCAATGAGTATGGACCTCCTGTGGATTCGCTGCGATATATTTCAAACCCAAGCTCATTGTAGATAGGAGTAGGGTTATCATCCCAGGTAAGTTGTATTTCGGTTACAGAATTTGCCAAAGCAAAAAGATTGGTAGGCGTGTCGGGGATACCTGACCCATTAACAGTAATAACCTCAAATGGGTCTGAAAATGAACTTTGGCAGCCAAACTCTTCAGTCACCTGTACCGTATAAAAGCCTCCTGTGAATGTTGTAAGCTCATTTGAAGTAGAAAGAATTACACCGGGGTTAGCTGTATTAATCCATTGATAACTCACAAAATTATCAGGTACTTCAAGTGTCACCGATGTTGTCCCATCAAGTCCTGGGAGTATATTTGTACTTGTGCCCTTCGTTACGATTTCAGGACTTGGTGTTACCCCTTTTGAAGAGATAACTATCGGGTCTGACCACTCTGTCCAAACAGATCCGCGTCTGAACCTTCCTTGAAATGTGCCATAATGATCTATTGACAATTCATTTCCAACTGCACCATTAATGGTTACTCCGTCTTCACGCCATTCATATCCATCAAATCCAGCAGTAAATCCGATAAGGGCAGTAACATTTTCATTTGGACAAAATTCAGTTCTTTGGTAAAAAATCATTGGCTGGTTTTTACTTTTACTGTTGACCCAGGACCAAAAATCAGGGTGATCCCAAGTAGGGTTCCAGGTTGAGTGACCAGCATTAGGTAAATAAAAATAGCGCATTTCTCCTCCGGCATTTTCCCAATTTTGCAACAATTGCTCAGCAGTTGAAGGAGTGGGATTATTATCTAAGCCACCTTGAGAAAGCCAAATGGGCGTATATTTTAGTCTGGGAATCCAATCATAATATTGAGAATAGGCGGCAGACATCGGAATACCTGCGGCAAACATATTTGGGTTAATATCCATTAACTCCCAGGTACCTCGACCTCCTGCAGATAGTCCATTGACATATATCCTATTAGGATCCACTTGATTATTGGCAATAAGATGTTCAATGATTTCAGTAATATATATACCAAGGTTTCCATTGAAATATCCAAAAAATGTTTGAGGTGCCAGAATATAGCCAGGAAATTCGCCGGAATTAACAGCATTTCTAAATTTTGATCCTCCATGCAGCAATTGCCGATTATTGTTACCAATCAAGCCAAAATTGGGATGGTCATAAGGATTTCTTTCTCCACGCTCACCCAGGCCGTGTAGAAACAGGAATAGGGGATATTTAGCGTTTGGATCCGCAAATGACCAGGTATCCGTTGCATGGTCATATACTACTTCACCTTCAGTCTGACCTATAGGCGGCATCAATCGATAAGGAATACTCTTGTAAATGAATGCTTCAAAGTCCTCTGTATTCCAATTTGTTCCGTCACTGGTGTATCCCCATTGACCAAACTGTCCCCATGCGGGTTGGGTTGATGGGAAATTCTGTGTTTGAGCATTAACAACATTTGTCATTAAAAAACCCAGTAAAATAGATGCGGTGTAAATTAACTTATTCATTTCTTGTGACTTGACCTTCTCAAGTATTTGGTTTTTATGTTATTATTAATGGTATTGAATGTTGTTTTTTTTGAGTCATAAACCTGAGTATACAAGGTTTCGACTCTGCTAACCATTTTGGTTTTATTATATTTTTTTTCTATCGTTCTTCTTGCCTCTTCAGATATTTTTTCCATAAGTGATGGATTACTTAGGCATAAGCAAACTTTTTCAACAAGCTGAGTGATATGATTAGATTTAAATAAAAAGCCATTTTCTCCATCGGTTATAATTTCAGCAGTTCCATTTACTGAAGACGCCACAACGACTTTACGCATGGACATAGCTTCTAAAACACCAATGGGTAACCCTTCCCATAAAGAGGGGAGGCAGTAGATATCAATAATGGATAGTAGTTCAGGAACGTCTGTTCGAAAGCCTGGAAATCTAAAACTGTTTTTAATGCCTAAGGATTCAGAAAGCTGAATAGCTTCTTCTTTCAATTCACCATCACCTACCATTAAAAAAATGGTTGAGGGAAAGGTTTCTAATATTTCTGAGGCTGCTTTGATAAAACTCGAAGGAGATTTTTGCTTAGTAAACCTGGCGATAAAACCTACCACGGGTACGTCAGAAGGTATGTTTAACTCAGACCGGGTAGAATTAATGTCTTTAATATTTGCAATATTATACCTGGTTAAATCGACGCCGTTTGGTATAACAAGACTTTCTTTTAATCCTAAAAGTTTTATCCCTTCTTCTTTATTATGGTTAGAGACGTTGATGGTGATATCTGCCTTTGAGGTAAGAAGTGATTCTGATTTTTCTCTCAATGTATGTACAACTTTACCCTGATCAGGGTGAAAGGACCAGCCATGTACGGTATAAATCATTGGAGTGTTTTGTGACCGTGCACTCCAGAGAGTGTTAGACGCAGCTCTTGTGCCATGGGAATGAATCATGTCGAAATCCCGCTCCTTAAAAAGGCTGCTCACTTTCTTCCAAACAGCAAAATCAAAAGCTCTTTCCGTATGAATTATATGACATTTTACATTTAAATCAGACAATCGATCTACCATCTCACCATCAGTAAATGATAGAACTTCAACTTCAAATTTGTCGCGATCCATTCCTGACACGAGATCCAATACATGTGTTTCCCCACCACCAATTTGACCCTGGCGAATGGTTTGTAAAACTTTGATTTTTTCCCGTGAGGCATTTAATAGGTCAGACCCATTAGTCCCTGAAGAAATAACCTCGTTGCTTTCCAATATGTCGATCTCAGGCAACATCAATATTTTTTTGTGTTTCGGTGGCTACTTGCCAGCCCTCG
The DNA here is from genome assembly GCA_043554545.1 of Marinoscillum sp. Classification (GTDB taxonomy): domain Bacteria; phylum Bacteroidota; class Bacteroidia; order Cytophagales; family Cyclobacteriaceae; genus UBA7330. The sequence goes on along the minus strand of CP121337.1, from coordinate 2,391,934 downwards.
GGTAAATTTTTACTTATTTCTATATTTTCAAATTCCTGACTGGCACGTGATCCTACTACCATGGCCCAATTGGCCATTCGTGTAATTCCTTCTTCAAGGGAAATCCCTTTGGGTGGAAACAACTTATTGACCTTACTATGATCTGCGTAGGCATGTAATACTTCGTTTCTTGCTTGTAAATGATTTATATCTGCCTTGGAACCAAGTGATTTGCACACAATTTCAGCCAATTCATTGACAGAATATGGCTTGTCTGCACCAACATTGAATACCTGATTGTATGCTTCGGGAACATTTACAGACTGGCTGATGGGTATAGCAACATCATCTATATAACTAAAAGCCCTGGTTTGAGTACCGTCACCAAATATGGTAAGAGATTTTCCTTGCATGATTTGATTCATGAAGATTCCGATGACGTTGCGATACTTATCCCCAATATTTTGATTTTCTCCATATACATTGTGCGGTCTAAAGATTACAAAATTCAGACCAAACATTTCATGAGCCGCTTTTAAGTCTTGTTCGACCGCAAATTTTGATACACCGTATGGGTCTTCCGGCATTGGGGTCATGTCTTCATTCATAGGTAATTGACCTGCACCGTATACTGCAATTGACGAGGTAAAAACAAAGCACTTAATATTATGTTTGACTGATTCATTAATCAGGTTTACACTGCCAATTAAATTGTTGGTGTAATTGAATCTTCTAATAAAATGCGAAAGCCCTTCAGCGGCATACGCAGCCAGGTGATATACATAATCAAAATGATATTGCTCAAATAGCTTTTCAAGTAATTCATGATCTGTGATAGAACCTTTAATAAAAGTGCATCCATCTGGTAGATGATCTTCAAACCCTCCACTCAAGTCATCCAAAACGATTACTTTATGGTCCATATCTAAACAGTGTCTTGCGACATGTGACCCAATGAAACCTGCTCCTCCTGTAACTAAAGATGTTGTCATGATACTTTTTGAATGTTTTTGGTTGTCAAATGCCAGGAAAGTGCCCTTATTAATGATTTAAGATGTGCTGTCCTGAAAGTAACAGCGTATTTCAGGAAAGCTTTTGGAATTACAGCAGTGATTAAAAAGGCATAAAATGTTGCCAATTGCCAGCCACTATAATTTCTTCTCATAAATAAGATCCTGTTTCGTGTATGATAGTAAGCTTTGGTAGAGCTTTCTTTACCCATGGTAACAGACTCCTTGTGGTAAATGGTAGCACGGGCCTGATAATAAATTTTATACCCGGCTTTTATCATTTGAGCACTCCAGTCAAGCTCCTCATAATAGATAAAAAACTGATCAGGGAGTAATCCTACATGATCAGCTGCTTTTTTGCTTACAAGCATAGCCGCTCCATGTGCATAGTTGGTAAAGCCAGGGGTATCATGCTGGCCATTGTCTATCTCTTTACTTCCCACTGCTCCATTTTGTCCTGTTAGTGGATTGATTAAATTAAATCCTGCATATTGGATGGTATCCGGGTGATTAAAGAACTTAATTTTTGGACTTACCATGGCTATTTTTTCATCTTCATAGAAGGGTAATAAGAGTTTATCCAAAAGATCAGGGGTCACCTCGGTATCATTATTCACAATAAAGTAGTATTCACCTTTGGCATTTATAATCCCAAGGTTATTGCCTCCTGTGAAACCCAGGTTTTCCGAACTTAAAATCACTTGAACATCAGAAAAGGCATCAATAAAAGCTCCCTTTGGATTCTCATTAGATGCGTTATCTACAATGATCACTTCGAAATTAGTGTATTCCAAGCAATGTAAGGATTTTAGAAACTCACAGGTAACCTCTTTTTGGTTATAGTTGAGTGCGATAATTGAAATAAGTGGATTTTCCTTTTTCATTAACTAAACAGACTCTTTTTGAAGCAAGGCTGGGAAAGTCATGATGATTATCTTTAGGTCAAACCATAATGAACTTTTCCTGGCATATATTTTATCTAATTGGATCCTTTCTTCATTTGAGATTTCGCCAGATCCTCTTTTAAGCACTTGCCATAATCCCGTTAGGCCTGAACAAGTTAAAAACCTTTCAGCAGAATCGTCACTCGTAAGTTGTTGTGCCTCATAGAGTGGTAATGGACGATTACCAACAATAGACATATCTCCCTTTAGGACATTAATGAGCTGAGGTAATTCATCAAGACTTGTATTCCTGAGTATTTTTCCGATTTTGGTTACCCTTGGATCATCTTTCACCTTAAAAAAAGAGGGTTTATCTTTTTCGTCATTATTATACTGATTCAAGTGGTTGAGCTTTCCAACTTCCTTATCAGCATCTTTTACCATTGTGCGGAACTTGTAAAAATTAAAGACATTAAAGCCAAAACCAGCTCGTTTTGAAACATAAAATACAGGACCCTTAGATTCTATTTTTATTAAAATAGCTATTAACAAAAGGAAAGGTAAAGAAATGAGGAGCGCTGAAAGAGCGAATACAATATCAAAAAATCTTTTTTGATAAAAATCCCGATGGCTATTTCGGATGCTGAATTCCATTTCCTTTCGATCAAAACCAATTGACTTTAATGGCTTTAGGAATGAGATTTTATTGAGAACATCTTCAATGTCAATATTACCAAAGCAATAATCATCAGCTCCAATTGAATATGCGCCATGTCTCACTAGTTCATTTTCATGTTGGGACACCACGATTAAGACTGCGTTATTTAATTTTGATTTTTTTCTTTTTGTTGAAAAACCTTCAGCATTTAATTTAGCAATATAGGAGTGCTCAATTATTATAGCTTCTGGTAAATCAAAACCCTCTGCATTCCAGTACTCCACCATATTCATAAGGTCATATGCTGAATTGACCTTCATGAAATGAATTTTCTCATCAGATTTATACACGTCAAAAGCATAATCACCGAGACAAAGTATCGACCTCTTTAGTGTAATACTTTTACTATCATGTTCAATTGTTGCTCCAATATCAAATATCAGATCACTATTATAGGTTTTCTGTACAGCGGTGCCATTCATAATTTAATAGTGTCAAGTTCTTTATGTATTTCTTCTATTAATGCGTTTGGTTCAAAGGGTTTTTGAAACACTTTTTTTACATTATAAAGATGTATGTCAGGAGGTATCACATCCAAATCAGTACCCGTAATCATGAATATTGGGATGTCTGAAATTAGTGCATTATTTGATATGTTTTTAACAAACTCATATCCATCAATTTCCGGCAATCTATAATCTGTAATCAACAGATCAGGGATTCCATGATATTTAAGATAAGCGAAAGCTTCGGGAGCAGTTGAAAAAGTTAAAACCTGGAAATGTTTCGAGAGTACGATTGATAATAGACGAGACATAGGTACATTGTCTTCAACAACATACACTTTATCTCTTGACGTTGAATCGGCGGTGAACATCGGTCAAGATTTAAGCGTTGAATAAAAATATTTGAACTAATAATTATTAATCCCAATACATATATAATAGGTAATTACAGTAAGCTAAATACCTAGTGGCTAAAGTAGATAATTGTATTGAACTTTACAAAGGTTTATTGTTATTAAATTAATATTTTGAATATTTTGAAAATGTGAGACAATAAATGGTGATTTGAACATTGAGGTGTTTATTATAGAGTAAAAAAAAGTAATTTTTGCAGAGCATGTTATTTACAAATAGTCTATACAAATAGTTTGCCAAAAGTGGAATCAGCTTTACTTTTGAGGAAAAATAAATTTCATGGGGTACGTGTTGTTTGTGATTGAGGTGTTCTTATATATATACTTCGGTTTTTCAGTTATTTATACTTTGATTTTTACAATAGCTGGTTGGACGGGATATAAGTCTTTGGGTATTGATCTGAAACAACCAAAAAAATTTAATCGAATAGCTATCCTGGTACCTGCTTACCAGGAAGACGAGGTGATAATAAGTGCTGCTGAAAAACTAAGAGGACTTAAATATCCTAAAGAGTCCTATACGGTTTTTGTCATTGCGGATTCCATGCAACCAAAAACAATTCAAAAATTAAAATCACTTGTCGAAGTAATTGAAGTGAAATTTGAGGAAAGCACTAAAAGTAAGTCGCTCAATTATGCTATGAATGAAATTAGCGAGCCTTTTGATGTGGCTATCATAAGTGATGGTGACAATATATTGGAAGACGACTTTCTAAGCATTATTAATCATGGTTTTAACTGTGGTTACCGAGCTATGCAAGGGCAACGGGTTGCAAAGAATACCAATACTAAAATGGCCATACTGGATGCTGCTAGTGAAGCGATAAACAACCACGTGTACCGAAGAGGGTTCAATGGAATGGGACTTTCATCGGCTGTCATTGGATCAGGGATGGCGTTTGATTATCAATTATTCAAGGAGGTTATGACAGAAAATAAAGCGGTAGGAGGGTTTGATAAAATATTGCAACTTGAGTTGATTCAACGTAGAATAAGAATAATGTATTTGGAGTCTGCGATTGCATTTGACGAAAAGGTTGAGACCGTTCAGGCCTTTCAAAATCAGAGGAAGCGTTGGATTTCATCTCAAATCAAATACGTCAGTAAAAATTTCTTGAATGGCTGGAAGAATTTATTCGCGAAAAACTTTGATTACTTTAACATTGCCATTCTCTGCGGCATCATGCCTCCCAGAATACTTTTATTGGCTGTATTATGCTTCATTATATTGATCACAACAATATTTCATGAATTTTTCTTCCTTGGTCCTATTTATTGGAGTGGATTATTATTCGTTTATGTTTTAACATTGATGATGTGTATACCAAGAATGCTTGTTCACAAATCGTTCCTTGTTGCATTGGTTAAGTTGCCAGCAACTTTTTTGAGTATGCTACTTGCTTTAATAGGTATCAAGCAGGCTGATGATAAGTTTATTCACACAAAACATACCAATCCATCAATAAATAATGTTTTTCATAAAAAGAAAAGAACATAGCTGATATTGGTTTCGAATTTATTACGTCTTCTATGTAATTATACTAAGACTTAGAGCATATGGAGGATACTTACAGTTTGTCTTACGAGACACTTTAATGTTATTGAGTTAAAAAAATCGTCTCTGTATTATTGTTTTATTCTGTAATTTCTCTGTGCAGAATAACTAACTTCTGATTTCAATTATAGCTGGTTTTGAAGTAATAAGATTATAGCAATCAATATAAACCCCGCAGGTTGGTAAAAATGGTCAATGAATAAGGTAAAAAGAAAACAATCTACCGGTGAAGAAATCGCAAACTCTATATCGCATGGAATTACCGCGCTTTCTGCAGTTGGTGGATTTGTAGTACTCTTGATTTATGGGATAAACAGTGAGAAGGAATGGAGCCTGTTCAGTGCTATATTTTATGGCTTAAGTTTGGTTTCTCTTTATACGTTTTCAACACTTTACCACAGCCTGACACATAAGACGGCAAAAAAGGTTTTTAATATCCTGGATCACAGTGGGATCTTTCTTCTGATTGCGGGTACTTATACGCCTGTTTTACTTATTTCTATTGGTGGCGTAACAGGATGGGTTTTTTTTGGCATACAGTGGACGATGGCGGTTATCGGAATCTTACTTAAAGTATTTTATACCGGTCGCTATAATCTTATATCAACACTCTTATATGCCTTTATGGGGTGGATCATTGTTTTCAAAATTGATGTGGCCAAAGCAGCCTTGCCTGAGGAAGCATTTTGGTTGTTGGCAGCCGGAGGCTTTGCCTATACCATAGGCATCGTTTTTTATATCATCGATTCCCGCATGAAGTACTCACACTTCATATGGCACCTGTTTGTGATGGCAGGAACGGTGCTGCATTATCTTATGATGGTTGGGTATGTTTTTAACTAGATGCTTGCAAATAGATTACGAGTGAATCACCACATCGGTAAAGTCTTTTCAGCCACGGTTATGTTTGCATCAATTAGGTAGATTATTGGTGACTTAATTTCAATTAATAGTTTGAGGACTCATTCATCAACTGTTACTATATTACATTTCAATGCTTCTATTTAAGAACATTAACCTTAACCCATAAAAAATGAGATTTTTACCTGGTTTAATGCTTGTTATCGTGTTGGTTTACTCACTTGAACTCAATGCTCAGAAAGCACAAGGTATGGATGAAATGTGGGGCAAACAGCATATGCTCACACGAGCAGATATTGGTGACCGGGCCACACTATTCGATGATGGCAACTATGCCATGTTTATTCACTGGGGACTTTATTCCAATATAGCTAATGAATGGAAGGATACCACTTACTATGGAATCAGTGAATGGATCATGAATCCTCGCAGGGCAGGCATTCCAGTGGATGAGTATCAGGCTGAGGCAAAGAATTTCAATCCTATAAACTTTGATGCGAAGGCAATCGCTCAACTAGCGAAAGATGCCGGAATGAAATATATTGTGATCACCAGCAAGCATCATGATGGGTTTGCCATGTATCACTCAAAAGTCAATGATTTCAATATTGTGGATGCTACACCCTTTGACAGAGATCCCATGAAGGAGCTTGCAGATGCATGTAAGGAAGCTGGGCTTGGATTGGGATTCTATTATTCACACAATCAGGACTGGACATTTCCAGGAGGAAACGGTGGACCTAAAATCAATAGAAAAGGCAAGGAAGTGGGCTTTGATTACTACTTCAAAGAAAAATGCCTACCGCAGGTAAAAGAAATAACCACCCAATATGGAGAAATAGCCATGGTTTGGTTTGATACACCAGGGAGGATGGAGAAGAAATATGTGGAGGAGCTTGTAGCAGTTGTTAGAAAAAATCAGCCCAAAGCGATGATATCAGGAAGAGCAGGGCATAACCTGGGTGATTACCTTTCACTGGGTGACATGAATATTCCGGTTAAAAATGTTGGTGGACTCTGGGAGACCGTAGATGTGACTAACGACTCGTGGGGATATGCCTGGTACGATGAAAACTGGAAAAGCTCAAAGCGCATTTTGAAATCCACCCTTTCAACAGTAGCCAGAGGTGGTACTTATATGCTGAATGTTGGGCCAAAACCTGACGGCACTATTCCGATAGAGGCTCAAAACGCATTGCGAGGTGGTGGTGAATGGATCAAGAAATACCCTCAGACCGTCTATAAGGCTGGGCCTTCACCCTGGGGCCGAGCATTGCCATGGGGAGATGTAACAGTTACGGAAGGCAAGCTAAATTTGTTGATTTACAACTGGCCACTGGACGGGGCAATCATACTGCCAGGATTAAAAAACGATATCAAATCAGCAGGGCTATGGGTTGACGGAAAGCTTCAGCCGCTAAAAACAAGTAAAACTGGATCCTAGGTATCACTCCAGTTACCCGCTCAAAGGCCAGAGCGGATGATTTCTGTGGTGGAAATGGAAGTTCAGGGAGAAATTGATGTAGATAAAACATTGAGTGTAGACCCGACCTATACCACCGAATTACTCATTGACTTTGCTAAAGCAGAGAATTGTATCATCGATGAAAAAAAGTGGATGGAAAAATTTGGTGAGTGGAAGCATATAAGGCATGCACATGATTGGCAGGAAGATAGTAAGGTGACGTGGGAAGTGAATGTAATGAAGCCTGGGTATTATCAGGTGGATTTAAACTATGCAGGAAATGGACGTCTGGTATGGCGCATAGAAAATGAAGATGGGACTCTGGTACAAAATGAACAAAATTCATCAGCTGTGTATAACTACTATGAAATGGGCCTGCTCAGATTTGATGTATCAGGCAAACATTCCATTTCAGTATCCTTCATTGATGGGGATGCCGAAGCAGCCAGTTTGAAACAGATGAGATTAACACCTTTGAGCAGTTTGGAATGAGTTTAAGACTTCTTGTGCCAAACGTAGCTTAAAAATAATATAATGATCAATAACTTTCGCAAATTGATAATTCAATGAAAAGGACAATATTTATATACATATTTTGTGTGTTCTCAGTATTTGCCAATGCCCAGGATTTCAGGACTCAAAATACTAGACAAAAGATTTTTAACATCAAAGACTTTGGTGCCATTGGTGACAGTGTTACAATGGATACAAAGGCTGTACAGGCTGCAATCGATGCATGCACCAACAGTGGAGGGGGAATAGTTTGGGTACCTACAGGTGATTACATCATTGGAACCATTCAGTTGAAGAGCAACGTGACGTTATCGCTTGACTACGGAGCATCACTTCTGGGTAGTCTTAACATTGAGGACTATGATACGGATATAACTAAACCACGCGAGGGGAATGTGGAGTGTTTGATTTTTGCGGAGAATGCCACAAATATTACCATCGAAGGACTAGGGATAATTGATGGTAGGGGGACTCATATTGCGTTTCCCCGAGGTCCTGCTAGAGGAAAAAGAAACCCCCGTCCGCGATTGATGCGTATGGAAAATTGCAACAGCCTGAAATTCAAAGGGGTTACTTACAAAAGGCCCGCATTCTGGGGAATCCATCTTATTGACTGCACAAATATTCATTTTGATGCAATCACTGTTCGTTTTAGAAATAACAATTATAACAATGATGGGCTGGATCTTGATGGTTGTCAAAACGTGCTCATCGAGAACTGTGATATTCAGGCTGGAGATGATGCTATTTGCCTCAAAAGTTCTCTCAATCCTTGTAGAAACTATACGATCAGAAACTGTAGGGTATCCAGCAATACTTCCCCGCTTAAGTTTGGCACATCCTCTCATGGAGGCTTTATTGATGTAAAAGTTACCAACTGTTATTTCTATGATAGTCCGATGGGCGCAATCAAACTGCAACTAGTTGATGGAGGGCGATTGGAAAATGTAGATATATCAAGAATCGTGATGGAAGATGTTGGGAATCCCATTTTCATACGCCTGGGAAATAGGGCCAGCAACTTTAGCAAAGAGGATAAGAACAAAGTTGTTTCAGTGGGCACATTGAAAAATGTACGCATCAGTGATGTAGCAGCGCAAGTGACAGTTGAGTCACCAGAAGATGAAGCCAAGGCTGTTTATAAAAGATTAGACCTGAGAGGACAAAACATCGACCCGCTTAAATTGGCGGAAAAGCAAAAGTCTAGATCCGGTCCGATTATGATTACTGGTATTCCAGGTCATTACATTGAGAATATCACCTTAGAGAATATACAGATATCGTATCCAGGAGGAGGTACGGTACAAGATTCAAAGAACGAAGTTGCAGAAGATGAGGATCGGTATCCGGAACAGTTTTTCTTTGGTGTTTTGCCTGCATGGGGGGCTTACATCCGGCATGCTAAAAATATCCAATTCAAGAATGTAACAATGAGTACGAGAACAGCGGATAAACGTGAAATGATTATCCTGGAAGATGTGGAAGGTTTTATAGATGATCAGGCGAAAAAATGAGTGTGATCAAAGGATTTGTTCATTTTAGCCATCAGCTGTTACGGGAAATAAAGTTGAAGTATTTGTTCACATTAAAGTAATAGAAGTATGAAGCTAAAACTAACAGTTAAACCTATCCAATTGCTCTGCTTAGGTGTGGTGATTTTCAGTTTAATCAGTTGTGATGAAAAGCATGAAAGTCAAGCTGTTGGTGACAATTCAAATACCAAAACAAACATCCTTTTCATCTTTGCCGATGATTGGGGATGGGGCGATTTGAGTTCCCATGGACACCCATATGTAAAAACACCTAACATCGATAGGCTTGTAGCTGAAGGAACTGACTTTCATCGATTTACAGTAGCCAGTGGCGTTTGTTCACCCAGTAGGACTGCGGTCATTACCGGGCAGTTTCCGGCAAGGTATAACATCGATGCACACTTTGCATGGGTACCACAAAATGCTGCGAGAAATATGCCAGATTGGCTAGATTACGAAACAGTCCTTCTGCCTCGACTGTTGCAGCAAAATGGGTATGCTACCGCTCATTTTGGGAAGTGGCACCTGGCTAATAACATGATATTGGACTCTCCAACTCCAGCAAAGTATGGATATGATGCATATGGTTGTTTCAATTGCTCCCAGGAACAAATGCCCTATTACGAAGATGCTGACAATGCAATCGCTTTCATGGAAGATGCTGTAAATGAAAATAAACCATTTTTCATCAACATGTGGGTCCATGAGCCACACACGCCACATCATGTGATTCCAAAGTATCAGTGGCGTTTTCGTACGCTGGAGGAACCAGATAATATTTTTGCCTCAGTGTTGTCTCATGCAGATGATAGAATAGGGGAGGTTTTAGATGCATTGGACCGATTGAATTTGACTGAGCAAACACTTGTCGTTTTTAGCTCTGATAATGGACCTGCAAGAGCAGTTGGTGCTACAGACTTGGAGACTTACCATGATACGGCAACGGGTGTGGGATACAATATTGCAGGATCCAAAGGAATTACTGGTGGTAGAAAGGGCTATAAAGCTGCACTTTTTGAAGGAGGAATTGGGGTTCCCTTTATTGCACGCTGGCCCGGGAAAATTGAGGCGGGAGCTGTTGACTCCGTTTCTTTAATGTCAGCTGTTGACCTGCTACCCACCTTTTGCGAGGTTGCCGGGGTTCAATTGCCTGAATCCTATCAGCCTGATGGAATCAGTCAGGTTTCTACGCTTTTAGGGTCTCCTTATCCATCCCGTACGAAACCACTTTTTTGGAAGATGAATGGTAGCTGGCCGATAAACAAGAACAGACCTGATCATTGGATTTCCTATGCAGTAGTTGATCAAAACTGGAAATTGGTAGGCAATAAAGACCTGAGTTATGTTGAGCTTTATGACATTACTCAGGATGTGTACGAACAAAACGATCTCAAAGGGGCGCATGAAGAGGTGGTTAAAGAGTTGATTGGTCAGATAAAAGATTGGCAAGCTACACTACCTGAAAAGCCAAATGAGCATTTGTTTTCTGCAGAGCGAAAGAACCTGTGACTTTAGGACATGAACAAAAGTTGTTTACATCTTAAATCTAGACTTTTAACCAGAGCAATGGTTTTTCTGGTTGTATCCGTCACAATTTCAACCACCCTCCTTCCTGCTCAAGACTTACCATTAAAAGAGTTACTTGACAGTACGATTTACCAGCCGCCGAAGGTGTATTGGGAACCGACTAAAGATCAGGGAGAAATAAGAGCACTTTTTTATGAGACACTTTCGTATAAAGACAAACCTACCAGGGCTTTTGCTTATTTAGGCATTCCCAAAAGTGATCATCCGGTACCAGCTATGGTATTGGTTCATGGAGGGGGAGGTAAAGCATTTCATGAGTGGGTGAAAATATGGAATGACCGGGGCTATGCTGCTATTTCAATGAGCCTGGAGGGACATATGCCGGATTCTTCAGGGCAAGGGAAACATGATCATGAATTTAGTGGGCCTTCCCGGGTAGGCCGATTTGATGATGTTGATAAACCACTTGAAGAGCAGTGGATGTATCATGCTGTTTCAGACATCATGATAGGTTATTCACTACTCGAATCATTGCCTGAAATTGATGCTAATCGAATCGGCATTACCGGTATTTCATGGGGAGGAATATTAAGCAGTCTGGTGTCTGGGATTGATACCCGGTTGAAATGTGCTATGCCTGTCTATGGTGCTGGATATCTTTATGAATCAAAAGGGCATTTTGGTGATCATGGAGACAGAAGCCCCGAATTTATCGAGCTTAAGAAATTTTGGGACCCTGCTCGCCAATTTTCCAGCGGTTCGGTTCCTACACTTTGGGTGAACGGAGATTCGGACGCGCATTTTTCCCTCAATAGTACTTCACATTCATTTGAAGTTACTGGTGATCATGCATTCATGACCATCCATCCAAGCATGAAGCATGGTCATCCGCCCGGTTGGAAGCCTGATCAGGTTCCGGAGATTTATGCCTTTGCTGATCATATTTTAAAAGGAAAAACGCCAAGCCTGGGTCGGATTATCAGGCAGCCTGATAAAAGACATATGAGGCTAGTTTATGATTCTGAGGTGCCTATCCGGGAAGCCACAGTTTATTATCTCAATGAAGAACTTGCCTACAGAAAATCAGATCCTGAATCAAGTCGTGCACTACCAGGCCCTTGGCTCAGCATGAATGCGACTGTGAATGCCTCCAAAAATCAGGTCAAAGCTAAACTTCCAGAAGAGGTAGTTACTTATTATGTAAATCTAACGGACGAACGTGGCCTTATTATTTCTTCCGTTTTGGTTGAATTCACTGATAAATAAAACAAGGTGATGAAATCAGAAATACATAGCAAAGCAAAAGGCAATATCCCAGCAAACCTGGTCATCAAAAAAAAGAATGATAAATTGAATGTATAGAACAAACATGAAGAGCGTCTGATGTTCATATCACGATAGCATGAATAGCGCGCATTGAGGATTAATTAAATGAATAGTGATAAATTGTATTTGAACAACATAATCATAACAAGCCCTTAAACATCTCAACAATGAAGATATTGACCATCCTGCTTTTCCTAAGTATTGTTATTTCTTGTTCGACTAAACAAGAGATTGATACAAATGAAACAAAGGAAAAACCCAATGTGATCATCGTCATCACCGATGATCAGGGTTATGGAGACCTTGGCCACACAGGTAATCCCATTATCCAGACTCCATCTATTGACCAGTTTGCAAAAGAATCAGTAAGCCTCACCAATTACCATGTGGGAACCACCTGTGCGCCCACTCGTGCTGGTTTTCTTACAGGTCGTAATTGTAACCGAAATGGGGTATGGCATACCATTATTGGTGCTTCTATACTCAATGAGGGAGAGACCACGCTGGCGGATGTGTTTCAGAAGAGTGGATATGAGACAGGCATGTTTGGAAAATGGCACCTGGGAGATAATCATCCTTTTCTACCTCATGAAAGGGGGTTTAACGAAGCTTTCTACCATGGAGGGGGTGGTGTAGGACAAACTCCCGACTATTGGAACAATGACTATTTTGATGATACTTACTTTAGAAATGGTAAACCTGAGAAAAAGGTAGGCTACTGTACAGATGTCTGGTTTGATGAAGCCATAAATTTCATCAAGCGTAAAAAAGATGAACCATTTCTTTGTTACCTCAGTCTAAATGCACCACATGGCCCTTACAACGTTCCTGAAAAATATTACGATATCTATAAGGAGGAGAAAGCGCTTAGTGAAGTTCAAAAGAGGTTCCTTGGCATGATCACAAATATTGACGACAATTTCTCTCGGCTTCTCGGCAAGTTAGATAGCCTGGGAATTGCTGAAAATACCATTGTAATATTCACAACAGACAATGGCACCGCTGCAGGATATAGGAAGGATAACCAATCTGGTAAAATGCTGGGTTATAACGCTGGTATGCGAGGCACAAAGGGTAGTAAATATGACGGCGGACATCGAGTACCGATGGTCATTAGATGGCCAAATGGAGGATTAACCGGAGGTAAAAAGTTGGGAGGTTTAACTGCACACGTAGATATATTGCCAACGCTCATAAAACTGACTGGACATTCATATACGGCAGACAAAACGATGGATGGCACAGATATTAGTGACTACCTCCTGGGAAAGGAAACAGAAGTACCGAGTAGATACCTGGTTACAGATACTCAAAGAGTGCCATGGCCAATAAAGGGGAGGAATAGTTGTGTGATGAATAGTGATTGGAGACTTATTGATGGTAGCGAACTTTATAACATCGCTGAAGATCCTGGACAGGAAGTTGACCTGGCAGAGAAGTATCCGGATCGTGTTAAAGCAATGAATGCTTTCTACGAAAGTTGGTGGGAAGAGGTAATTAAGGAAACCCGGTATTCATCCATTCACCTGGGATCGAATTCCATGGATGTGTTAACCTGCCATGATGCCCACACTACAGATTATTATCCTCCCTGGAATCAACAAATGATAAGGAAGGGAGAGCCCATGAAACCAGCACCATTTTCTGTAAATTTCGTGAAAGCTGGTACCTATAAATTCCACTTGAGAAGGTGGCCTGCTGAAAGTGGGTTAGCCCTTGGTGACGAAACCTTAGATGCAGTCGAACCAACACCATATACAAATGGAAGTATGAATGGGAAAGCCATGAAATTCACGAAGGCATTCTTAAAAGTGGGGGATCAACTGATGGAGACTATAGTAGATAACAATAAAGAATCTGCAGTTATTGAAATGAATGTACCAATTGGGGAGACGGATCTTATCGGCTATTTTACCATGCAGGACGGAGTTAAATGTAATGCCTTCTATATTTATGTCGAGGAATTGTAATGAGGAGGGTTGAAGGAAAAGTAATAAATACAACTAATAAAAAGTTTTATTAAGAACAGAAATATGAATTGGTTTAAAGTATGCACCATATTGGTGATGTCTTTGGTGATAAAAAACGTCGATGCAATTGATCTATATGTAAGTTCAGGAGGCTCTGATACCAATTCTGGAACAAAAGTAAATCCACTTGCTACGCTTCAGGCCGCAAAAATAACCGCTCGTAAATATGTTGGGCAGGAGCTTGTGACGATACATATATCCGACGGCATTTACTATCTACCTGAAACGCTTGTTTTCAAGCCTGAGGATTCCGGAACAGAGAATTACCCTGTCGTATATCAGGCCATGCATGAAGGAGGGGTAATTTTAAGTGGTGGTACTAAGTTGGAGCTTAGCTGGAAGCCTTATAGGGATGGGATTTTTCAGGCATCCACTTCGGAAGATCTGAATATTGATCAGCTATTTGTCAATGGAGAAAACCAGCGAATGTCACGTTATCCGAACTACGATGCCAGCAAGAAAACAGCAGCCTATCAGGGTTATGCAGCTGATGCTTTTTCAAAAGAACGTGCAGCCGGATGGAAGAATCCTGAGGGTGGCTATATTCATGCTATGCATGCTAAACGCTGGGGCGGATACCATTACCTTATTACTGGAAAAAATGATGCTGGCGAGGTGACCTATGAAGGTGGTTGGCAAAACAACAGGCAAATGGGGATGCATCCGGAATTCCGAATGGTTGAAAATATCTTTGAAGAGTTAGATGCCCCGGGTGAATGGTTTCATGATGCAAATACAAGAACATTGTATTACATGCCAGAAACATCTACTGACCTTGAAAACGCTGCAGTTGAAGTTGTCCGCTTGAAACAGTTGGTGGAATTTCAAGGGTCCATGGAAAATCCTGTTAAGCATATCACCCTTCAGGGGTTAGTCATTCGCCATGCGGCCCGAACGTTCATGGAAACCAAAGAGCCAATGCTTCGTTCAGATTGGACTATTTTTCGTGGTGGGGCATTTATGCTTACAGGCACGGAAAATATTCAAATTCTTGACTGTGAGTTTGATCAGGTAGGAGGCAATGCCCTATTTGTAAGCAACTACAATCGACATACTTTGTTAAAAGGAAACTACATCCACCATACAGGTGCAAGTGGTGTATGTTTTGTTGGTGATCCAAATGCATTGCGCGATCCATTATTTGAATATGGTGAGAGAAACGAAATCTCAAAATTAGATTTCAAGCCCGGTCCAAAAACAGAAAATTATCCAGCTTTATCTACCATTGAAGATTGTCTTATACACAATGTAGGAACAGTAGAGCGTCAGCCCGCTGGAGTGCAGATTACCATGGCCAGCGAAATTACCGTTCGAGATTGCTCCATTTATGATTGCGCGCGTGCTGGAATTAATATCGGTGATGGCGCCTTTGGAGGTCACCTAATCGAGCGCTGTGATGTATTTAATACGGTATTGGAAACACATGATCATGGTTCTTTTAACTCCTGGGGTAGGGATCGCTATTGGCATTTGGAAGGGTTTAGTCTAGCGGAATATCCTGAGCTGCCCTTCGCTGATGCGAGGAAAACGACGGTGATTCGAAATAGCCGCTGGCGGTGTGATCATGGCTGGGATATTGATTTGGATGATGGCTCTTCCAACTATGATATTTACAACAACCTTATGCTGGCTGGTGGGCTTAAGTTTCGCGAAGGATACAGGCGCCGGGCCTGGAATAATATTACAGTGAACAATACATTTCATCCACATGTATGGTATCTTAATAGTGGTGACGAGGTTTTTTCGAATATTTTCATGGACAAATACAAAGGAATCAGAGTGCCTGATAAAGAGGAGGTTAGCAAAAAGGTTGATAGAAACCTACTTTACAATGCTGAGCTGACGCATGCACATGGGTGGGATAAGCATTCAATTGTGACAGATCCTCAGTTCATCGATCCATCGAAAGGGGATTTTCGAGTGCAAGGAGGTTCTCCTGCTTTTGATATTGGTTTTAAAAACTTCCCCATGGATCAATTTGGTGTAAAAAAGCCATCTCTAAAAGCCATTGCCAGGACACCGGTCATTCCTGCTTTGAAGGTTTCAGAAAAGCTGAAAAGTAGTGAGAGAACTACAGGTACGAAGCCGTCGGTAACGAGGTGGATGGGTGCTACAATTGCTGGTTTGACAGGAATGGATTTTTCAGCTTATGGTGTCTCTAAAGAAGATGGTGGAATTGTACTTAAGGTATTACCAGTTGATTCACCGGCCGCCAAGCTTGGGTTAAAAGAAGGCGATATCATATTGACCGTAAACGATGACAAAATTTTTGATGAAGCTCAATTTTTAAAAGCAATGGGAAAGGATGGGGCAGCAAAATTTAAACTTAATGTTGTTCGAGAACAGCAAGAAACATCCCTGAAGGTGAAAATTAAATAGGATGATGATAACGTAATTGATATTTGTCATAAGTTATCAATAAGAGTCCTGCTTTTCGACATGCGCTTCTGAACATTATATGATCATGTACATCCTTTTGCAAACTAACAAGTGCTAATCATTTTTAAGAATATCAAATTAGAAAACATGAAATACACAATTAGGTATAAGTTACTGATCCTGCTGACAGTAGTATTGGTATCTGCAAGTTCGGTTTTCGGGCAAAAGAAAGCCATTACACACTCGGTATTTATTGCTGGTCCTGAGTTTACCGGTATTATAGGTGAAGATGGTGAAGTAGTTTGGGATGCTGGCAGAAAAGGTGCCAGGGATGGTTATGTGCTGCCTAATGGAAATGTGCTGATCTGCTGGGCGGATGTGGTCAAAGAATATGACAAGGATAAGGCAGTAATCTTCACATTTGAGCGTAAAAAAGGTGAGGGCAATGTAGAGCTGGGAACGGCCGTGCGATTAGCAAATGGAAACACCTTGATCACAGAGTCTTCAAACGATACACCAAGGCTCATGGAAGTTGATAAGGAAGGAGAGATCGTTGTTTCTGTACCCCTTCAGCCGGAAACGGACAATGTACATATGCAAACCCGTATGGCTCGCAAACTGCCCAATGGGAATTATCTGGTGCCACACCTGCTGGCTTTTGCTGTAAAGGAATATACACCCACTGGTGAAGTAGTAAATATTATCAGGACAGATTTGGACGCGCTAGGAGGTAAGGACGCTGAAAATTGGCCTTTTACTGCCATCAGGTTGAAAAATGGACATACACTAATCAACCTTACGCACGGCAATAAAACCATAGAGGTTGACAAAGCGGGAGAAGTTGTCTGGAAAGTTTCAAATGAGGATTTTGAAAACAAGCTATTCCAGGATCCTTGTGGTGCCCAACGTCTTCCGAATGGAAATATAGTTATTGCCAGTTATGCTGCCAGGGAGGGAATTAAGCTTTTTGAGATAAATCGAAAAAAAGAGATATTATGGTCCTATAGCGGTTATCGCATCCACCACTTCCAGGTTCTTACGACAAATGGCAAACCTTTGAAGGGAGTACCATTGAAATAAATCATCCATTTGATTTAGACAATCGCTTGCACAGCTAATTCTCCGCAGAGTCTTCTGCAAGAGATTCTGCCTAAAACGTATTCGTGTGGAGTCGCATTTTTCCATGCGACATTATTTATGCTAGCTTGGTTTCATCAGGCCGGCCGGATGAATGCATCCGGCAACACAGCAATGGTGTAGCTCTGCATCAAAGGTCAATACACTTTCTTGTGGGTATCCGTGATATAATTGTTACCCTAGTTAGCAACTCAACAAGGTTTAATAATTTGTACGATAATTTCCTTGAAGATATCAGATTTATCAGGTAAGCTACAATGACTCAAACTCTTGATTATTTGTTAAATATTTAGGGTATTAGTCTGATAGAGTTGCTTGAGGAGCAAAAAATACTCCCCAAAATAATTAGGTGCTTCCGTGTTTACCACAGGAGCGCCTACCTCCCCTGTAATTTATGCTATCAAAAAAAGGAACGATTGTTTGATATCGATTATTAAGCTTAATCAGTAATCAAATCAAATGGTAAGCATTCTTGGACCTACTTGTTACTATACTTCTCATCATACAACCTTGACTTTTCCTCCGTTGTAAGAAAGTCCTTAGGTTTATTGTAATCCTGAGCGTTTTGGATCGTCTTCATCATCTTCTCATTTCTCTATTCAGCATTTTTATTACTGACATAGATAACAGCCCATATTGTTGCAGGTATCCAACCGATCAGAGTTATCTGCAAAATCAAACATATAAGGCCTAGGCCCATATTTCCTTTCAATATAAAGGCTAACCAAGGGAGTTAAATTGCTATTAAGTAGATCATGCCAAATTTATTAGTTTATCAAGTTTGAAATCACATTATGGACAAACCACCCATCGAGATTTTTAAATACCTGTTGCTTGGCTGTAACACCGTCTTTATGAAGCCCTATCCCGTCTTCATACGGTTCTATTGAAATTAATTTGTCAAAAGGTATCTTAAATTTCTTTGCAGATGATCCGAAATAGAGGTGTTTTGTCGTCAAGGCAACTAACCCTGAGTCAACATAAGAGATTTCTGAAATCTTTACTGGCCTACCTCTAAAAGAACTAGTCCTATAATAAAGTCCTTTTGCAATCCTAACACTGAAACCTTGACTACCGCCTTCATATTCAGTTCTAGTACGTTGCTCATAAAGTTCAACATTATTAAAAAACCATATTAAAGTTTCAGATTTCTGAAATATAAATGGCAGCTGCCCATTGATATTAATTTTTTGCTCTGGCTCCTTTCCTTCAGTCAAGTCTCTTATAATGGAAGACATGACAACTTTCATATATGATCCATTCTTGTCTATGGTATCTTGAGTTAATTGAAAATCGTCTTTGAATTTGTCGATCTTTTCCTCCTCATAGGGTGACAATATACCGTCTTCCAAAAACTGCTCAACTACTAAATCAAAAGCTTTTGCTTTTAGGTCATTTTGGAGGTTTTTACCAATATAATTGGATTTACTAATATTATTTAGTTTCTGCTTCAGACTATCATAGTCATCACCACCAATAATACTTGATATGATTTCGTCAACATATTCAACTTGACCTTGATTGAATTTTAATTCACAGTCCTTGTGCTTATTACTAAAAAATCCTGCGTTCTCGCCGCAGTAGATACATTTTCCCATAATCTGCCAGCTAATACATTGCTTTTCGAGATATTAAACCTAATGAAATCAGTCGAGGCTTACAACTGATTCTTACTTGACGGGATAATAAAAACGTATTCGTGTGCAGTTGTATTTTTCCATGCGACCTTATGTATGCTAGCTTGGTTTCATCAGGCCGGCCGGATGAATGCATCCGGCAACACAGCAAAAGCCATTCTCAAAATGAGAAATGACGAATAAAATAACTAAATCGGTAAACAACCATCCAATAATATTTTGATGGTTCTGCCAACAACACGTGATTGAGCTCCCAAGTACACGTGGTTAAGGCTTCAATCACACGTAGTTGACGCTTCAACTACACGTAGTTCAGGACGCAACTACACGTAGTTCGGGACGCGATCACACGTGGTTGTTAAAATCAGCACTTTTTTAGGTTATTAGCGTGCCATTTTGAGGAAAGATCACAGCTTCCGATTAGGTGTTTTTTCTCTCAAAATGAGAAAGGAATTATGAGGAGATTGAGTGGATTTTGGTATGCTGACTGACCTTATCATTAAACGATTACATAGCACGGTAGGATGTTCAGTTAATTTTTTAACTTAATAGAGCATATTAGCTTTTTTGTATCTTAAAAACCACTTTAATGACACATCTGGAACAGTTATTGTTTTTTTTTATGTCTTTGCACCTATCGAAAAAGCGCATTCGACCGCTTAACAAGCCAGAGCCCAGCAAACATCTCACTGTCCCCAGCAAGACCAGGCAAAAGCAAACACTTCGAGAAACCATTTTTTGGCGGATAAGCTTCCGGAAGGTATTATCATGGCTTTCGTTCCAGTTCCAATAGGTGCATGCTGATGCCGGCTCCATGAGGACATGTTAAGCAATTTTAATTATTCTCTTATTTTAAACCGTCTTCTTTTTAGGGAGGCTCACATGTAGATACGGGTAGGAGCTGTGAGGAACAAGGAAGGCAAAACAAAGGGCATGACTGACTCAGAGTGAAACGGAAAACCCGAAGGGCTTGAAGGAGCTGAAAGCTTCTGAGAGGTCCGGCAAGCGCTTTGGGTGCCAACTGATGACGAGCTCCGATTTACCAGGTTTTATTTATCTTAATGGCATAAAAAAAGCCTTGATTCATTAAAATCAAGGCTTTAAATGCGGTCTGGACGAGACTCGAACTCGCGACCTCCTGCGTGACAGGCAGGCATTTTTTGTATTCATATGGTTTTAAACCCCTTTAAAATGCGTTTAAACGCACATTATTTTTGACTTATTCCATATAAAACCATAAATTGTTTGCAAAATGTTTGCAAATCGTGACACTCTCATACATAATCGATACCAGAACAAAGAACAATTTGGGTGAACATCCCCTTAAATTACGGATTATTCACAACAGAACCAGCGCGCATATTTCCACTGGGTTTCATGTCATACAAAAGGACTGGGACAAGAAAAATGAAAGACTAAAATCCACTTCGAAAAGTACGGATAATACCACTCGATTTAATAACCTACTGATATCTAAAAAAGCCAAATATTTTGATGCAATTGCCGAGCTAGAGGAGGAGGGAAAACTGGAAGAACTCAGCGCAACACAAGTCAAGCGAAAGCTGCTCAATCAACATGTTGAAATCAAAGATGTGTTTACTTTTTTGGAGGACCAATATAAGTGGCTTGGGAAATCTGGTAAATACGGAACTGCCAGGACCTATAGAGATTTAATCAATAAGTTGTCAAAGTTCACAAACAATCAAAGTCTAAGTTTTACGGATATTGACTATAAGTTTTTAAAAGATCTTGAGCAACATCACCTGGCTTCGGGAGCTCAATACAGTTCACTATCCATTTATCTAAGGACCTTAAGGTCTGCTTATAATAAAGCCATCAAGTATGGTCATGTGAAATCCAAGTTTTATCCTTTTGATAAATACACCATTAAGAATGGAGAACCTAAAAGACGGTCCCTATCAGAAGCAAATTTTCGCAAACTATTACAAGCACAGTTTAAGGAGGGTAGTGCTCTTCAGATAGGACGGGACTACTACCTGGCTAGTTTTTATTTACAGGGAATGAATTGGATCGACATGTGCTTTCTCAGGTATGAGAATTTTTCTGATGACTTATCCAGGATAAGTTATATAAGACAAAAGACCGGCAAAGCATTTAATATTAAAGTATCAGAAAACTTATTAAAGATCATCTCTAAATATAAACCGATTGATCTCACCAATAGAGAAGATTTTGTTTTTCCTGTTTTGAATCTTGATGTGAGGAAAGAAGATCAAATGAAGAAGATCTCTTACCGCAGACTTAAGATTAATTCCTATTTAAGATCAATATCCAAAGAATTAGACATCCCATCATTTTCCATTTATTCCGCACGGCATACCTATGCGACTTTACTTTGGAACAGTAGTGGGTCCGCTGCTGTAGCACAACAGAGTCTAGGTCATAAAACAGAGAAGCAAACCCAGGAATATTTATCCTATTTTGGAAATGATGCGGTTGACAGTGCCAATGATGAATTGTTTGATCAACTTGGTGGTTAGCGTTTGGATACAATCATGCCCTTCAAGACTCTGAAAAAGTACGGTAAAAAACTGTAAAAAATTAAACTAATACGGTAAAAAACCGTATGTTTACAATAACAAACTTTTCAACATTATGACAGGGGGTGGAGATGTTGCACGGTTTGACGCTAAAATGTCAGCCTCGCACAAAAAATTATTGGAAGAAGCGGCCAGCTTGAAAGGATATAAGAACCTGACTGAGTATGTAATCACTACGATGGTCAATGATGCAACCGAAGTGGTTGAGAAGTATTCCCAGGTTATCTATTCAATAAGAGACAGGCAACGAATCATGGAGATATTAAATGAACCAACTGCTCTTTCTGATTCCTTCCTGAAAGCTTCTAAAAAGCGAAGTAAGAAGTTAAATAATGAAGTTTCTAACAATTGAATTTGATAAAAAGTATAAGCGGGACAACTTCTCATGCAAGCATACTTCCCTAAACAATTACCTTCAATTTCAAGCTACTAAAGAATCAAAAGCCGGTCTTGCCAGAATTTACTTACTCCTCAATGACAATACTGAAGTCATCGGTTATTATTCCTTGTCATCTGCAGAGCTTCCAAAGGACAGTGTTCCGGAGGATATGATAAAGAAACTCCCACAAAGTTATTCTGGTTACCCTGCTATTCTGTTGAGCAGATTGGCCATGACTACAAAAGAATCTGGAAAAGGCCTTGGGGGTCAACTGATTGTTGATGCCATACACAGATGTGTCATTCACTCCTTGTCAATAGGAACAAGTGTTATTATGGTTGATCCCATTGATGAAGGTGCAAAAAACTTCTATGCTAAGTATATGTTTAAACCGCTTCCGGATTCAAACCGGATGATATTACGAATAGATCACAGCCTTAAACAGCATTTTGGAATCCATTCATAGAACTAATGAGGAATTACCTTTTATTCATTGGGTAGAAATGAAAAATCAATTCAGATGATTATTGAGAAATCGCGTACAAGCACCAGGCATTACCAGCATCTAAGAGAGATACTAGGAAAAGAGTATATCAAATCCGAGATTGAAAGTCCGTTTGACTTTATTTCCCTGGCAACTCAGGGAATTGATACTAGCATCATTTTAAATTTCCAAAAGCATTTTGAGATCCCCAGGTCTTTTGTTGCCGAATTACTCAATGTGTCTGAGCCTACTATCTACCGATGGATAAAAGGTAAGAAGAAGCTTGACAGAAATTTCTCTATCCAGCTATTTGAACTGGCGGATCTCTTTCTGTTTGGTGCCGAAATCTTTGAAAGTAAAGAGGCTTTTTTCGAATGGCTCCACCTTCCGAGCCTTGCACTGGGAGGACTTCAACCACGAGAGGTTTTAGCAGTACCAAATGGAATCGGTAAAGTTCGGGATTTAATAGGTCATATTGAATATGGTGTCTATAGCTAAGTAAACGTACATCAAAAACTCTCCCAAAACGCCTCATCATATGCTACCCGACTGATATCATAAGGCTCACAGTCTACACCTTGTTTTGCCATTTCAATTTCTTCACCAAACTTCACATCCATAGAAAAACAACTATGTTTTTGAGTGATTGTTGTTGGCTTTCCCGAAACAGGAATCTGTTGATTCCGCTGAATTACATCCAGGAGTGACAAATAGTATTTACCGTCCACTTCCCGGTAGTTTCGGGTCCAGGTAAAATCTATCGGATACGCTTTACCGCCAGCTTTTAAGATTTTATTTTTAGACACCTCTTCAAACTCTCCCTTTAACTCCCATCTGATTAAGTCCAGGTTTTCGGGTTCAATATATGCTGTTCCAGCCAAAGATTTAATTCCTTTTCTGTCCAATGATAGCTTCCGGGTACCCTGAAAGGAATAATCAATCTTGTACACAAGCTTTCCATCATAAGGAACATACTTGTCCATTGCAATATCTAGCCCGGATAAGCACTTATCCTCTCTTAAATCACAGTGATAGGAATAATCCGTCACATTGTAATAAAACATGAAATACTGAAAATAGTAGTTATCTATGCCCCCTGTTAAATTATTCTTCTTCTGAGTTGCACAATTTGAAGCTCTGACGGTTCCATCAATCACTTTCCTTTCATTGTTCAGAATTGCTTCAACATCATAATAACCTTTTCCAGAGAGGTCATTCACTTTACCCTGGTAGTATTGCTCGATCAAATAGTCTGTAGGATCTTCTCTTGTGAATGCCTGCTTTAATATTTCTTTCGGGTCTTCCACTTCTCTGAATGTCATGGCTTGCAGGTTGAATGTATCCTGAAGTAGTTTAATGACAATGGCCTCCGAATTCATTACCTCCTTGACCTCGAGCGAACGGGTTTTGTAACCTATGCTTGAAAATACGATTTGATGATCGAGTAATTCATTCGGAAACGACAACTGAAATTTCCCCTGATTATCACTACTCGTTCCTATATAAGAACCTAAAATCCCGATGTTAACATAGGGTATTGGGTTATTCGTCTGAAGATCTATGATCTTTCCTGATATCGAAATACGCTCCTTTATCTGGCCAAAAGATGTGCTGACAGCCCACAGCATGATAATAACTAGTACATATCTTTCAGCTGATGTGCTCATTAGCGATGATTTGCAATTCTGTTCATTCAGCAATAAATATAACTATTGCCGTTTTATCTTATATTTAATCTGCCAAACTTAACCTGAACATGAACCTAAGCAACAACTTAATTAGCGGCATACTATTGCTTATCGTTTTTTTCATTTGTATCCAGTGCAGCGAAAAGAAGGAAACTGAAGAAGGACCCAAGACTATCAAAGTTGAATTTCGGGAGTCCGCGAATCTCTCTGATCTGATTGAATCTGATTTCACTTACCTGCCACTTCAAAGCGATTCTTTAAATCTAATTGGAAATGTTTCCCGTCTTATCTTCAAAAACGATAAGATCTACTTATTAGACAGATCGGGATCTAAAAAATTCTTTTGCTTTAACAATGAGGGGGAGGTACAATTTGTTAGCGGAAACGTTGGTGATGGTCCGGGAGAATATTCTCATGTGGAAGGATTTATGATAACTGACCAGGATATCCTCGTCAATGATAATGGTAGTCAATCCTGGCTTTATTATGACCTTAATGGGAAATTCCAATCAGAAATAAACATCGGTCTTTGGATTGAAGAGTTACTGCCTTTTGGTCAGAATGAAATCCTGATATATACACCGTCTGACTACATAAAAAATGAAGCACATGCTATTCAGCCTCCCAATATCCTTAAGGTTGTTGACAGAGATTTGGAAATTAAGATGGGCTTTTTACCTTATCTTGAAGTGATTGATGATGCAGCTGTTCCGGGTGTTTTGGGATACTATGGCGATCGTTATTCATTCTCCAGATCGATATTTGGAATCATCTATAGTTTGGATGAAGATTATAATTTTCGCGAAAGGTATCAGATCGATTTCGGGCCCTATAATTGGCCCCTGGATGCCGAAACGATCCAAAAAGATCAATCCAGGGCCGAAGAAGTGTTTTTGAAAGGGGGTGTGATGACCTTAACGCACAGGCTCCTGGAAAACAAAGACCATTTCACCTTTCAATCCTACATGCTGGATGCCGCCAAAGAAGGAAGCTACGAAGAAGAGGATAAGTGGTGGTGCATTTATGACAAATCAAAGGATGTGTGTTACGCCATTCACAATATTGTAAATGATATTGATGGGGGTTCATTCAGTTTTCCTAAAGCCATGGATGGTGAAAGTTTTGTCAGTGCCATTGATGCTGAATTTCTCTTGCTTGCTGAAAGCGAGGCCAATGATCAAGAGAAAAAGGACGCACTTGATGAGATCAAGGAACAGTTGGGAGCGGGAAGTAACCCGGTGTTGATGCGCTTTCGGTTGAAGGATGAAATAAGGTTATGATACAAGTAGTCAGAAATCCAGAATCAGGAATCAGAACGATAACTAATTCATATAAATGGTTAATCATTTTGATTCTTGTTCAAAGTTGTACTTCAAGTACTCCGGAGGAAAAGCTTAGGATTATGGATCTAGATAAGGATTATCCAGGTAAAGATGTTTCTCTCAGTGAGATCATGCAGGATATTCGAATTGTAGCACTTGAGACGAAAGAAGAATCTCTGATCCCGTCAAATTTCAGGCACTATTTAGGAGATAAGTATATTTTCATTTTTACACGAGATAATATTCTTCAATTTTCTTCCGATGGGAAATTTGTTCGTAACCTGGCCAATGCCGGTAAAGGTCCAGGGGAATTTAACTATGTTTCTGCATTCACCCTTAATCCTGCTCAGGATAAGCTATATATATCCCACCAATCAAAAGATCTACTGGTCTTGGATGTAGAAACCGGATCAGCTGAAAAAGGTATGCCCTACCTGAGCCAGCAGATAACCTTCTTTTTGCGAATGATAGTATCCTTATTGGGACTGGAGGACTTTTTACGGTGAATGAGTGGTTTTTAGTAAACATTCATTCAGAGAGAGTAGTGGATAAAAAAGCCAAATCAATTAAAGCTACAGGGAATGCCAGAGCAGGTAGAGGAACTTACCTGGGGAAAGTGGAAGACAAGATTTATAGTCTTTTTACTGAAAATGATTCCTTGTATCAGTTCATGGATAATCAATTTATTCCTATGATGTTTTTCTCTTTGAGCAATAAAATTGATTATAGCCAGACTTCTTCAGGTAAGGATTTGTCTTTAGGAGTTAATACACCTGAATACCTGATTTTTGCAGTCAACGAGCTAAGTATTAAGAAATCACCAAATAGTGTGATGATGGATATGGGAGACGATAATAAGATGTACTGTTTTGATAAGCACACCAATGAGTTGTTTGAAGCATCAACGCTGTTCAACGATATCCTTCAGGCACCCATAAAGAATCAGTATCAGCTGATGTGTAATGGGAAAGTTACTTATGTGATTTACTCAGCGCTGGATTTCACAGAAATTGTGGAAGCTGGAGTGAAAGAAGACAGTGACCTCCAGGCTAATTTGGATAAGTACTTAGATGTTTCTCAATTAAGTATGGAGGACAATCCTATATTTTTTATTGGTGATAGCAAGTAATATGAAAAAGTGGTTAATCATATATGCGATTCTTATTATCGGTTGTACTTCCAATTCTACAGAGGAGAGTGTGACCAGGTTAAGACTAGACCTGAAAGGCATCGACCATCGAACACCCAATATCAAGATCATTGATTGTATCCCATTGGAAACGAATGAATCCTCGATTTACAATTTTGCAGCTAGTGTAGAATTTTATCAAGACCGAATCTATTTGTTTGATCCATTCGGGCAGAAATCACTTCTGGTTTTTGATCAAAAGGGTAAGTTCTTAAATAAAACCTCGATTGGCCATGGGGTAGGGGAGTTGGTTGATCCGCACAGTTTCTTTATTGATCAGGAAAATGACGAAGTTATTGTTCATGATCAGACAGTAAGAAAGTTTGTCGTTTTTGATTCAGACCTTGAGTTTAAGCGTGATAGGTCGATTGATTTTTTTGTGGAAGATTTTGCGATCATAGATGGGGATTATCTTGTATTGGGGATTAATGGGGAAGATCACGCCCATTCATACAATCTGTATACTGACAATCTGGGAGATCCGATTTATGTGTTCGAAACCGGATTTCATTTAAAAGATGGTGGGATTGGTCTTAGCAGACCGATTAGCTCGAGTAAAAATCCGCATTTGATCTCTCCGCTCAATTATCACATTTATGAGTTAAGAGCGGGTAAGATTTATCCCAGGTATTATTTGGACATAGAAAAATCCAAAATCATTTCTGATGAAGACCAGGAAAAGGGTCTGGATAAGGTTTTTAATATGGTTAAGGAGGGTGATAAGGTGACAGGGCCCAATGAAATTGCTGAAAGTGAAAACTACATTTCAATTCTATTTGAATTACAGGCCTTCTTTACACTACCTGATTTCAAAGACTACCAATGAAGTGTTTTACATAAATCTATTGTTTGAGGACAAAACCTTACCTGAGGGAAGAATCAGGGGGTATGCTGGTCAAGGAAATCAACTTTATCTTGAGGTAAAAGCAGAGGATCTTATTAAATACCAGGAAGAAACAGGTAAAAAGTTGACGGATCAGGAGCTCAATGAGGAAAGTAATCCTGTGTTCGTGGTGTTTGAGGTGGAATGAAGAAAATATAAAGTAATTATTTTATAGGGTATACAATATACCTGGGCTCAGGATCGATCATTATGGCATAAAGAATACCTTCCTTTTCGTCCATTGAAATACTTATCAATTCTTCTTCAACCTGAAATGATTTTATTGGATTACCGTCCCAATCAATCACATAGACTTTATTACCTGAATAGGCATCCATCCCGTGGGTTTCATAGGATTTGCCGGAGTAAAGCATATAAATATATTCACTGCCCACACATCCATTAATAAAACCATTCTTGTTGTCTCTTTTTTTCGCAGCATATCCTCTTTCTGAGTTGTATTTGGGGAAATCAATGACATTTATTGCTACTCTTTGCCAACCTTTATTTCTCTTTTCCATGATCTCGTAGATCGGAGAGGACTGATTCAAGTAAACAAATCTATTATCAGATGGGTGCTTAATAAGTTTACCTTGATAGATCATTGCCTTTTTTTCATTACTGATGTTATTATGTCCGTCTGGCGGATAATTGTAAAAGTAGTTTATGTGACCATCCATTGTAGAATAAGCATATTTTCCGTCAGAAAAATTACCCATAGAAATATATCCCTCATCTTCAGTTGGTAATACTTTTAAACTATAAAGTTTATTTTCTCTTAAATCCAACCATTTTTTTGGTTGATAGTCATCATAATGGATAAGCGAATCAAGATGGATTCTATAATAGGCTTTACCATTAAGATCATATATACCAATGCTTTCCTCGGAAAGCTTTTCCAAACTAAATGGTGATACGAATTCTCCTGGACCTTTACCAATTTTTCCGAAGTCTCCTACTGTTCTATTATTCTTCAGATCATAGATATTCAAAATATTTGATCCCATCATTTGCATAGAAATCAATAATGTGTCCATATTGATTAACCAGTTTGGGTTTCCCAACACGACATCATCGATAACTTTACCTTTTAAATGGCTGGTTTGCTCAAATAAATCAGACAATGTTGTTCCATCTGGTTTAATTCTGTAGATTTCATCTCCGGAGGAATATTGGCAACCGCAGAAAAGTATGATGGGTATCAGCCACCTGAAATCTATTCTTGGAAAAGCAATATCTTTTAAATAGAGGGTCATTGTCTATGTCAAATATTAGAATCAAATTATTTGAGCTCGGCAATTACTACGATTGGATTTGACTCTATTTGAATGCATTTTGATCTTTATTGTAATTTGCTAAAAAATCATGATCCATTTCTATAAATCCAACCAGTTCAGCGTCCGCAGATATTGAGTTTGGAATCAGGTTAGGCGAAGTAATACAATGTTCATTTGAATACGTTCAGTAGGACAATAATAAGAAAAATAAACTAATAATTTAGTTATTTTAATGTAGTGGATTGACTTTTGAGCTTTCAGTTATTCGATCATTATATAATTTAATATAACTGCCAAAAGGTTACATTATTACATTTGATGGCAAGACACCCTGGACATAGATAGCCATGAAATAAAACGACTCCTGCCAGGATCGTCATGGCTTGCAGGACATTGGACGATCTTGTTTAGCTTTAAAGGTATGATTCAGGTGATAAGTAAATAGCAATAATTCAATTGTAAAATAAAGGCAATTAACCATCTCAAGGCTTTAAGACCTACCTATTAGCTTTACCACACTCCTTTAACAGCTTCTCAAAATTTGATATGGTCGGGTTTGAAAGTGTTACTGAATTTTCGCTTACCACTAAAGCAATAAACGAAAAATCATCCATATTAGCCTTGTTCATCTCATAAAACTGACCTTCCTTATCTATCATGACAGGATGGTTAAAACCGATTTCGCTAAGCTGTTTGAAGTATTTGTCAGGATCTCCTCCGGCGTAATAGAACAAAAAAGGAATATTTGGATACTTTTTGATGTATTTCATCCATAGATCAAGGCGATGAAACTTTTGGTAATGTTTCATATACACAACCACTTTACAACCTTCAGCAAACCAGCTTTCGTCCAAATCCACTGAATTCTGGGGTTGCCACACTTCCAAATCCTTAACCAGTTGTACTTCCCTGTTGGAGTCAGATCGTGAGATGTAGAAAAGAACGAGGATCAGAAGAATGCCAGGAATAACAAATTCAGGTCTTATGACTATGGATAAAAGCTTATTGAGAATCCTCATACTTAAAATCTTAGCTCTGATTTAACCAAATAATACATCGTATCGGACACATTCATATCAATATCCAGTTCTTGCTCCAGCCCCAGCTCCTTGATGGCATACCCATCACCTAAAGAGTATATATGATTATCTTCCACGTGAAAGATGTCCAAAAGAAGCTGATCGACTGACCCAGGCTCAATCTCCTTAGCCTTAGTGACTCCATTACTTATTTGGTGAGCAGTTAGAAACACCCGACCATTATCTTTGTTTAACACACCCTCAAGAATGATAAAATCTTCAGTAACCCAAAAGTATCTGCAGTGATAAAAGCCATTTTTCATAAGCATTTCTGCAGCTTTCATAGGTTCCATAGACCAGAAGTCATTATTAATATCCAAATCTCCAAGATCAATATAAGAGAACAACTTCAGTTCATTCTGTTCGCCAATCTGAAAAATCTCTGATTTAAGACTCTCCATAAAAAAAACACCTCTATTAGAATAGGTGAAGTTGTCCCCACCGCCAACAGGAATCTTTGGCTCTTCAAACTCGTGAGGAAAAAAAGTAGTGAAATCACCGGAAGAGTGATCAATGCGGCACAACTTATCAGGCATTGTCTGGTTATTCCAACCAGTAAATACAACATAATCTCCGGACGCAAATCTTCCTAGTGAGACCGCGGAAACTGGTATATTTTCATTACGAATATGATTCCCATCCTTGCCGAAGTGGTTCAAAATCATATTGTTTCCAGCTCGTTTAAGAAAAACCACTTCGTCTGCACTCACAGCAAAATCAATTGCTCTGCTAAGTTCATTTGGTCCTTTCCCTTTACCGCCAATTTTCTGCAGATTATACCCCAATGAATCATAAACCATCAAAAACTGTTGCTCTTTATCAAAAACGTAAAAATTGTCTCCTTCGAACAACAACCTGAGATTATCACTAAATCCATCAAAACCAGCTTGACTTAATGGCGTTAAGTCAACAATTTTAATCTCCAGATCATTCTCTGAAATTGCTTCGCCTAAATGGACAATATAATTTTCTGCAACTTTCAGATTTTTGATTTCAGATGTGGTTGAAGAGCAAGAAAAAACCAAAGCAATTACTGAAAATAAAAATGTTTTATTCATTCATTCAATTTAAAATTCAAAAATAAGTATGTCACGAAAACCGTGACATACTTCGCAGTATTATATATTATCACAATCTTCACAGTAGTACTGCTGACAGGGACCCTGTGGGTCATAACCCTCTGGTTCACATATCCAATCAAGACCAGAAAACCATCCACAATATCCCATGGCCTGATAACATTCATAGCTTCCAGCAATTGCTTCAATTTGGACCGATTCCATCAAAGAAACGGAGTCCGCAGCAGTCTGATTAGCTTGGAGATTAAACATTAATGCAGCTGCAACTATCGCAGCTCCGCAAAAACTGAAAATTAACTTTTTCATTGAATTAGAAAGTTTAAAGGTTAAAAATTAATTATTAAATAACTCATGAGTTCTCACTTAAATGGTACACACCTAAATTAATTGTATGCTATAATTCAGACATAGTTAATCAAAAAAAAGTCTATCATTTTTACATTATAAAAATTAGCTAATAACTCAATAAAGTCTTTACAATGAATCATTTATAAATCAATTTTTTTATTAATCAAAATATAGATATTATTATTAAAACGTTTTGAGAAATCTTTATTAAACTACAATAAGTTTTCTTTGAGTGGAAAAGAGATTTACTTCAGGATTGGAATACCCTACCCTAATAAGATATAGCAAATTGCCAAAAGGAGTTAGGTTTGACTATTAACGATGAGTTTAAAGAATGCATTTAGATATCTGAGTCATCCTGAAGCTGCTACTGCTTCTATGATAGCTGATTTCAAGAAGAAATTCGGAACCAGAGATTTAATTGTATGGATGTTTTTCCTTATACACTTATTCATTGGCTCGCAGATTTTTGATGATTATGGTGTTTCAATGGATGAGCCTATCCAACGAAAGCATGGTATTGTTTCATTTGAGTACGTAAACAACCAACTTGGCCATGTTTTTCCTGTAAAGCACGTTTACAATCAAGATATACAATACTACGACCACCGAGACTATGGTGTAATCTTTCAGATGGTTGCATACTTTACAGAGCTTTCCCTGGGATTGAGCAATTCAAGAGATGTCTTTCTTTTGAGGCATTTAATGGTTTTTATACTTTTTTGGATTAGCACTATATTCTTTTTCAGGACAATCGAATATCATTTAGATGATTGGAAGTTAGCGCTTTTGGGTACCCTATTTTTGATCCTGAGTCCACGGATATTTGCTAACTCCTTTTACAACCCAAAAGACATTCCTTTGTTAAGTTGGTGCATTATCAGTACCTACACCATGTTTAAGTATCTCGATTCTAAAAATCTAAAATATATCATACTGCATGCCTTTGCTTGCGCGATGGCCGTAAACACAAGAATAGTGGCTATATACATACCAGCAATAACTCTTTGCTTTGTGATGCTTGATTGGTTAAAGAACAAAAAAAGGCTGGAAGTATTGAAAAGTTATCTGACATTATCAATGCTATTTATTCTCTTTTTTGTTGCTTTTACTATCTTCCTCTGGCCATTCTTATGGTCAGACCCAATGCACCATTTTCTATATTCATTTACATCAATGAGTCATTTCAGATGGAGAAATAGTATCTTCTTTATGGGAGATTTTGTATATCCCGATAACCTTCCCTGGTTCTACATTCCCGGATGGATTGCGGTATCAACTCCAATTCTATATTTGGTGACTTTTCTGTTGGGGGTTTGGTTTGTGACTGTTAGTACCCTTAAAAATAAACTAGCGTTATATGCTAACAAATATGAAAGAAACAATCTGATTTTTCTTTGCCTATTCCTGCTACCCCTTCTTGCCGTAATTATACTGAATTCAACACTTTACAATGGATGGCGACATTTATATTTTATTTACCCTCCATTGATTGTGATCTCCATCATTGGGCTAAAAGCTGTTTCAGATGCTATTGGGAATAATATCACCAATAAGAATTGGCTCACTTTGAGCAAAGCAATAATTACGAGTATTCTTTTATTTGGCATGAGCAAAGTAGTTTATGATACTGTTACGATGCACCCACACCAGAATGTTTATTTTAATGAAATAGCAGAAAGAAATGCCAGTGACAATTTTGATCTTGACTATTATGGATTAAGCTTCAAGCAGGGTCTGGAGAAACTAATCAACGATTCAGATGAGGAAAAAATTAATGTGGCATATTCAAATTTTTGTGGGATGAATAACTGGTATATCCTGTCCCAGGATCTGAAAAAAAGAATAAGAGAAACGAATATCGATTCCGCGGACTTCTTTATTACTAATTACCACCTAAACGCGCAATCGACTGAAAAGATAATGGAGAAAAAGTACCCATATAATCAGCAGCTTATTGATAGCATCAAAGTAAAAAACAATGTAATCATTGGCATTTATCGGTTAGGTAGCAATTCTGATCGTTAAAAAAGCATATGAATTTCTTGAACAAGATCAAACACATCGGACTATTGCAATCGTTCTCTGTCACAATAACAATCGTAGCAGTAGTTACACTTATTCTCGGCTATTACAATCACAAATACATCCTTTATACTGCATTTAACGGTGATACGTACTTTCTAAAAAGGCATCAAGGAAGTAAGATTTCAATCTTCTATGAAGAAGAATATTGTGTCCAAACCCTTTCTAATATTACTGACGTTTTAGACACAGCAGCTAAAGCATACAGTTTTCTTCTAAATAATCCAAAAAAGGATCAAGAACAGATTACGGTTGCGGTTGTAAGCACAACATGTGGTTCAGGATGTGGAGAACTGGGTGGAAATGCCATTGAAATAACTAAATTGAAATTCAACAAATTTTACAATGAAGTAGATGAATCTAATTCCTATGATCAACTACCATTTTATGAGCTTGGAAGAGTTTTCTGGGTTTTTGGTGATCAATTGAATTATCCAGGAGCGGAGATTAACCACTCCTTTCATACAGGCTTTGCTGTTTTTATGAGGTTTGTAATCATGAATAATCTTGGATTAAAATGCTCTCCTTTTAACGGTTACTCATTCCAGGAGAACTTGCAAGCTAACAGAGATCTTCTTGAGTTGTACAAGTCTGATACATCTTACAACTTCATGAATACTTTGCTGGTTGGAAAAGGTATTCCAAATAAACATGGCCTGGAAGCAAGTAATTTATTTGCCTCTATTTTGTTTGACTTGTATAATACTTACGGAGGTGATGAATTTCTTAAAAAGTTATGGAGTGAAGTAAACAAAAGGCCAAGGACAAATTCCATTCAAGATATTGTAGACAATTTTTTTATAGCCTGCTCATTAGCTTCTAATCAGGATTTGACTGATAAGTTTTTGAATGACCTTAAATGGCCAGTATCAAAAAAATATCATCATGCTTATGAAAACGATTCTTGATAATTCATAATACTGTATTATTTCAATAATACTTCCTTGCTTTTCAGAAACCTCACCGTCATGTGCTGATTTGCCTTATATTTAAGGATTGTGACCAGGGAAAAACATATCGGCAACATCTCTTCCTTCCGGGTAATCGCCACATTCGTATTGCTGACCATCATTGGGATCAGTGTGATTCCCTTGCTGGACCTCAACTATAAGCCCAGCCGCACCAACAATACACTGACCATTTCTTATTCCTGGCATAATGTGTCGCCCGAAATCATCGAACGGAAGGTGACATCCAGGATCGAAGGCACATTAGCCACCTTGCAAGGTGTTACCGAGATCTATTCTGAGTCGTCGACCGGTAATGGATTCGTCAGGCTGAAGTTTGATGAGGTGGAAGACCAGCAGATGCTCAGGTTTGAAATTGCTACCCTGATCCGACAGGTTACTTCCACATTTCCTCAGGGTGTAAGCTATCCCATCATTTACTATGGGGGTGAAGGCGAATCCCGCACACTGATGACGTACACGCTCAACGGCAAATACAGTCCGCAGGAACTCCAGGAATATGGGGAAAAGTATATCAAAAGACCTCTGTCCGAGATCAGGGAATTGCAGGAGGTGAATGTATATGGGGCGGAACCTGTCGAGTGGGAGTTGTTATACGACATCCACCAGCTGACGGGACTGGGACTTACCCCTGATGACCTTTCCAATGCCATTCGGCAGTATCTGGACGAGCGTCCTCTGGGGTTGACATCTATCAGGAATAAACAAGGGCCGGAAGCCTATACGGGTGTCTACCTGACAACGTCATTTGACCATGATGTAGCGTGGGATGAAATCCCTGTAACTAAAAAAGGGGATCGGATTATCTTCCTGAATACTGTCAGCAAGATTCGAAAGACCCACCAGGAGCCCACCTCCTATTACCGGATCAATGGACTGAATGCCATCAATATCGTCCTGGTGGCTTCAGAGCAGGTCAATGAGCTGGTTGCCGGCAGAAAGGTAAAGGAGCTTATGGATCAATTGGATGGTAACCTGCCCACAAATATGACCATGACGGCTACTTATGACAGTACCGAGCATATGCAGACTGAATTGCTGAGCATTGTTTGGCGCATGGGATTATCTATATTGATCCTGCTAGTGTTTGTCTGGATGACCAGCAGGAATATGGCTTACCTGGCCATAGTACTATTAGGGATCATTGTAAATGTACTCGTTGCTTTTATCTTCTATTTTCTTCTCGGCATTGAAATACAGCTTTATTCCCTGGCTGGTCTGACAATTTCCCTGGGGATCATCATTGACAATACCATTGTGATGATTGATCATCTCAGACACAATCAGAATAGAAATGTATTTCTGGCGAT
This sequence comes from Marinoscillum sp., assembly GCA_043554545.1. Classification (GTDB taxonomy): domain Bacteria; phylum Bacteroidota; class Bacteroidia; order Cytophagales; family Cyclobacteriaceae; genus UBA7330. Next base: position 2,355,870 of record CP121337.1, on the reverse strand, counting down.
ACTGGCTGCTACGCTCACTACGATCGGGGCTTTAAGCATCATCTTCTTCCTGGAAGAAGAGCAGGTGTTAAGACTACTGGATTTTGCCTATATCCTGGCCATTAACCTTTTCGTCTCACTTGCCATCTCTTATTATTTTGTTCCAGCCCTGATGGATAAGGTTCGAATAAAGAAACAGGTTACCCAAAGATCCATTCGAAATAAGCGAAGGGTAATCAGGTTCAATTGGATCTATTTGAGATGGATTAGATGGTTAGCGCGTTTTAAGGTTGCCGTATTTGCTCTCTTGATCCTGGGTTTTGGCCTGCCTATTTATTTGTTGCCGGAACATGTAGGAGAAAAGGACGAAGATGAATATCATACCTGGTATGAGGAATTGTACAATGTTAGCCTGGGCAGTGACTGGTATCGCAATACCCTTCATACTCCGTTGCAGAAATGGTTAGGCGGCACGCTTTACCAGTTCTATCGCAATGTCTATACGTCTTCTTTCTACGGCGAACCTGAGCGTACAACGCTATACTTCAATGGCCGCATGCCTCCGGGCGCCAATATTCATCAGGTGAATGAAGCCTTTAAAGACATGGAGAATTTCATCAGTCAATTTGATGAGGTCGAGCAGTTTGAGACCCGGATCACAGGGATCCGAAATGCCCGGATCACTATTCGATTTAAACCGCAACATGAGATGACCTACTTCCCCTATTATCTCAAAGCCCGGCTGACCGAAAAAGCGATTTATTTAGGAGGTATAGACTCCAATATTTATGGGGTAGGGAGGGGCTTCAGCAATGCACTGAACCTTGGATATAAGAACACCCATCTGTACTTGTATGGATACAGTTATCAAAATCTGCTTGATATTGCGGAAGGACTCAGATCCGAATTGTTGACACAGGAACGGATCAAAGAAGTAGACATCCAGGGGACCAGCAGTTTTTCCGGTGCTCCGACTTATGAATATTACATGGCATTTGATCCCTATGAGATTAACCGACAAGGAATTGGAATAGCCAGACTGAGTAGTTTCCTTTCGGAAACAGACATCAGCGAGCAACCGGTATGGAGAGGAAATATTGAAGGAACTGTGGCGAACCTCAATATTAAACCCAATGAAGATAACCTGCTGGACACCTGGAATTTGCAAAATTTCCCAATCTCTACAGGAGATACCTTACTGCATAAGCTTACTGATCTGGGAGAAATCAATATTCGTAAGTCCGGAGATAAGATTGTTAGACGAGATCAGCAGTACCAGGTGGTTCTTGCTTTTGATTATATCGGATCAAGTCAACTGAAGAAACGAGTGGTAGACCGATTCCTTGAGGAAACCAATGATCAACTACCCATTGGCTATTTCATTGAACAAAGAGGTTATTGGGGTTGGCGAGAAGATGGAACACAGTATGGGTTGATAGGGTTGGTCATACTAATCATTTTCATCATTGGAGCCACTTTGTTCGAGTCATTGAGGCAACCTCTCTTTGCCATTATGATCATCCCCGTTTCCTTCATGGGCATCTTTCTGACATTTTACCTGTTTGAACTCAATTTTGATCAGGGTGGGTATGCATCCTTCATCCTGCTGAGTGGGATCTCTGTCAATGCGGCTTTTTTCATCATCAATGATTACAACAATCTGAAAAAGGAATTCCCCCGGTTATCACCCCGGGTGTTGTATTTGAAAGCCTATAACCATAAGATCCTACCGGTTCTACTAACCATCATCTCTACAGTGGCGGGAATGATCCCCTTTTTGATCGATGGACAAAATCAGGTATTCTGGTTTGCGTTGGCTGCGGGTACGGTAGGGGGGTTGATATTTTCTGTGGTGGGGATATTTTTGATCTTACCTCTTTTGGTAAATGTGAATTAATTAAATTAAAAACTATGTTAATGATTACAGTTACATTCTGTGATTGTATTAGAGAGTATTTAACTGAGATTTCGGATATTCAGAACTTCTAATTGATGGTTAAGAGTTGAGGGGAAGGATAGTGGTTGTTTCAGAAAAATAGTCATACAGTATATTGACTTATTTTATCAAAATTTTCTAGAAAATTACTTTGCCAATTATTGATTTCTTTGGTATCAGGCCCCATTTGCGTGAATCTAGTGAGTTATCTCGATTATCCCCCATCATAAAGTAGTAGTCATTTTTAAATGTAAAGGTTGAATCTTCCAAATCATTCATGAACAATGTATCTTGAAACTCAGAATTTTCATAGTTCTTGATTATCCTTATATAATGTTTTATAATTTCTGAGGAGTAATGCTTTATATTAATCTCTGTCCCTGATGAAGGTATCTTTATCGGACCATAATATCTATTGTCCCCGATACTATTTATTAATAGATTATTCTTTTTCTTTTGATTTTTGAGGGGCCAATTATACTTTTCGCCGTTCAATCTATTATAAGCTTCATATGTTACAGAGTTTGGCTCTTCGACAAATTGATTATTTATAAACAGGCCTTGAGCGTTTAGTTCTAAGATTTCTCCAGGTAATCCTTTACAACGTTTAACCAATACCCTTTTGCTCTTCCATGGTCCGTTAAAAACAATTATATCATCCCTTTCAACACTTCGGCCTATGGGCCACCTCCTATATGGCCAGGTGGTATTACTATACCAGGGAAAAAGATCATCATTAAACGCAAATAAATTGAACCATGGTATCTCCATTGGAGTTTCTGGCCATTTTGGCCCATATACCAATTTATCGACCAAAATATAGTCACCAGAACTTATTTTGGGCTCCATTGAAGAAGTTGGTACCACATAAAGTTCAAGAATAAATAGTCTTACAGTTACTATAATGACTACAGAAATTATGATTAGAGTAAACGGCACGAAGAGTTTCCGAAAAAGTTTAGGGCTAATTTTTATAAAGTTTTGGAGAGACAAAAAAGTCTTATTGATCATAAATATCCTAGTTAATATTCATCCATCAATCTACCAATGTGGCTACTTTCAAAAACCAATAATTTTTAAAGATGTGTCAAAAATAGCACTAATCCAATGAGTCAACGTACATAAGTGTTTGTTTAAATCAAGAGAATGTGGGCTAAATAAAATATATATCCGATATTTAAATGCTAAACCCACTTAATCATAATTATTAAAACAACCAATTCTTACTAATTAACTAAGACCTTGTTCAATGCTACATTATGCCACATTATGCTACAGTTTTCTAGGCTTTTCTCAGCTAATAAATAAATACCTTACTCCATTATTAATTTCTTTCAAATCAAAAAATTTAATACCATGAAAAGAAAAATTGCTTTCTTATTCTTAGGGTTGGCCATTTCGGGTCTTGCTGTAATTAATTTTCAAGTAAGTATTGATGAAGACAAGATGTCATCTGAAATTAGTTTGCTTGATTTAACAGTTGGAACAAAAGCTTACTCTGAAACAATTCCAGGATACTATGAGTACCTTGAGAATTGCCCTCCTATATTTAGCAAGCCATTCTATTTTGCGTGTGAATGGAATGGAGGTGGATGTGATCAGACAAACTGCAGTGATTAAATATCAAATGTCAAAATGCCGCTAATTCAAGCGGCATTTTTTAATGATTTTATTATGACAAAAATTAAAAATATTTATCCCCTGATTTTTCTCACATTCTCCTTAGCTTATTGTGTGGATAAAAAAGAAATTTCGTCCGAAAATGAAATTATTGAGATCAAAATTGGATCAAATAGTAATGATGGAGAGTACAAACATCTTGATTTATTGAAGGAAAAGAAATTTGTTGAATTAGAAACTAACGAAAGATCATTCGTTACATCGGTGAACAAAGTAGAATTTTTCGAAAATAAGTTCTATGTGCATGATAAGAAAAACGAAAGTTTGCTTGTATTTGCATCTGATGGACAATACCTCTCTAAAATTGGAAAGCTTGGATCGGGACCTGGTGAATATATCGATCTACAGGATTTTTGCATTGATATAAACTCAAAAGAAATTATTGTTTTATCAACTGGTAAAAAGCAGGTAATCAGATACTCATTATTAGGTGAATATATAGGAACAACTAATTTACCATTTCAATCTTGGAGCATTAGTCAAATGGGTACTGAATTCTTTGCTCATCACGTTGGATATTTTGACGATAGGAATACCAACCTGAAAATTATGGATTCTGAGAATAAAGAATTGATTTATTCAATGTTTGAATACCCACAAGGGATTCACCCTGTGGGCATGCTGGCTATGACAGGTAAAATAACAAGAAATAATGATGGGCTATTATATAGTGATCAAACTTCATCCTATATACATCAGGTGACTCTTCAGGGAGATCATTATCCAAAATACTATATAAATTTTGGAGATTCTTACTGGCCTGAAGAAAGGAGATATGAGTTTAGAGCTTTCTTTAAAGAATCAAATAATAAAGAATTGAATTTTTTGTCTAGCTCGTACGAAGAGTCAGGCAATGCGCTAGCATTTGGATACACTACAATACCAGCTGATAAAAGGGATAGACCACCCATGCAAGTTGGATATTTTATTAAGTCTACCAATCAATTATTTGATCATACAAATATTGTTAACAACTTGAGTTATAGATTGATCAGTCCCCCTATTGGTGTAACACAAACTGGTTATTTTATATCAGTAATTTATCCAGAGTACTACTACTATTATTTAGATAAATTCGAAAATAACCAATTTTGGGAGGATTTATTTTCAAATATCCCACAAGGATCTAATCCAATAATCTTGATGTACAAGTTATGAAGTTAAATGGTAGTCTGTTCTTTCTATTCATTGGAATTCTTATCCCTGTAATAACTGTCACTATGATCAATTTAGATTCAATTTGGGGGCCTCCCACTGCTGCTCCAAATGATTCCGTTACTAGCGTTTCAATTAAAAATCAAACAATTGATCTGGGGATTACTGATACAACCAAAATTCTTCAAGGTGAATTTTCATTAAAAAATACCGGCGAAATTGATCTGATTATAGAGGATGTCATAGTATCGTGTTTGTGTACTGTAGTCGATTGGCCAAGAGATCCTATTCCTCCAAATAAAAGTATTATAATTAAAGTAGTATATCATCCTCGTTCACGTGGATTCTTTAACCAGGTAATACAAGTCATATGTAATGTGAATGATTCTGTAGTGCTTCTAATACTAAAAGGAAAAATAATCTAATAGAATAAGCAGTAAATTCCATATGTCAGATCCTTTATGGAAAAAATTATTGTGTGTTCGTTGAGGTTTGTCAAAATATATGTTTTCATAACTATATAAGAGGAATTTAGTTTTTTACATCCATAATCAAGAAAGAACCTTCCTGTGGATTTTCTTAAGTTTATTATTACCAATAAATATTTTCTAAATGGTAAGGATCGAACTCTCCTTATTTTCTCTCTTTTATTCTGCACATTATTCAGTACATCCACTTATGTAAATCAAGACATCTATAATGGATTGATTGAAGGAAAACGATTTCACTTCATTTTTTTATCTTGTATCATTTTATTTTTCTTCGCGCTTTGGATCCTTTTGGAGAAAAATAATTACAAATCAATTAGCCTGACTAGAATTGATATAGTAGTTGTGGTTTATATAGGGTACATCGCATTATTGGCATTGCTTAGAAACGAAGCCATGCTAAAAAGCAATAATTTCATCGTATTAGTACTGATAAGTGGCATCTATTTAATAAGTGCATGGCTTTTTAGGAGACTTGATTTCAGCCTATTAGCTCTTATAATCATTGTGTTTCTTGGATTTGGTTTTTTCCAAGCTATTTATGGTCTTTTACAATTATATGAATATAAGCCCAGTCTGCACAATGATTATGAGATTACTGGATTCTTTTCTAGTCCAGCCCCTTATGCAGGATATTTAGCAACAATTTTCCCAGTGGCTTTAAGTATGTATTTAAACACAAAAGAAAAAGATAAAATAAGAATTATAACAAAGTATATAGGGTTGGCTACTATTATAGCTATTTTAATTATTATTCCTTCTACTATTGTAGCCTTCCCCGAAAATGTAGCCTTCCCCGAAAATAGGACAGTTTAAAAATGAACAAATTAGTAACTTAAACTGTCAAATGAAACAATCAAGATTTAGTGAGAGCCAGATCATCAAGGCTCTAAAAGAGAATGAACAGGGTCGAAAGACCGAAGAAATCTGTAGGGAATTAGGCATCCATAAGGGGACCTTTTACAACTGGCGGAAAAAATACTCAGGTATGGACTCAAGCCAATTGAAGGAACTCAAAGAGCTAAAGGAAGAGAACAGACGACTGAAGCAGATGTATGCTGACCTCAGTCTTGACAACGTCATGCTTAAAGACGTTCTCTCAAAAAAGTTCTAGAGCCCTCTGAGAAGAAGCACCATGCAGAATATCTTCAAACAACCTACCAGGTGAGTATAGAAAGGTCGTGTCGGGTAATGGATCTTACAAGGTCTATGTGGTACTATCAAAGCAAGAAAGATGATAGTGAAGTGATCGATAAGCTCTCAGAGCTGGCCGAGCAGTTACCAACCAGAGGTTTTGATGAATACTATGGTCGGATCCGGCAGCAGGGTTACAGATGGAACAGAAAACGTGTTCTGAGGATCTATCGCTTAATGAAACTGGGACTTCGTAGGAAACATAAGAAAAGGCTTCCAGCGAGGATCAAACAGCCTCTGATATCTCCTGATCAGTATCTGAATACCTGGAGCATGGACTTTATGAGTGATGCACTGGCTGATCAACGTAAAATCCGGATACTAAATGTCATTGATGATTATAATCGAGAGGCCTTAGCCATAGAAGCTGGTTTAGGTTTTCCATCAGATAGAGTGATACGAGTATTAAATCATTTGGGGGAAGAGATTGGACTACCTAAAGCTATTAGAGTTGATAATGGACCTGAATTCACTTCGATTAAGTTCCAGGCATGGTGTAAAGAACACAGTATTGAAGTCAAGTATATCCAACCAGGAAGCCCGGCTCAGAATGCATTCATTGAAAGATTCAATAGATACTTCAGGGAAGATGTGCTTGATGCTTATTGGTTTGAGGACCTAGAACAGCTCAGAGTGATTATGGAGAAATGGAGATGTGATTACAATGAGAATCATCCCCATAAGTCCTTAGGAAGAATGTCACCAAATCAGTATAAAACCCTGAACCAAAGCAAGGATATTAATAAGAAAAAGTTGAATTTAGCTCTGTCCTAAAAAAGGGAAGGTTACACCACCGTATCAAAGTAAATCTACTTATACCATACTCATCAGCAATTTGCTGTCTGGTTTTTACTTTTCCCATAACTTTTTAAATTACTAATTCCGTTTTCTTCTAATATATTTTAAAGTGACTAAAAAATGAAAGAGGAAGTTAGTATAGTACATAACTAAGTTATATTAGTATACTTCTTCGCTACAGATTCTGAAATTGATTTTCTTTTATAGGAAGGGTACTATATATTGTAAGTACAATTTTTTATGATGACTAATACATTGAATGCATTTAATCCTTTTTTGAGCTCATCAAAAGGTGTATTGAAAGGTGGAATTGATCTTCTTGTACTACTCTTTCTGACATTCGCCTGCCAAAAAGCCGATCCGGAAAAGGAGGCTGAATCTGTCAAAAGATCCTATGAAGCTTATCTGCCGGAGGTGACAGTCGTTAAGCTAGAAAAACAAGATTTCAATAAAGAACTAAACAGCAATGGAACATTACAAGCTTTCCGAAATGCTGATATTCGGGCTGAAGTATCAGGCATAGTAAAACGGGTATATACATCCCCTGGGGAAAAAATCAACGCCGGATCAATAATTGTTATGCTTGATGATTCTGAGGCAGCTCAGAATGTTGCAAAAAGTCAAATAGCACTTGACCTGGCTGCTATAGAATTGGAAGACCAACTACTTTCTTACAACATGGGAATCGATACCGCCACCATGAATAAAGAGGTGCTCAGAAACCTCAAGATTAAAAGCGGGTATGCAAAAGCATTGGTAGATCTGCAGGAAGCAAAACATGAATTGGCAAAGACCAGGATAACAGCTCCTTTCTCAGGTCGTGTGGCAGGTCTTGAGATTAAGGAATTTAATTATGTCAATACGGGCGACGAGCTTTGCAAGCTGATTGATGATTCGAAATTTGAAGTGGTATTTCCGGTCATTGAATCCGAACTGGCGCTGCTTCAAAAAGGACAGAAGGTTAAGGTAAACCCTTATGCGATTGATGCCACATACACTGGCACAATAACCGCAATCAACCCGCTTGTGGATGAGCACGGTCTGATCAAAGTAAAAGCGTTGATTGAGAATACCGATGGGAAACTCATTGAAGGACTGAATGTACGGGTCACCACCGAACGACAGGTGAAAGATCAACTGGTCATTCCCAAACAGGCCTTGTTACAAAGGGACGGTAGAAAAGTGGTTTTCACACTAAAGGAAGACAGTACGGCCTATTGGAACTATGTTGAGGTAGGACTCGAGAATACCGATAGCTATACCATCACGGAAGGATTGAAAGAAAATGAGTTGATCATTGTGGATGGAAATATCAACCTGGCACATGAGTCAAAGGTGATCAGGAAACAATCAGTCGGAGCTAGCACCTCAACAAAAACTTCTCTCTAAGCAATGGTCAGGTTCCTTGTCAATCGCCCGATTGGAACCACCATGGTATTCATTGCCATCGCGGCTTTGGGTATTCTGGCAGGGAGTCAATTGCCAGTGTCACTCATGCCTGACATTGAGATCCCTGAAATCACTATTCAGGCGACTCATGAGGTCTACAACAGCGAGCAGATCGAAGAAACCATTCTAAGACCCTTGCGCAATGAGCTGTTACAGACACAACATCTGGATGTAATTCATTCAATGGCCAGGAATGGGTCCGGAATCATCTCTTTAAGGTTCAATTATGGAACGGATATCTCAAAGGCAGTAATTGAAGTCAATGAGAAAATCGACGCAGGGATGAACCAGCTTCCGGAGGGTGTACGAAGACCGGTGGTCATCAAAGCAAGTGCCGTGGATCTCCCGGTTTTTACCATCAATGTGAGCTTAAAAGATGGGACAGAAAACGCTGAGAAGTTGCTCGAATTAAGCACGTTTTCCGAGCAGGTACTGAAGAGACGAATTGAGCAGGTTCCTGAAGTGGCCCTGGTAGATATGACAGGTTTGGTGTATCCGGAAATCAGGATTACCCTGGATACCTCAAAGGTCTCACAATTGGGGATTTCAGTTGATCGGATTACCCAGGCCATCTCGGAAAATAACAGCGAGTTTGGTAACATTCTGATTAGGGAGGGACATTACCAGTACAATGTGAAGATTGGGAATCGTCTGATCACCATAGAAGACCTCCATGACCTGTTGATTAAGTCCCAGGGAAGAATTTTTAGGTTGGGGGATCTTGCAACCTTAGAGACTGTGCCGATAAAGGTCCAGGGGCTGTATGATGCGAATGGTCATCGGGCTATCGCCATGGCAGTAATCAAGAAATCGGATGCGAGATTGGAAGACATGGCGGTTGCTGTCAGGGAAACCATGGAGATACTTGAGCAAGATTATCCTGACTTATCTTTTGAAATTACCCGTGATCAATCGGCATTGTTGGAAGCAACACTTGCAAGCCTGAAGAATAGCCTGATGATCGGGAGTTTCCTGGCATTTTTCGTTATGTTTTTGTTTCTCAGGGACCTTCGTTCACCCTTATTGATTGGGATTTCTATACCGGTTTCTTTGGTCGTAAGTCTACTTGGATTTTACTGGGTTGGCATAACGATCAATATGGTGTCCTTATCCGGATTACTGCTTGGAGTAGGGCTCATGATTGATAACTCCATCATCGTCATTGACAACATCAGTCAGTGGAATGAAAGAGGTAGCAGCCTGAAAGAAGCCTGCATTAAGGGCGCGGAAGAAGTCATTCGCCCACTAATAAGCTCTGTACTCACGACCTGTGCTGTATTTATCCCCCTGATATTCTTAAGTGGGATATCCGGAGCATTATTTTATGACCAGGCTTTAGCTGTATCGATTGGCCTGTTATCGTCATTAATTGTTTCCATCACCCTGATCCCAGTCTATTTTAAGATATTGAAACAAAACAAGTTGCTGGCAAAATGGAATAATGTCCTGCAATTCAGACAAGCCATCACCTTAGATGGGATTTATGAACGAAGCTATCGGTGGATTCACAGGTATCAAATGCTGATGGTAGTCCTTTTGATTGTTGTTTTAGCTGCCATATACCCCTTATATCTGCTCCTGGAAAAACAGCGCTTCCCGGAAATAACAGAATCAGCAACCCAGATCCAGGTGGATTGGAATGAAAATATTCACGTGGATGAAAATAGAAAACGGTTGTTGGATCTAATATCGCCAATTTCAGATAATCTCATTCAATACAACAGTGAAGTGGGTCAGCAGCAGTTTATCCTGTCCGGAAATTTTTCGAGTCAAACTCCCAATGAGTCTTCTCTTTACCTGTTGGCGAAAGATCCGAAGGAATTACCCACAATAAAAGAAAAGATTAGGCAAATAATAAATACAAAATATCAAGGAGCTACCGTCAGCTTTTCAGCTCCACAAAATGCTTTTGAAAGGCTATTTGCTTCCGGGGAAAGTCCATTTATTGCCCGAATTGTACTTGAAAGTTCAACCAGCAAGAATCCCCTTGAAATACTTGAGCCTATACAGATCCGAATGGCAAACACCATCCCTGAATTTCAACCCTTAGCAGTGGATAGGGTATTGAATATCTCCCTCAACCACGAAAAGATCTTATTATATGATGTTGAGATTTCACAGGTGATTCAGGTATTGAAGACATTACTTGATGAGCAGATAATTGGAGAGTTGAGATCTTTTCAGCAGTATACACCGATCAAAGCGGGGACTAATGACCAGGATCTTCTGTACAAGCTTGAACATATGGAACTTATAGGGAAAGGAGGAAATATGATCCCGCTAAGATTACTGGTAAATACATCTTATGAAGAACGCCTAAAGACTTTGCACGCAGGTAAGGATGGGGTATACTTCCCATTTGATTTTCAAATCAACTCTGATGAGATGGATGGGTTCATGGAAACAATTAACTCATTAGTAAGAGATTTTGATGCGACAGTAGAGTTTTCGGGTTCACTGATTAAAAATAAAGAGCTTATTGGTGAGCTGGCTATGGTCATGCTGGTATCTATCATTTTACTTTACTTCATCCTGGCCGCACAGTTTGAATCATTGTGGCAGCCGGTGATCATCCTGCTTGAAGTACCTATGAATTTTACAGCCTGTTTTTTAGGGCTCTATCTGACAGGGAATTCATTAAATGTCATGTCATTGATTGGGATCATTGTGATGAGTGGAGTGATTGTGAATGACTCCATTTTGAAGATTGATACCATCAATCAATTGCGTAATGAAGGCTATGCCACAGATGAAGCAATCAGGTTAGGAGGAGAGCGCAGGTTGAAACCCATCCTGATGACCAGTCTCACGACTATTTTGGCATTAGTACCTTTTCTTTTTGCTGGAGACCTCGGATCCGAGCTTCAGCGTCCACTAGCTATTACTGTGATCTGGGGGATGCTATCCGGGACCTTTGTGAGTTTGTATTATATACCCCTGTTTTATGGGTGGATAGTTGGGGAAAGGGATAAAATTTAATTAATAAATGGAAACAAAATTATTGATGAATAAGCTTAAATGTCCTTTGTATCAACTGATCTGTATGAGTGCTTTATTTTGGATAGGTTGTTCATCATCAAAGAAAGAATCACCAACCATTGAAACGGTGATATTGAAACAACAGAATATACCTTCTACCAGCTTATTAAATGTTCGAAACTTCGTTGTAAAAGATCCCTATATTCTGTCTGTGAATTCCAGAGAGGATAGCATTTTCATTGTACTGGATAAACAAACCGGAGAGGTAGTCTCATCATGGGGGAGGAGAGGAAATGGTCCTGGTGAATACGGCTTATTTACACATATTATTGATGGTTTCGAAAAGCGGGCAATTGCAGCTGACTTTTCTAAATTAAAGACTCGAGATTTGGTCATCCCGGAATTTGAATTGATTAGCGAAAGTAACATCACAAATGACCGGTATGAGCCACAGGTTTCGGAAATCCCTCAGAAGATCGTGTACGGTGGAGATTCCATTTTCTTCTATGATAAGTACATGATGCATGAAATCAAACTTACCCGGTGGAAGAACCACAGTGAGCCCATTGAGATATACCATTTTGATGATTTACAAATGGAATTTCCACGCAGATCAGATCAGATGTTTGGAGGTCGGATTGCTGTAAATCCTGGTAATAAGCGGATCATTTATGCACATCGATTTTTAAATCGATTCATTATACTGGATTATGATGGACAATTAATTGCTAAAAAAGACGATCAATTAGATACAGAGAAATTGGTTTTTAGTGATGAAGAAAATCTGGACTTTACCCAAAGTCCTATGTATTACCTTCAGGCCCGATCAGTAAATGAATCTTTTTTTCTTCTTAAAGTAGGAGAGATTGATTCTAATTGGATAGAAGAATATGACATGCAGGGGAACCTTAGAGGGTTGTATAAAACAGGAAATAAGATTACAGATTTCGATGTTCTATCGGATTCAAAAGGTGAGGTTACATTTATTGGATTAGATCAGGGTAGTGAGCAGCCATTTCTGCTGTTGTATTAAGAAGCCAGAATATCCATGAAAGTAATACCCTTAACCTTAATCTCCATTTTATACATTTTCATACTTGGGTGCAGTTCACAGACCAGCTATAGGGGAGACCCAGAAGAAACAAATGAAACCAGGAAAGAAGATCAACTAAGCATTTATAACCTTGATCCGGAAACCTATATCCCTAAAGAATTCGGAATGTTTGACTTTGTTAATGACGACTTAGAAATCATCCCGCTTGAAACCAACTTGGACTGTATTGTTAGCTATCCTAATCCTACTCACATTGTTGTTGAAGATGAATTTATTTTAGTCGGTTCAAGTCCACCAGGCATGCAGCCTGGGGAGCTATTGCTATTTTCAAAGGATGGTGACTTTAAGCACAAATTTGGAAAGGGGGGACGAGGACCAGGTGAACATGTTGGAAGGAATCCCAGGAAAATTAGATATTACCCGGAGGACAGCACGGTGATGATTTATTGGGCTGGTGGTCAATCTACCATTCAACTATTTGATTTAAACGGCGATTTTAAATACCAAATAGAGTTACCTTATCCTATGGCTGGAACGCTTGAGGCAACTGTTGAAAGATGGGAAGATTCGACATGGTTTGCAACAGGGGTGGATGATTGGGGGCAAAGACCATATGGAGGTGTTCAACCTGAAGATTCCATAAGATTTGTACACTTTTCAAAAAATGGGGACGTCATCAAAGAAATACGCCGTACCAATTATCCTCAATTAAATAAGCTTCAATTGCACGAATTTACACGATGGTCGAGACCATATAATTATATAGGTACCTGGAAGTTTAACCTCAGAGGAAATGACACATTGTTTAGTGTTGTGAACGAGGTTCTAATACCAGATGCCATACTCGCAACCCCGGCCGCTGAATTTCCTCTTAATATTAGAGTCCTTCGGGAAACGGATTCATTTTTGATGTTGGATATCATAAAACGTGAGATAAAGGGCATCAAAGAATTAGGGGGTAATCCGTTTATCGATTCGGAGCACGAACGGTATTTCGTTTTGGCAGATAAATCATCCGGAAAAACGTATTCAGTCAATTTGGTTGATAATGCCTTTTTTCTATTAGATGATTTCACCATGTATGATGGAAAATTTATGGACAAAAGATTCCAATGGAGGAGTGATCGCCTCAGTTTCATGCTATCACCCCTGCAATGGCTGCAGCTTGCTGAAGGATTGGATACTACCAAACTTCGAACAACTATCAGGGAGAAGTTGAAGGTACTGGATGGGCTAAAGGAAGACGATAACCTGATTGTATTTACTTTTACGCTCAGGGATGAAATTGATTTTGAGTAGGCAGTTATCTGAATTACTCGAATAGATGCTTAAGGATTCATATCATAAACCATGATATTCTCCCAAAAGCCATCTATTGCGTAGATCTTTCCTTTGTGGATGGTAAAAATGACTATTTCCTCATCCAGTTTGTATCCATTTTCAAAACGTCCATTCCAATTTATTTTCAAAATATTTTCTGAGTTTGCATTATCTGGACTAACGCCCAAATACAGATAGTATAGATATTGGTTAGTTGATACTGGAGACCTGGCCCCCTTGGGTTCATCCTTGGCAAGTGTTAGAAACCTGACTCCCCCTTGATTATAGCTATCGGTGATAGTGACATCTTTACGCAAACTATATTCGAATGTCGTTTCAATATTTTGTGGATCATTCACATTATAGATCACAAAAAAGGGAGTAATAAACCCCGCAAAAGCAAGCCAGGGCTTAGATGGATGTTTAATATAGCATCCGTCCATAAGGTGGTGTTGAAGTGCAGGGTCCAGACGATTAAGCGGTTCAAAATCGAAATACTTCACTCTATTTATCACTTTAGTGCCCGTTTTATTATAAACAGATAAATGATATTTATTATCACCTCTGCTAGACCCAATAAAGGCATTGTTAAGATTAATTAGATGTCCTGTCAAACCTGTAAATTTTCCCCGTTCCGAAATCTCAATCAATTCCAGGTTTTTAGTGATATACTGTACACTATAATTTCCTCTATTTTGATCCCACAATTCAACGGTATCCATGCTGACATGTAATTCTAAAGGAGGTAAGTGTTCCCCCGGGCCTCTTCCAACAGGAATTGCAGCACCTAGTTTATTACCACTTTTAAGACTCCAAAATGAGATTAGAAATTCACCAGGTTTGTTGGTAAATTCATTAACAAGTAGAACCGAATCTCTAATCACAAAACAGCTGAGCGGTATATTGACGATCCCTTTTAGCGCGATCGTTCTTTGTTTTTTTAACAATTGATAATCGTTATTGGGGAAACTTTCAAAGGATGAGTCCTGAGCTGATATGGCAAATGTTAATAGTAGGCAAATAAGAATGTTTAGAATTTTCAATGGCTGCATAACACGTAATTTTTCTATTATTCCAATTCTAATTTGATCTCATAGCTTCAATTTGCTTTTTTAGTCCTTCCGCATTGCTTGGACTTGGCGCATTAGAATTGAAGATATTACCCGATTTATCAATGAGCACAAATCTTGGGATAACACCTTTTTGTCCACCAATTTCTTCCCACATATCTATTAATAATTCCGTATTTGCTCTTACGTGGTAACCTTTTAATTCATTGTATTTTATACTTTGTTCCCACCGCTCTGCAAACCTTTGCTGGTCAATTGAAATAAATAATCTATCCATCTCAGAACCAAGAAGAGAATTAACCTCTTCATTGTGCTGAAATTCCTGAATACAGGGCAAACACCAGGTTGCCCAAATATCAATATATAATGGTTTACCTGAGAACTGATTAATAAGGTCTTTAAAGGTTGTATAATTAGTTTTAATAATTTCAGCATCCTTATATTTCTTACCTGATGCTATCTCCGGAAATCATCGAAAGAGAAGTAACAGCCAAACTGGAAGGAACCCTTGCCACAGTACAGGGTGTCACGGAGATGTGATTGGTCTTAGTAGACCGATTAGCACTAGTAAAAATCCGCATCTGATCACTCCACTCAATTATCATATATATCACTGCAAGAATTAGCGTGATTTTTTTTATTTTCTTCAAATACACACCACAAAACTAATGCCTCAGTTACGATTGATATAAATGCACTCAGAGATAATCACGAAATAAAGCTTTTTTGGGTCAGGAAGTATGATTTGGTGGCTCAAACCCAGAATTATCCCAGCTCATTAATGTTGCGATTTGAGTGATCTCTTAAAATCCCTGATATAGTAAGCCAGTAGCATTCCGGATGGAACAATCAAGACAATGCCTATGATATTGATGATGATAAGTTCAAACTTATTCTGAATAAGTA
Organism: Marinoscillum sp.; assembly: GCA_043554545.1. Lineage (GTDB taxonomy): Bacteria > Bacteroidota > Bacteroidia > Cytophagales > Cyclobacteriaceae > UBA7330. The sequence goes on along the minus strand of CP121337.1, from coordinate 2,339,862 downwards.
AATCATTTACACTTCAATGATATTGATTCAAACTATCAGCAATTCAGAAAATCCCAGTCCTCACCAAGATTATACTTATTTATTGGACTGCGAGCATTTTCTTAATAATTCTTTAAAATTTGATAATGTTGGGTTAGAAACAGCTACTGAATTATCATTCACCAAAAAGGAAATAAATGAATAATCTTCCGCCATATTCCACTTATTCATTTCATAAAATTGATGGGCCCGATCAATCATGATCGGGTGTTTGAATCGAGCCTCATTCACTCCGGTTTTGAAAGCATCAATATTTTTCCCAGCAAAATAAAGTATGAAGGGAACAGAAGGATAATCTTCAATATAGCTAATCCAGCTCGCTAAGTGCCGGTAATGCCTCATATACACAACTACTTTACAGTCCTCGTCGAACCAACTTTCCTGAAAGGAAACCGACCCATCAGGCTGCCATACTTCGAGGCCCCGAACAAGAATTATTTCATTGCTACTCCCTGAGTTAAGGTAAACCCACAGAAGTACTGACAATAGAACTGCTAAAAAAATAAATTCTGGCTTCCTGATCACTAATATTATTTTGCTAATTATACGCATTACATTTTAAGCTCAGATTTAACCAAATAATACGTCGTTTCTGAGACCGTAAGATCGACATCCAATTCTTGCTCAAGCCCGAGCGTCTTGATAGCAGCACCATCACCGAGTGAATAAAGATGGTTCTCTTTAATTTGGAAAATATCCATTAGCAGTTGATCAATGGTGCTAGGAGTGAATTTTTTAGCTTTTGTTGTTCCGTTAGAAATATGGTGCATTGCTAAAAATACATCTTGACTTGCTTCGTTGTTTTTAGAAATATAACCTTCAAGGGCAACTAAGTCTTCCGTGATCCAAAAATATATACATTGATAGAAGCCCTTTTTAACTAAGTACTCCATTGCATTTATGGTTCTTTTAGACCAAAAATCATTATCTACAGCAAAATCCCCGTAGTTAATGTATGCAAACAACTTAAGTTCATTGCTTTCAGTGACTTGAAATATCTCAGGCTTGAGTGTTTCCATGAAGTAAATGGTATCATTGAAATCAGTAAAAGTATCATCTTCCATGTTCATCTTAGGCTCTTCAAATTCATGTGGGAAAAAGCCAGTCAATTCACCATTAGCATGTTCAATACGGTACAACTTATTGGATAACACTGAATTATTCCAGCCAGTAAAAACAAGATGGTCCCCTGAATCAAAACGAGCTAACGAAGTACCAGAGAGGGGAATTAGATCATCACGTATATAATTCCCATCTCTGTCAAATACAATTAAGACAGAATTATTTCCAGCACGTTTGAGGAAAACCACTTCGTTTCTATTCACTGTAAAATCAATTACATTATTAAGTTCACCTGGTCCCCGGCCATTTTCTCCAATTTTGTGAAGCACATTACCAAGTGAATCGTATACAATCAAAGTCTGTTGTCCAATGTCAAAGACATAATAATCATCATCTACGACCTTGCATTGCAGGTGATCAGAAAAGCCAATGAAACCGACTGGTTGCACCAAAGGAGTCAATGATACAATTTCAATCTCCAAATCATCTTCCTCAACAGCTCCATCTAAATCAATAACGTAATTTTCAGAAACCTTTACGTCAATCACTTCTGAAGTTGTGGAGGTGGTGGGTGTACAACAGTGGCATAGAGCGACAATGACAATACCAATAAGTTTATTTTTCATTTCAATCAAATTTAAATTAAAAATAGCGCGTCTCAATTTTGGGCTATTTTTTTACTGAAAGCATTTATATACGTAGTCTACAAAAAAATCGTAAAAGAAAATGTAAGGAACAATCCAAGCGCCTTATTCTCAAAAGCATTCTATCTTGAAAGGTTAATCAAGGAGAATCACCAATACCGGTCGTAATGATGTAATTGGCTCTATCCTAGCGTGAAGTGACAGCCATAGCAAAAGCATACTTTCCACAGCTTTGCTGATGCGTATAATGTGACTGAAAAAGATTGACTAGAGAAAAATGCAAATTCCCATTCTACCTTTGGACCAATTCGTCCTCTACTGTTTAATTAAAATATTAATTTCAAAAGGCGACGGCAAGAAATGAAAAAAGGCTATCTCTCTTTACACTGGAGACAGCCTTATTCGCTCTACAAGTTGGCGCAAGTTTCACAATAATACTGATAACAAGCACCATCAATAGTATATGTTGGCGTACATTTCCAGCTGTTATGCCACCCACACCGCCCCCATGTTTGATAACAATCAGCACTGCCAGCTACTGCCTCGATTTGAACTGAAGAAATTAAAGAATCAGATTCTAGACTGATTTGATTCGCACTTAAATTGAACAATAATGCAGCTGCAACTATTGCAGCTCCGCAAACATTGAAAATTAACTTTTTCATTGAATTAGTAAGATTTAGATGTTAAAAATTAATTATTAAAATGACTCATGAGTTCTATCTTTAATGAGTGCTGCCTGTCTAATCTTCCTTACCCATTCTTTCCCGAGCAGGATCACTCTGGCATGCAATTAAGTACAACCTTAAGTTCTTTACATTTCCTAATAGCAGTATCCGTCATTAATAAAATGAAAAAATCTCAAATAATAGTTATATTAATTGGCAAATAACTAAATTAGGTGTTTGCCAATAAGTAAACATAATCCTATTTTTTTATTATTCAAAATAAAGATCTGCTCATTAATACGTTTTGAGTTATAATTTATTAAACTACATTCGTTGATTGTCTGTGGTAGAAAAAATTTACTTTCTGGATTTAGAATATCCCAGACTGGGGAGTTAGGTTTAAATATTAACGATGAGTATAAAGAATGCATTTAGATATCTGAGTCATCTTGAACCTGATACTGCTTCTATGATATCTGGTTTTAAGAAGAAATTCGGAACCAGAGATTTAATTGTATGGATTTTTTTCCTTATATACTTATTCATTGGCTCCCAGATTTTTGATGATTATGGAGTTTCAATGGATGAGCCTATCCAACGAAAACATGGTATTGTATCGTTTGAGTACGTAAATAACATTTTTGGACATGCATTCCCAGTTAAACATGTTTATAACCTAGATATTAAATACTACGATCACCGAGACTATGGTGTGATTTTTCAGATGGTTGCCTACTTTGCAGAGCTATCCCTGGGATTAAATAATTCACGTGACGTCTTTCTTTTGAGACATTTTATGGTGTTTATACTTTTTTGGATAAGTACCATTTTCTTTTTCAGGATAATTGAATATCATACATATAATTGGAAGTTAGCACTTTTGGGTACTCTGTTTTTGATACTGAGTCCTCGGATTTTTGCCAACTCCTTTTACAACCCTAAAGATATCCCTCTGTTAAGTTGGTGCATCATCAGTGCCTACACCCTGTTCAGATATCTCGATTCCAAGAGCATGAAGTATATCATTCTCCATGCTTTTGCTTGCGCGATGGCCGTAAGCACAAGAATAGTAGCTATATATATACCAGCAATAACAGTAGGCTTTATGATGCTTGAATGGTTAAAGAATGGAAAAAGGCTGGAAGTATTGAAAAGTTATCTGACATCATCAATGCTATTTATTCTCTTTTTTGCTGCTTTTACTATCTTCCTCTGGCCATTCTTATGGTCAGACCCAATGCATCATTTTCTATATTCATTTACATCAATGAGTCATTTCAGATGGAGAAATAGTATTTTCTTCATGGGTGATTTTGTATATCCCGATAACCTCCCCTGGTACTACATCCCCGGATGGATTGCTATCTCCACTCCAATTCTATATCTGGTGACTTTTTTGTTGGGGATGTGGTTTGTGACAATTACTATTATCAAAAATAAATTAGTGTTATATTCTAACAAGTATGAAAGAAATAATCTAGTGTTCCTTTGCCTATTCCTGCTGCCCCTTCTTGCAGTAATCATACTGAATTCGACACTTTACAATGGATGGCGACATTTATATTTTATTTACCCCCCTTTAATCGTCATCTCGATCGTTGGGCTAAAAGCTGTTACAAATGCTATTTGGAATAAAATATCAAATAAGAATTGGCTTATTATGTGCAAAGCGATAGTTACTAGTATTCTTTTATTTGGTATGAGCAAAGTAGTCTCTGACATTATTACCATGCACCCACTTCAGATCTATTCGATGTGAGGAGTTGACCAGCCTATCCAGTATTGCATCCGCTATTGTACCCTCCCCGATAATATCATACCAGGCAGATACTGGGATTTGGGATGCGACTATAGTTGATGCGTTGTTATACCTGTCATCTATGATGTTCAACTATCAAGTCTGTCTACTCAACCCTAAACTTCACCTTTACCAAAATAGGTTGTCCTTCATCAGTTGTTTGATCCAGGATTTCTTTTAGTTGGTCATTTGGTTCAATATCAGCATCTTCAATCTCGAAGGGGGCCACCAGATTGACAATCCAGTCATCCTGGGTAGCAAGCGGCTTCCCAATCCAGCCAATGGAATTCTCATTGAATGAATCAATGTTTAAACTTTTATTCGTTCTTCGATCATGGATGAATGTATAGTTCTCACTAATTTGGTGATAGTTTAATTCATAGTGTGCATAAATGATATCATCGGTCTCAAAGATTTCGGCTGCATTTACAAAGTCCTTTTGAGAAGCGAAGAATTTCTCCCGGTTTTTATATGAATTAGCCAGAACCTGATTTGGTATCCAATGATCTCCAAAGTCTAGTTCATATGCAGGTTTAATTAAATAGTTTCCATCGTGCTTGAAAGCCCGGTATACAATTTGGCTGTACATAGGTAAGGCAGAAACTGTGTCCCGGGCTTTGAAAGTATATCGATAGATGTGACTCAACTTCAGCGAAGCGATATTAAACGGGACATCTTCATGGATCACATTCTTGGTTTCCATATCATATACTTTGAGCTGGTTTTTTGGCTTGTTTTGCTGAAATCGGCCTGCCTCCATCAAGATTATATTTCCATCCAGTACTGAAAATGAGTTCGAACTCAAATTGGCTTTATCCATTGATTTCACGAACTCTCCGGAGCTAACATCATAAAATAAAAACCCCTTTTCGGCGTAGATGATGACATGCTCATCAGTGACATCAAAGTCCATGATTCGTGCATATTCCCCTGGTCCCCTTCCCATCTCATCAATGACATATTTAAAATTTCCAGATTGATCAAAGCAAAATATGTTTGATTCTGTACCCTGTGGAACCCGGTCTAAAAAATAGAAATGATCATTGTGATGGATGGCCTTAATTGTACTACTAAAGAACAACTCTGAAGGTAGATTCAAAGGAGTATATTCTACCTCAGCAACAAGATCCGAAAGTTTAGCTTCAGAAGCACTGCCCGGATCTACCTGATAGATATTAGCCACTTCAGCTACATGCGTAGATTGTGAGTCATATAATTTATCTCTGCAGCTAACTATTAAAATAATAAGTATCAGGATTAAAGGAGATAATTTGAAGAGTAGGGGCCTTTTCATTGCCATTCAAAATAGTTATTATTTCAGTTATTCACAATTACTCCTCGTGGTAGGATTCACTTTTTCGGAGGGAGCAAGACGTGTTTTGCTTGACGTTACGCAGGCTTCACTACAAAACAAAGATGTCAGGGACCTTAACATAGAGGAGATTGGATCGAATTTTGTCGTTGATTTGTTAAATAACTAAATTTGAATTGTGAATATTCAGAATTATTCAGTGAGAAATAAACTTGAAAGACGGCTATTAGGTCAGTATTCAGGATTATTATGGTCATACGATAAGGATAAAGTGAATAGTCTGTCCGATGATCTGATCATTGAAAAGCTTTTGGTTAATGGAGAAAGAAGAGATTGGAATGATCTCAAGAAAGCTTATAATAAATCGCTAATCAGAAAAGTGTGGAAAGAACAGCTTTTAATGGGTGGATTCTTTCCTGAGAAACAAAAGGAGATCGTTAGATTCTTTTTCGAAAGCAAAAATCCCGCTCGATATATCTCTGATAATAAGAGAAAAAAAATAGCACATTCTTATTGAAAGGAGTTTCTGAAAGTACTTCGAAGGTTCTGGACGTTTTGATGAAATATCCGGAATTAGACTCATACAATCTTATTGGAGGAACTGGCGTTGCCATAAGAATAAACCATAGGCTTAGTGAGGATATCGACCTGTTTGCTTACAATAAGTTTCCAGGTAAAAAATTCAAGCTACCCCATATTGATAGACTCCTCGACAGATTCAAATCTGATTTTACAAAATTTCAGATTCAGTTAATTGAGGATTCTGATGCAACGTTATTTCTTGATGATGTAAAAGTCCAATTGAGAGCAGAACATCAGTTTCATGGCCCAAAAGAGACGGAAAAACTAGGTGCTATCAATTTACCCAGTATTAGGGATTTGCTGGGGATGAAACTTGTAGCCCTGTACCTTAGAAATGAGTGGCGGGATGTGTATGACCTTTATCACTTATCTAAATCTTTTACCCATGAACAATTTTATGAGGCATACGCAGATATCATGAGCTCAAGATATTGTGGGAGAAAGAATAGAAAACCTCTATTGTATAATCAGGCAATTAAGAAGCTCAAGAATGATGAGTTGCTTGAGTCCTTATATATCAAAGATCCAATGGAGGGTTTAATCTCTGACGAGGAAGTGACCCCCTCACTGATAATCCAAGCTTTTGAAAATCTGCCTTTGCAGAGCAGTTGATGATGGAGCGTCCGTTTATTCTTTCAAAACTGCTATCAATCTATATTTTATAAAATCATGAAATAGAGAAATCATGAATGAATAAATTCATTAAGTCTTTATTGAGTGAATGAATGATTTAAATAATTCAAACATTCACTAATTCATTCACTCTCTAATGAATCATTTTATAACGGTTTTCTCAATTCATTGATCTCCCAATAACCGAAAATTTACATAAAATTCCATTCTCTCAAAATTGCTTTTTATTCATTGATTAAGACCATCAGGTTAAATTTTGAAATCTGATTGAAAATTTCTTTTAAAAAAAATCCTTGATTGTATTTGCCTATTTCTAATCGCTGATCTTAACGGTTCAGGGACAGGATTAAGTTAGATTTTAGTGTGATTTATGATTGTAAATGTAGATGAAACGCAAGGTACAATTTCCGCATCTGAAAAATACTTTTTTCATATAACGGAAATTAGACCTTGACAAGTGAGGGACCGCTTGTGTGATGCAACCTGCACTTCGTTTGGATTGCATGGTTTGAGCCTTCCGGATCATCCTATCACGGTTAATTGAATGACGTATTTGCTATATTTAGAAATAAAAATCTCATATGTCTGATCGAACCTGCTTATCTGACGAATTGATGGAGAAAACAATGAGCAGAGCTCTGGATTCGATAGCTCCCAAATATGCTGGTCAGGATAAAATACTTTTTCTAACCATAGCCGAAACCATGGAGATGCTTCGAATCACCTCACCAACGACCATGCAAAAAATTCGAAATGAAGGAAAATTACCTTTCTATAAAGTGAGTGCTAAACTTATTATTTACAAGAAATCGGATGTATTGGAATACATGAAAACAACCAAACAATCCAAATTTTAATCATGGAAGACCTGGAATTATTTAAGCGGGCCTTTAGCCATGGTTACATCCTGGCAACTGAATCACCAGAAGAAGCCAGGGAATACGAAAGGGAATTCTCCAGATCAAATGCCAAGTATGCAACCTTTTTTATGAAAGGCCTTGAGCTTGGGAAAGCTCATCGACTCAAAAGAGATAGGGGTAGAGGTGGTGGTATCAGGATGTAATGATTTTCTAGAGGGTAAGTTAATCGGAATCAGGATAGGAGGGGGTTAGCAAGGAAAGGCGGAAGTTTTGGAATGGACATTCAAGTCCTGGAAAAATGTCCACCCAAAACTTCTAATCATGAAAGAAAGCACCTGGTACAAACCAGCTAAATTGTATGTGATCGATATCAATGGGATCACAAAATTCGGAATCACGATAAATTTTAAAGCCAGAGTAAGACGATACAAAAAGGATTTTCCGGAGCTGCCGTTTCAGGTAGTCCGGTTATTTGATTTTGAAAAGCGTTGGCAGGCAGAGCTGGTCGAACAGCTCATGTCCAGGCGTCTCAAAAATTGGTTATTTAAGGGTAGATATGAATGGGTTATCAATTTACCTATTCAGCATGTTGTGGATTGTTACCATCAAACCAGAAGGACTGTTGAAAAGGAGATAAATCATTATTCTACCTACCATTGGACCGGGTCACGGAGATATGGTTATTATGATCAGTTATTTGATATGCTAAAAGATAAATTTGAAGAACATTAAATTGAGGAAAATGGAAATACAGTATGCGTCCGATCTACACCTGGAATTTGATGTGAATGATGCCTTCATGAGGCGTAATCTATTCATTCCGAAAGCAGAGATCCTTGTGTTGGCTGGAGATATTTCCTATCTCCATGAACCGATGTTGAAGAATGTCTTCTTTGAGAAGATATCAGAACAATTTAAGGAGGTGTATATCATCCCCGGGAATCATGAATTTTATCACAAGACTTTTGATGTAAAACAAGTGATGCCATCCTTTGAGAAAAGGATAAAAGATAATGTAAGCTACATCAATAATAAGGCTATTTATAAGGAAGGGTTAAGGATCCTTTTTTCAACGCTATGGACTGATATTAGTCCGGATAGGATATTGTATATCAATAGGATGATGAATGATTTCCGTCAGTGTGTTTATGGGGGTGATCGATTTGAAGTCAAGCATCATAATTATTGCCACCATACTTCCCGACTCTTTCTTGAAAGAGAATTATCAAAGTCATTCGATGGAAAAACGGTGGTCGTTACTCATCATGTCCCATTCAAGTCATCCCACTGTCAATATCCCTTTGGCTCTAATCTTTCAGAAGCCTTTCATGTGGATATGGAGAGAATCTTTTTTGACTTTAAAATTGATTACTGGATCTATGGTCACAATCACTGGAACATGAAGCCTTTTAAGATCAATGATACTTATCTCTGCACCAATCAGCTCGGTTACCTGGAACAGGATGAACACAAAGAGTTCCAAAGAGATGCTGTCATCGAACTATAAAATAGGAGAGGCCAGCCCGCATTTTCGGCCTGTTTTCCGATGGCAAACCCCGCCCTTCTTTAATTCCCCCGGAGTAAACCACAGGGTTTATCTGGCCTTCATTGCACAGGTTCTTCCCGCCCCGCAAACAGACATTTCATTCATTCGGATTTGGACCATGCCAAACCTCATTCACTCAAAGACTGTTTAATTTAGCCGAAATAAGCATTTCGTTTCACTCCAGCCTATTTCTTTTCCCTAAGAACCTTTGTGGTGCAATTAAGGAAGGCCGATAAATCCGGGGGAATTAAGCTGTCAAAAAATTCCAATGGGTAAGATCCAAAGTAAAAATTATGTGTGATTTAACTTAATTGAGCCTTCGCAAGAATATTGTTAGCAGACCTGATTTGTTTGCTAAAATCAATGGTGCCTTTCTTCTTTGCAGCATCTTCCGCTTTCTGAATAAAAGAAAGAGCCACTTTGTCTCCAAGGATGGGAATACGTCTGATAGGTATAGCCACTTTAGTAAAGTTTTTTATTTTTTGAAAGAGAAAATTTAATAATTCCTAATCATCATTGAATAAATCCAGTTGATTGAATTCAATATCAGGGATCCCACCAAATTCATTACTTAAATAGTCACTTTTAAAGGATTTATCACTTCTTGCCCCTTCTTTATGTATTGAAGTTATTTCAGTTTGTCGTCTAATTTTTGACAGTATCAGAATCTGATCACGTCTAAGTAATTTCCGGTCCATTAAATCTAACATATGGTTACTATATAATATTTGACCATTATGGGAGTCAAATTTGTCACTACAATACAATTTTACTAAGGCATAAACTAGTTTGTAATGGATACGAGCATCAAGCTCATCAATAATTATTGGGTAGCCATTTACAAGACTATTAACGATAGGACCACACATTGCAAAAAACTTTTGAGAACCAGCTGATTCTTCTTTCAAATCAAAATCTATATAACCTTGTTCTTCATTCTTAAGATCATATAATTTTCTTCTTATCAATATCTGCAATTGCTCAGGAAAATTTTTCTGGACAATTTCATTTAGCTCGTAGCTGAGAAATTGTGTTAAATTATCACCGATGCTAACTGGTTGTAATTCTACATCATCAAAATCTAAACCTCCTTCCTTTAATAGCTTTAGAATAGTTTCCGAGTACCTTGAATTGGTTAAGAGCTTGGCAGTGTACCCTGCAAATGAGGGATAGTTCTGATCAGTGATAATAGTGAGATTATTAAACCATTCTATAATATGAGATGAAATAGGGCCATTTAGTTGTGCTACCACTGAAAGAAAAAGTGAAGTGGGTTTTATATACTTTTCTTTACCGTAACCTTCATTAAAAGAGATCCCGAACTCAATATTAGTGTCTGTTCTCTCAAACAACATTTTTTCAGTTGTTTTAAGAATTGAGTAGAGATACTCTTTTTCAACTCTTTGCTCAGTTACTTCAAACCCATATCGATATCTATTTTCATTGACAATAATTTCAATTTCGAAGTAACTTGGTTCTCTCCAGGCTTTAGGAATAAGTCTATACGGGTCTACTTTTATTAACCTATTAGGATGATAATTCAGAGCAGAATTAAGAACGAAGTCTTTCATAAAACTCATTGCCTTAATCAGATTTGTTTTACCGCTTGAATTAGCACCATAAATAGCAAGTGCCTTTAATAAATTCAATTTTGGAAAGCCAGTGACTATGAGGTTTGTTTCCTCATGTTGCTTGAGTGACTCCGCTATAAAGGACAATTCAAGTCTTTTATAGATGGATTTAAAATTCTCAACACTAAACTTTATTAACATAATTTTACACGTAATCGAATATTAGCAATTAAATAAACCGAATATTAGTAAAAATGTTCATTAATTTTACAGATAGATGAAACTAATGTGAATTTGCTTTCGTTGTTTAATCTGATATTCCGTTCTTAGCCAATTAATGATTCAATTGTTTTTGGTAGGGAAGGTAAAAAATAAGCCGAGGTGGAGCTCGGCTTATAAATCTTGTCAGCTCATGGTGAGCCTAGAGATTGGTTTTATTAATGCAATGATAAGGATGTTGAGATTCTTTGTCAACATCTAGGACCATCTAAGCTGACTTTTTAAAGAAACACGATGAGTGTCGTGTGAATATTAATCACTTAAAAAGTTAGATCCAATGACTAAACATTTATTAAAATTCTATCCTGTCGCGAATGGCGACACATCACTGATTAAGCTCGTAAATAAAACGACCATACTTATTGATTGCAAAATTAGGGATGGTGAAAAAGATACGAATGACAATGTGATCTTTGATGTAAAAAAAGATCTGTTGTCCGAGGTACAGCGGGTTAATTCAAATCCCTATGTCGATTTATTTATCCTTTCTCATGGAGATCAGGATCATTGTCAAGGTTTTGAAAAACACTTTTACACTGGCAGTCCAGAAACGTATATAAAGTCTGTAACCTTCCCTTTTTTAGGACAGAGCTAAATTCAACTTTTTCTTATTAATATCCTTGCTTTGGTTCAGGGTTTTATACTGATTTGGTGACATTCTTCCTAAGGACTTATGGGGATGATTCTCATTGTAATCACATCTCCATTTCTCCATAATCACTCTGAGCTGTTCTAGGTCCTCAAACCAATAAGCATCAAGCACATCTTCCCTGAAGTATCTATTGAATCTTTCAATGAATGCATTCTGAGCCGGGCTTCCTGGTTGGATATACTTGACTTCAATACTGTGTTCTTTACACCATGCCTGGAACTTAATCGAAGTGAATTCAGGTCCATTATCAACTCTAATAGCTTTAGGTAGTCCAATCTCTTCCCCCAAATGATTTAATACTCGTATCACTCTATCTGATGGAAAACCTAAACCAGCTTCTATGGCTAAGGCCTCTCGATTATAATCATCAATGACATTTAGTATCCGGATTTTACGTTGATCAGCCAGTGCATCACTCATAAAGTCCATGCTCCAGGTATTCAGATACTGATCAGGAGATATCAGAGGCTGTTTGATCCTCGCTGGAAGCCTTTTCTTATGTTTCCTACGAAGTCCCAGTTTCATTAAGCGATAGATCCTCAGAACACGTTTTCTGTTCCATCTGTAACCCTGCTGCCGGATCCGACCATAGTATTCATCAAAACCTCTGGTTGGTAACTGCTCGGCCAGCTCTGAGAGCTTATCGATCACTTCACTATCATCTTTCTTGCTTTGATAGTACCACATAGACCTTGTAAGATCCATTACCCGACACGACCTTTCTATACTCACCTGGTAGGTTGTTTGAAGATATTCTGCATGGTGCTTCTTCTCAGAGGGCTCTAGAACTTTTTTGAGAGAACGTCTTTAAGCATGACGTTGTCAAGACTGAGGTCAGCATACATCTGCTTCAGTCGTCTGTTCTCTTCCTTTAGCTCTTTGAGTTCCTTCAATTGGCTTGAGTCCATACCTGAGTATTTTTTCCGCCAGTTGTAAAAGGTCCCCTTATGGATGCCTAATTCCCTACAGATTTCTTCGGTCTTTCGACCCTGTTCATTCTCTTTTAGAGCCTTGATGATCTGGCTCTCACTAAATCTTGATTGTTTCATTTGACAGTTTAAGTTACTAATTTGTTCATTTTTAAACTGTCCTATTTTCGGGGAAGGCTACAAGTCCAATAGAGATAACGATGAGATTCTGATTAATGAATTGTGGGCTACCTCCAGCATTTTTGGGGATCATGGAAATGAAGATGCAAAAGCTCTCAAAAAAGAAGCTGAAAGGAGAAGAAAGCTATATCTAAACGATGATCCAGCACGAAATAATGATGGTAATCGATTACGAATGATTGGATATGATGGTGATGAGAAATTTCAGAAAACTCCCAACAGTGTCCCTGGGGATATTGTCACCTTAAGCGAAATTAATGGAAGTTCAGAAGGGAATTTTGAATTCTTTATCCATGGTCCCTTCAAGCAATCATTAATTGATTCCAATGCTGAGGCTGACAGAAACAGCTCATCTATTATTTTGCAAGCAAGGTTTAAGTCACACAAAGATGACGATTGGTCTGGGTTCTTCCTTTCGGGTGGCGACGCTGATCATTACAGGTGGAAAGAGGTTCTAGAAAAATCAAAGAAATACGGGAATGAAGATAAGCTTGACTGGGACCTTTTTCAAACCCCTCATCATTGTTCTTGGACTTATTTTAATGATGTGCCATATTCAGATGAAGGAAATGATAGTCCTCAGAAGACTTCACTTGAGTTTCTTGACTATGGACGTTCTGGAGCATTCATAGTAGCCTCTAGTAAAAAAATTGTAAATAATGAGGATAATCCCCCACATCATGCTGCCAAGAAGGAGTACATAAAGAAAGTGGATAAGGAGAATTTTCTCAACACGAATGTGAATGTGAGCGAAAAGAAACCTCAGCCAATTGTTTTTGAAACAGATGTATCAGGTTTTAAAAGAATAGACAAAGGAGGTAAGGTTGCGGATGCAGCATTAAGAGGAGCTAGCGCAGGCTTGATTAAAAAACCATGGTGCAATACGCATGAATGAAATTGAAAGTGAAATAAGTAAAGCATTATCCAAATTCCCTGGTCTCAAGGTTGTTGAACTGAATCCTAATCAGACAACATTAGAAGGAGAAATCCAATTAGAAGATGGGGAATTTGGTGGTGTTTATGATTCCTATGAAGTCCGCATAGTAATTACTCAGTGTTTTCCGAAGTGTTTTCCAAAAGTATTTGAATTAAACGAAAAAATTCCTCGAAAGACTTCAAGACATGTTAACCCAGACAACTCACTATGCCTGGGGGTTCTTCAGCAAGAGTTGATGATAACTCGTCATGGCATCAAATTAATTGATTTCATAAATTTCATTTTAAAACCTCATCTATCTAGGGAAACCTATAGGGAGATTAAAGGCTTTTATCCTCATGGGGAATACTCTCATGGATGGGAAGGTATCCTAGAGTATTTCTACGATAAATATCAAACTAAAAATCCAGAAGTAGTTGTTCGAATTCTGCATGCTATTATTTACAATCAGCTTCCAGACCGAATGTCAGAAGAATGTGTTTGCGGAAAAAAACGTAAATATCGAAAGTGTCATAGGATTGCAGTTGATGAAACTCTGAAACTGGATAGTGAATATTTAAAACAATTATATCTTGGCTTAAAATCGTACCTCAATGATCGGAATAATAATCTATGAACTTGTATTCCTCGTTGCAGCAGTTGTTGCTTTCCTGTTGCCAGATATATTTATTATGCCTGATTGGTATTTGCAAAAGTTGGTTCCAATCAATTGTTCAATAATTGGCCTACTAGGGGGAATTTTGTATTGTCTAAGAGGTATTTATAAAAATCGAAGTGTTAAAAATAACTGGGACGAAAACTGGAATGTTTGGTACTATCTTCGACCACTTACTAGTTCAATTAGTGGCTTTATAAGCTATATTATTTTGAATGCGGGTTTACTCACACTAGATGCGGTGCAAGGGGAAACTGAGTTTGGCTTTTATGCTTTTGCATTTATTGCGGGATACAATGTGGATAAGTTTCTCCATAAACTAGAAGACGTTGCAAAGACTATTTGGGGCATTGATAAATCTAGGTCTGGTCGAGATGATTGAGTTAGGTTTTATTTAATAGTAGCTGGTTAAAAATTCATTATTATGGATTTAAAATTCTGAAATTACAATGAGTATCCAGTTCATTAAATATCTAATTGAAATTTAAAATATGGTCAACAAATCATGAATCAATGAGTCATATAATATATTAATACAGTATATAAAAAGTATAAAATATTATACTTTTGTAATATGAATTCCAAGGAAGTCATAAAGCTAATCCGGAAGGATGGATGGTATGAGGTAAGGCAGAAAGGAAGCCATATCCAGTTCAAACACCCTGAGAAAAAAGGATTAGTTACGGTACCTTATCCTAAATCTGATTTAGCAAAAGGTACGGTGAATTCAATATTGAAACAGGCAGGACTTAAATAGCCTTGCTTGATTCTTAGAATTAAGGCTTAGGACAAAGGAAGTAAAATGGAAAAGATCAAAGTCACAGTTGAGAAAACGGGTACCGGCTACAGTGCTTATGCTGAAGCTTATCCGGGCGTAGTAAGTGCCGCAAAGAGCTGGGAAGAAATGAAGGAACAATTTGCTGAAGCGATTGCATTTCATTTTGAAGGAATGGTTGAAGAAGGAGCGGAGGTACCAACTTATTACAAGCTGGAGTTTCAGTTGGACCTGGAGCAATTCTTCGATTTCTACGACATCTTCAATGTGTCTGCCCTGGCTGGGAGGATTGGGTTAAATCCAACCTTACTACATCAGTATAAAGATGGGCATAAACAGCCAAGTGAAAAGACTTCGCTCAAGATATTGAATGGAATACATGAGTTAGGGGAGGATTTAATGTCAGTTCGATAGTCTTTGAGGTTCTGAACCCATAAAAATTGATGATATAATGCCATCAGAAAAGCTCAAAAAACACCCTAAAAATCCACTATTTGTTTGCAGTATGTTTGCAAATCGTTTTGAAGGCATAAAAAAAGCACTCACAATTCCTTGTAAGTGCTTGATTTTGAGAGCGGTCTGGACGAGACTCGAACTCGCGACCTCCTGCGTGACAGGCAGGCATTCTAACCAACTGAACTACCAGACCAAATATTTAAAAAAAAGTTGCTAACATGTCGATAATCACTTTTATTTCCCAACGCCTACTTCAGGCATTCCCTGCCCGAACGTACTGTTTGGCACGGGCGGGTAACCAACTGAACTACCAGACCATTTCGTGAACTTCTTTCAAACGAGGTGCAAAGCTATACTGTTAGAAATTTTTATCCAATACATAGTTTCAATTTAATTTCAGTCCCGGAGAACTTAAACGAGTATGTTTAATTAATACCAGCTAATTAAGCAATCAGAAATGCTGAGTATAGGGGCCGTAAATGTTGAATATTTGTTCTCAGCGCCTATTTCTGTAGATTGAATTGAAACATTTCTTTGTGCAAACTTTCGAGAATAATTATATGCACTTGAAATGAAAGGCTTCCATGGATTTCTTGTTAAATTTGCTCAGTCCAAAAATAAAATATCAATGCATCTGGAATTTGAGCAACCCATCGTAGCACTTGAATCAAAGCTTGCAGACATGAAAGAGCTGGCAAGAGAAAGCGATGTAGATGTGAGTGGAGCCATCACGAAGTTAGAAGAAAAAATATCCACGCTTAAGAAGGATACCTTCTTAAATTTAACCCGTTGGCAACGTGTGCAGCTTTCAAGACATCCTGAAAGGCCATACACCCTGGATTATATCTATGAGCTATCTGATGATTTTATTGAGCTTTTTGGCGATCGTTCAGTAAAGGATGATAAAGCCATGGTTGGTGGTTTTGCTACCATTGATAATCAAACCTTCATGGTGATTGGCCAACAAAAGGGTAGGAACACCAAACAACGTCAGATGAGAAATTTTGGGATGGCAAATCCTGATGGATACAGAAAAGCACTTCGTCTGATGAAGATGGCTGAAAAGTTTAACAAGCCTATCCTCACCCTTATTGATACGCCAGGTGCCTATCCAGGAATAGAGGCTGAAGAGCGAGGTCAGGGCGAGGCTATTGCCCGAAACCTCAAAGAAATGATGACTTTAAAAGTTCCGGTTATTTCTATTATAATAGGAGAAGGAGCATCAGGTGGAGCACTGGGAATAGCCATTGGGGATCGTGTTTTAATGATGGAAAACTCCTGGTATTCAGTCATATCTCCAGAAAACTGTTCAACTATTCTCTGGAGAACATGGGATTATAAAGAGCAGGCTGCAGAATCACTCAAACTTACGGCTTCTGATATGTTGAAAAACAAACTCATAGACGGGATTATAAAAGAGCCTCTAGGTGGTGCACACACTGACCTAAAAGCCTCCTCAGAAGAGTTGAAGAAGGTTATTTTTAAGAATCTCAATGAGCTCAATAAACTTACGGAGAGCAAGCGAATCGCTCAACGCATAGATAAATTCTGTGCAATGGGTGCCTTTACGGGCTAATTATGAAAATTGGATTAGCCCTTTCTGGTGGCGGAGCAAGAGGGATAGCTCATTTGGGATCCATAAAAGCACTCGAAGAAGCAGGTATTCAATTTGATTATATTTCTGGCACAAGTTCTGGCGCACTCATTGGGGCATTGTATAGTTATGGGTATAGCCCTGATGAAATTCTTACCCGAATTAAAAATACTAGCTTTTACGGATTATTGAGACCGGCACTAAACTGGCAGGGTCTTATTAATATCGAGAAAGGTAGCGAGGAAATTAAAAAACACATACCAGAGGATAATTTTGATTCCCTAAAGATTCCCTTTTACGCTACTGCCACAAACATCAATAAAGGGAAGGTCAAAGTATTCAGCAAAGGAGAATTAATCAAGCCAATAATGGCCTCTTGTAG
Source organism: Marinoscillum sp. (assembly GCA_043554545.1). Classification (GTDB taxonomy): domain Bacteria; phylum Bacteroidota; class Bacteroidia; order Cytophagales; family Cyclobacteriaceae; genus UBA7330. The sequence continues at coordinate 2,322,308 of CP121337.1, read as the reverse complement.
TATTCCCGTCTTATTTAACCCTGTGACCATCAGGAATAAGCAATATGTAGATGGAGGGCTTACTGACAATTTACCTATCAAGCCAATTAAAAAGAAGTGTGATAAGGTTATTGCCTTACATTGTAATCCTATCAGTGAAAATTATCAGGTAGGAAGCTGGAAAGATTTGATGGAACGTTCTTTTTTGATTGCTATTACCATGAACAGCCATCGAAAAAGGAGTAAATGTGATGTGTTTATCGAGCCCCCGGAAGTTGGCAACTACAAAGTTTTTGATTTCAAGAACGCTACTGAAATTTACCAGGTAGGATATGACTACACCCACATGCTGATCAAGGACAAGAAAATATTGAGTGACTTTCAATTGGTAACTACATGATCAGGTATTTTTTTCTTTTGTGTTTCAAATTAGCCGGATGGCGAATCAAAGGACAGCTCCCTAAACTCAATAAATTTGTATTGATAGTTGCCCCACATACCAGTTTCATGGATTTTTTTGTAGGCGTAGCTGCACGTTCTATTTTTCGTTTACGATCAAATTACCTGGCAAAGGATTCCTTCTTTAAGATTCCTGTTATTGGATGGGTGATGAAGAAACTGGGAGGGTACGCAGTAGATCGTTCCAGAAATACAGGAATGGTAGATCAAGCTGTAGAGTTGTTTCATAAGAATCATCGGTTTGTATTAACAATCACTCCTGAAGGGACCAGGGGCTATGTGTCCAAGTGGAAAACGGGTTTTTATTGGATCGCAATCAAAGCAAAAGTGCCTATCGTTATGACAGGATTTGATTATGGAACTAAAACGGTTGAAATGAAGGAGCCATTTTATCCCGAAGGAGATATCGACAAGGATTTAGCAACAATGATGGCTTATTTCAGAACATTAAAAGGTAAGTACCCCGAAAAAGGGGTGCTTTGATTAATGTGTATTAAAGGGGTAGGCAAATAATGGGATGTAATTGTTTGAAAACTCACCCCTGATCCTCTCTTATGAAGACAGTGAGTAGATTGCATGAGCTATATTGTCTTTCTTATTTTGGGTGAGTTGGTTGTATAAACGAGATCTCTTCAGTTACTATACAGTTATTTGAAATTACCAATTTTAATATTCATCTTTAGTAGAATTTATTACGATGGATGAATTATTCAACAGCCCGCACATTTGCAAGAGAATTAAGAAAGAACCAAACAAAGGCTGAAGCAATTTTCTGGTCAAAAGTAAGGGGTAGAAGATTTCTCGGATATAAGTTCAATAGACAGTTTATCATTGCATACAAAAGGTCAAACTACTTCATTGCAGATTTCCATTGTTTTGAGAAAAAGCTAATCATTGAGATTGATGGGAAAATACACCTTAAGGAATTAGAGCAAGATAGATTCAGGGATTGTGTCCTTATAGAATTGGGATATACCGTTTTGCGTTTTAAGAATGAAGAAGTACTAAATACTTGGGAAAAAGTGGAAGCGAAATTATTTAGAGAACTAAAAAAAGTATGAATGAGAAGGAATGAAAATATTTAGATAATTCACCCCAACCCTCTCTTGTAAGAGAGGGAGTAGTTTGTTTAAAGTGTTTGGTTATTTCTTATTTTGGGTGAGTTGGTGGTAGAATTGATGCTTCCCGCATAGAGTTATTCCTTTTGTAATAACTAAAATAAGCACCAGTGGAAACGAAGTTGTTTAGAGAACTAAAAAGGTATGAGTAAGAAGGAATGAAGTTATTTAGATAATTCACCCCAACCCTCTCTTGTAAGAGAGGGAGTAGTTTGTTTAAAGTGTTTGGTTATTTCTTATTTTGGGTGAGTTGGTGGTAGAATTGATGCTTCCCGCATAGAGTTATTCCTTTTGTAATAACTAAAATAAGCACTAGTGGAAACGAAATTATTTAAGAAAATCACCTCCAACCCTTGAAAAGTCGAAAAGCTCTTAATCTAGTGAGGGAGATAATTATCCTTTAGGTGGGGTGGGTATAAAATCAAATCCCTATAATGAATTAGCTATCAAAGGTGAACTCACTAATTATGATGAGTTTGCTGTTTCAGAACATTAAAAGGTAAGTACCCCGAAAAAGGGGTACTTTGATTAACTCTTTGTTCTTTTTGTTCTTCTTTTTGGCTTTGGCTCTTCTTCTACAATTTCATCTTCTACACTTGCCATGATTCTCCCGCAATGTTCGCAGACAATAACTTTTTTCTGCTCTCGAATTTCAGCTTGTTTTTGAGGAGGAACAATGTTGAAACAACCACCACAGGCTCCACGCTTTACGGGAACAACTGCAAGACCATTTCTCATGTTTTCTCTTACTTTCTCATAAGAAGTTAACAATCGCTCTTCTACGTTTTTAGCTGCTTTTTCACGGTCTTTAAGGATTTTCTTCTCGTCAGCCTCAGATTCCTGGGTGATGACATCTAATTCTCCTTTCTTAGACTTTAAATCTTCTGAACGACCTGAAAGCGTAGTATTGGTTGCTTCAATCTCCTCTTTCTTTACTTCGATTTTATCGTAAGCTTCCTTGATTCTTTTGTCAAGGATTTGAATTTCAAGTTGTTGAAGCTCGATTTCTTTTGTGATCGCATCGTATTCACGATTGTTTCTCACATTCATCTGCTGCTCCTCATATTTTTTTATGAGTTTTTCAGCGTCTTTGATGGCAGCTTTGTTGCTGTTGATAGCTTCTTCTAACTCCGAAAGCTCTTGATTTTGCTTTTCAATTCGGGTATTGTAACCGGTAATCTCATCCTCAAGATCCATCACCTCATCTGGCAAGGCACCTCTTACTTTTATCAGTTCATCAAGTTTGGAATCAAGGGATTGTAATTTTACTAGGGCGTCAAGCTTTTTAGCTACTGGATTTTCCATTAAGTATTACAAATATTTGATTGGGTTTGTCACTACTTCTGACAAACGGAGTGCAATATTAGTGAATTTTTTGCTTAATACTTCATAAAGCAAATCCTTTGTAAACTGTTCACTTTCATAGTGACCAATATCTGCGATTATTATTTCATCATCTGCCTCAAAAAAATCATGATATTTAAAGTCACCAGTGATAAATATGTCAGCGCCTGCTCGTTTAGCATTTTTCAGTAAAAAGCTTCCGGAACCGCCACAAACAGCTATTCTTTCAATTTTTTCATGACACAGGTTGGTATGTCTTACCACTGTGGTATTCATTTTGTCTTTCAGAAATTCCATAAACTGTTCTACGACCATTGGTTGTTCTAAATCACCAATCATTCCTGAACCAATTTGTTGGTTAACATTTACCAGTGGATTCAAATAGTAGGCTACCTCTTCATACGGATGACTTAGCTGTAAGGCTTTGACTACTTTTTGAACAAAAGATGACTCGATGATAACTTCTACTCGTGTCTCTTTTACCGATTCATCTTCCATTTTTTCTCCGATGTAGGGGTTTGTCCCTTCACCTGGTCTGAAGGTTCCCATGCCCGCAATTTGAAAGCTGCAGTGATCGTAGTTTCCGACTTGTCCTGCGCCTGCCTCATACATGGCCCTAAGCACTTCCTCTTTATTTTCAGCAGGGATGAATGTGACTAATTTGAAAAGGGTATCAGATTTTGGACTGAGGATCTGGGTATTTTGTAGCTGCAGCCTGTCAACGATTTTTTTATTTACTCCATCAATTACATTGTCCAGGTTGGTATGGATAGCATATATGTTCAGGTTGTTTTTTATGGCTTTAATTACACATCTTTCAACCCAATGATTACCCGTGATAGACTTAAGTCCCTTAAAAATCAGGGGATGATGTGCAATCACCAGGTTACAGCCAGTTGAGATGGCTTCTTCCAGCACTTTTTCTGTGATGTCCAATGTTAATAAGACACCAGCTACCTCATCTTTGTGATTGCCTACCAGTAAACCACTGTTGTCATAAGATTCCTGATAGGTAAGTGGAGCAAGATGCTCTAAGTAGTTTGTAATATCTTTGACTTTCATAGAATATCTATTATGACCTGGTGGCAATCTCTGCTCTTTCCTTTTGCACTTTTAATGGACCTTATCACCAGGGTAAGAAACCGGCTATTTGATAAGCAGGTCATTAAACCTATTCAATTTGAAACAAATGTAATAGGCATTGGAAATCTTTCTGTCGGAGGAACCGGAAAAAGTCCCATGGTTGCTTATCTAGCAGAGTGGTTTATCAGCCAGGGAGTTAATGTATGTACACTTAGCAGGGGGTATCAAAGAAAGACCAAGGGTTTTAGAATTGTAACAGATCAGGAAACTGCGTTATCAGTAGGGGACGAGCCTTATATGTTCCATACGCGTTATGGAGATAAGCTCCATGTGGTAGTCGGAGAGGAGCGCATGTATGCCATTCCGGAGCTGCTCTTCCATTTTCCGGACACCGAGGTTATTCTCCTGGATGATGCTTTTCAACATCGTACAGTGATGCCTTCCATCAATGTGATGATTACCACCTATCAAAGGCCGTTTTATGAAGATTACCTTATCCCATCAGGGAGGTTGAGGGAAAGTAGAAATGGTGCTGAGCGCGCTGATATTATTATTGTTTCAAAATGCCCTTTGACACTTTCTGAAGCTGAGCAAAGAACAATTAAGGACCATATTAAGAGGTATGCTGAAGCACAGGTATTTTTCACAGGAATCGAATATGGCCAGGAACAGTCACTTTTCAATAAAGGGGATACATTAAAGAAACAGGCGGTAGTTATTTCAGGCATTGCCAACGCAGCCATATTTCATGAGTATGCTGAAAAAAGATTTCAGGTCAAAATACATCATCAGTATGGAGACCATCATCGTTATACAGAACTAGATATAAAAGGGATCATCAATGAGTTAGATGACCATACCAGTCTGGTGATTACAGAAAAAGATGCCGTTAAAATGAGGGCTTTTGAAAGATTAAAAGATCATTCATGTTTTTATATTCCGATTAAAGTGAAATTTTTGAAGGATGAATCGTTATTTCTGTCGATGATACAAGAGCAGATGATTAAACATCAGGACGAGATCAAGTAATTTTGAGTGTGCGAAAGCTATTAACCCTTATTTTCTTTGTTTTGGCGTGTACAGCACACGCTCAGAGTATAGTAGATGATACTACGGAGCTGGTCTATGGCATGGAAACAACGCTGATTATTAAGGAAATTGATATAAAGAATAATTTCCCGACAGAAAGGCATCCGGATACCACCATGTATGGGATTGAAAGATTTACCAGGTTAGATCTCAAACGAGACTATTACCAAAACCTTGGAAATAGTGGGACGGCCATGTACCCGATTTTTCATCCGGTAAGTGAAATTATTGGTCGCACAGCTGGTTATAATTCATTCAATATATACATGCCAGAACCTGAAGACATCAATTATTACGATACCAAGTCTCCCTATATGGACCTTAAAGTAGTTTTTGGTGGCGGCTCCAGAGCAGTTGCTGATTTTTCTTACTCCAGAAATGTTAATAACAATTGGAATGTAGGGTTTGATATTTATCGAATTACCTCGGACAAGCAGATCGGCTATGCCGGACAGGGGGATCGTAATGTGGTGAGCACCACTTTTGATATTTACTCATATTACAAGCATGATAAGCTACCCTATAGCATGATCGTCAATATTGCGAACATGTCTCATAATGTTGAAGAGACAGGTGGGATATTAATAGATGATGATGCACCGACAGAGGAGTTTTTTCAATATCAGGATTCAGAAATCAGATTGATTGAAGCTAGATCATATGACAAAAGGGTACAAGGTCATCTATATCACCAGTTTGAGCTAGCTAACCAGCTACAGGTTTATCATCAGTTGGATATAGGTATTAAAAGGTTTGGCTATAGCGATGCGAACGATGGTGGGGGATTGTTTGATACGTTCTATCAGAACCGATTGATTGACCCAGATAGCACTTATGAAAATGCTGTTTTCAATGAGACGGTTAATGAAGCAGGAATTAAGGGAGACCTTGCTAACCTATTCTATCGGTTATATATCAAATCCAGGATTCTGGACATGGATTACTTGTATTATGATCCAACTTCCGGAGTTGTGGAAACCTACTTGGGAGGTTATGCCAGGTTTGACTGGAAAGAGAAGTTTAATGTGGAGGCCATGGCAGAATTTCTTCAGAGTGGAGAATACAAATTAATTGGAAAGATCAATTCTGATTTGATTTTTGGATCATACAAATCAGTACTTTCAAAACCAAGTTTCCTGATGGAAGAATATTTTGCTAATAACCATGAATGGCATAATTCATTTAGATCTGCTTTCACGAATGAAATCACAGGCGGATTACAGGTTGTAACCCGGAATATCAGGGTTAGGCCCTCTGGAAGAATTGTGACGATGAATAACTTCACCTATTTCAATCAAAACACTGAACCTGCTCAGGCTGATGCAGCAGTGCTTTTTTCTGTTGGTGGTGATATTGATTTTTCCTTTTACACAGATCCTGTAAGAAAGGAAGGATTTCATTTTGAGAATGAGGCCTTTTATACCGAAGTTTCTGGTGGTGATGCTGATAAGGTAAGGGTACCACAACTGTTTTATAATGGCAGAGCCTATTGGACAGGGTTTGTGTTTCAAAATACCATGGGACTGGAATTGGGCGTAGACCTTCATGCAAAGACTGCGTATAAAGCTTTGTCGTACGCACCTCAAATTCAACAGTATTACTTACAGGACGATTTCACGATAGATGCTTTTCTGACAATAGATGCATTTCTTACGATCAGGGTAGATAAACTTAGGGTTTTTATTAAATTCACACAGGTGAATCAACCCGTTGATGGTGGGTATTTTATCACTCCTTATTACCCCGGTGAGCAAAGGATGATTGGCCTGGGCGCACGATGGTTATTTTTTGATTAATGGATGAACTAACTACATTGGGATTAAAACTACCTACCGATCCCCGGTGGGTAGCAGTTGCTGAAAAAGACATCGAAGATATTTTGATAGACCATGCCTACTGTGAGCAGAAAGCTGCTTCTTCATGCATCTCACTCATTATCCAGTTTCCGGAGAAAAGTAAATTGGTTAGCATGCTATCTCCTGTTGTTGCTGAAGAATGGTCTCATTTTGAGATGGTATTAGCACATTTGAAAAAGCGAAAGCTTTCATTAGGGAGAGCGCGTAAGGACGAATATATTGTTCAAATAAATGGATTGGTAAAAAAGGGAGGAACACGCGACGAACAGCTGGTAGAAAAGCTTCTGCTTAATGCCTTGATTGAAGCACGGAGTGCTGAACGATTTAAGGTATTGTCCAGGAACCTGAAAGACAAAGAGCTTGCCGACTTCTATCATACATTGATGATATCTGAGGCTGGGCATTATCGTAATTTCCTGGACCTTGCCAAGACCTATATGCCAGAAGACTATGTGGTACAGCGTTGGAAATTTTACCTGGCTGAGGAAGCAAAAATATTGAAAGGACTAAGCCCTAAGTCTGACAGGTTGCATTGATCAAAACTATTTCCATAACCCTGAATCATTAATCAGCTGACATTAGATAATCAGGGGCAATGAATGATGCCGCCTATGAAAATGATAATTTTGAGAAGCGGCAGACGTATCTGGTAAAATTCCAGAAATAGCAGGAAATTGAAATATGAGAAGCATCAGAAATTTCTAAGGGCGGGGAATCCCCCCAGTCCATAATCTCTAATGCAAATTTATCCAGCTTGTCTTAATAAAACCTTAAATAGCCAAATAAGCTTTAGATTTACAGCACAATTTTCTCCTATGATTTCCCCTGTCACCATTGAAGAAGTAAAAAACAAAGCAGACATTGTTGAGGTGGTAGGAGACTTCGTAACCCTAAAAAAGTCTGGTTCCAGTTATAAGGCGTTCAGTCCTTTTACCAATGAAAAAACACCCTCGTTCTATGTGGTTCCTTCAAAAGGAATATTTAAGGACTTCAGCAGCGGAAAAGGTGGAGATGCAATCACCTTTATCCGGGAGATTGATGGCTTAAGTTATATCGAAGCGATTAAGTTTCTCGCACAGAAATATGGCATTGAAATCATTGAGGAGGAGCAGGACGATGCAGCCCTTGAGGCACAAAATAAACGCGAAAGCCTATTTATTGTTCTTGGATTTGCACGGGATTATTTCATGGATTCTTTGTGGAATCATGAGGAAGGAAAATCAATTGGGCTCAGTTATTTTAAAGAGCGAGGATTTACCGATGAATCGGTCAAAAAATTTGAGCTAGGATACAGCCTTGAATCCTGGGATGGAATGCTTAAGTCTGCTGAGGCAAAGGGGTATAATAAAACGTTATTAGAAGAGGCAGGTCTGATCATTACTAAGGAGGAAAAGAGCTACGATCGATTTAGAAACAGGGTCATTTTCCCCATTCATAACCTCACAGGGAAAGTGATCGCATTTGGTGCTCGAATCCTAAGCAAAGATAAAAAGCAGCCCAAATACATCAACTCACCAGAAACAGAACTTTACAATAAAAGCAAAACCCTTTACGGTATATATTTTGCCAAACAGGAAATCAGAAAGTTGGATAACTGTTACCTGGTGGAAGGGTATACGGATGTTATTTCCATGCATCAAAGTGGAATTCAAAATGTGGTTTCCTCATCAGGTACAGCACTTACAGAAGATCAGATAAAGTTGATCCGAAGATATACTGAGCAGGTAACCATTATTTTTGATGGAGACCAGGCAGGGATCAGAGCGTCTATCAGGGGGATTGACATGTTGCTGGCAGGAGGGCTAAATGTTCGGGCAGTGGCTTTACCAGAAGGTGAAGATCCGGATAGTTATGCCAGGCAATTGGGTACTACTGCATTTGCTCATTACATTGAAAATGAGTCACAGGACATCATTCAGTTCAAGACCAAGTTGTTCTTAGCAGATGCGCAAGGTGACCCAGTGAAGAAGGCTGCAATGATCAAAGATATCGTTGTCAGTATCACAAAAATTGAGGATCCAGTAAAACGAACGGTGTATATCAAAGAGTGCAGTGATTTGATGGGCATTGATGAGACGGTCTTGATAGCCGAGCAAAATAAGATCTTATTAGCTGACAGAAAGAAAGCATCTCCTGAAGCCTATCCAACTGAGCTGTTAACTGATGTGCCACTCCAGGAGGAGGATAAGCTTGAAGGGGTAGACATTCTCAAAGTAATAGAGTACCAGGAAAAGGAAAGTATCAGAGTATTGGTAAACCACGGGAAACATAACATAAAGGGTCAGGAGCTAGAAGATGAATCTTTGATCAAATACTTTGTCACTGAGATTGAGGAGATTCAGTTCACTAACCCAATTTATTATGAAATATTAGAGATATTTAAAGAAAGACTTCAGGCAGGGGAGATAATAGATGGTGATTACTTATTGGAACATGGCTCTGAGGCGGTCAAAAAAGAGGTCATTGAATTATTGACTAATAAGTATGAATTGAGTGAAAACTGGGAGAAGAAGTTTAAGATTCATATCCCTAAAGAACATGAAATACTTAGAGATGTTACTTACACCAATATTTTGAGGTTAAAGTTCAGGATCGTACAACATTTAATTGCTGAAGAGAGTAAAAAACTTAAAGAGACAGATGATCAGGGTGAAGTAGATCGGTATTTAGATGAAATAAGTGAATTAAAGAAAATTGAAATGGATATTGCAAAGATACTTGGGAACGTCATCGTCAGGTAATTTGTATAGATAGGTATAAATGTAAAGAATGAATCAGGAAAGATTGTTAGACACGATAGAAGAAGCCATTGCTGCGATTAAAGTAGGAAAAGTTGTAATTGTTGTTGATGATGAGGATCGGGAAAATGAAGGGGATTTTATCTGTGCCGCAGAGAAGATCACACCAGAAATCATCAACTTCATGAGCAAAGAAGGAAGGGGATTGATTTGTGCATCTATATTAGAGGAGCGATGTGAAGAATTGGGACTTGAATTGATGGTAGGTAAGAATACCGCATTACATGCAACTCCTTTTACTGTTTCTGTTGACCTGATCAGAGAGGACACCAGCACGGGTATATCTGCAGCTGACAGATCAAAGACCATACAGGCATTGGTTGATCCAAAGACCCGGCCGGAAGATCTGGGTCGTCCCGGACATATTTTCCCCCTAAAAGCAAAGCCGGGAGGAGTTCTGAGAAGGACAGGCCATACCGAAGCGGCTATTGATCTGGCTAGGTTATCAGGGCTATATCCTGCCGGTGTTCTTGTGGAAATCTTGAAGGAAGATGGATCAATGGCCAGACTGCCAGACCTTAGAGAAATGGCTGATAAGTTTAAAATCCCTTTGGTTTCCATTAAGGACCTTATTTCCTACCGAATGAAAAGTGAGAGCCTGGTGGATGAAGAGGTGACAGTAAATATGCCAACGGAACATGGGGAGTTTAAGTTGACGGCTTTTAAACAAACCAATACAGAGGATACCCATATTGCTTTGTTTAAGGGTGAATGGACGGAGGATGAGCCAGTTTTAGTTAGGGTACACTCCTCCTGCCTTACAGGAGATATTTTTGGATCTTACAGGTGTGATTGCGGTAATCAGTTGCATAGTGCCATGGCGATGGTAGAAGAAGCAGGAAAAGGTGTGGTTTTATATATGAACCAGGAAGGTCGGGGCATTGGGTTACTAAACAAACTCAAGGCTTATAAGCTTCAGGAGGAAGGAATGGATACCGTGGAAGCAAACATAAAACTAGGCTTTCAAATGGATCAACGTGATTATGGAGTTGGAGCTCAAATTTTAAGAAAATTAGGCGTCAGAAAAATAAAATTGATAACAAATAATCCTAAAAAACGTGTTGGATTAATGGGGTATGGCCTGGAAATTGTGGATAATGTTGCAATAGAAGTTGTGCCTAATAAACACAACCTTAAATATTTGGAAACAAAACGTGATAAAATGGGACATACCATTTTAAAAGTAAAAAAATGAAACGGTTATTAATTCTGTTTTTCTTTTGCATGATTTCATCGCTGGCTAGTCATGCACAATTCTCAAAAGAAATTTGGCATGATGGTTTTTTGGTCACCACTGAAGATGACACCCTGAAGGGACTCATTAAGTATGACATGGAGGCCAATATTGTGCAGTTGATTATCAACAAATCAAAAGTGCGGACTTTTAGCAGTCACAAACTATTTTATTTTGAGATATATGATAAAGTAGTCAAAAATTATCGTCAATTCTATTCGGTTCCTTATGAGGTCAGTAGTAACTACACCATACCGATCCTGTTTGAGGTTTTATATGAAGCACCGCTTTCGCTACTCGCTAGAGAGGCATTGGTTCAGGAGAATGTTCCCAATTCTTCTATCTACTGGAGTGGTAATATTACCCAGGATACAATGGCACGAACCTATTATTTCCTTGATAAAAAGGGAAATATTCAACCTTATACAGGTAAAAGAAGTGAATTGATGGCCATAATGGTCAGGAAGGCTAGTAGTGTTAAGACCTTTATCAAGAAGAATAATCTAAAAACAGATGAAGTACGTGACCTAATTAGAATCACTGCTTTTTATAATTCTATATAACTTCACACCTTACCCTAAAAGATGTCAAAACCACTTATTCTGATCTCTAATGATGACGGGATCACCTCTTCAGGTATTGCCAAGTTAGTCTCATTGATGAAGCAGCTGGGGGAGGTAATCGTTGTTGCTCCTGATAGCCCTCAATCTGGAATGGGACATGCGATTACGGTGGGGGATACGCTTCGACTTACGGAGAATAAGATCTTCGAGGATGTTGTAGCTTATGAATGTAGTGGGACACCGGCAGACTGTGTAAAGCTGGCTAAACACCACATCCTAAAAGACAGGAAACCAGACCTGGTTGTGAGCGGCATTAATCATGGATCAAATACCTCCATTAGTGTTTTGTATTCTGGTACGATGAGTGCAGCTATTGAGGCGGCCATTGAAGGAACTTCGTCTATTGGTTTTTCATTGTGTGATTATAGTCACCGGGCAGATATGTCTCATGCAGACGAATATATCCTTAAGATTGCACGTGAAGCGCTGTCCAAAGGTATGCCTAAGGGGATTGCTTTGAATGTAAATATCCCTCCAAAACAAAATACGAAGATTAAGGGGATTAAAATTTGTCGTCAGGCCAATGCCAGATGGGAAGAAGAGTTTGATCAAAGAGTAGATCCGACTGGTAGGAAATACTTTTGGATGGTTGGAAACTTTGTAAATCATGATAAAGGAGAGGATAATGATGAGTGGGCAATTGGCCAGAATTACATTTCGATTGTTCCTTGTCAGTTTGATCTGACAGGCCATCATGCCATCAGTATTTTAAATGATGACTGGGACCTCTGATTTGGGAAAAGGACTTTTCTTAACCATTTAAAGCTTGATTAAGTTTTCATTAGTGAATAGGAACTAAAACAAATAGGCTTTTAGAAAGAGGTTAAAGACGGGTGTTGCTTTATCAATTGACTTTCCGTAACCCGGAATACTATATACATCGATAGGGGACGACTGATCGTAGGTGACCAGGAAGCGCAATCTCAGGTTAAAACCTATACTTAAGATATCATTGTACCAGACAGGTAGGTTGTCTTTATTGAAACGAATCTTTTTTTCAGAGGTTAATACTAATTCCCACCACCTGGCCTCCAGGTTATTTCTTTCAAACCTTCTGTTATAGCTATTGTCAATGCCACTTTCACCGACTATTTCAATAAATCCCTGATCACTGAATTGACTGACCCCGTATCTGGCACTCAACCCGATTGCAAAATCACCCTTAAACGTATTAAGAAATCCAGCTCCCAGTCGGTAATAAAAGCCCTCGGCTGAATAGTTTCCATTGGTAAAGGATTCTGCAGGAGATAATGTTGCCATTCCAAGCTCACCGATCAATTCATATCGACCCAGGATAAGTAAAGATGCCGCCCCTTCGGTTTTATCTTCATATCCGATCAGTCTGGTGATAGCCTTGCCATAGTCAAAATATATGGCCGGCCGGATGAACTTCTGTCTAACGGGTATACTGCTGGTGTCAGCTTCCTGAGCAACAGCAACAAGTGACCATAGACTAATTAAAATAAAGATATAATGTCGTTTCATGGTCTCTACATTGTTCTGTCTCGCAAATAGGGTCACCAACCGAATCCCATGCCACGAGGCTTTCCATCGGGGTGATATTTACTGCCCGAAGCTTTATTTCTCTGGTCGCATCTACAAATTCTACCAAATCGTAGTCAAATGAGATCTCTCCTTTAAAATCTCCAATTATTACTTCAAATTGCGTAAACGATTCTTCATTCATCAGTAAAGGTGCATCATAGATTTCAAAACTATCTGAATAGGTTAGATATTGCTCATTGATATAAAGGGTATCCACCCTTAAAAATCCTTTCAAAACCTCACTTCTTTTTGTTGTTAAATAATCAGCAACTGAATCGATTTTAGTGATCAATTCAGCGTAATAATTTGTGGAATCTAAGTAGGTAACGATCAGGTCTTCCAATGTTGTTCGTTCTTCTTCATACGAACTATTTCCATTGTCTATTGAGTCATTGACAATGATTAATCGGTTTTCCAAGGAATCTAATTCATTTGATGCTACTCCTTCACTTGCTTCAGTTTTATCTAGCGAATCCGATACATTTTCCAGCGTTATGTTAATTTTTCCCAGTGTATCCTTATTGATAAAGACCAAAGCCACTGTAGGCTCAAAAAGGAGGGGTTCTCCACAGTTATCACAAGGATCGCAGGAAGTTGCAATGAGTAACCAAAATACCAGGATGACAGATAATCCCTTCATAGTTTAAACCGGATCAACATCAAAAATAACTCTCACACTTTTATAGGAACGTTGACTTTGCAACATATTACGCGAATTAAGGAGGAAATCTTTGATCACAGCTAATTTTAGTCCTTGTTTTTCCAATTTTATTGTAATCTCAAAAAGATATTGATTTCTAATTCTCCCAATTATCGGCTCCACCGGTCCGTTTACTCTTGAATTACCAAGTGTTCGTGTGATTTCATTTACCAGAAACAGTGCGGCCTGAAAGCTTATGTTTTTATCTTTATGTTTTACAATAATCTTTATGATCCTACAAAATGGAGGGTAGTTAAATGCTTCCCGTTCACCTAACTCCCTGTGATAGAAGGCCAGATAGTCGTGGTTTTTTACTCTTTCCAGGATTTTCTGTTCTGGATTATTGGTTTGAATGATAACCAGGCCAGGATCTTTTTTCCTTCCTGCACGACCACTCACCTGATACATCAATTGAAAAGCCCTTTCATGTGACCTGAAATCTGGAAAATGGATCATACGGTCCGTATCAAAAATACCGACCAGCGTTACATGATCAAAGTCCAGCCCTTTAGCAACCATCTGTGTGCCAATCAGGATATCAATTTCCCCGGACTCAAAAGAGGAAATGATTCTTTCATAACTATGCTTACTTCGTGTAGAGTCCAGATCCATACGGCTGATGTTTGCAGCAGGAAACAGGATGTTTAGTTCCTCCTCTAACTTTTCTGTGCCATAGCTGATGGATTTAATCTCACTAGAAAGACAATCTGGACACTCATGCGGTGTTTCTGCACGATATCCACAGTAATGACACATGATAAAGTTTTTATGGGCGTGATAAGTCAAACTCACATCGCAGTTGGGGCACTTCGGGATATGTCCGCAATTTTCACAGGTGAGGAAAGGAGCATAGCCTCTCCTGTTTTGAAAGATAATGATTTGCTTCCTGGCTGACAGTTCTTCTTCGATCTTATGGAACAACACAGAAGAGAAATTGCCTTTTAGTGTTTTCTTGCTTTTCTCACGTAGCATGTCTACGATCTCCACAGTAGGAAGACTTACATTGGCATACCTCTGGTCTAGATTAACTAATCCATATTTACCGGATGTCGCATTGTGATAGGTTTCTACGGAAGGTGTAGCTGTTCCAAGCAGTGTTTTTCCATTGAAAATACTTGCCAGGTAAATCGCAGCGTCCCTGGCATGATATCGTGGAGCTGGATCGTATTGTTTGTATGAGTTTTCATGTTCTTCATCAACAATTACCAAAGAGAGATTTGAAAAGGGTAGAAAAACAGCACTCCTGACTCCAACAACAAGTGAGTATTTTTTTTGAAGTACATTTTCATAAATCTCTACGCGTTCATTATCGGAATATTTTGAGTGATAAATGCCAAAGTCATTCCCAAATACAGCTGCGAGTCTTTTAATGATCTGGGTCGTAAGTGCTATTTCAGGAAGTAAATAAAGCACAGTGCCTCCTGATTCAATAATCTCCTGAATTAGGGAAATATAGACCTCAGTTTTACCACTGCCGGTAACTCCTTTGAGTAATACGGTGTGATGATGTTGAAACTGATTTAAAATATCAGCCTTGGCCGCTTCCTGAATGGCTGATAATGTTGGGCTACTGGTATTCTGAGTAGTATCTTGTAAATCAATACGGGATACTTTTTGATCCCACGCTTCAAAGATGCCATTCTTGATTAATGTCTGAAGGCTGGATACACTTACGCCTTCGCTTAATAGTGCTTGTCTTGTAATACCTTCACCATTTTTAGCTGGGTTATCCAGTATATCTGTAAGTCTTAGGTAAGCCAATAGTACTTCATGCTGTTTTACTTTGGATTCCAGAGAATTGGCAACCTCATCTAATTTATCCTCAGTTAACAGGCCAGGGGAGAGCCTGATCCTTTTTTCCTTTTTAGCCGTGTACTTGTCATTTATCTGTTCGAAAAGTTGAACAACCTGCTTATTGGCCAGTTTCTTCACATGATGATGAGGAGATTGAATACCCAGTAGTTTACCTACGTCCTGGATTTTTAAGTCACCTGAAGCCAGATGATTAACAATGATTTCTTCTTTTTCTGTAAGCGCTACATCGTCGGGATCAAAATCTGCATGCAAAGACAGGTAGGATTCGCTGGAAATTTTCAATCCAGCAGGTAATGCAGCTTGAATTACATCTCCTAAGGCACACATGTAATATTTACTGATCCATTCGAAAAAGGCCAGCTGAGTTTTGGTGATTGCAGGCTCAGTATCCAGCAGGTATAGAATTTCCTTTGGCTCAAAAGAAGTAGGTTTCTTTTCATGAGTGAAATGAATGATACCCGTAAAAACCTTTTTATTTCCAAACAATACAATGACACGCGACCCAATCTGTATCTCTTTTTGGAGGTTTTCAGGAACAGCATAGGTAAAAGTCCTGTGGAGGGGAATGGGCAATATAACTTCTGCAAAAATCACGTTACAACGAAGTTATATAGAAGCTTGTCCTGTTGACAAAAAAACTTAGATTGATTACTGACTGATGCTTTAGTAATCATTAGATAACCCTATACAATCAGACAAATTTGGTACAGTCCATGCATCAATACAAATTACTGATGTTTGGTTTTCAAAACAGAAATAGTCAGATCTTTATTTCAACAACAATTCAACAGCAGCCGCTGATTTTGTTAAAGGCTTTTTACAGACCTTATCATAGCATACATAAATGGTTGTTTCATTTTCTGAAGTTGTTTTGTACTCAAAGAGCGGTAGTTTACTCGCGGCTGATGCCATGAGTGTCATGTCGGGTATGAAATGCCTATTGATGGCGTTTGCACTTTGATCAAATTGCTTACCCAGAATTACGACTTCGGCATTTTGACCAAGTTTGTTGAGGGCGAGGCAATTCCAATTGGATAGGTACTCAGGCTCAGTTTCAAGCAGATGGCTTACCTGGCTGACCATAGCAGCTGAGTGCTCTTTATATGTGCGGTCATCATAAATGGTAGCCAGCTTCCATAGGTTTTCAGCCATCATGGAATTAGAAGAAGGGATCACATTATCAAAGATTTCTTTCTTGCGAACGATTAACGCTTCAGATTGATCACTGGTGAAGAAAAACAATTGCTCCTCTTCATCATAAAATGCACTAATGGCAAAATCAGTCAGGCTTCTTGCCGTAGCCAAATATGATTCATCATAAAAGGTTTCGTAATACTTGATGAAGGATTGAATGACAGCGCTATAATCTTCCAAAAATCCGTTAATGTCTGACCCATGTGTTCGTTTAAGTGAGCCATTTTCATTAATCATTTGATTAACTAGAAAGTCAGCATTCATTTTGGCTAGCTCTGCAAAAAGTGGTGCTTCGGTGCTTTGATAAGCATCTAACAGACCCGTAAGCATCAGTCCATTCCAACCAGCAATTATTTTGTTATCAAGCCCTGGCCTGATTCGTTTTTCTCTTTCTTTTAAAGTCCTTTGCTTAAATTCCTTAATGGTTTCTTTGAAACTTTCCAGGTCTAAGCTTTTTTCATTACAAAACACCTCTATACGCTTTAGCGTACGAAGTACGTTTTTACCTTCCCAGTTTCCAGATTTCTGAACATCATAAAAAGCGGAGATGTTTTCCCATTCACTTCCGCCAATCGCTTTAATTTCTTCTTGTGTCCAGACATAAAACTTACCTTCTTCACCCTCACTATCAGCATCCAGACCCGCATAAAACCCGCCTGCTTCAGACATCATCTCACGTTTTAGCCATTGTGCAGTCTCTTCCATGATTTGGAAGTAATAATCGTCTTTTGATAGTTTATATGCATTGGCATACAGACTTAGCAATTGACCGTTATCGTAAAGCATTTTTTCAAAATGAGGAACGTGCCATTCTCCATCTACAGCGTATCTGGAAAAGCCGCCACCGATTTGATCATAAATACCGCCCATGGCGATCTTATCCAGTGTGTATGTCAAATGATTTAACGCAGTTTCATCCTGACTATAATAGTAATAGTGAAGTACGAACTGCCAGACTGATGGCATGGGGAATTTTGGTGATTTATTGACTCCTCCCCATACGGAATCAAATCTTGATTCTAATTTTTTATAAGCACTAAATAGTTGATCTATGGCTATATTTTCAGCTTTTTTGTCTAATCCAAGTGCTCCAGACTCTCGTTCATTGAGTGTTTTAGTAAAGTTTAATGCTGATTTATACAGTTCGTCATTGTTGTTTATATAGGCCTGTGAAACAGATTCAAGGAGCTTTTTCCAGTTTTGAGGAGGGAAATAGGTGCCTCCATAAAAAGGTTTTTGATCCGGGAAGAGGAATACGTTAAGTGGCCATCCGCCATTAAGCCCCATGGCCTGTACGGCATCCATATAGATCTGATCAATATCGGGTCGCTCTTCACGGTCCAGCTTGATATTGACGAAGTGCTCATTCATCATTGCAGCAA
This sequence comes from Marinoscillum sp., assembly GCA_043554545.1. Taxonomy (GTDB): domain Bacteria; phylum Bacteroidota; class Bacteroidia; order Cytophagales; family Cyclobacteriaceae; genus UBA7330. The sequence goes on along the minus strand of CP121337.1, from coordinate 2,304,089 downwards.
TGGTGTCATTCTCGAATGACTCGTGTGCCATTACATGACACCAGTGACAAGACGAATAGCCAATACTTAGCAGGATAGGTTTGTTTTCCGCTTTTGCCTTAGAAAGTGCTTCTTCTCCCCATGGATACCAATCTACCGGATTATGCGCATGTTGCAATAAGTAGGGACTTGTTTCATTGATGAGGTGGTTGGTATGCTGAGCGCTTTCATTATTCATAGGTGGTCTACAACTTAAGGTTAAAAGGAGTGTTATGAAAAGGACTTTGTTCACACTTTTAATAAACCTGACTTGAGCCGTTCAAGTTCATTGGTAACATCGGCTTTTTTCTTAATTTTCTCAACTTGATCAATGGTTTTTAGTAGAAAAGCCTGGTGTGCTGCGCTACCGGGGTTAAAAGGACGATGATTGATTGCTTTTAAAATATTTTCCCATTCGTCGATGAATTTTAGCGTTTCATGATCCATGTAGGTAGCGATGAATTGTTTCCAGATATAGTCAATGGCCTGCTGGTTGGGGTGAACCATGTCTTCTTTATAAAACCGATGGTCCCGCAATACATCTATGACCATTTCATAAGCCGGGAAATAGCTGGATTGCTGATCATCCCGTATGATTTCCTGTATGGCCTGGATGAGTATGGCTTTACTGTGGTTGTTTTCTATGAGTCCATCCTTGATATGCCTGACCGGACTTACCGTAAAAATTACTTTAATAGCTGGGTTTAGAGCCCTGATGACAGTAATCATATCCTGATAGGCTTGCTTAATCTCAGCTACCGTAAGTAGTGATTTAATAAATGATTTTTGCGGGATCTTATGGCAATTTGCGACCAACTTTTGTTGTTCTTTTGTGTGATACACAAAGCTCGTGCCGGGCGTAATTACCAGAACCTGTGCGCTTAACAGGGACTCCTTCATTTGTGATTGCTTTGCCTTGAGGAGATCTATCAATCCGTGACGACTATCAGCGGATACAGCGGAGTGCATATCCCAGTGGTAGTAGATTTCATCTCTTTTGGTGACGTTTTCAGTATCAATCTCCTCATTGCTTGCTTGCTTGAGCAATTTGAAAATCGAAATTGGGTTATAGATTACTCCAAAAGGGTTTGATAGTACCTGGAATTTATGATTGATGAGTTTTTCGCCAATGTTACCGGTAAAGCATGAACCCATTAATACCATTTGATCACTAATGGTTATCTTAACAGGAGAGGGGGTTACTTTGAAAGGTAAGGTGAACATGGACTGTATTATTTCGCTATGCGAAGACCTTACAAAGATATAGCATTCTGAAAGTCATAGAGATCATAAGACTTTATTGTCTTTAAGAATCAACCTACTAGAGGTTTTTAAGCATAAAGTTCTTGATGTTTTCACCCATGATGGCTCTTATTTCGTTTTCCTGAAATCCCTGTTTAAGCAATTCCTCAACAAGTAAGGGTAAACCAGTTACATCGAATGGTGCAGTCATGCTGCCATCATAGTCCGATCCTAAGGCAATACACTGCACGCCTGCGATAGACTTAATATATTTCATGGCTTCCACAATACCTGCTGTAAGGGGGGTGTTTATAGCACCCTTAAAGTAGGCAACACCAATGAGCCCTCCATTGGCAGCAATTCTTCGTACATGGTCATCAGATAAGTTACGGACATTGTCTCTTGTTCCACGAACACCTGTATGAGATACCAAAACAGGTCTTGTAGTTTGATCTAAAATATCGTCAATCATGGCAGGTGAAGCATGTGCTAAATCAACGATCATATGGAGCTCATCCATACGATCGATCACCTCATGGCCAAAAAGAGTGAGGCCTTCTTTGCTGACACCATGGGCAGAGCCCCCAAGTTCGTTATCAAAGAAATGTGTAGGTCCAAGCATGCGAACACCTTCCTGATATACCTTTTCAAGGTTTTCTATTTTTCCCTCCAGGCAATGACCACCCTCTATTCCCAGAAATCCTCCGACAACCTTTTTGTTTTCTTTTCTGAGGTTTAACAGCCTGTTAAGGTCATTCGCATTTTCTACTACAATAAACGCATCGTTGTAATCATCGGCAAAGCCTTGGAGCCTTTTGCTTTGGTAAATTGCTCGTTCGCTCAGGCTAAACCAATTAGACAAGGGCCTTCCCTGCAAAAAATTGAGCAGTGTCATCATGTCAAATGAATCGCCTGTATTTTCCGAAAAGTTTTGTCCTTTTGGAGATTTGGTGACTATTGTAAATGCTTGTAAGGCCATATTGGCTTCCTGCATTCTTGGGAAATCTACATGACCTAAGGTGTTTTTAACTGTCAGGTCACGGCTCCAGAGCAGTGCATCACAATGTAAATCTGCGATAAAATCTAGTGAGTTATAAATGGATTGGGCCTCTTTTGAAACCTCATAGGGTGGAAGTTTCAGGGTGATATTGAGATTCTTGTCAAACTGCTGAGGAACTACTGATACAGTAACCAGATAGATTGTAGCCAGTAATATGAGTATGGTAAGTGGCCATTTCAATTTATTCATCGAATCGTTTTGTTAGATGCGTTAATCCTAGTACTTCATAATTTGGCTAACAGGCTACCTGACATTCATTCAAAAAGGTAAACAGGTTGTTTTTATTTGCCAGTGGTTTAAAACTCAATAGGATTTAAATATAAAAAAGAATGTGTGTTAAAAGATTTTTACTGATCATTCAATCCTTTTCCATCCATAATTTTGGGTGAGTATTTTGCAATGCGAGCCTCTCTGGTTTTGGACTGTTTCGGTTGAGAAAAGTGGATGAGGTATCCACGTTGACGCCCTGGTGTTAAAGCTTCAAAAGCGGTTTTTAATTTAGGGTTTGCTTTTAGCTGCGCACTGAATTCTTCTGGCATATTTAATTCAGCAGTCTTTTTTAATTGGACTGTTAGCCCTAGTTTTTCTATTTCAACAGCTTCATAGATATAGGCTTTCAGTGTAGGTTCCATATCCATTATTTCCTTTAAGTTGGTGAGCCGTATCTGCCGAGCTGCCTGCACATGTATGGTTTGCTGTATCAAGATTGCATTTGGATCCTTTAGCAAAACACCTTTATGAAAAAGCAACGCACAGTAATTTTTAAATCCATGTATCAAGACGACATTTTTACCTTCGTATGAATAACAGGGCACTCCCCATTTCAAATCTTCCGTCAGTCCACAATCCAAAACAATGGATCTCAGGTGTTTGTATCCTTCTTTCCATTTTACCGCTTGATCAAAGAAGAAATCAACTTTAGTATTCATATCAGTCACTGGCTAATCTGAAGTACGCGTACCTGATATCTTTGGCAGGAAAACATACCCTTGAAATCAATTTAAACAGATAAAATGATTTTAAGGGCACTTAATTTGATTGTTGAGTAAATTGTTTGCTTATTTCCCTTCCAGTTTCACGCTTTCATATCCTACGAAACTGAGATTGATATCATTGGATTCATTGGTTTTTAAATAAAATTTTCCATCCAAATCAGAAACTGTGCCTAAAGTTCCTCCAGCTACCACAATGTTTACACCGGGAAGTCTGTCTCCAGCATCAGTAAATACCGTGCCGGTCCACTCGCCATTATTATAATTGGCATTTACCTTGAGCTTATCTTTGTTGATATTTAATTTATCAATGGTGATCGTTCCCTGGGTAGTGTTATCTGGATTGATACTTTCAGAATTGAGCTTAAATTTGACAGGCTGAACCATTCTTACTCTGACAGGTATGCCTCTTTGACTTCCAGGGTTAAATTTGCCAGCATTTTGTACGACTCTTACCGCCTCTTCATCGCAGCCGTAACCTATACCCTTAATCGATTCCACGTCTAAGATAGACCCATCTTTATCGACGACAAACTGAACGTAAACAGACCCTTCAATACCATTTTTCCTGGCTACGTCTGGATACCGTATTTCTTCTGCCAGATATTTATAGAATAAGTCGAGACCACCCGGATATTCTGGCATTTCTTCCACGATGGTAAATACTAATCCATGGCCATTATCTATTTTAGATTTCTCAGAGATATAGTCAAAATGTTTAGCACCTTTGCGTAAAACTGCATAGACTTCATTTTGGCCATAGAAAACAGTATGAACCATTTGTGGATCAATATTTAGTACATCATATACGTCTGAAACTTTCTGTCCTTCCCTTATAGTAATCTTTAAAAAAGACATTTCTTCTTGATGTTCAGTAATAAATTTATTCCGCATTTCTAACGGTAATTGATCAAATGTAATAGCGTTACTTTGGGTTCCAATTTCTTGTATATCCTTTTCTAGTTCTTCACTACAGGCAAATACGACAAAGAGTAATGCCAATAAGACACCTAGTATCCCCATTTTCCAGGGACTTAATTTTTTCGTTTGTTCTTTCATTGCTTTTAGTCTTTTAATGATTAATCCATCATGAAAGGAGCTGGCCAGACTCAGTCCATTAATTTTTAAAGTAGAACTGATCAGTATGGTTGAGTATTTTTCTGAATCACAAGATTTAAGCGCAAATGAGTCAGCCTGGTATTCGTGGATCTTCTTGATTTCACTCCTGATAAACCAACTGGATGGCAGCCACCAGAAACAAACCCTGAATAATTCGAAAAACATTAAATCGTAGGTATGCCCCAGGTTGGCATGCGCTTGTTCATGCTTGAGTATCGTTTTATACTCCTCCTGGGTGTTGTCAATTTCCTCACTGAGAAAGATGCTGTTGAAGAAGGTGAAGCTTCCATTTACACCATTAATCCGCCGAATATACATGCCGCTGAATTTCTCATATCGACTCTTCCTTTCCAAGATCAAAAGCGCGATCAGGTTTTTCAGAAAACCCAATAGAAACAATGCACTGATAGCTGCATACCCCCAGATGGTCAGGTTCCAACTCCAGAATGAAGTATCAGCTTCGGCAATCGACATTGCTTCAAACGTATACGCTGGCATGTGAGGTATAACATGTATTGCTTCGTTACCATTATAGAACAGTGCCGGGAGCTTAAGCAATGGGATGACCAGTGAGACAATAGTTGCTGTAATTAGGTACCCTCTCATTTTTGCGTATTGTCTTTCTCTTCTGAGGAAAAGCCAGTATCCCAGAATCAGCAAGGAATGGATAATGCCAAGTTCTATCAGGTAATTATTCATGATTCTTGTCTTTAAGTTCTTTAAGCAGTTGTTCTAATTCCTGAAGGCTTAGGTTATCCTCTTTGGTGAAGAAGGAAACCATCTGTTGGTAGGACCCGCTGAAGTATCTCTTTACAAATCCCTTCATGAACAGTTTGGTATAGGCTTGCTTTGTGATTAAAGGATGGTATTTATGAGACTTTCCATGAGCCTCATATCCCACAAATCCCTTTTGCTGCAGGATTCTGACGAATGTTGATACCGTATTATATGCTGGTTTTGGGTCAGGTAAATGACTAATAATATCCTTTACAAACGCAGATTCTAATTGCCAGAGGACCTGCATAATTTCTTCTTCAGCTTTTGTTAATTCTTTCATGTATAGCTCGGTTTATTTGCAATTAACTAAAATATTAGTTTAAAGCTAAGGTCTTAATTTGATTAATCCAAATTAATAAACTAATATTTTAGTTCACTTATCATTTGGGTTATTTTAATAGGGGAGAGATAACAATTAATATGGTTACCTGTTGTTAAGAATATGCGCCTTTATTCAAGTAAGAAGAACAAAGATTATTCCTCTTGAAATAGATATCTAAAAAAAACTAAATCTGTCCTCGAAAAACAATTCAGGACACTCAAAAATAATTTAACTTGCGTTCGAAATTAATACCAAACCTTTCCTGAAATAGCAAAGTATACCACTTTGTAATTAAATGTAAGTCAGATACTTACTGAGTGTTCAATTTTAAACTTTAACCAATACTTCAATTTTCTTAACATGATTTATTTTAAGCTGCGAACCAGCATTTTAGGCTTGGTAATTTTTCTTTTTGGTTTTAGCTTGAATGCACAGCACAGCAAGCTCGATGAGCTAAAAGTGATGATTGATTGTCGCGGGTGTGATGATAGCTACATGCGGCAAAACAGCCTATTTCTAACCCATGTGCGTGATCAATCACTGGCTGATGTGTACCTGTTGGTCAATAGATCATGGAGTGCTTCCAGTGAGATTTACAATATGGAATATGTGGGTAAAGGTGAATTTGAGGGAATTGACTTTACCTATTCTGCAGACTTCTCTCAAACATTGACGAATAATGAAACGCGTAATGGATTGTTGCAGGAAATACTTAAAGGTTTCATACCTTATCTCCTGCGCACCAATTTATCTGATCAGTTTCAAATTATTGTAGCAGAAGAATTTGAAGAAAATAAAAATAGTAATGTACAGATCGACCCATGGAATAACTGGGTATTTGAAATTAAGGGTGAGCTGAGGTTGCGTGATCAGGATACCAGAGAAGAACTCAATTATGAACTGGGGTTTGAGGGAGATAAGGTAACGCAAAATTGGAGAGTTAGGATTGATGGTATATTCAGAAGAAATATTCTTAACATTGATCAGGATGATGGTACGGCATTTACTAGTTTACGAGAGTTTAAGTATTTTGAATCCAGTGTCGTTAAAAGTCTTGGTACGCACTGGTCAGCAGGTATTTTTACTAATATTCAAAATAACACCGTGAGTAACTTGCAGTTGCGAATGAACGTTTCCCCTGCATTAGAATACAGTATTTTTGACTATCGTGAGGTACTTACAAGGGAGATTACCTTCGCTTATAAAGTGGGATATAATTATCAAAAATACCTGGAGTCGACCATATTTGAGGTAAAGCAGGACAGGTTTCCCAGTCAATCCTTTTCAGTCAATGTTAGGTACCGTAAGGACTGGGGGAATGTTTTTTCCAGTGTCGTAGTTTCCAATTTTTTAAATGACTTTTCCAAAAATCGAATCTCTATTGATAATCGTGCGGATATTAGATTATTTAAGGGTTTTTTCGTCAGTATCAATGCTGATTTTGACATGATAAGGGATCAAATCAACCTGCCACTTGGGGATGCTTCATTGGAAGACATCATTCTCCAGCAACGTGCCATTGCAACCAACTATCGGTTAAACGTAGGCGTTGGCTTGAGTTATACCTTTGGCTCTATCTACAATAACATTTTGAACACCAGGCTTTAAGGAAAACTGAGTGCGAAAATGAGCTTATTGTGATAGTAGGTACATGTTTATAGTACAGTTAATAAAAGCTGCCGGGTCGATAGTGTAAGGGTTTTGCGATAAAGGAAGCTTTCTTCTGATAGTGGACAATTACCTTTGATAAATCACCACTCTTCTTAAATGTCTTGAGCAAATCAATCGACAAGAACAACTATCGCTCTTAGTTAATTACTGAAATAGATCAAGGCAAACGGAAGCATAAAGAATGTGATAATAATATATATCAGGCCAACGATTCGATGTTTCTCAGAAAGAAGACCAAGATATTGGGATAGTGCTATGGGGATTTTCGAAGCAAGTGGGACGAAGAGAAAGATACAGGCCCCGATCAGATTGAAAAAGAAATGAATGAAGGCCAGGCTGACTGCTGCTTCACTTTTGAATAATGAAGCGATAATGGCCGTAATAGTGGTTCCTACATTGGCACCAATGATAAACCTCAAACCATTCTCAATTTTTATTTTATCTGTGGCAGTTAAAGGAACGAGTAGGGAGGTAGTTACTGAGCTGGATTGAATAATTGTCGTGAGTAAGAAACCCCAGCCTAAAGATTTGCCTGGAGAGTTAAAGATGTTTTCAAATCTGTTTCTTGCATTTCCTATTAAGACTTTCGAAAGTACCTGTGAAATCAACTTTACGGTACCAAATAACAAAATAAAAGAACCAAGAATCAAGCCTAGTGCGCCGATCCATTGGACTAACGTTTCTCCAATATTTTCCACTAATGTCCAGATACCCAAAAAGTCACCCTGAAAATTACTCGAGGCATCGACATGTATAAACTGGACAAAATAATAGCTTAAATCTGTCAGTATATGGTATTTTAATTCGAGCGGGAATAAGATTACCACGGTCAGGATATTAAAGAAATCATGAATGGTTCCTCCTGCAACTGCTTTCCTGAATTCATGAGGTGAGGTGATGTAACTCATCGAAACTACGGTGCTGGTAATTGTGGTGCCAATATTGGCACCAATCACGATCGGAACGGCCTGAGTGAGTGAAAGAGATCCTGCTGCAACCGCCGCCACTGCCATGGAGGTTGTCGTTGAGCTACTTTGTATAATAGCGGTTGTCAGTAGACCAATGAAGAGCCCAATGAAAGGATTGGAAGTTGCTGAAATGATTGAAGCAGCTGTTTCCTGACCAATTCTACTAAAGCCATAACCCAACCAGTTGATGGATAGCAGGAATGCGATAATGGAGAAAAAAATTACTGCTAAGTTTTTCCACAAGTTTTGATTCATTTGAGTCTTTAAAACCTGAGTGGGAGTCATTAATAGTTAAAATGCTTGACCATTGACATCAAGTACAAATTTAATTGAATTTTCAGGGTGTATCTATTATCAAATAGCAATGTAATAATTACGGTGGTGTTAAATAAATAAAAAAACCCCGACGTAATACGTCGGGGTTTTTTTATTTGTGTTGAGCAGATAATTTTACTCTGATATCACATTTAAAGTTATTTCGTGATGAACTTCTTTATGAAGGTCAATCGTGGCTTTATGTTCTCCTAGCTCCTTAATAGAGCCAACAATACTGATTTTCTTTCTATCTATTTCAAATCCTTTTTCATTCAGGCCATCAGCAACCTGAATGGCTGTGATTGCGCCAAATATTTTACCACTCTCTCCAGCCTTTGTTTTAATTTCTAACGTTAGTTCACCAATTTTCTTGGCAATCTCTTCAGCATCATTTTTCAGCTTTTCAGCTTTATGAGCTGCTTGACGAATATTTTCTTCAATCATCTTGCTATTAGATTTGTTAGCAATGATGGCCATCCCTTGAGGGATTAGAAAATTTCTACCATACCCGGGCTTTACATTTACTGTATCATTTTTATAGCCCAATCCTTTAATATCTTCCTTTAATATGATTTCCATGATTGCTTATTTTAAAGAATCTGTTACATAAGGAAGAAGCGAAAGGTGTCTGGCTCTCTTTACAGCTTGCGAAACTTTGCGCTGGTATTTAAGGCTAGTACCTGTAATTCTTCTTGGCAATAATTTTCCTTGCTCATTGACAAATTTCAAAAGGAAATTAGCATCCTTGTAGTCAATGTATTTGATGCCGTTCTTCTTAAATCGGCAATATTTATCTTTCTTTTGTTCCCTGTTGATGGGTTCGTTCTGTAATGTCATGATTTCACCTCCTCTTTCTCAGTTTTTGGCTTGTTAAATGCTCCATTTTTACGACGCTCGTTGTAAACAATTGCGTGTTTGTCAAGTACAGTCGTTAAAAATCTCATTACCTTCTCATCCCTTCTATATTCTGTCTCAAGTTTTTCAATTAAGGAAGTCTCTGCCTCAAATTCAAATAGGTGATAAAAACCAGTGGTTTTGTGTTGAATAGGATAGGCTAGCTTTTTAAGGCCCCAGTCCTCATCATTGACGATTTTAGCACCACCATCCGTGATGATACCTTTGAATTTTTGGACAGCATCCTTCATCTGAGCTTCAGACAAAACGGGAGTTAAAATGAATACCGTCTCGTATTGTTTTTTCATGTTATAATAATTGCTTCAAAAAAATTGAAGTGCAAAATTAGTGAAAGATTGTTAAACGGACAATTGGAAGGTAAACTCTTTAATGTACCTTATTTTACGATGAAATTTCCAGATCCCATCAGGTAGTCATCTGTATAAACTTCTACCTGGTGATTACCAAGAGCAAATTCACTTCCTTTATCATAGTATAGGGTAACCGTTTGACTTTTCTTATCATAAAGGATTTCCTGCTCCACGGTATAAAACATTTCACGGCCGTTGAAAAGGAAGGTTCCTGACCCTTTGGTTACGTCAAAGAGCACATTTCCATCAGGAGCTACCACACGAATCAACAAGGTTTTTCCTTCAATAGGAGCGACCTTGTTTTCTGTTACGGTAAACTCAATTTTTAGTTGATTGATGTGTCTGTTTCTGAATTCTTCTTCTCTTTCTCTACCGGATTCATTCACAGCAAATATTTTCATGCCCTGAACTTTCAACCTTGAAGCAAAAGCCACCTGATCCTGAAGTTGAGACTTTTCCTGGTTAATCTCCTGGATGGATTGATTCAATTCTTGCTTTTCTACCTTCAAGGTGTTGTTTTCAGAGATCAGTTGATCATTCATGGCTGTAAGACGAGTAATCTCTTCATCTTTCATAATCAGTAGTTCCTGGTATCCATCTACCTTGCCGCGTAGTGTGGACATGAGTGCTTGTTGATTTTCCTGTCTGGTGAGCAGTTCTTTCTTTTCTGCTTCCAGCTCTTCTTTAATCTTTATTAGCGTGTCTACTTCGCCACCCAACTCTCTAATGGTTATTATTCGTTCATCCAGTTCTCCCGAAATAGAGTCCAATTGTAAGATGGTGCTGCTAAGCTCCTGAGCTTGTCTTTCATTTTCATTCCCAAGTCTGATGCTTAGGTATATGAAAAAGCACAATACCAGGATTAAGACTCCAAGGACCCAATAAAAAACTTTTTTCTTGTCCCCGCTTAATCCACTTTTTAATCCTTTGCTCTCTGATGAATTTTCCATACTCCTTGATTATTCTGGCGGCAAAAATAACGGAATGATTGAGAAATTGGCAATGGATCACGAGAGATCAATATTTTAAGATGAAATGTTGCTTCTCCATTTGCTCTGGGAAAAAGATTAATCCGGCATGAAAGCAATCAATGGTTAATGGGTACCGGTTGTCTTTAATGATTCTACCCCAGGCTTTTTTCATGTCCTTTGACCAATAAATATCATGGATCACAATGGCTTTGATATGGTCTGTATGTTGGTTAATTACCTGAAGGTAGAATTGTAGTGCTTCAGATCTGTGATCAGCATCAAGAAACACAGCTTCAGGCTTTACTGTATTTAGCGTTTTTTCAAAGACATCAAATATATTTCCCTGAACAATATCCAGTTCAACATTTGGTGGACTAACTAATAATTTTTCTGCTTCTTTTGCCAAAACGTTGGATCCTTCAATGGACACTGCCCGTTTTAATCCTTTGGCATGAGATACCATGGATATATTTAACCCCAAAGCGGTTCCTGTTTCCAGGAATGTTGAGATTGTTAACCACTCACATAGTTTTATCAGGAAGTAGGAAAAAGATCGACCACTCCAGGTTTTCTGGCTTAGTGCCCTCACGGTAGTTCTTATGATTTCATTGGTCTTTGGATCTTCAAATCTGATATCAGATTCATTCCTTAGAAAACGAACTTTTATTTCCTTTTCGTTCTCGATTGGGGGATGGCTTTTTCTCAATACCTGGTGGTAGAAAGAATAGACAAATGGAGAATGGATGGAATAGGCATTTCCAGCTTTCCATCGATATTTTATGTATTCAATAATCCGGAAAAACAAGAAATAAAATCAGTTAAGCTTGAATGGAACAATCATATCAAACGATGGGATATTGACTGGAAACTGTCTGCCGTTTACCAGTTGCTCCATGATGTAATATCCCTGCATCTTGCCAATGCCTGATTTTAGGTTGCATCCCGATACGTAATGATGAGCCTGTCCGGGTTCAAGAACGGGTTGTTTTCCAACCACGCCTTCACCATCCACTTCACGTTTTGGAAAGGTGACATCATCAATTTCCCAATGCCTGGATATCAGCTGTATTGTTTTGTCGCTTTTGTTTTCGATGGTTATCTGATAGGTGAAAACAAAATGATTCTGAACAGGGTTAGAGTACTCTGGTTGAAACTCTACCTGCACAGTAACTTGAATACCTTTTGTTATCTCAGTGATCATCATCTTTCTTGAGGCAGAAATTTATAATAATTATTTTTTATTTTGCCTGCATCAATCAATATTTTAAGAATTATTAAATGAATGTAAGTATTGAGCCTGGATGGCATGAAGCTTTGAAGGAGGAATTTGAAGAGCCCTATTTTTTGGAGTTGGTCAAGTTTGTAAAGAATGAATATAATAATAACACCGTATTCCCGCCAGGAGGGCAGATTTTCAAGGCTTTTGATTTGTGCCCAATTGATCAGGTAAAAGTGGTGATCATTGGACAGGACCCTTATCACGGTCCCGGACAAGCCAACGGCTTATGCTTTTCAGTAAGTGAGGAAACCAGGATGCCTCCTTCTTTGGTAAATATATTCAAGGAAATCAAAGCAGATTTAAACCAGGAATTCCCATCCAATGGAAGCCTGGAACGATGGGCCAAACAAGGTGTATTACTGCTGAATGCAACTTTGACGGTTCGGTCGAGGCAAGCGGGTTCTCATCAGAATAAAGGATGGGAGCAATTTACCGACGCGGTAATAAGAAAACTGTCCACGCTCCGAACAGGTTTGGTATACATTTTATGGGGGGCATATGCTCAGCAAAAAGGTGCTGTAATACCTACGGATCGTAACCTGGTGTTAAAATCACCCCACCCGTCTCCTTTTTCAGCGAATCGTGGTTTCTTTGGGAGTAAGCCGTTTTCTAAGACAAATGAATACCTTATCACTAATGATAAGAACCCAATTGAGTGGTGAAAAAACTAGTTAATACCTTTAAACAGCCTGCTCCATCGAATCTTCTCGATGAATGAACCATTTTCATTGAATGACATCCAAATGAAAGAGGCCTCGCCAACCACAAAATCTTCAGGCACAAACCCCCAATATCTTGAATCTTCGGAGTTGTGTCTGTTGTCACCCATCATGAAGTAATAATCTTTTTTGAAAGTATACTCCGTGACTGACTCACCATTAACGATCAATTCTGTATCACTTAATTTAAAATCTTCCAGTTCTTCATAGTCCTCGATGGTAGATCCATATTTTGCCAGGTTTTCCTCGTTGATGGCAACAGTAGTTCCTCTGCCAGGAATTTCAAGCGGTCCATAATAATCTGCATTCCATGGAAAATATTTTGCGTTAGGAAAGATTCTTCCTTCCACATATTCTTTGTCTGAAAAAATAGGCTCCACACTTTTAATGAATTCCAACTCAGCCATACTTCTTGCTGTTTCCTCTGTGGTCATGACGATATAGCCACGCGAATCAGCAGAAGTTGCGTAGGGTCTGAATTCCCAGATATCATAATTACTGAATATCCGATCTCTTATTACCTGATCTGTCTCTACGAAGTATTTGTATTGCATCAACTCAGGGTTTTCCTGAACCTCCCCATCAATATAGACCTGTCCAGCCCTAACCTCTAATATATCACCAGGGATGGCAACGCATCGCTTGATGTAATGTGTTCTCAAATCTTTAGGATGTTCAAATTCCGGTGGGTAGTTGAAAACCACCACATCATTTCTTCTTACTTTGTCCAGCGAGGGAAGTCTTAGCTGCGGTAATTCAATCCATTCCAAATAGGATTGAGCCTCGGTTCCCCATATTTTAGCGTGTGTTAATGGAATTTGCAACGGGGTCTTAGGTGTTCTGGGGCCATAATTGATCTTGCTTACAAACAGGAAATCACCTACGAGTAAGGATCTTTCCATGGAAGGGGTAGGGATCACATAAGCTTCCATAAATACCCATCGGATAAAAGTAGCAGCAAACACTGCAAATACGATGGCTTCAAACCATTCTTGTCCTACCGTTCTGGTTTTTTTAGGCATTTCAGTTGCCTGACCCAGGTATCGGGTTCCTGAATATGCTACATAAAGCATGTAAAACGGTGCGAAAATCACTCCGACTGCCTGATCGAAATATGAATACCTACCAAATGACTTAAGTAAATCCAAATGAATCGTCAGGGCAATAAAGAAATTCACCACTGGAACAAAAAGTAGCGCAACCCACCACTTTGGCCGACCAATGATTTCGGTGTGAACGATGTAGTTATAAATGGGTATAAAACCAGCCCATCCCTGCTTTCCTGCTTTCTCAAAAAACTTATAATAGGCTATTGATTGCAGGAGATACCATCCAATTACGATGGTTAAAAATGAGGCTAAACTAAAGTCGTTAAGATACATTTATTTGATATTTAGAAAATCTTTGATTGTAAGTACACCCTTTTGTGCGGATATCCATTCAGCAACCTTTACAACGCCCTGAGCAAAGACTTTGCGGTCATGAGCTACATGTTTCACTTCAATGGTTTCCAAAGGCGAATGATAGGTGACTGTATGTGTGCCTGGAACATGTTCTTCGCGAAGAGAAATGATCGGAAGCGTTTGGTCAGCACTAGTCTGTTCATTGACCCATGAGCTATAATGATTGCTTTTACTAATGATTCGTTCAGCAGTTGTAATGGCTGTGCCACTTGGTGCATCTTTCTTTTGCAGGTGATGAACTTCTTCGATGGAAGCTTCGAAACCGTCCAGGTTATTCATTTCATTGGCTAACCACTCATTGAGTTTGAAGAAAAGGTTAACCCCGAGGCTAAAATTTGATGCATAAAGGAAGGTTCCGTCTTTTTTCTTGCAAAGCGAAACAACCTCACCGTACTTATCCAGCCAACCGGTGGTACCGGCAACTACTTTTACACCTTGATTCAAAAGTTGGGTGATATTTTTATATGCGGTTTCTGGTTGTGAGAATTCTATCGCAACATCTGTATTGTCCGGAGAAATGTTTTTTAAATCTGCCGGGTTATCAGCATCAACAATCACAGATATCTCGTGATTAGCGGCTATAGCTAATTGTTCAATGGATTTACCCATTTTTCCGTACCCAATTATTGCAATCTTCATCTACCTAAGGTTAAGGGATATGCTTATACCAATTGCTTGCGAAAATAAGGCAGTTGGCTGAATAGACGGCGAAATATTCATAGAAAGATTATCATTCACATCAAATTCCTGTAGGTGGGCAGATACATGTGCATCAATAATATTTACAAGGTAATAGCCCACGCTGACAATCATTAAATAGTCCCTGTTACGTCTAAAGGCATCCCTGTTTCTGATCAGGGCTGTTTGACCAAAGCGTTCATATGGGTTGACTGTTGAAGGATCATCATCGATGCCTGCCATAAGTGCATTTTGGAATTCACTGTATATTCTGTGGTTATAATCAATGTAATGACCCAGAATTATGCCACCAGCATATATGAGTGGAATCTTCCACAGTTGCCCATTGTAGGCTTGTCCAAGGCCGGGAAGCACAGCTGAAAGCAATGCTGCTCTATTCGGATCTAAAGTTGAAATAGATTGAAAAGATGCTTCTTTTTTAGTAGCGCCCAAAAATATTGAATCAGAATCTATTCCGTCAGGATTTTGCCCAAAGGCAGAATAATGAAGGGTAAGAATAAGAAAGACAATGAAGCCTATTCTATAGGTCCAGCAGATCCAGGATTCTGTTAAGGTCATCAGCTGAGGTAAACGGAATCTTAATTTCACCTTTGTTATCATGATTGGCTTTTATGCTGACTTTAGTTCCAAAATGGGTAACCAGTTTGTTTTGCAACTTACTTATTTCGTTTGAAACGCCAGAACTGTCAGGTGTGTTATGCTTTGAAGCATCTTTTTGAGTACCTGATCTCACAATTTCCTCCACTTTTCTTACAGAAAGATGCTCTTTAACGATTCTTTTGAAAAGCGTTAATTGCTGGTCTACATTTTCGATTGTGATAATGGCACGGGCATGTCCCATAGATATTAGTCCATCACGAAGAGCCACTTGTATATCTGGTGGAAGTTTTAGTAAACGCAGGTAGTTAGTGACTGTTGATCTGTTTTTTCCAACATTTACACCCAGCTGCTCCTGACTGAGGTTACATTCGCTCATCAGTCTTTGGTAGGAGAGGGCTACCTCAATGGCGTTCAGGTTTTCCCGTTGGATATTTTCGATCAATGCCATTTCCAGCATTTGCTGGTCATTGGCTACCCTGATATAAGCAGGGATGGTTTTTAAACCTGCTCTTTTTGAAGCTTGTAGTCTTCGCTCACCTGAGATCAGTTGAAACTCATGCTTGCTGAGTGCGCGTACCGTGATCGGCTGAATGATCCCTTGTATTTTGATTGACTCAGCTAGCTCATTGAGCGCTTCTTCATTGAAATCTGTTCTGGGCTGAAATGGGTTTACCGCAATTTCTTCGATGTTTATTTCATCGATAGCTCCCTGGATGGTTGCTCCTGACCCTGATAAAGTTTCTTTCTCGTCAGAGTTTTCAAGCAATGCGCCTAATCCTCTTCCCAGGCCTGTTCTTTTTTTAAATTTACTATCAGCCATTATGCTGCCGTTACTTCATTTCTTTCCATAATTTCCTTAGCCAGGTTTAGGTAGGACAAGGCTCCCTTGCTTTCTGCGTCATGCGAAATCGCTGGTACTCCAAAAGAAGGAGATTCACTTAGCTTAATGTTTCTGGGGATGAGTGTCTTAAAAACCATCGATTTAAAATGAAGTTGAACTTCCTCAACCACCTGATTACTCAGATTCAGACGCGTGTCATACATCGTGAGTAGAATTCCTTCAATTTCCAGGTTGGTATTTAGTCTGTTTTGAATGATCTTAATGGTATTCAATAATTTACCCAGACCTTCCAAAGCAAAATATTCGCATTGTACCGGCACAATCACCGAGTCTGCTGCGGTTAATGCATTAACAGTGATGAGGCCAAGTGAAGGAGAACAATCAATGATGATGAAATCGTAATCGTTCCTGATAGGGTACAGGGCCTCCTTCATTTTTTCTTCCCGCTTATTGATACTTACCATTTCTACCTCTGCTCCAACTAAATCAATGTGAGAAGGCAGAAGATCAAGGTATTTAATGTCAGTTGACGTAATACATGATTTCGCCTCTACCTGATCAACCATGCACTCGTAAATGCTGCTTTCTACCTCTTTTGGATTCTTCCCAACACCCGATGTTGCGTTTGCTTGCGGATCTGCATCTACAATCAATGTTTTAAACTCTAATGCGGCTAAACTAGCTGCCAGGTTTATGGCTGTAGTCGTTTTTCCTACACCGCCTTTTTGATTTGCTATTGCTATGACTTTACCCATCGTTTGTGATTAGAAATATTCGAAGAAATGGACACAAATATATCTAAGATCATCAGAAGAAAAAGCCTCAAAAATCAATCATTACTGATCGAGTTTTTTTAGATAGCTTGAAATCAAATAGTTAGCTCCTAAGTGCTAAATAAAAACTTTATGTATTTTTATTTTTTTGATTTTTTCTTTGCCTGCTCATTGGCTTTCATGGCATCTTCTAATCGTTGTTGAAACTTAGATTTCTTTTTATTGGCATTTTTCTTTTTGTTCTCTTCCAGAGCATTTTTGATTTTATCTTCATCAATGAATTTCCTGAACATGGCAATTTGCCCAAATGAAACAATGTTGGAAACAAAATAGTAGAATGTAAGACCGGAAGAATAGCTATTCAAAAAGAATAAAAACATGACTGGCATGATATATTGTAGCGTTTTCATGGGGCCTTGTATGGTCGTTACCTGACTGTTGGACCAGGTATACAGTATTGTTGAGGCCGTCATCAGCAAGGTGAATAAACTTACATGGTCTCCGTAGAAAGGAATGACAAACGGAAGATCAAGAATGCTGTCATAGGTAGAAAGGTCAGTTGCCCATAGGAAACTTTGCTGTCTGAGCTCAATCGAATTCGGAAAGAAATAAAACATGGCAAAGAGAATGGGCATTTGTAATAGCATAGGAATACATCCACTTAATGGGTTGATGCCTACTTTCTGGTAAAGTGCCATTTGCTCTTGTTGAGCTTTTTGCATGTCCCCACCATGTTTTTCTTTGATTTCATCCAACTCTGGCTTCATTACCCGCATCTTGGCCATACCTAAATGGGATTTGTAAGTCAATGGCGCTAATACCAAACGAATCAGGAATACCATGATAATGATGATGACTCCATAACTGGCAATGTAATTTTCCAGAAAATGGAAAATTGGTATGATGGCGAATTTGTTGATCCAGGATAGTACACTCCAGCCTAAGTCTACATTCTTCTCAAAGTCAGGTGCAATGTTTTTTAAGATGCTGTAATTGTTGGGTCCAAAATAGAATTTGGCATCCAATTTATTTCCAATGAATCGGTCATAAGGCAAGGCGATATTCATTCCTACCTTCTTTACAGTAGCGGAATCATTAGGTGTAACAGTTGATGAGACTGATCCAGAACTTATTGAAGGGTTAAGAATGATGGCAGCGGAAAAAAACTTCTGGTTGAAAGAAACCCAATTGATAGGCTCAACAATTTGCTCCTGCTCGTTGTCTGTCGAGGTAGCAGAGAGGTAATCGACGTCTCCACTTGCTAACCTATATTTCACAGTTGATTTATTTCTGGCATCTTCTAAATTCATCTCCAGCCTTCTCATGGATTCTTCCCACTCAAAGTTGACTTCTCTTCCAATGATTCCTTCGAGACCTTGTTGCCGTACTTTAAAGCCAACCTCATAACCTTCATTGGGGACAGTGTACTCGTAGGAGAGAGATCTACCTTCTCCAAGATCTAGTTTGTAGGAAATAACAGTTGAATCACTTCTGGTTGATGAAGATCCACTAAAATACAAATCAGCAACATCTATGTTTCTGGACAGGTGCTCGAATAGAAGGCTTTGCCTGGAAGATTGTTCATTAAGCAGTACAAGATCCTGACCTTCAAAGTCTTTAAACTCTTTTAAAATGACTTTTTTGATCGTTCCTCCCTTGTTGCTAAAGGTGAGCTTTACCTGCTCGTTTTCAACTGTTTTCTCAGACTCGGATCCTTCAGCAAACGCGGAAAACAAACCAAACTTCAATTTATTTAATTCAGACTTCGCGCTATCAGACAATGTGTTGGTAGGTGCAATTAAATCTGTAGTAATTGTTTGAGTTGCCTGACTACCACTGACCGTATCCTGAGTAATGATATCTTCTTCTGGAAGGGGTGCTTCTGGAGCAAAAAACTGAAAATAGACGGTAATAAATACCAGCATCAGTACTAAACCAATTATTTGACTTCTATCCATTATTTCTTATTGAATCTATTCTGAATCTTTCTTATTGACGATGGCCGCCTTAATAAATTTTACAAAAAGGGGATGTGGGCTATCCACTGTTGATTTTAATTCCGGATGAAATTGAGTGCCCACAAACCAAGGGTGCTCTGGTATTTCCATAATCTCGACAAGGTTTGTGTCTGGGTTTTTTCCCGAAGCAATCATCCCTGCATTTTCAAATGCTTCTAGATATTTTTCGTTGAATTCATATCTGTGTCGATGCCTTTCAGAAATTTTGGAATGATTGTAAATGTGATAAGCCTTTGATCCTTTCTTTAATTGACAATCATAGGCACCCAAACGCATAGTTCCACCCATTTCCTTCAGGTTTTTCTGATCTTCCATAATGTCAATTACCGGATATTTAGTCTTTGGATCCATTTCAGCACTGTTGGCTCCCTTGAAATTGAGCACATTTCTGGCGAATTCAATGACAGCACACTGAAGCCCCAAACAAATACCCAGAAAAGGAATTTTGTTTTCGCGGGCAAATCTAACCGCTTCTAGCTTTCCATCAATGCCTCTTTCCCCAAAACCGGGAGCCACTAATATTCCGTCTAGATTAGCGAGTGTCTTCGTAACATTACTACTGTCAATATCCTCTGCATGAATCCATTCAATATGCACGTGGCATTCATTTTCAGCACCTGCATGCGTAAAAGACTCAGCAATCGATTTATAAGCATCTTTTAGTTCAACGTACTTTCCGACCAAACCAATCCTAACTTCTGTGGTAGGATTTTTCAGTCTTCCCAAAAACTCTTTCCATTGTTCGATTTTGGGCTGTTTCTTATAAGACATTTTAAACTTTGCGAGTACCCTTTCATCTAGCTTTTCTTTCCTCATTAATAGCGGAACATCATAGATAGATTCAGCATCCAATGCTTCAATTACAGCATTGTAGGGTACGTTGCAAAACAATGCGAGTTTCTTTCTGATCTCGATTGTGATCGGATATTCTGATCGACAAACAAGAATGTCAGGTTGAATACCTGCCTCCTGAAGTTCTTTTACGGAATGTTGAGTAGGCTTAGTTTTTAACTCACCAGCGGTTTTCAGATAAGGTACCAAGGTTAAATGTATGGAAATACACCTGCTTGGTCCGACCTCCAGACGTGCCTGACGAACAGCTTCAACAAATGGAAGGGATTCAATATCACCTACGCATCCACCAAGTTCTATAATGACAATATCATATTTTCCTGTATTCCCAAGCTTAAAAATATTATTCTTTATTTCATCCGTGATGTGAGGGATTACCTGGACAGTTTTACCGAGAAACTTGCCTTCACGTTCAGCTTGAATGACATTGTAGTAGATTCTTCCAGTAGTAACATTGTTGTCCTGAGATGTAGGAATGTTTAGAAATCGCTCGTAATGGCCGAGATCTAAATCTGTTTCTGCTCCATCATCCGTTACATAGCATTCCCCGTGTTCATAAGGATTGAGTGTTCCCGGATCGATGTTGATGTAAGGGTCAAATTTTTGAATGGTGACTCGAAGTCCACGGGCTTGAAGTAGTTTTCCTAAGGAAGATGAAATAATCCCTTTACCCAATGAAGAAGCTACACCCCCCGTAACGAAAATATATTTGGTCTTTGACATGAAAAAGACGAATTGATCAGGTTTTGTTACGGGATACAAAGATAGCTTTTCTAATGGTTTATTCTCAAATGTTTCTCGTTTATTAGAAAGTTAATTTTTAAAAGGGATCCGATAAGTTACTGAAGTGCTAAAATAACTGATGGGGTCAAATGAAAAAACCTCACCTGGAAGCGATTGAGGGATGTTATAGGAATAAGAGAAGGAGATATTGAAATGGTTGATCGTAAGAAAAACAGGTAAGCTGAAATTCCAGTTCATCAAACCAAAGACATTTTCAGAGGAGTTGCTATTTAATCTGCTTTCAATTGTATTGATCGTTTGAGGGCTTAAAATAGTACCATAATCATTCAGGTTTTTTAGAAACTCTCTGGCAACTTTTTCTCCAATCCTTTCTCTTTCCAGCGCTGCTCTTAACCACACCCTTTGTTGATTCTCGGTCAATTGCGTGATGGAATACAGAGTGTTTTCAATTGGCCTGACGACATTTTCATCAGTAAATCGTACAGTTGTAACTTCATCATTACCAAAGAGAACACCCACTGCAGGCATAATACTAATGGCATCAAAAAACCAAACATTCTTAAAAGTGATATACCCACTTCCTGAAAAAATGAGTCTGTGAGCAGTTTCAGATCCAAAAAGAAAGCTGTAATCAGCACTTGCATTTAAAAACTTAATATTTTGACTAAGGGAAACCCCAAGACTGTTGAATAAAGAGGCTGAGGAATCATCTGAATAAATCCACCTTTCATAGGATGGTATGAAGCTGAATTGCCCAACGGTACCAAAGTACCCAAGCGATAACATGGTAAGGCTATAGTTTGGATCATAGGCTGAGTTCCAAAAACCAGTAGCATCTCCAAAGAAACCAGATTTGTGATAGTAGGTAATACCAGGAGCAAAACCATGCTGGTTGATACCGTAATTACGTCCGGCTACCGCCACGTTACTTGAGTATGTTGCGCGAATATTTAGTTCAGATTGCCTGATATTAACCGCATTTAGGGTACTGTCGAGCAGATTGAAAATGGACATAGAGTCCATTTCAGCCATTAGTTTTTCAATTTCTTCCGCATAGGAATTATCCTGTGCCTTCACTATAAAGGGGCAAATCATACATGCGGCGAGACTAAAGCAAACTATAAACTTCATCAGGTGAATTACATGTGCTAGTTTCCCCTTTGTTGTTGTCTTTGTTGCCTTATCTCATCATTTGATGGTCGATCCCCGAATCCATTTTGTTGCTGTCTTTGTCTTTGTTGTTTTAACCGCTGCATTAATTCCTTTCTGAAGTCATTTTCAGCTTCTCTCAGTCTAAGTAATTGACGGTTATTGATGACGTTTAACATGCGATCAGAATATTGTTTATCCAATTGAACCATTCGTTCTTTTATCTGGTGGCCCTTTTCTACCATTTTCCTACTTTCATCTTCTGTGGCTGTTTCAGGTCTGTAACTTCTTCTGAGATTTTGAAAATCACTATGAATTTCACGTTGTTTTTCAGAATATTCCCTGTAGACAGGCCAGAATTTTTCTGCTTGCTCTGGGCTCAATTCCAGTCGCTGGGTAATAAGCGCAATCTTGGCAGACTCAATTTTATCCATTACTTCCTGACTCTGAGCAAAAACACTCATGGAGATCAGCAATGTGAGTAGTGTGCATATAATTTTCATGATCCTAAATTTTCTAATTCAATATCTAAAATAATATTTTCTAAGTCGATGTCATCCATTTCTATCCCTTCCAAATAATCATCCATTTCAACCATATCATCAGTGGATTCAATTAACTGTGCTAATTCAAATTCTGAGACATCATTGAATTCCAGATAAGCTTCAATTTGATCATCGCTTACATCAGCTAAGAGCTGATCCATACTGGCTTCTGACCCCGATGGAGTAAAATAGAAATAGATTGAAAGGCCAAGAATCAATAAGCTGGCCGGTGCCATCAACCATTTTAATTGTAAAACAGATTGTGGACTGTACTCCTTTGAAGTCACCTGTTCCTGAATTCTGCTGGTTAGATCCTCAAAATAGTCTTCAGGTGTACTGAAAGGTGTATTAATCTTGTCCTTATGGATATCAAACTTTTTCATTTGCCTATTAGATATAATTTCATGATAAAGGTTTAATCTGATATTAAAGATTCTTCTACTTTTTTTACTGCATGATGATAACTGGCCTTTAATGCACCAACACTTGTTTTAGTTATATCGGCAATTTCATCAAATTTCATTCCATCAAAATACTTCATATTAAATACCAACCTTTGTTTATCAGGCAGTTTAAGAAGTGCTTTTTGAAGCTTGATTTCTATTTCTTCCCCATCAATTGTTTCGTTTTGAACGGATAGTTCCCGTGACAATTCCTCAGATACATCATGAATTTTAACAAAGAATCTTTTTTTCTTTTTATTTAAAAAGTTTAAGCATTCGTTGGTAGCTATGCGATATATCCACGTGAAAAGACTTGATTCAGCGCGGAATTTGTCAAGGTTATTCCATACTTTGATAAAGACTTCCTGGGTCAGATCATCGGTATCATCGTGTCTTACAACCATTTTTCTGATGTGCCAGTAAATCCTTTCCTGATATTCTTTTAACAGTAAATTAAAACCATAGTTTTTGGTTTCTTCCTTCTTAATTTTTGATATGATAAAATCTTCTTCCAATAAAATAATCAGGTAGCTTGTATCCGTTTAGATTGTAAAAAAGCGCAAAAGTTTAAATTGATCCTAAAATATTTTTTATCAGGAATTAATTAATTTTAAATGTTGTTACATATTATGTAATTGTAGATATGGGAATAAGCGAAGACATAAAACAGTCCAAATTTAAAAGTGAGTTGAATAAAGCCATGATCAACATCATCTATACAAATTCTTGGCTAAGCACAAGGCAGGCAAATATTTTCAAACAATTTGGTTTGACGATGCCTCAATTTAATATTTTAAGAATATTAAGAGGCCAACACCCTAAGCCTGCTACCGTAAATCTCTTAATTGACAGGATGTTAGATAAGAGTTCCAATGCAAGTAGGATTGTTGACAAGTTGGAAGCTAAGAAATTTGTGGTCAGAAAACAATGTTCGGATGATAGGAGAGCAGTAGATGTTTTTATATCTCAATCAGGACTGGATTTATTAAAGCTTATCGATCAAGAGCTAGAAAAGTGGGAGAGAAGTCAGGAGAAACTCTCAACTGATGAGTGTGCACAATTGAACCTTTTACTCGACAAATTAAGGAGTTAAAGTTCCTTTAAAGATTCAATAAAGCCTGCAACTTTCCCTTTTGGTCTGATAACCAACATGGGTGTCTCACTATTTAGACTCACTAATTTTTCCGCTTTACTTCCGATAAACATTGCAGCTGTAGAAGTTGTTCCTTTCGCCCCTATAATAATTAGATCCGCTTTTACTTTTTTAGTAGTTGTGTAGATGGCAGGGATGGCATCGTCATTTTTATAGATGCTATAAATTTCTTCTATATCTAATCCTTCTACTTTCATGCCTGAGATAAACCTTTTATACTCGTTCTTAGCATTTTCTTTCATGATTTCAGCAAACTCCTTGTAGTTTTTACCTGTATAATGGTAACCTGTTGGAACCTGGAAGACATGATGAACGATAATCCTGGAAGATTCCTTAGCTCTTCGAGCAATGCTGATCGCTTTCTCCATTGCTATTTTAGAATAATTTGAAAAGTCTGTAGGCACTTGCAATGTTTTGAAACTCATAGGACCTTTAGGAAGGATCAATAGGGAACAACCTGCTCTCCTTGCAATTCTACTTACTAAAACGCCTCCTGCACTATTTTCATTTTTCTTACCAAGTATAACAAGGTCTACTTTATGCTCATGAATGAGTTTCATAAAGGACTTCGTCACAGGTCCTTGTTCGATCATTACTTTTACAACAACCTGTGCTTCCTCATATTTGAAATATTTACCTACTTCAGTTTCAATAGATTTCCTTCTTTCTTCAATTGCCTTTTCAATGAGGTCAGGAAACTCCTTGGTCAATTTCTCTGGAATACTGAAGTCACGGATTACATTGATAAACAGGACTTCTTTGGCAGCAGATAAAGTGCTCATTTTTGAAGCAGCTTCCATCAAGTCTTTGTCAAGATTAGACAAGTCCAGTCCTACTAATATTTTATTAAATTTATACATAGATAATAGCGAAGGAGTGATGATTGAGCGACAATATTATGAGCCGTCAAATCAGACACAAAATTAATGGCGTTTTACTAGTAAGTTATCAAATACCTCATTTAAATATTAAACAAGAAAGTCGCACAGTTGTTCTACCTGTTCTTTTGAGTGCATAGGAAAGTTGGCAATTCTTACCTGTTTGGTTTGATTTTCTCCATACCCTGACCCAAGTACCCATCCTTTATTACTGCATAAATCGATTATACGACCACTTCCACCTTTAACATCTGCAACAATCACTGTTTTAGACCTGTGTTTCTTTTCTTTAATAAAAGGTTCCATATCCGGGTGCTTCTCCAGGGTGGCGTAGAGGATTGTCGACTTATATGTCGTTTCATTCCTAAGATAATTCATCCCTCTCCTTAATAGGTCTTCAGCAATCTTTCCAAGAATGTATATGCCCAAAACATTTGGGGTTTCTGGGGTTTGATTTTTTCTGGCACTTTTATCCAGCATTTTCAGCGAATGATAACTGCCAGACGCCATTCCTGAGGCTTCTATTTCATTGGCTTTTTCCAGGCATTTTTCATTTGCTACCCAAATGCCAAGACCAGCGGGCATCCCAAAACATTTTTGAACAGAGATTAATGCAGTATCGACAAAATTAAAATCCAGAGGAATGCTGGGTAATGCACTTACACCGTCTACTGCAACAAGGCAATCTGGGTTTTCTTCTTGGATGCTATAAATATCCTCAGCGGTAAATGAATAGCCATTGCTAGTTTCATTGAGTGTAATTCCTACCAGCTCTGTTTGACCTGGAATATCAAGCGATTCAAAATGATGACCGTTTGCTGCTAAAGTCTTTGTGGGTGTTTTGCGATATTGCAAAGCAAAGTCATAAAATTTTTGTGAAAACGCACCATTAATAAAATGGTGTGATTTATCAATCACCAGATTCTGGATGATTCTTTCCCAAACTTCATTTGCAGATCCGGTAAAATAGATTTGATGATCATCTGGCAGTTCTAATATTGATTTTAGATTTTCACGTGTTTCCTGGAAAACTTTCATAAAGGCCTTACTTCTGTGCGAGATGCTAGGAATATCAAGCTTTATGGCTTCCTTAAAATGGTCCTGGTACGTGTAAAAAAGCTGTGTCGGACCGGGAGTAAAGAAAATCTTATTAGACATTATTTAATTCTTAGAATAAAGGATAAATTTAAAGCAGCTTTATGAGTAGACAAATGTTTTAAACCTAACATTAGAACAAAACCGAGCGAGTGAATTAGTAAAACTGGACCTCATTCTGATTAATCAGAACCTCATATCTTCTTTCGAAGATTTAGGATAACAGTGGATAGTTGCACTAGCATTTTCATAGCTCAAATCCTGGGATAAAGGAGGTTTAAGCAACTACTCATGAAGTTATTAAGCTTTCGGTTAACCGGAGGCTTTTTTTATTTTGAGACTGATTCTTTTCAAACAAGCAAAAATATTTTATCAACGAATTTAGTACAATACCCTGAACCTGATCGTTCCGTTGATGTTTTTGAGGTGCGTGATGACCTCAGGCCCATAGTCTTTGTTTATATCCGTTATCACATAACCAATTTTCTCATTGGTCTTGAGGTATTGTCCGACGATGTTTAAGTTATTTTCCGCCAGGGCATGGTTGATTTTTGCCAATATACCAGGCTCATTGTGGTGGATATGTATAAAACGATGAGCGTCCTTAAGCTTAGGCAAGACAATGTTGGGGAAGTTTACACTGTTATTGGTAGAACCCGTATTGATACAATCAATGATTTTTCCTGGCACAAAATCCGCAATATTTCTTTGAGCCTCTTTCGTACTTCCACCAATATGTGGAGTCAGGATCGTGTTAGGCAGTCCTCTTAATTCCGAGATGAATTCATCATTATTACTTAATGGTTCTTCAGGGAACACATCCACACTGGCCCCAATGATTTTGCCAGAAAGGATATTCTTCTTCAATGCAGATATATCTACTACATGGCCACGGCTAAGGTTCATAAAGATTATACCATCCTTCATCTGATTGAACTCTTTTTCACCAATTACGTCCTTGTTTTCCGGACGTCCATCTACATGAAGAGAAACAACATCTGACATACTAAGTAATTCATTCAAGCTTTGGCATTGAGTAGCATTACCCAGTGCTAATTTTTCTTCCATGTCATAGAAGCATACTTTCATGCCCATCGACTCTGCTAATACTGAAAGCTGAGCTCCAATATTTCCATAACCAATTATGCCAAGTGTTTTACCGCGAATTTCAAAGCTATTTGTTGCTGATTTATCCCATATCCCCTCATGCATCAGCTTTATCTTATCTGGAAGATTTCTAATCAATAAAATCAATTCACCAATGACCAACTCAACTACAGACCTTGTATTGGAGAAAGGTGCATTAAATACAGCAATTCCTTTTTCGAGCGCTGTAGTCAGGTCTATCTGATTGGTTCCAATACAAAAAGCACCTATGGCATGGAGTCTTTTAGCGTTCTCAAGTACTTTTTTTGTTACTTGTGTTTTGGAACGAATACCTAGGATAGAGACGTCTTTGATCGCCTTGATGAGTTCGTCTTCATCCATTCCAGCAGGATGAACTTCTACATTGTAACCTTCCTCTTTTAGCTTTTGAATACCATGTTCATGGATGTTTTCAAGCAGTAGGACATTGATTCTGTTCTTTGGATATGAAAGTGCTCTTTCCATTTTATTTACATATAAAAATTCATCCAATGTAGAGGCTTCGTGATCTGCATTTTCCAATACTTTTTCTCTTCGCACATTTTCGGTAAACGCATAAAACTTATGAGCGATACCTGCCTTTTTAATTTCGTAATCGGTGTAACCATCACCAAGCACATAGATTTCTCCTTCCAGGTTTAATGATTCGATCTGTTTTGGTTTGCCGTTGTTTTGAGAAAGTAAATTATCTACATCAAAGCCTGTGATATTTCCATCTTCATCATAAATGAATTGATTGGCAAAGACCCTTGACTCAGGTATTCCATAAGGTTCCACAATAGGAACAATAAAGTCTTTAAAACCATTTGAAACGATGTAGATATTGTCGGCGTACCTTTTAATGAACTCTTTATTTCTGATAAAGGATTTAGATACCTGGGCACTTAGTTTTTCCACTAATTCAGGTAAATGAGATTTATTTGCCTGAAGTGTTTCGATTCTTTGCTCCAGTGATTCTCTGAATGAAAGGGTCCCATCCATTCCCTTGTCGGTGATATCTTTTACCTTTTTTAGCGCTCCGTTTTTGTCTTTGTGGTTCTTTAGTGATATTTCTCCAAGCACATCCAAAGCCTCTACTCGAGTAAAGGTGCTATCAAAATCTATCACAAAATGTTTTGAATTTTCCATAAGTTCGCTAAATCAAGCCGCAAAAATAAATACCTTGATGTCTTATAGAACAATTGTCCTTCTTTTATTATTCATATTTCTTCAGTTTGAAGTCTTTAGCCAGACAGATAGTCTCAATATTGTGTCTGACACAACCCTTTATCAAGCATCAAAACAAGAATTATTGCAATTCCAAATAGATAGTATAATTACCGATGCAATCCATGCGGAAGCATTTCCAGGATGCGTGATACATGTTATTCATCAGGGAGGGGTATTGTTTTCAAAGCCTTATGGCCATCATACTTATGACAGCACTCGAAAAGTACAGATATCAAACCTTTATGATCTTGCCTCTATTTCCAAGCCAACAGGGGCGGTTTTGGCTATGATGAAACTGTATGAGATGAACCTTTTGGCACTTGATCAGCCAATCAAGACATATGTAAATGGGTTTAATTGGAATAAAAGGGGAAATGTGACCATAAGAGAGGTGTTGACTCATCAGTCCGGCTTCCAGGGGTGGATCAAGTATTATGAGAAAATCAGGAATGGAAATGGTAAATATAGAAACCGGACAATTTCTGAGGAGTTTTCTGAAGATTATCCGTTCAAAGTTTCAGAGGATAAATTTTTACATAAAGACTTTTATCAGGATTTAAAAAAATATATCAAACGTGCAGGTTTCACAAAAGAAAAGAAATATCGTTATTCGGATTTATTCTTCTATTTGGTGCCGGAGATTGTAAAAAATAGGTCAGGAATGGAATATTCAGATTTTCTGAATTACCATTTTTATGATTCACTGGAAGTAGAAAGCCTTGTATTTAATCCATTGGATATCTATCCAATGAATGAGATTGTCCCTACTGAAATTGATACCTTTTTCAGGATGGAGCCCATTCATGGTACCGTGCATGATGAAGGCGCCATTTTAATGCAAGGTATTTCAGGACATGCTGGACTTTTTGCCAATGCGAATGATTTAGGCAGCGTATGGCAAATGCTCTTAAATGGGGGTAAATATGGTAAAAAGAAATATTTGGAGCCGTCTACCGTCGAATTATTCACTTCATACCAGTTTCCAGCAAATGGAAATAGGAGAGCCCTGGGTTTTGATAAACCACTTTTAGCATATGATCCGGTGATTAGCAGTATTGCAGAAGAAGCCAGTGTTTATAGCTTCGGCCACACAGGGTTTACAGGGTCACTTATTTGGGCTGACCCAGAAAATGATTTCCTGTTTATTTTTTTATCAAACAGGGTTTACCCTGATCGAGGTCATAAGGCCATCTATCAACTCAATGTACGGCCAACAATTCATGAGATTTTTTATAAGTACTTGCAGGAATTGCCTGACGAATCTCAAAAAAAGTAAACATTACTATGGTCCTAGGGTTGATTTTTATAGATTGGCGTCGATGTTGAATGAGATAACCATACATTTTGGAAATACACTGGATAGACCTAACCATTTTTATTGTTTACATCCTTTTAATGCTTGGTGTAGGTGTTTATTTCCTTAAGTCAAATAAAAGTACAGATGATTATTATGTAGGCGGCAGGACAATGAGCAGTTGGCACGTCGGGCTATCAGTAGTCGCTACCGATGTAGGTGGAGGTTTTTCTATTGGTCTGGGTGGTCTTGGTTTTACCATGGGAATTTCTGGCTCATGGATGTTATTTACAGGATTAATTGGAGCTTGGCTTGCAGCCGTATTTTTGATTCCAAAAATCACGGAGATGCCAGCATTTAAAAAGCTTCTAACCTTCCCAGAAATCTTCAAAATCTTTTACGATAAAAAAACGGCCTTATTAGCCGGTATTATTTCAGCCATTGGTTACGCAGGATTTACAAGTTCTCAGCTATTGGCAGGTGCCAAGTTGGCTTCCTCAACTTTTGTGTCTCTGAGTATGCAAAATGCTTTGTTTATTATGGGTACGATAGCTGTCGTATACACAGTAATGGGTGGTCTAAAGGCAGTGATTTATACAGATACCATACAGTGGGCATTGCTATTGTCTGGGTTGGTTTTTATTGGCTTACCACTTGGTTATCAGTCGATTGGAGGATATGAGGGTTTGAGAGAGTCTATTCCAGATGGATTTTTGAGCTTTAATAATTTAAGGTGGCAGGACCTGGTAAATTGGGGGGTTACCATTATTCCAATATGGTTTGTTGGAATGACTTTATACCAAAGAATTTATGCCTGTAAAAGCAAAAAAGAAGCCCAAAAAGCCTGGTATATCGCTGGGATATTTGAATGGCCGATTATGGCGTTCATGGGAGTGCTGTTAGGAATGTTTGCAAGAGTAGGCGCCGAACAGGGCATGTTCGAATATGCAGGTTTTGCAACTGCAGAAGGAATGGATGCTGAGGTAGGGTTACCTCTTTTACTTCGTACCGTTCTTCCTGTCGGCTTAACTGGGTTGATGATGTCTGCCTACTTTTCTGCTGTGTTGTCTACAGCCGACAGTTGTCTGATGGCGTCATCAGGTAACCTTGTTACAGATATTATTGGTTTTGATGGGACCAATACTAAGAAATTCTTAAAACTGTCCCAACTGTTTACGTTAATTATTGGAGTACTGGCCTTGTTATTAGCATCTTTTATGCAAAGTGTGCTAGAGCTCATGTTATATTCTTATGCTTTCATGGTTTCAGGTCTATTGGTTCCGGTGTTGGCTGGCTTATTTTTAAAGAAACCAAACCCAAATGCTGCATTTTACAGCATGCTCAGTGGGGGGACGACTACCATAACCTTAATCCTACTGAATATTGAATTACCCCTGGGCTTAGATGCCAATATTTATGGAATTGCGATTTCTATGATTACGTTCTTAACTTTAAACAAAATGCTAACTAAAAATATAATATGAATATTGAAGTACTAAAACCTGCTGGAACGGTAGGGCTTATTCACTTACAACAAATCAGAGATTTTTTATTCGAACACCTAGAGCAATATGGGGATAAGAAAGAGGATATCATGAAGGCAATTAATTATGCACTTAATATTGGCATCACCCCCGGAGGCTTTGTGGTGGTTGGTTCTGAATCAGGTAATATAGTCGGCGCCGTCGTGGTTAATAAGACGGGAATGGAAGGATATATTCCTGAAAACATACTTGTTTACATTGCCACACATAGAAATCAACGCGGTAAAGGAGTCGGAAAGCAACTCATGCAAAAAGCAATTGATGAGGTTGAGGGAAGCATTGCGCTTCATGTTGAGCCAGACAATCCTGCAAAAATTCTCTATGAAAAATTAGGATTCACGAACAAATATTTAGAAATGAGATTAACTAAATCCTAAAATGGAAGACATATTACCTGAAATCATTGAATTCAGGAGATATCTACATCAAAATCCTGAGCAGTCAAATCATGAAAAAGCCACCTCAGAGTATATTCTTGAAAAGGTTCGGGCCTGTGACCCTGATGAGGTTGTAATATTTAATAACTATGGGCTGGCATTCATATATAAAGGAGAAAAACCTGGAAAACGTTTATTGATTCGTGGTGATATGGACGCCTTGCCTATTCAGGAAATCAACGACATAGAATATAAATCAAGAAAGGACGGGGTTAGCCACAAATGTGGCCATGATGGCCATTCAGCCATTTTATATGGATTAGCGAGAAAATATGCCAAAAACCGACCTAAGCGAGGTGACGTGGTCTTGCTTTTTCAGCCAGCCGAAGAGACTGGAGATGGAGCGAAAGGGATATTATCTGATAAGCAGTTCTCAGAAATCGCACCTGATTTTGTAGTAGCACTACATAACCTTCCAGGCTTCCCTAAACATCAAATAGTTTACAGGAGAGAGATATTTACAGCCGCTGCCAATAGCATCATTATCAGATATTTTGGAAAAACCGCTCATGCTGGTCAACCAGAAAAAGGTAAAAACCCCGCATTGGCAATAGCAGAGGTTACCAAAGCATTCGACAGTTTATGCATCCCGGATATTGAAAGAGATGATTTTCAAATTATTACACCTATATATACATCCATGGGAAGTAAATCTTACGGTATTTCAGCTGGGTATGGAGAAACACATTTCACTTTGAGAGCCTGGCACAATTCAGTGATGGAAAAGCTCGAGAAGAAGTGCACGGAAATTGCGCACTCAATAGGGGATAAATATGACCTTATTATAGAGGTAGACTGGACACAAGGTTTTTTTGCCAATCAAAACAATGACGAAGTTGTTGAGGCCATACTTAGTGCTGCAAAATCACTGAATCTTAAGTTTGAAGAAAAGAGCAGTCCATTTAGATGGGGAGAGGACTTCGGTATTTTCACCACGGAGTATCCAGGAGCAATGTTTGGTTTGGGAGCAGGGACAGGGATGCCCGCTTTGCATAATCCAGATTATGATTTCCCTGATGAGATTTTAACAACCGGGATAAGTATGATGTCAAGAATACAGGAAGAGCTTTGTTGATTGGCAAACAGTACCCGGAATTTCACTTACAGATCATTCTTTAACTTTGTGTTTCTTTACTATCCCTATTAAAATCAATGTTGGCATCCTCAACCATAGAATTAGACTATTCGGCCTTATTAAACAACCTACAAATTATTAGAGGTATCCTAGGGCCAGATATCATTTATTCATCTGTGGTAAAAGGAAACGCGTATGGGCATGGGATCAGTGAGTTTATTCCAATGGCTGAAATGGCCAATGTTCATCATTTTTCAGTATTCAGTGCTAATGAGGCGTTTGCGGTAAAAAAGGCTGGGAATGATCCCCAAGTATTAATCATGGGGTACATTGATGATCATGAAGTTGAATGGGCTGTAGAAAACAACATTGAATTTTTTGTTTTTGAAAGTGGACGACTACGTGAAGCCATTAACGCTGCAAAAAAGTTAGGTAAAAAAGCGCTGATTCATATTGAATTTGAGACCGGTCTGAACAGAACAGGTTTCAATATGGAACAATTGAAAAACGTAATATCTACGATACAGGATAATAAGGAATACCTGAAAATATGTGGAGATTGTACCCATTACGCAGGAGCCGAAAGCATAGCCAATTATGTCCGGGTAAAAAGTCAAATCAAGCGATTTAATAAAATGGACAAATGGTTAAGAGCGAATGATGTCCATCCGGAATATCGTCATACTGCCTGTTCTGCTGCTGCCATGAGTTATCCTAAAAGCCGGATGGACATGGTGCGCATTGGAATTCTTCAGTATGGTTTCTGGCCGAGTAGGGAGACCATCATTGACTTTCTAAAAGACAAGCCCAACAGGATTGATCCGCTAAAGAGGGTAATTAAGTGGAAAAGTACAGTCATGGATGTTAAAGATGTTAAGACTGGTGAGTTTATTGGTTACGGTACAACTTTTATGGCTTCGGAGAACATGAAAGTAGCTACTGTACCTGTTGGGTATTCTCACGGGTATTCCAGGTCACTAAGTAATCAGGGAAGGGTTCTTATTAGGGGAAAAAGACTTGCGGTCATCGGGATTGTAAATATGAACATTCTGATGGTGGATATATCAGAAGCTCTTGAGGTAGAAAAAGGAGATGAAGTAATATTAATTGGCGACCAAGGGGAACAATCTGTATCTGTTGCTTCGTTTGGAGAGTTAAGTAATCAATTAAATTATGAACTTTTAACACGATTACCGCTTAATATACCAAGGAAGATAATCAACACTGAAGCACTAATAACAAAAAAATCTAACAATGGCTTACATAGAGCTGAAGAGAAAATCACTTCAACATAATTATCAATTTCTAGACGATTTTTTTAGCAAGAATGACATCAGCTGGGGAGTGGTAACTAAATTATTATGTGGTAATAAAAAGTATATCAAGGAAATCATCCAATTAGGAGTTAAAGAGGTTCATGATTCCCGGGTTAGCAATTTAAAGGTAGCCAAGGAGATAGACCCCAACGTACAAACTGTTTATATAAAACCACCAGCTAAAAAAGCCATAAGCAGTGTTGTGAAATATGCAGATGTAAGTTTCAATACGGAGTTGTCAACAATTCGTTTAATCTCAGAGGAGGCTAAGCTGCAGAACAAGATGCATAAGATCATTATCATGATTGAAATGGGTGACCTTAGGGAAGGAGTGATGGGAGAGCAGCTGCTGGAATTTTACGGGAAGATTTTTGAGTTGCCAAATATCAGGGTTGTAGGTATTGGCACTAACCTTAATTGTTTATACGGAGTAATGCCATCTCAGGATAAACTCATCCAACTAAGCTTATATGAGCAATTGATTGAAGCTAAGTTTGACAAAAAAATTCCATGGGTGTCAGGAGGTACATCTGTGGTTGTACCTTTAATCATGAGTAAACAAATGCCTAAGGGTGTTAATCACTTTAGAATAGGGGAGTCTTTATACTTTGGAAACGATCTGGTTGCAGAAGGACCTATGAATGGAATGAAACAAGATGTTTTCACTTTGAATGCGCAGATCATTGAATTAATAAAAAAACCCAAAGTTCCCATTGGGGAATTGGCAACAAACCCTTCAGGTGATCATTATGAAATAGATGAAGATGATTATGGCAAAGAATCCTACCGAGCAATTTTAGATCTTGGCTTATTGGATATTTCTACAGACTATATGATACCTCTTGATCAGGAGCTGAAGATCAGTGGAGCCAGTTCGGATATGGTTGTTATTGACCTTGGAAATTCAAAACGGAATTTCCAGGTTGGAGACTGGATTAAGTTTAAACTCAAATATATGGGCGCTTTGGGTCTACTTAATTCGAGTTACATTGATAAGGTAGTAACCTAAAAAATCGATAACCTGTGGTGGTTTATTTATAATCATTCTAAATAACAACCATTTCTACTCTCATATAATACGCTAAGTGACTGATAAACAGAGGGATAAATCTATTTCAATCTATATTTAGGCTAAAATGACAATTTGGGTTACAAAACTGTCTTTGAAATACACACCCCCCGTGTTACATTTGTAACCGTTTGAATTTCGAACGATTTAAACGAATGTTTTCCAAACAAATACTCAATGTCTCAAGCTTCCGGATTTCGCCATCAGATATTAAGCTACGTCTTTCTTTTCGTCATTACTTTCACTATTTCGGCTCAGGGTGCAGAGATACCCACTGACGAAGCTGTGATCTCTTCAGGAGAGTCGTTGTTTAAGGCAAATTGTACCCAGTGTCACCAGGTTCATAAAAAAGTAATCGGGCCCGCTTTGGCTGGTGTTACTGAACGACTGGAGAGTGATTACCTGATCAGTTGGATCAGGAACTCACAGAAATTGGTTCAGAGTGGCGATGAATATGCGGTGTCTATCTACGAAGAGTATAATCAAGTGGCCATGCCGGCCTATCCTTTTTCTGACGATCAAATATTAAGCTTACTGGCTTATATTAAAGCAGAAACTGAAAAGGGTCCACCTCAAGCTGAACAAGAAACTGCTCAGGCTGCAGGTGGAGATACAGCGACAGGAGGAGGTTCAATTCCTTCAGGGTATTTAACTGCCGTCTTGGTTGTTCTAGTCGTAGTATTGGTGCTTATTCTGATCGTTCTCTTCTTAATAGTTTCTGTACTACAACGTTACCTGAAAGAGAAAAAGGATCTTGACACTGAGGATAAAGAGATTTTAGAACAGAAGTTTGACTTGATCAAACTCTTAAAGACGGATGCTGTTGCAGGAGCGGTGATTTTCATATTTACTGCAATCGTCTTGAAAACACTTATTGATGGAGCATTTACTATTGGTGTACAACAAGGATATCAACCTACGCAACCGATAGCATTTTCACATCAACTACATGCGGGACAATATGAAATCGATTGTAATTATTGCCACACCGGAGTAAGAAAAGCCAAATCAGCTAATATTCCATCTCCAAACATTTGTATGAATTGTCATTCGGCTATTCAAAATGTGGGTGGTGAATCGGGTGTATCTACAGAAATAGCCAAGATTTATGCTGCTGTGGATTTCGATCCAAATACAGGAATGTATGGCCCAGATAAGAAACCTATAGAATGGGTGAGGGTTCACAACCTGCCTGATCTTGCATATTTCAACCATTCGCAACATGTAGCGGTTGGTGGTCTTGAATGTCAGACCTGCCATGGTGAAGTTCAAGAGATGGACGTTGTTTATCAATATGCCCCTCTAACCATGGGTTGGTGTATCAACTGTCATAGAGAAACTGAGGTAAACGCCAAAGGCAACGAATACTATTCGAAATTAATTGAGTTACACGAGGAGCACAGCAAGGAACCGATGGTTGTTGAAGATATCGGTGGTCTTGAATGTTCAAAATGTCATTATTAAACTGACTTGAATTTGATTCCAGGAAGCAATATGAAAGGAACAAAGAAATATTGGAAAGGGCTTGAGCAACTAACAGATAATGCTGAGTTTAAGAAACATGCTGATAAGGAATTTCCAGAATATCTACCAATCGCAGGAGAGGAAGGGCCAAATCGAAGAGACTTTCTGAAACTCATGGGTTTCAGTGTCGCAGCTGCCACATTGGCTGCTTGTGAAACGCCTGTCAAAAAAGCCATTCCTTATATTAATAAGCCGGCTACGGTAGATCCTTCAGTGCCAAACTATTTTGCATCTACCTATTCTAGTGGAAGCGATGCGATGCCAATTCTTGTAAAAACAAGAGAAGGAAGACCAATCAAAATTGAAGGGAACAAACTTTCAGGTATCAGTGGAGGGGGAACAAATGCACAGATGCAAGCCTCTGTTCTTTCTTTATATGATAAAGAACGACTGGCTGGTCCAACAATCAGTGGTTCAGCTTCAACTTGGGAAGAGGTAGACAAAGCCATTATAAAAGATTTGGCTGCAGCGGGAGGTAAACTGGCTATTGTTAGCAATTCCATTGCAAGTCCTTCTACCCTTAGTGCAATAGAAAAATTTAAGTCAGCATTTCCTGCCGACCATATCACCTATGACCCGATGTCATTAAGTGGCTTAACTGCTGCATATGAAAAGTCTTTTGGAAAGAAAATGCTTCCTTTTCATGAATTTAGCAAAGCAAAAACCATTGTTTCTTTTGGAGCTGATTTCTTAGGTAGCTGGCCTAACAACACCTATAATAATAAGGCATTTGCTAGCACACGAAAACTCTCAGATGCTAAAAAGGAAATGTCAAGACTTTATGCATTTGAGTCAAATTTGTCGCTGACAGGAGCAAATGCAGATTACAGGCAGCCTATCAAACCCTCTGAAGAAGGAATCTATATTGCCAGCCTATATAACATGCTTGCAAGCAGACTTGGGGGTTCATCTGTAAGTGCGCCTAAGACTGATAATCCTATTTTATTGAAGGCAGCGACTGATTTGATAAATAATCAAGGTCAGTCTGTCGTTATTAGTGGATCTAATGACAGTGTTATCCAAACTGTTGTGTTGGCAATCAATGAGCTTCTCAAAAATCATGGTGCTACCATTGATGTAACTAAATCTATCAATACAAGGAAAGGTGATGATCAGCAATTTGAAAACTTTGTCAAAGCTTTAAATGCAGGTCAGGTTGCAGGTGTAATTTTTATCAATTGCAATCCTGTTTACGATCATCCACTTGGTGCTCAGATTCAGGCAGGTTTGGGTAAAGTGAAATTATCAATTGCTACTTCTGATCGGTCAGATGAAACTTCTTCATTGGTCAAATATCAAGCACCAGATCATCACTTTTTGGAAGCATGGAATGATTTCGAAGTAGTTTCAGGTAACTATAGCTTATCACAACCTACCATCAAAAATATTTTTGATACCCGACAGGTTCAGCAATCAATGCTTTCCTGGAGTGGTGATTCACAAAATTATTACGACTTTATTCTCAAGTATTGGGAAGAAAACATTTATCCATTGTCCTCAGGGTTCTCAGATTTCACAAAATTCTGGGATCAGAGCCTTCATGACGGCGTTTTTGAAACTTCAATTGAACCAGAAACACCACAAGCTTCGATAGACCTTTCAAGTATTTCAATTTCAGCTAAGTCTGAAGGCCTGGAATTGGTTTTGTATGAGAACAATGGTATCGGATCTGGTACTCAGGCCAATAACCCCTGGTTACAGGAGATGCCTGACCCAATTACCAAAGCAGTTTGGGATAACTATCTAACAGTTTCTCCTAAACAAGCTGAAGAGTGGGGTATTGAATTAGGTGATATGGTTACTCAAAAGGTGAACCTTACGGTAGGCGGAGTGACTGTAGAAGTTCCTGTTATGCCTCAACCAGGTCAGGCTTACAATACTGTTGGCTTGGCATTAGGTTACGGAAGAACTAAAGCAGGAAAAGTAGCCAATAATATTGGGGTCAATGCCTTCCCTCTAGCAGTAGCTAAGTCAGGAAGTGTTTCTTTCAGTGTTACCAAAGGAGTTTCTGTCGAACCACTAGGAACGTCCTATCAAATTGCTCAAACTCAAACTCATGATACTTATATGGGTAGAGAAACAGTGATTCAGGATGCTATTCTATCGGAATACAAGCAGGATTCGCAAGCAGGAAGAAGCTTCCCTAAGATTTCTAAAGCAAATGGTGAAAAAGTAAAACCATATGCCGTGTCTTTATGGCAAGGGCATGAGTATCCAAATCACCATTGGGGATTAATGATAGATCTAAATTCATGCACAGGTTGTGGTGCATGTACCATAGCATGTCAGGCAGAAAACAACATTCCTGTTGTTGGAAAGTCTGAAGTTTTGAATAGGAGAGAGATGCATTGGATTAGGATCGATAGATATTATAGTTCAGATGCAGCGGACGGAGATTATAGTGCAATGGAAAAGGCGGCTGAAAATCCTGAAGTTACTTTTCAGCCGATGATGTGTCAGCAGTGTAACAATGCACCTTGTGAAACAGTTTGTCCTGTTGCTGCAACTACACATAGCAGTGAAGGGTTGAATCAGATGACATATAATAGATGTATTGGAACAAGATATTGTGCCAATAACTGCCCTTACAAAGTCAGAAGATTCAATTGGTTTAAATACCATGACAACGAACAGTTTGGTGATAATACTTCTATGAATAATGATCTTGGTAAGATGGTACTTAATCCTGATGTTACGGTAAGAGCTCGTGGTGTCATGGAAAAATGCACTTTCTGTGTACAAAGAATTCAATCTGGTAAGCTTACTGCAAAACGAGAAGGAAGAAGACCTGAAGATGGAGATGTGTCCACTGCATGTGCTAGTGCATGTCCTGCAGAAGCTTTGGTATTCGGAGATATGAAAGATCCTTCGAGTAACATTTCTCAGAAATTAAAACTAGAAGTAAAAGAAAAAATGGTAGAGGCCAAAGAGCCAAGAGCCTACCACGTGTTGGAAGAATTGAGAGTGATGCCTAACGTATGGTATTTAACCAAGGTTAGGAACAAGGATGAAGAAGTTAAAACTGAAAAAGCAGAAGCATAAGTATGATAGCAGAATCATCTGTACGCGAACCTTTAGTAACCGGTCATAAGACCTTACATGATGTATCCAATGATATCGCAGGTAGGGTAGAGGATAAACCGACTAAATCATGGCTATTAGCCCTGGCAGTTTCATTAGGAGCTCTAACCATAGGCGCTTATGCGGTATGGATGACTGTGTGGCATGGAATTGGCATGTGGGGCCTAAATAAAACTGTTGGATGGGCGTGGGATATCACCAACTTTGTATGGTGGGTGGGTATCGGTCACGCCGGAACGCTGATTTCAGCCATTCTACTTTTATTTAGGCAACGGTGGAGAATGTCTATTAACCGTGCTGCAGAAGCCATGACAATTTTTGCGGTAATATGCGCATTGATGTTCCCAATCCTTCACATGGGGCGTCCCTGGTTGGGGATGTATTGGGCTATCCCATTACCAAATACTTTTGGCTCACTATGGGTTAATTTCAACTCACCACTTCTTTGGGATTTCTTTGCAATCAGTACATATTTTTCCGTTTCACTGGTATTCTGGTACATTGGTTTGATTCCGGATTTTGCTACGATTAGAGATAGAGCAACAAATAAGATTTCAAAAGCTGTTTATGGAGCGTTAAGTTTTGGGTGGGATGGAGCAGCTAAAACCTGGTCACGATATGAAACTGTAGCTTTAATTCTCGCTGGTTTAGCAACACCTTTGGTACTTTCTGTACATACGATTGTGTCGATGGACTTCGCTACTTCGGTAATACCGGGATGGCACACGACCATTTTCCCTCCTTATTTTGTTGCAGGAGCGATATTTTCGGGTTTTGCTATGGTATTGACGCTTCTTTTGATAACCAGAAAGGTCTACAAACTTGAAGATTATATTACCATTCAGCACATCGAGCTGATGAACATAGTAATCATTATTACCGGATCAATTGTGGGTATAGCGTATATCACTGAGTTATTCATTGCCTGGTATTCAGGAGTTGAAGCTGAGCAATATGCCTTCCTTAACAGGGTTTCAGGACCTTACTGGTGGGCTTATGCTTCGATGATGACCTGTAATGTGATATCACCTCAATTATTTTGGTTTAAAAAGATCAGGACAAATCTGGCGGCCACTTTCGTGCTATCCATAGTAGTAAACATTGGTATGTGGTTTGAACGTTTTGTGATCATCGTAACCTCATTGCATAGGGATTTTATTCCTTCCAGCTGGGCGATGTTCTACCCAACAATATATGATGTGGGAATGTATGTATTCAGTATTGGGTTCTTCTTTACAGCATTCTTATTATTTGCGAAGTTCTTCCCAGTAATCAATATTGCTGAGGTAAAAAGTATTTTAAAAGCAACCGGAGAAAAAGTAAAAAGTAATGGCTGATACAAGTAATTATTTGACGGGGGTATATGAAGATGAAGACGTTCTTCTTGGTGCGATCAAGAAAGTAAGGGAGAGCGGAATAAAAATCCATGAAGTGTATTCTCCATTTCCTGTACATGGTATCGATGATGCACTAGGATATAAAAGATCCAAATTGGCAATAGCTGCTTTTCTATTTGGTTTGACAGGAACCTCTCTTGCGTTGATCATGCAAATTGGCATGATGGGCATTGATTGGCCCATGATTATTGGAGGAAAGGATTATATTCCAATTCCATCATTTATTCCAGTTACTTTTGAATTAACTGTCCTTTTGGCGGCGTTTGGAATGGTGGGTACATTTTTCGTAGTTGCCAACCTGAAACCCTGGGGAAAGCCTAAAATATTTGATCTAAGAATTACTGATGACAAGCATGTCATGGCTGTAGATCTGGGTAAAAACAAACTTGATGAAAGTAAGATTTCTGCTATTTTAAAAGATAGTGGTGCATCTGAAGTAAATAAGAAAACGCTGTAAATGCATATGCAAAAAGGAATACAGAAATTATCGTTCGTTTTAGTCACGCTGGTTTTGGTTAGTTG
Source organism: Marinoscillum sp. (assembly GCA_043554545.1). Classification (GTDB taxonomy): domain Bacteria; phylum Bacteroidota; class Bacteroidia; order Cytophagales; family Cyclobacteriaceae; genus UBA7330. The sequence continues at coordinate 2,262,504 of CP121337.1, read as the reverse complement.
TAAGGCCGGTGTTGATGATACGGGACTCGAATATGCCCCTCAGATGTATCACTCTATACCTTACGAGCCTTTGTCTCAGATACAAGATGAATCAATTGGTAGTTGGCTGGATTCTAACCCTGAAGATGGACATGGTGAGTTTTACAACTCAAATCCATATAATCCTTATGGTATGACCATGTTAGAACCAGTAGAAAATACCATCAAAAGAGGTTCGATGCCCAATCACATTGCTCCAAACGATTATGAGACTGCTGCTGTAGAGCTTATAAACCCTTTGGATTCAACCAAAGAAGTACTTGCAGAGGGTAAAGCACTCTATGAACGGTTTTGTACTCATTGCCATGGCGCGAAAGGACAAGGTGACGGTTTAGTGGGACAGGTTTACCTTGGAGTAACTGCTTACAATTCTGCCACGGTAGTTGATAAGCCTGGTGGACACATTTTTCATGTAATTACACATGGAAAAGGAAGGATGGGCGCACATGCTTCACAAATAAGTGAAGAAGAGCGGTGGAAAATTGTAAGATATGTACAGGTTTTACAAAAACAATAATTGATCACAATCGATTAAAACTTAGCATGACAGAGGAAAGATTTGAATTTAATGCCGTAACAAAGAGAAATCTTCTCATTTTTATTGCCGTAGGAGTTCTATTAGCTATTATAGGCATCATTGGACTTACCATGGGTGGTGGTCATCATGAAGCAGGTGGCCATGGAGAAGAAGTTGCTGCAGCTGGAGATGCTGCTCATCATGGATTTCATTGGATACAGCGTGTTTATGCTAATCTATGGATAGATATCGTATTTTTTACAGGTTTATCTTTAGTGGGTGTTCTGTTTTTTGCTATCCAGTATGCTGCTCAAGCTGGATGGTCTGCAGGTATAAAAAGAATCCCTTTATCATTTGGAGCATGGATACCTTATGGTTTTGTTTTAATGATTGTAGTGTTTTTTGTTGCACAGCATGATCTTTTTCATTGGAGCCACAGCGATCTTTATGGTCCTGGTGGAGATGAAATAATAGATGGGAAAGGTGGTTATTTTTATTGGCCATTGGAAAATGGAACATTCCCATTGTTTTTCTTAATTAGAATGGTTGCATTCTTTGCCATATGGTATCTCCTATTTAATAAATTAAAGGATTTTGCCTATCAGGAAGACCTTGAAGGTGGTACTGAAAAATGGTATCAACTCAGAAAGTTTTCTGCTTTCTTTATCATATTCTTTGCAGTTTCATCTTCAATAGCTGCCTGGGATTGGATCATGTCAATTGATGCGCATTGGTTTAGCACCATGATGGGCTGGTATGTTTTTGCGAGTTGGTGGGTTGCTGGATTGGCTCTAATAACCTTCATCGTAATTCTTTTAAAGGACAAAGGTTACTTGAGTATCGTTAACGCTGAGCATCTTCATGACCTGGGAAAGTTTGTATTTGCATTTAGTGTTTTCTGGACTTATATCTGGTTTAGCCAATTCTTCCTTATTTATTATGCCAATATTCCAGAAGAGACCATCTACTTCGTAGAACGATGGTTGGATAGTCATTATGCACCTTTATTTTATTTTAATCTGGCGATAAACTTTTTCTTTCCATTTTTGGTTTTGATGACCAGAGATGCAAAAAGGCACACGCGAATATTGAAGGTAGTAGCACCAGCGGTAATTGTAGGTCACTGGTTAGATATTACCTTAATGGTTACACCTGGCACACTTGGTGAAAATTCAGGTTTTGGTTTATTAGAAATAGGATTGTTATTTGTGTTTTCTGGCGCATTTATCTACGTGGTTTTGAACCAATTAGCTAAAGCCCCTCTGTTTGCAAAGAATCATCCGATGTTGAATGAGAGTTTACATCATCACGCTTAAAAACTTTATTGAAAAGAGATGTTGAATTTTATCATAGTAATTGCAGCTGTATTGATTTTGGCCATATTGGTCACTGTATTTAGGGTAATTACCCTGGTCAATGTAGCGAAGGGAGAAGGAAAGAGTTCAGTTCCACCAAATAATAAGGTCAATGCAGCTTTAATGATTTTATTTCTTGTAACTGGAATTTTCGCTTCATTTTATTATTCTTTCGGTGGCTTAGAAGATGATTTCACTTTACCGATTGCCTCAGAGCATGGGGTAGTGACTGATAGGTTGTTCTGGATTACAATGACCATCACAGGAGTCGTATTTATTATTACCCAGATATTCCTATTTGGCTTTGCTTATAAATACCAATATAAAGAGGGTAGAAAAGTAGATTTTTATCCTCATAATAACACACTGGAGGTGATTTGGACAGCTATACCAGCTGTTGTATTGGCCTTGTTAATTGTCTCAGGTTGGAAGGCCTGGTCAGATATCACGGCTAAAGCTCCGGATAATGCCGAAGTCATTGAAGTAATGGGATATCAATTTTCATGGGCAGTAAGATATCCTGGTGCTGATAAAAACCTGGGGGATTCTGACTTCCAAAAAATGGATGTAACCAATACGATGGGTATTGATTTTACAGATAGGGCGTCTTTTGATGACTTCATTCCTACTTCATTAGTAGTTCCAAAAGGCAGACCTGTCTTGTTAAAAATAAGAGCTAAAGATGTAATACATAGTGTATTTCAGCCTCATTTCAGATTGCAAATGAATGCGGTGCCTGGTATGCCAACTCGTTTCTGGTTTGTACCTACCATGACCACAGAAGAGATGAGAGAGGAAACTGGAAACCCTGACTTTAATTACGAGTTGGTATGTAACAAGATCTGTGGTTATGGTCACTTTGGTATGAAATATACCATCGAGGTTATGGAACCTGATGATTATGATAAGTGGTATGCCGAGCAACAGGCTTGGTTGAAGTTGAACGATGATTATCTGTCAGAAGTGCCGGATGATTTAAAAGAAGCTGCACGCATTGCTGCGGGAATTGATAATGTATTAAGTGAAGATGAGGCTGAAGAGGCCCTGGTAAGCAACTAAGATTTTAAAAGAAATTACTATGTCAGTAGCAGACATTCAAATTGAGAAAGACTTACACCATGATGGTCATGATGACCATCACGAGCAAAGTTTTATATCCAAGTATATATTCTCTACAGATCACAAGACAATTGGAAAGCAATTTCTGATCTCAGGAATATTGTGGGCCATAATTGGAGGAGCACTATCTGTAATCTTCAGACTGCAGTTGGGATTCCCCGAAATGGACCTTTATTGGTTAAAACCGATCCTTGGGAAATGGTTAACAGCAGAAGGCAAGATTGATTCAGAGTTTTATTTGGCTTTGGTGACCATGCACGGTACAATCATGGTATTCTTTGTATTAACTGCAGGCTTAAGTGGTACGTTTGCGAATTTCTTAATTCCCTTACAGATTGGTGCCAGAGACATGGCTTCTGGGTTTATGAATATGCTTTCTTACTGGTTTTTCTTCCTTTCCAGCGTTGTCATGTTTGTTTCATTCTTTTTGGAAACAGGACCTGCTTCTGGTGGTTGGACGGTATATCCGCCATTAAGTGCACTTCCTCAAGCTATCCAAGGCTCCGGAATGGGAATGACCCTATGGCTGGTATCTATGGTATTTTTCATTGCATCTACTTTATTAGGAGGTATCAATTATATCACGACAATCATAAATCTGCGTACGGAGGGGATGTCGTTCACACGATTACCTTTAACAATTTGGGCACTATTTATAACAGCTATTTTAGGCTTGCTTTCTTTTCCTGTACTTGTGGCAGCAGCTTTGTTACTTGTGTTTGATAGGTCATTTGGAACAAGTTTTTACTTGTCTGACATCTACATAGCAGGGGAGGCTCTTCCACATGTTGGAGGAAGCCCCATTTTATATCAGCATTTATTTTGGTTCCTTGGTCACCCGGAGGTTTATATAGTTATCCTTCCTGCTTTAGGTATTACCTCTGAAATTATATCAACAAATTCAAGAAAGCCAATTTTTGGTTATAAAGCCATGATTGGATCAATGTTGGCTATTGGGTTTCTTTCTTTTATTGTTTGGGCGCATCACATGTTTATTTCAGGATTGAACCCATTCCTGGGATCCATCTTTATGTTCTTGACGTTGATTATTGCGGTACCATCTGCAGTTAAAGCATTTAACTACATAACTACGTTGTGGCGTGGAAATATTAAATTCACATCGGCTATGTTGTTTTCCATTGGGTTGGTATCATTCTTTATATCTGGTGGGTTAACTGGGATCTTCCTTGGAAACTCTGCATTAGACATCAACCTTCATGACACTTATTTTGTTGTGGCCCATTTTCACCTGGTAATGGGTAGTGCTGCATTTTTTGGCTTACTAGCTGGTGTTTACCATTGGTTCCCTAAGATGTTTGGACGTATGCTAGATGAACGACTAGGTACAATTCATTTTTGGCTGACTTTTGTTGGTGTATATCTGGTATTCTTCCCGCTTCATTATATTGGCATTGCAGGATTTCCAAGAAGGTATTATTCATTTACTAGTTTCGATGCATTTCAGACATTTACTGATTTGAATTCATTTGTGAGTATTGCTGCAATTCTGACTTTTGCGGCACAGTTTATCTTCCTCTTCAATTTCTTCTATTCGATTTTTGCTGGTAGAAAAGCTCCTGCCAATCCATGGAAGTCAAATACGTTGGAATGGACTACGCCTAGGTTACCTAAACATGGAAACTGGCCGGGCGAAATCCCTAAGGTTCACAGATGGGCATACGACTATAGCAAACCGGGAGCGAAAGATGATTTCATTCCACAAACGGTACCTTTCAGCGAGACTCCTGAATCTAATTTACCACACGAAGTAGCAGAGAATAAAAGTACAGCAACGAAAAGTTAATGAGAAACGTATCGGTTTTCCGATCTGTCAATCTTACTACAATTATTGCTGTTTATTTACTGATACTCATTGGCGGTGTAGTACGTAGTTTAGGAGCGGGTATGGGGTGCCCTGATTGGCCAAAGTGCTTTGGACAATACGCGCCACCCACATCTGTTGCAGAACTTCCTGACAATTATCAAGCAGCCTTTACGGAAAAAAGATTACAGAAGAATGATAGACTTGCTAATGTACTTTCATCACTAGGGTTTTCATCATTGGCCAATGAGATAAGGAATAAACCTGAGATTATGTCGCAAACAACCTTTAGTGTTTCCAAAGCCTGGATAGAATATATTAATAGGCTAGTAGGTGTACTAATTGGATTACTTATTATGCTAAATGCCTGGTTTTCTTTAAAATTGAAAGAGAAAAGTATTTGGATACCTATTCTGGGTGTTTTTGCCTTTCTGCTTGTTGTCTTTCAGGGTTGGGTCGGTAGCTTGGTAGTGGCTACAAATCTTTTGCCCGGCTTCATTACTTTTCACATGATCTTGGCTTTGTTGCTTGTTTCCATATTATTGATTCAACAATCTCAAGTAAGAACTAAAACGACAATTGATTCTGGTAGTTGGTTTATGTTATTATTTTTAGTTGTGTTATTTGTTCAAATCATCCTTGGAACTGGAGTCAGGGAAGATATTGATCAGTTGACACATCAAGGAATAGTAAGAGAATCCTGGATCAATTCTCTGGGAATGCAATTTTATATTCATCGGTCATTTTCAATACTCATCTTAATATTGACCTTGGTTTTATTTTGGATGAACAGGAAATCATTTTTCAAGAATCGCGTTATGTTGATTTTTATGACTGTGGTAATACTGGAAATATTAGTAGGAATAATTTTAGCATATTTTGATGTTCCATCCTTTGCTCAGCCAGCACATTTGCTGCTGGGAAGTATCGGGTTCGGAATGATATTTTATTTATTTTTGGACACTTATCCCGGAAGAAGATTAACCTGATGCAATCAACAATTTCATTAATTAATATTCGACTTATAGAACGACTAAAAATATATGTAGAGTTGGTAAAGCTCCGCTTGTCTTTTTTGGTTGCCTTTTCTGCTGCTTTTGGCTATTTACTAGGGCATTCAGGTCCTATGGATTGGATGGCTTTCTTTGCATTGTCCACTGGGGGATTTTTGATTTCTGGTGCTTCAATTACGCTCAATCAAATCATTGAACAGGTTTTCGATGCAAAAATGAAGCGTACTCAGGGAAGACCACTTCCTACAAATAGAATCAGTAGCCAGGAAGCTTTAATATATGCGCTTTTTAACGCCATCATTGGCTTGAGTTTACTTGCCTGGCAGACAAACATATTAACTTTATTACTGGCTGTATTGTCCATGATCCTTTACTCATTTGTATATACACCTTTAAAACGTGTTGGACCTATTGCTGTATTTATTGGAGCGATACCAGGAGCTCTTCCACCATTACTAGGCTGGGTGGCTGCTACTGGTTCGATCTCTCATCAGGCATTAATCATATTTGGAATTCAATTTATTTGGCAGTTTCCCCATTTCTGGGCCATTGCCTGGATTGCAGATGAAGATTATAAAAAGGCAGGATTTAAGTTACTTCCTGGTAAGGGTAAGAAAGATCTCAACACTGCGATAAACATTATGATTTATACCTTGTTTTTATTACCATTAGGTCTCTTGCCAACCTATTTTCAACTTACAGGTATAACAAGTGGAATTATTGCGACTATATGTGGATCCTTGTTTTTAGCTCAGACATTTTCATTAATGAAAGATAATTCCAGAAAATCTGCGTTGAAGATTATGTTTGGTTCTTTCATCTACCTACCTATTGTTCAATTGGCCTATTTAATTGATAAAATGTAATGGAAAAACACGCTGAAATACCAATAGGAAACCTGAGGGTACGTTCGATGAACCCTAAGAAATTTGCAATGTGGTTGTTTATAATCACGGTCACGATGCTTTTCGCCTCCTTAACAAGTGCATATGTCGTTAAGCAATCAGAAGGAAACTGGCCCGTTTTTGAGTTCCCTTCTCTTTTTAACACTACTTCAATTCTTATTGTCTTGAGTAGTATCTCTTTACATTACTCCTATATTGCTGCTAAAAGAGATAATTTATTGCAAATCAGGATTGGCTTGGCAATCACCTCTGTATTGGCAGTTTCTTTTTTAATCGGGCAGTACCTTAGTTGGGGGCAATTGGTTAGTCAGGATGTATTCTTTGTTGGACATCCTGCTGGATCATTCATTTATGTATTCACCGGGGTTCATGCAGCTCACTTGATTGGGGGCTTAATTTTTCTGGGAATTGTACTTTTTAATGCATTTAATTATAAGGTACACTCAAAAAATATGAACCAATTGGAAATGTGTGTGACATACTGGCATTTTCTTGGTGGACTTTGGTTGTATTTATACTTATTTTTGGTTTTAAATAATTAGGTCACTTACTATGGCACATTCTACAGCGATTGAAAGCAATACAAATATTTGGGGTGGAGGCGTAGCTCCTATGAAGGCGAGCTACGGCAAACTCATGATGTGGTTCTTTCTTCTTTCTGATGCATTTACTTTCTCTGCATTGTTAATTACTTACGGACTCATCAGGTATAGCCATCCCGCTTTTGATGGAGCTTTTGAAGAATTTGCGTTCTCACAATCTTACTGGCCTATTCCTGATATGGTATTTGATGGCTTTCCATTATTACATGGAATACACGCACCATTGGTATTTGTGGGACTGATGACTTTCATTCTCATTTTAAGTAGTGTTACAATGGTACTAGCTGTAGAGGCTGGTCAACGAATGGACCGAAAAGCTGTTGAAAAATGGATGCTGTGGACTATCCTAGGGGGATTAGCTTTCTTAAGTTGCCAGGCATGGGAGTGGAGTCACTTTATCGAAGGGGCAGATATGGCCAAAAATGCGGCTGGAAATTCATTTATGGGTGCTAATTTGAGTATGAATCAATATGGTCCTCCTAATTTTGCAGCATTGTTCTTTTTTATTACAGGTTTCCATGGATTTCACGTTTTCACTGGTGTGATGCTCAACTTCATCATATTTTACCAGACAGTAGTAGGGAAATTTGACCGAACAGGCCACTATGAGATGGTTGAGAAGGTCGGATTATATTGGCACTTTGTTGACCTTGTATGGGTGTTTGTTTTCACATTTTTCTATTTGATCTAATTTATAAAGATATTCATCATGAGCGAAGAAGTTTCTAACATAGAGGTTCAACCAGTAGACAAGTCTAAAATAAGACTTTTCCTTAAGGTTACTGCGATTCTGTTTTTTGTTACAGTAATTGAATTTGTGATTGCCTTCACTATGGGTGCTGGTCCAATCAAGACTTTTATATTTATTGCCCTAACGATCGTTAAAGCGTTTTATATCGTAAGCGAGTTCATGCACCTTGGGCACGAGAAAAAGTCCCTTATTTGGTCCATCATGCTTCCTACATTATTTATCATATTCCTGATCTTTATATTGATGTATCAAGGAGCTGCGATTTATGAGTTGATCAATTGATGAAATTGTGATCGATCTTAAATAATGGTTAGACGAATTTGGGTAATTCTCTTTTTCATTGTCGTATTTAGCTTACCTGTTGCTTGGTATTTGTTCCTTCAGTTATTCGGAGAAAATAAATTTGTACTTCCTATTATCTCAAAATATGAGGTAAAGAATTGTGAAGTTCAAGGTCCTGTAATACTTTCTAAATTATTACTTGTTGAGGAAAACCCTAATGAGTTTGAGCGGTTATTAAAGCAATTAGATAACACTTCAGATGTAGGGTTCTATAGTATTGATTCTGCTTGTACCATAGGCTATGATTTAATATTTCTTGATCATAGTGAAATGATAAGAGGTCAATATGGGTCTACACGAGAAGAGATTGATCGTCTGCTTGCAGAAGTAGACATATATTTATTAAATCTAGATCGTGAAAAAAGTAATAAAAGCCAATAGGGGCTATCTCCGTTTTATTTACATCATCTCGATTATTGTACCACTACTGGTGGCTTTGCTTTTATTCAGCCCTATCAAATTAGGTCTGGATAATTGGGTGAAGCTATTGCCTGGTGTTAATGCGATTCTTAATAGCACCACAGCATTATTAATGATTCTGGCATTGGTAGCAATTAAAAAAAAGAACATTGCATTACATCGTTCGTTGATGCTTACTTCTCTATTGTTGGGTGCCTTGTTTTTAATCTCCTATATTTTATATCACAGTTCAACAGCAACAACAATATATGGAGATATGAACCACGATGGGGTTGTAGGCCCCGAAGAATTAGCGGTTTTGGGTAATTCCAGGGTAATTTATCTGATCATACTTCTTTCTCACATTGGTTTATCAATTGTCGTAGTTCCTTTCGTCTTATTTGCCATTTATTTTGCGCTATCGGATCAGATAGAACGCCACAAAAAAGTAGTTAAGTATACGTACCCAATTTGGCTTTATGTATCTGTAACCGGAGTAATTGTTTATCTTATGATAAGTCCTTATTACTTTTGAACTACAAAATAGTAAATGATGTTGTACTGATATGTTATTTAGAACAATAGCCCTTCTTTTTTTAGCCACCACACCTGTACTTCTTCAAGCTCAATGTGCAATGTGTCGCACCCAAGTGGTAAACAACGTGAGTCACGGAGAGACCTCATTAGCAGCCGGATTAAATTTCGGCATATTATACCTCTTTTTTACACCGTACCTACTGGTAGCCTTGATAGCTTATTTATGGTATAGAAACGCTAAAGTAAATGAAAGAAAGAAGTCTATTACAGGCCGTATTAGCAGCTAAATGTCCACAATGCCGTGAAGGCAATATGTTTGCCTATAGTGTTCTAAATCTTAAGCATTTAGGAAAGATGAATGAATCATGCCCTCATTGCGGAATAAGGTTTGAAAGGGAGCCTGGTTTCTTTTATGGGGCGATGTATATAAGCTACACTTTGTCTGTTGGTTTATTTATTACCACGGTCTTTGCACTTTTCTTTTTAGCTGGTGATCCTTCGCTAACCACCTATATCCTGACTATATCGGGTATTTCATTTTTATTATATCCTGTGAACTTGCGCTATTCCAGAGTGCTTTTTTTATATTTATTTGGTGGGATTAATTATAAACCTTCTAAGTACAATGGCTTATCTTCATAGCAGGTAATTCTCTGCAATGAAAATTCTATTTAAACTTTTAATATTTTCAGTTTTTCTGAATGCATTGTTATTGGCCTTAAAGCTAAAACCAGGTGCAGAAGAGGCTACTTACCTTGAAGTTCAGGCTAGGTTTGAAGAACAATTAGGTCTGCTTGAAGAGGATTTGACTGATTTCATGGAACAGTTCGAGATCTTGACTAACCCCTTTAAGATCAGTTCTTCACCCGATTTTCTTAAAAGAGTATATGTCAATGGGTCAATGATATACTGGAGTGATAATAAATTCATTCCAGCATACGGGTCATTGAAAGAAAATGATACTTTATATGCAATTACAAGTGAGTCAGGAGTATACGCTGTTCGAAGAGAAGTCATTCCTTCTAATACAGCCCTGGTTGAAATATTTTCAATAATACCATTAAAAACTTCCCCGCCGATTTCAAATGAGTACCTCAGCGAGGAAGTTAATAATGCTATTTTCGGAGATAACAGCATCATATTTTCTTCAGAAGCAAATGCTTTACTAAACAAGGAGAAAACAATTATTTCTTATGAAATAACCTCTCCAACGAGCAGTGTAGGAGACCGTTGGTTTTCTCTTTCGTTACTCATTACAATTATTCTCTTGCTGATCATAGTCTACTTTTATTTTGGTAATGGGCAACCCAATCATCGAAAGCTAATGTTAGCTGGGGTTTTGATTGTCTTGTTTAGGCTGATCATTTATGTTTTAATGGATTTGTTGAAGCCAAACTGGGAAATATTTAACCCGATTTATTTCTCTGAAAGCATATTCAATTACACACTGGGAGATCTTTTGATTAATTCTTTGTGTGTATTTGTTTTTCTGGCGGTGTACTATAGAATGAGTAAATGGATTCGTGCAAGTGGGGTGCTTACATCTTCTAATCGCTTGATCCTTGGACTTGTTTTAATTCTGACATCGTTATTGGTTTTAGTCGGTGGATATGTGCTTTACCGCATTCCATGGACTATCCTGGAGCATTCTCAGATAGAGCTTGATATCAGTCAGTCTATTTCTTTCAATTATATGAGGATTGTGTCATCAATTATCCTTGTGTTCAATGCCTTGTCTTTCGGTATACTCTTTATTATTTGTCAGAAGGTTTTTCAATACATCAAACAGCCAATCTTTTTTAAGGTCATTTGCTATTTACTTGCCCTAATCTTTGGGTTTTTACTGTTGGGCGAGGATGGAATATTGATTTTGGTATTCGTTACCATTGTTTGGACAATTGTGAATGTTACTTATTTGTCTTTTCAATTATTTAACCCAAGATATGAGACTTTCCTTTTTCTTGTTTTACTGCTTTCATTATCTGCCGCCTTATTTTCCTTTGGGATTTATCAACATCATAAAAAGGACCTGCTTATCTCAAAAGAGAAGTATGCAAACAGGTTGCTAATTCCTAATGACATACTAGGAGAGTATTACCTTAGTCAAATTGTAAAGGATATTGAGGATGATACTCAAATCCAATCAAGGCTTCTCAGCAGGATGTTGGCCCGACAATATATCAGAGAAAAAATCACGAGACAGTTTTTATCGACCTATTTCAAAAAATATGATGTAGAGGTTTATTTCTTTGGAGCTGATGGAGAATCTTATGATTCCAGACAGGGACGTTCGTACTACGAATGGAGAAGAGAGTATCAGAAGCCTGAAAATTTTACCGATTACTCACAATTATATTTGATTGAAGATGATTCTGATAATATCAGAAACAGGTATTTGTGCTTTCTAAGTATAGAAGGGTTTAATCAGCAGATCGGTTACATTATACTGCAGTTAACATTAAAAAAAAATATACCAAGTAGTGTATTTCCAGAATTACTCGTTGAAAGTAAATACTACCTAAGCACTGATCAGGAAGAGTTTGACTATGCCGTATATCGAAAGAATAGCGTGCTTCCTGTTTATAAGCAAGGAAGGTCTGGTTTTGAATCCAATCTAAGTTTTACGGATCTTCAAAACGCAAGTTTATTTAATGAAGGAATAGAAAAAGGTGATGTTCATTATTATGGCTTAAAAACGTCTGATGAACGAGTGATTGTCATTGCATCAGAGACTTATGATGGCATATTTATGTTTGCCAATTTTTCATTTCAATTACTCATTTTGCTGCTCATATGTGGTCAGATTTTTCTGGGCTTTAGGTTATATAGAACAAGATCAAGGTTAAATCTGGCGACCAAGATTCAGTTATACCTTGGAATGGCATTCATATTTCCAATGCTTGTAGTCTCTATCGGACTACTAAACACGCTAAACGCGACATATAGACAGGAAATTGATCAAAATTTTCTTACCAGATCATTTAATCTGGCAGGCAACCTGGTAGAAATCACCCAAGCTTTTGAAAACAATGTGATTAACAGGGATGATTACTCTAATGCGATAGCTGAGGCGGCGTCATTGGTTCAAAGTGATATAAATATTTATGAGACATCTGGTTTATTACTTTCCTCCAGTCAGATGGAAATATTTAATTCAGGTATTTTGGGTAAGCAAATAAAGCCAGAAGCCCTAAATGCCATCAAGTATAACAATGAGCAGAGTATTATTTTGGATGAAGAAATAGGTAAGCTAGAATTTAAGTCATCCTACTCAGCACTTAGAAGTGACAAAACAGGAAACTTACTAGGCATTCTAACCATGCCTTATTTTGAGTCCAAAAGCCACCTCCAGAATCAGCAAATTCAGATATTCACAAACCTTATTTCTGTTTTTACCTTGATATTTCTTATCTCTCTTTTTTCTGGGAATATGATTGTGAGTCAGCTGGTGAGTCCATTGAGACAAATTGCAGATAGGATACGAAAGACTTCTTTACAAGAAAAAAATCAACCGATAAACTATGAGGTTAATGATGAGATTGGCAGCTTGGTAAATGAATACAATCAAATGTTGATCAAGCTAGAAGAGAGTAAGGTAGCACTTGCTGAAAGTCAAAAGGAATCGGCATGGAAGGAAATAGCTCGACAGGTAGCTCATGAAATTAAGAACCCGTTGACACCTATGAGGTTAAGGATTCAGCAAATGATGCGTTCCTTAGACACGGAAGAGCAGAATTATAAAGCCTGTAGGTCATTGATTGAACAAATAGATTCCTTAAGTGATATTGCAGATTCTTTTTCAGCTTTTGCTAAGATGCCCGTACCAAAAAATGAAAAAGTTCACCTGAATGAACTCACAACTACTACAGCTGAGTTATACCAATCAGAACAGTCTGATCTTTCTCTCAGTATTCCTGATGAGCAACTAATGGTTTATGCTGACCCAAAAATATTTGGAGGAATTTTAAATAATATCATTCTTAATGGGATTCAATCTGTTAAAGAAATTAAGCCTGTTATACAGGTTGTCCTCGTGCGTAAAGGGAATAAAGCGCTATTAAGTATATCGGATAATGGAAGTGGAATATCTCCAGAAGTTCAGGATAAAGTATTTACACCTTATTTTAGTACTAAGAGAACAGGAAGTGGAATTGGTTTAGCCGTTGCTAAAAAAGGAATTGAAAATGCAGGAGGTAATATATGGTTTGAAACAAAGGAAGGTGAAGGAACTACCTTTTATATTTCGCTCCCATTATTGGATTAGCTTTTTTTTCTTACTTGCCTGTCAGCTTGCTGCCGCGCAAAATACCCAATGCAGATATATACCTACAAATATTAAGATTAAGCTTGATACAGTACCGGTACAAGAATCAAGTATTTCATTGTTAACAGGTACTTCTTTTAAGTTTTTTCCTGAATCCATTGAGGTTATTGCAATGGACGATGCAGATTCTCTGGAAGTATGTTTTAGGAGTATATCAACTTTGGCTCTGGATACACTTTATGGGCGAAACATTGAAACTTATGCTGTAGTATCAAATGAGGAAATCCCTTCGATAAAAAACTTTCCTGTTAAGGAGGAAGGCATATTTGAAACAGGAGGAGTTGAAAGTTTTGGATCGATCACAAGAGGAGTAACATTTGGTAACAGACAAAACCTATTTGTGAATTCTGCACTCAATCTACAAATGGATGGGCAGTTAAGTGAAGACCTGAATATTAGTGCTGTCATTACTGACCAAAACATACCTTATCAACCTGAAGGTAATACCCAGCAACTGAGGGATTTCGACAATGTATATATTAAACTATATAATGAGAATGTTGACGTTACCGCAGGAGATATTGTGCTACAGAATCCAGTTTCAGAAGGTTATTTTCTGAAATACTATAAAAATGTCCAGGGACTTTCAGCTAAATATCAATACGATATTAGTGACAAATGGAAAGGATCCTCAAGTGTATCCGGATCAGCTGCAAAAGGACAGTTTTCTTCTGCTCAGATCACCCCCATTGAAGGTGTTCAGGGACCATACAAATTAAGAGGGCCAAATGGTGAACGGTTTATTATTGTTTTAGCAAATTCTGAAAAAGTTTATATTGATGGTAGGCTTATGGAACGTGGTTTTGATAGAGATTACGTGATAGATTATAACCTTGGAGAGGTAACCTTTAGCAGTCGGATTGTTATTACCCGGTTTACCAGGATCAGAATTGATTTTGAATATGCCGAACAATATTATGGGAGATCAAATGTTACAGCTAATCAGAGGCTTACTTCTGATAAGGTGGACTTATATCTGAATTATTATAGAGAAAGTGATAATCCAAATAACACATTAGGCTTCTCCCTGGACGCAAATGATTTTGAGCAGTTGGGATTATATCCGAGTGGACAAGGAACCATTGATGGAGCTGACTCTGTGGGTTATCAACAAAATAGATTATTGTATGTAAGGAAGGATACGGTTGATCTCGATGGGAACCTGCAAAAGGTATATGAATATTCGAATAATCCTGATTTAGCTAGTTGGAATGTGAGTTTTACAGAAGTAGGCAGTTCAAATGGTACTTATGTATTAAGCTCCCGAACAGCAAATGGGAAAATCTATCAGTGGGTGTCAAGCATAGAAGGTGTCAAGCAAGGAAATTATTCCCCGGTCTTAAACGTCCCTACACCAAATAAAAAAGAGATGGTCGTAGCGGGCTCAATCTTCAAATTGAGTTCAAACGAGAAAATATATCAGGAAACGGCGCTGTCTGTTCAGGATAAAAATCTTTATTCTGCGATGAATGATAACAATGTAGGTTATGCGTGGAAAGTGGGTTTTAGTAGCAACCGTCCTTTGGAGTTTATACAGAACTACAGGTTTGAAGGGGATTTAAGTTATGAATTTGACCAAAAAAACTTTAATCCAATAGATAGATTTCGATCAATTGAATACGATAGAAACTGGAATTATGATGTTTTTTCAGATTCTATTAATCGTTCTGATAAAATATTTGATGCCAGTGTTAATATACGAAATGATCAGAATAACAAGCTGGAATACCAACTCACCACACGTCAAAGGGATCAAGTAGTCAATGGGTTTCAACAGCATCTATTAGTCTCAAAAACGCTGTGGAATTTTCAGATTACATCTGACAATTTCCTGTTGGAGAATAAGGTAAATACCAGAAATTCATCCTGGAAAAGATCAATCAATGATGTTAACCTGAGCATCTGGGAGGTGAATCCTGGATATACATTTACTATTGACCACAATTCAACATCATTTGGTGATAGCATTGTAAATACGTTGATGCATTTTCACTCGCATAATTTTTACATTCAATCGGGAGATTCAAGTAAGGCAAAGTTTCGAATGGACTATATCAGGAGGTTTGATCAAATACCAAATGCAGGTGAATTTCAGGAGTTTACTGCAGCAGAAGAATTTAAGGTTGGGGTAACAACAAGGATAAAGGACAATCATCGGATCAATGGAGTTATTAATTTTCGTTCGGTTTCAGATATAACAACCAGCGAAGCAGGTGAGAATATTATGGGCAAACTGGATTGGGTGTCCAGCTATTTTGATAAAAACATAAAACAACAGATTACATTATCCTCTGCAAATACGAGAGAATTAAGGAGAGATTTTATCTATATCGCAGTTCCGGTAGGAGAGGGTACCCATACCTGGAGGGATGAGAATCAGGATGGGATACAGGACCTGGACGAGTTTTATGAGGCGATCAACTTTGATGAAAAGAACTTCATCAGACTGTTTTCTCCAACAGATGAATACCTTCAGGCATTCCAAACAACTTATTTACATACCCTTGACGCAAGGTTTCCAACTCAATGGAGAGAAAGCGGTTTTGTCCGATCAAGACTCTCCAAGTTTTCTTTTAACGCCAATATAAGAATGAACTTGAAAACAACAGCTGAGGATTTGGCGACCAGGGTTTCACCATTTTGGCTTGATCTGGAAAATGATCGATATATCTTCGCGAGAAATCAACAACGATTTACGTTGTTTTATAACAGAAATGCGCCGGGTCTTGGTTTTGATATCAGCAAACAAGTATTAAACAATAAGTCACTGTTAAGTAATGGATACGAGTTGAGGGATAAGGACTTATGGAGTGCAAATGCCAGATTGGGAATAGGTGACAGTTATATAGTCAGGGTAAGCGGAAGTGTTGGCTCATTAACCAGTAAGGCAAATTATTTGAGTGGGAGAGATTTTGAGTTGTCAATAAAGGATATATCTCCTGAGGTTATTGTACAGCCTGGAAAAAAAATAAGGGTTACAGGGAATTGGGGTAAAAGAGTCAGACAAAACCAATTTAATGAGACAGGTGAGTTTTCTAATATATCAGAGTATGGAATGGCTCTTACCTGGATTCGGCAGGGCAAAGGAAATCTGAATGCGAATTTTCAGTGGGTTGATATAGCATTTGAAGGTGATGAGAACTCATTTCTCGGATATGAATTACTGGAGGCCTTGAGACCAGGGGCTAATCAAAAGTGGAGCATAAATTGGCAACAGTCTCTGAGTAAAGGGCTACAACTCAACCTTCAATACTATGGAAGAAAGTCGACTGAAAATAGAGCTGTCCATACAGGGACAGCTCAGTTAACAGCGTATTTTTGATTTATTTTTTTAGAAACTTTACTGTATGATATGGTGTCTTTACAAAGTATACTCCATCTTTTAATAGAGATAGATCTAGAACCACAGATTGACTATTTAACCGCTTAATATTTAACAGGTCGTTTACATCTTTCCCACTCATATTAAATACCTGGAATAATGCCTGATTAAGACCATTAATCGTAATGTAATCAGAAGATGTTGGGTTAGGAAAGAGCGTTATATTTTCCCCTTGACTAACATTATTTACTGCCTTGATAACATCGGAATAAGTGTATTTTCCATCAAAATCTGTCTGTTTTAAGATATAATACGAAATCGGCTGATAAGGCGTAAAGTCAGTTGCTGTATATGTTAGTGGGACGTCAGAATCTCCAGCTCCCGGAACCTTTATGATTTCATTCCAGGATCGGCCATCAGTGGAGCTGAGTATTGTAAAGAAATTGTTGTTTATTTCCGAAACAGTAATCCATTTCAAATCAACAAACCCATTGTTATTGAAGGCGGTAAAACTTAAAAGTTCAATGGGTAGTACAAAACCGCCTCCACCATTCACCGTGCCGCCAGTTCCTAAACCACAATTTCCATCACTACAGGTGATTGTAAAATTATTGCAGATTTGTAAACTGGCATCAGCGCCGTTACTTTCCTGTACTGCGTCACTAACTGTTAGATCACCATCGCCACATAACCGTGCATCAGTATGGTCAAGGTAAATATCATCTGTCGAAATAGCTGCGTTTTTTAAGACCGTTTCACTGAAACCCGTTAGTATAAAATCATCACCTACTGAAAAAACAGCGGATGTACCAATTTCTAAATATCCAAGATTAGCATAATCATTACCCGTCGTGAAGGAGCCACCATTTACAAAAACAACTCCATTAGTCATGGCAGTCACGGTAATGTTAAATATTCCAGCGTTGACAGTAATATTGCCAACATGGAAAAACCTGGGAGTGCCAGACCCATTAAATGGACCAGCATTGGACTGATTTAAGTCAGTTATGCTTACACCAGTAAACCCATTATCCCCAACATTATTTACGGTAACATTATGATTAATCGTAACCTGATCATATCTACCCGGATAGTCTACTCCAGCTGTGGTTCCAGGACAAGTTCCCCAGGTAGCGCAGTTTCCCCAGTCTCCATTTGCTACTGATGTAAAACTTCCACCATCTTCTAAGCTGAAATAACCATCTCCTGTAACAGACCCTCCAGAGCCTGCGTTACAGTTACCATCTGTACAGGTTATTGTAAAGGTCTCACATATTTGATTATCTAGATCCGCGCCATTTTGTGTTTGAACTGCATCATTTACCGTAAGCGCTCCTGAACCGCATAATATAGCATCTGTCCAATCAAGGTAGATATCGTCAGCTGTAACTGAAGAATTTGCAACGTTTGTCTCACTGTTACCACTCAAAACAAGATCATCTCCAAGAGAAAATGTTGATCCTACATTTATGTTTAATATTCCAATATTTATCAGGTCAGTGTTAACAGGATCGCCTGAACTAATCAAACTACCATCTATGGATGTATTTCCAGCAAAAATGCATGAAATGCTTGTTATTGTTAATGTTCCCACAGCATTGATAGCTATATCACCCGTATGGTAAAACATGATATTTCCTGAATTTGGAAAACCACCAACATTGGCTAGTGAAAGGCCATCGGGACTAATGCCAGCAGACCCATTGTCACCGGTGTTATCAATAGTGATATTATGATCAATGATCACGTTGTCAGCTCTTCCAGGATAATCCACTCCTGCAGTTGTTCCTGGACAGGTACCCCAGGTACTACAATCTTCCCAGTCTCCGTCTGCAACCGATGTAAATGTGGATTGACAATAAGCGACGACTGAGAATAATGAAGCAAAAGCTATTAATATGAGTCTCAATTTTTGGCGGAATTAACTTTTCAATATAAACTAAAAAATAGACAATGTTTATAAAAAACGAATTTTAATTGTAAACAACGACTATTTACAACTAAGCAATCGCACAGAATCTATAACTTAATAAGATGACTGTGTTTGAAACTTTTATTTTATAATCGGTGTAAGCGTGATATTTCTATAAGAAACATTGCCATGATCACCTTGCAAATAGATAGGTCCATCAGCAAAGACATCATGAGATATGGCACCTCCTGTAGGACCGTAGGCTGGTTGATTATCAATGATTGTTGTACCATTGAGTTTTACAGTCACATGACGATCTACAAGGGTCATGTCCAATTCCTGCCACGTACCTGCAGGTTTTTCAGCGTTGACACTTGGGGTAATTCTACTATAAAGTGCTCCCATGTAATGAGAATCAAGGGGTTTCTTATAAGAGTCAAAAACCTGGATCTCGTAGATTCCTCTCAGGTACACTCCACTGTTATTTCCTTCCGGCACATTTACCTCAAGTTTAAGATTGAAATCACCAAATTCTTGTTCAGTCCTTATGTTTCCATAATGGATATGCTCACCATTCTCTGGCTGAACAGGATTGTTTACTAAAACACCATTTTCAGCTGAGAATCCATTTTCACTGTTTTCATTAAGAAGTTTCCACCCTGTCATGTCTTTACCATTAAAAAGTTCAATGGGTTTCCCATATTTTACTTTTGAGAGGTCTGGTGTTTCAGTTATTTCAGGAAGTTTGATCCCAACAAATGTGGTTGTATCCAATCCCATTCCATCATTGTTGGGTACTAAATAGTAACCATAAACTTCGTCATCACTTTTCTTGTATACTTCCAGCGTGCTAGTTACTTCATGACTTCTGATAGTTTCACCATTTTCATCTTTGGCTTTTACCCTTTTTCCTACTCTGGTTGCCACTAGCTTATCTCCAAGAAGATAAACATTCGCTACAGGAACGACACTTCCACCTACCCAGAGGAGTGATGCATCTAAAAAATCATCATTGGATACCCCTAACCATCCAACTTTATTGTCACCTTCAATGTCAAGGGTCCAATGACCGATAAAGTCGCCAACACTAACACTTGGAAGAGTCGATGAAGGAGTTTGCTGAGTTGGCTGTTGACACATTGTCAACGCAATAATTAATGTAATAACTAGGAGATATCTTGAAATCGTTTTCATGTTAGGATCTTAATTGAATATGCAATTTAAACATCTTGACTAAGTTTACATACCTTAATTGATTGAATTAGTGCATCTCAACTTCCTGAATTTTGTATTGCAGTTTAGCTAATGAATGGTTATTTATCTATTAGCGGTTCAACTTATTTCCAAAGGTGAGAATAATCACTTTCATCAGCGTCTTCAGAAGGAGAAGTCATATTAGCATCTCCTGATTCTTCTATTACAGGCGTACTTTTCACTTTGACTTTTTTATCGGCTTTTCCAAATAACAAATTAAGGCCGACCTTAAAATTTGCAGCACTTGCCTCTGGTATGTTTATGGTATTCAGGATGTTATCAGCTGAAAAATACAATTGGAACGATGATAGTCTAAATACCATGCCGAGGCCCAGGTCAACACCCTGCTGCGGCACATAAGAGGTTGTTGCAGAAGCAGTAAACCACCTGCCAACATGCTGGGTGTACCCTAGACCCATTGAGGTTTTTATGCTTCCCTGAGTGATGAAATTAGCCACAGTAGCTTGTGCATATCCTTTGTTGGTTAATTGATAGTCTGCAGTAAAATAAGTTCTTGCATTTAGATTAGTAGAAAAGGAAGCATCAATATTTTCAGACTGTATGTTATCTAATGAATCAGAAAGCGCTTCTCCAAAATTATCAGTATTGTCCAGATCAATGCCACTGTAATTAAATGTTGATCCTGATAAATTAATTATCTCTGAGTTTTCTTTCCACTTTATAAATCCAAGATCATTTACGGAAGCACCCAGGCCAAGTTTTTCAGTGAATTGCATCCTTGCTCCAAGGTCCATTCCGAAGCCAGCATTGTTATTAAATATAAAATAACTGGCATCTATTTCGCTATTTTCATCAGACAGTTGAGATACGGCAGCCGACTTGATCTGTGCGTCATTAAAAGTTGCACTCAAGGAATAATCGGACTCGTCAGTATAAATTGAAAGAGCAAGATCGTCTGAGCTTGAGTGAAGCATACCATTCAGGTATTTAAATCTTGCCCCAATACTTATAGGCTTTCCAATAATTGAGAACTCTCGTGCATATCCAATTCCCATTTCACGATAGTATGTTGTAGAAAATTTCATATCATCAGCTACGAAATTCTGACCCACATATGCTGCATTTCCTTGCCAGACGAAATTCATTAACTTGATCGGGTAGAAGAATGTAGCATCAAACTTGTCATTCATAAACAAAGAAAAATGTGATTTCTCACCTATTCTAAAACCTAGCATGAAATCGGTAATCCCCAAGTTTACATTAAGAAAGGAGTTTTTCTTCTGTTGAGATCCTAAAAATTTATTGATATCGATAAGTGTTGAATCTCCAGTTTCTGTGAAGACATCTGAAATCCCAAATGAATTATTTAAGGATAAGTCGATTCCTGATATAACTGGTAAACTAAGGTATGCCCTTGACTCCGGAAAGTATGACGGGTTATAGTTTGTGCCTTGAGGCAAACCGTTACTCATGTGAAAGAATCCTAAATTACTTTGTGCATTTAATTGCACCGAAAACATAATAATAATAAAGAGTGCTAAAATATTTTTCACGTTGATATCTTATTCGTTGAGATTTATAGAAACCTTGCCTTCAATGGCAATAGTGGTTATAAGTGAGTAATCAGAGAATATCTGAACAAATTCATCCTGTTGAAAACCAAAAGAGTTAAATCTAACATTTACCCTCAGACTGGTAGATTTGGTAAGTGACTCAATCTTATCAGCATCAAGGCTAATTCTTGCCTCCAGCGAGGAAGCCTCTGATGTTTTTCCATTTGAGTCAAAAGCTACCGGTGATTCCAAAATGGTGATGTTCTTCAAGGAGTCAATCGCTTCACCATCCTCATTGAGAAAATGGATGTCAATCTCTCCGCCAATCGGTAATTCATTTAAGGTCTGAATGATAAGTGTCAGTGATTCACTTTGCTCTAATTGACTTAAATCTCCTAACTCAAATTCAGAATCATATTCAAACGCTTCTAGACGAAGGCTCAAGGGTAATTCAACTCTTGTCTTAAAGTTGATCAATGAATTATCTAAAATAAAATTACTTGTTTCATTGTCAGGATTTGAAATCCCAGTCATAGAAAGCATTAATTTATTTGGAGAAGATGAGAGTATTTCTCCTATATTAGAATTGTTATTGTTTAATTCCAACGTGGTGCTGACCTTCTGTCCTACATTTTCCAAAGACGGTGCAGCAATAAGCTGTAGGTTGTCTGCAAATGATCCGGTTAGTGCTAAATCCGGTTTATTGGGGTATGTAGCAAATATCTCAGAGAAATCCAGACCTGCACTGACACCAAATGAATTTTCTAAGGTGAAATATATGGTTGGAGCTTCAAAAGAAATTCCTGATTCAGAAAATTCGCTGAATATATCCAGGTTTATTTCTTGAGATTCTATATCAAAAGTATCCTTTCCAAAGCTTCCATATATTGAATTGAATGTAGGGTCTACCACATCTACCTTCACATTGATAGATTCATTACCCGTAAGAGGAGTACCTCCCTGGATGTCAATCGATGCCATCACGTTAACTGTAAAAACACTTGAATCATTTTGAAATTCGAGAATGGTCTTATACCCGGCTAAAGGAGTATTGCTGGTATTTGAAATGGGACGAAAGCCAGTGTAGTTAAGCCCTGAACTGATGTTAATAATTTCATTTGTTTGATCATTGATGAATGAGTTGGTGGTAATGGTATAAGTAACATCCCCTGGAAAATCAGAAGTAACCTCTAGCTGTAATGTGCCTGAATTGTAAAACATGGAATCCAGTTGTTCTCCTTCATTTGATACATAATTGAAATTAATTTCCCGATCAATGACCAATGTCGTATCAAATGGAGAAGCAAATGCAAAGGCTACGGGGCTTTCAATTGACTTTTCATTAGAGAAAGTATTTACGTCAATGAAATCAGTACCAATTGAGAAGTCAGAGCTGTCCTCATAAACGATAAATAATCCTAAATCATCACCTTCCTTTACAACAGATGAATCTTCCGAAAGCTCTTTGATGAAATCACCCACTGTCAAAGTGTCTTTCCCAACAATTAGTGCGATTTCACCTTCATAATTAGGTAAATAAGTGTTATCAAAATTTGGAACTTCATTGAGATTGCACCCAAAAATGAAGGAGGCTGTAAGCAAAGTAGCTAAAGCCAGTTTAGAGAAATTTGGTTTCATAAGATATTTGTTGTCTTCGCGGTGAACAAAGTGCCGCAAATAAAGTGCCTAAATTTCATAGTTTTTATTAACTGGCCAAAAATCATCGATTTTTTAATTTTTTTAGGGAATTATTAATCCTGACACTTTGGAAATACTAACACTTTTTCGTTGATTAGTTATTACTTAGTATAAGAAGGTATCTGGCATGAGAGCCAATTTTGAACAACATTCAAATAGACATAAATGAACATCATAGTTTTTGGGGGAGGGGGATTTATTGGCAAACGCCTTGTGCTTCAATTATTGGTTGAAGGAAAGATAGAGACCTCTAACGGCACCAATACAATCAATAGGGTAATAGTCTTTGATAAATCATTGTCGGCATTCCCTAATGATGAAAGACTTGAACTTATAGAAGGAGATATTTGCTTTACTAAAGATATTGATCATGCCATCTCTAAAGATATTGATATCATCTTTCACGTCGCCGCAATAGTCAGTGGTCAGGCAGAGACAGATTTTTCTTTGGGCATGGACGTGAATTTCAATGCCACGAGATTAATCCTAGAAAGATGTAAGGTCTTGGAATCTTGCCCAATATTTGTTTTTGCAAGTACCTGCGGAGTATTCGGAGGGGATCTTCCTGATACTGTAACTGATCTTACAGCTACCATACCACAAAGTTCTTATGGAACAGCCAAAGCCATGTCAGAATTGTTGATCAATGACTATAGTAGACGTGGATGGGTGGATGGTAGAAGTTTGAGGTTACCAACAATTGTTATCAGGCCGGGTAAGCCAAACGCGGCTACGTCTTCATTTGCCAGTGGCATTTTACGGGAGCCTCTAATGGGAAACAACTCTGTTTGTCCGGTTGACCGCAGTACACAAATATGGATTTCCTCTCCAAAAAAGGCGGTGGATAATTTTATTCATTCTGTGAGGTTATCCAAAGAGGCCTATGGAAAGAATAGAATTGTTTCTTTGCCAGGGATAACTACTTCCGTGGAGGAAATGGCTCAGGGATTGGAAAGAGTGGCTGGTGGGTCGGCGGTAGCACTCATTGAATGGAAACCAGACCCATTTATTCAGCGTATTTTTTATACTTTTCCGTTTTCCTTTGATACAGCAAAAGCCAATGAACTAGGATTCAAGCAGGATCAGGGCATCGCTGATATCATTGATTTGTTTATAAAAGAGGAGTTAAATAAATGAGAAAAGTTGTTTTAGTGACTGGGGCAGGTTCTGGAATAGGACGCTCAATTACCATTGGTCTACTTAAATCTGGTTGTTCTGTGATATTGGCTGGTAGGAGAGAAGAAGCGCTGAAAGAAACAGTTGATCAGGCTAATGTAGCAGATACGTTGGCCTTGATCGTTCCTACAGATGTGTCTAATAAAAATTCGGTGGAACATCTATTTGATAAAACCATAAAAAAATTTGGAAGACTGGATATTCTGTTCAATAATGCTGGAGTAAATCTTAAAGATCTTCCTTTAGAAGAAATCAGTCTGGAGGAATGGAATCGTGTAGTTGGTGTAAACCTGACAGGTCCTTTTTTATGCACACAGGAGGCTATAAGGATCATGAAGAAACAAAGCCCGCAGGGAGGCAGAATTATCAATAACGGATCGATATCCTCACATGTGCCAAGACCACATGCCACGCCTTATAACGTTACCAAAGCTGGGATTACAAACCTTACCAAGTCGACTCAGTTGGAAGGGAGATACTGCAATATTGTTTGTAGTCAAATTGATATTGGGAATGTAGCTACTGAAATGACTGTGAAAATGGGAAAAGGAGTCATTCAGGCAGATGGCTCGGTTAAAAAAGAACCTACGTTCGACATGCAGCACCTGGTTGATGCTTTTCTATACCTTGCTGATCTACCGCTTTCAGTAAATGTGCCTTTTATGACAATCATGGCCAATGGGATGCCTTATATCGGTCGGGGTTAATATCAATATGGTTTTTTAGGCTAATTCCCTTAGGTCAACAGGTACAACTTTTGATACTCCTTGCTCAATCATGGTAATGCCATAAATGACGTCCGTGCTGGACATGGTTCTTTTATTATGAGTAACAATAATAAATTGGGAGTCTTTGCTAAACTCACGGATAATCTCATTAAACTTATCAATGTTAGCATCATCCAAAGGAGCGTCTACTTCATCAAAAATACAGAATGGTGCCGGCTTCAAAAGGTAGATGGCAAATAGCAGTGAAGTGGCAGTTAGTGTTTTTTCCCCTCCAGAAAGTTGATTGATGGTCAATGGCTTTTTACCCTTTGGTTTCGCCATGATCTCAATAGGTGATTCTAATGGATTATCTGGATCGGTTAACTTTAGTTCGCAGTCATCTTCTTCAGTAAATAGCGTTCTGAATACTTTTTCGAAATTGTGACGAATCTTTTCAAAAGCTTCCAGGAATGTAGTTTTAGCAACTGTGTCAATTTCTCCAATGGTTGTCATGAGTGACTCCTTGGCATTTATAAGGTCTTCTTTTTGCGTTGTGATAAACTCATGACGCTCTTTGATCTCTTCATAAGCTTCCATGGCCATGGGGTTTATAGGGCCCATGTTCTCAAGCCTGTTTTTATGTTTTTCCGCTTTTTCCCGAAGTTCGTCTTCGTTTTTAGCTAGTATATCTTCGTTATCAAAACTATCAACCTGAGTAAGGTCTATGTTGAACTCTACTGAGAGTCGGTCCTTCACGGAGTTGAGCTGCAACTTTGTTTCATTCAGCTTATTTTGCCATTCCATTAACACATGATCGATAGACTCTCTTTGTCGTTGAATCTCTCTTAGGTTTTTCTCATCTTCCTCTATTTTACCTCGGACCTGATAATATTCTTTCTCAGCTTCATTAACACCTAATTCAACGGATTCTTTTTCATCATACATCGCAATCAAATCATCGTCACCTTGTTCAGAGGTTTTGATAAGTTCATTTAGATTCTGTGTTGTGAGCTGTAACTCTTCAGTATTTTTCTGGATGCGTTCACCGCTGCTATCAAAGGCTTCCTGCTTATATGTTATTTCTTGTCGAATGCTATTTAATTTATTCTGCTGTCTGTGGTACAGAACATTTTCTTCATTAAATGCTGTGGACTTATGTGAGAGCAGCTCATTTAATGAGTTTAGTTCTTCCTTCGCATTGGTGACTTTTTCCTCCAGTGTCTCTAATTGATTTTTAGAATCTGATTTTTTAGGAATCAGTTCCGTTAGTTCTTCATTTAATTTATTGATCCGCTCAACCAAATCTTCATGTTTAGTTTCATTTGAACTAAGCAGAGAGGAGAACTGCTCCTTTTTAGTTTGGAGGGTAACAAAGACCTCATTTACTTGGTTGATTTCATCTTTGAGCTGACTTAATTCCTCTTGATTAGATTCTCCTTTTAGCTTGGCCAGCTCAGTCTGACTCGCTCTGAAGGTTGATTCAGTTTGTTCTTGTTTTTTGGTGAGTGCCTTAATTTCCAGAGAAAGCTTTTCCAGGTTTTTTGCTCTTCCAATTCTTTTCCCTTCAAAGAGACCTACAGATCCTCCTGCAAGGCTATAGTTTCTTTGAGCAATCTGACCGTTTTTGGATATGAATATCACACCGTCATCTGGTTTCCCAGGGGAAGCTGACTCATAGATATAGACATTGTCCAAGAGGTGGGCTATTAATTTCTGATACTTAGCGTCATATTCAACTACCTCTGTTGCGTTTATTGTGCCTTCAAATAAATGAGTAGAACTGGAATGAAAACTTTCCAGGCGCTCCAACACAAAGAAACTTACGCGGCCCTGAGATGAATTGCTAAGTAGGTTAATGGCTTTTAATGCATCCTCATATTTATTGACTACATAATAATTCATGTAGGGCTCCAGGAAATTCTCAATAGCAACACGGTATTCTTCCGGACATGTTATGATGTCTGATAGGAGAGGTGCGTCTTTCCAATCGTTGCTCTTCTTTAGAAATTTAATGGCTTCAGGGAAACCTTCCAGGTTGTCTACAAGAGATTTGGTAAGGTTATACTCGTTTTGTTGACGATCAAGCTGACGATTAATTTGTGTCAACTCATCTCTTAATAAATCAATCTGTTGCTGACAGGCTTCAATCTTTTTACTAAGATGATCTTCTTTCTCTTTTAATGCTTGATATTTATCAGACTTGGAGGTTTTCTCCGTGGTGATGTCTTCTAACTTCGAGGAAAATGCCTGTAAATCCTGGGAGTGTTGTGAGGTGTCTTCCTTGGATTTATTGAGTTCAGATTTAAGGGTGCTGAGTTGGATTTCTCTTATCTCAATGTCTTTCTCCAGGTTGAAAACTTCATCTCTTTTGCTACTGTATTGTTGGTTTACCTCATTCACCACCGCTTGTGCTTGCTGTGTTTTTTCTTTTTGTTGATCGTAATCAGTCTGAAGGTTGTCCAGCCTTTTAGAGATCTGATCCAGGATGTCCTCTGCAGTACCCCTTTCATTCCCCAAACTTTTCAATGAAAATGAGGCCCTCTCATTACTTTGTTTATCCTGCTCAATAAGTTCTTTTAAGTTTTCAATGCGATCATTCAGAAACCGCTGACGCTCACTCTTTATTTTCTTGTCGCTTTCATATTGTCGAATCTTTGCGACATGTTCGTTGAGGGCTTTTTGGCGACTAGCAAGTAGCTTTTCCTTACTTAAAAGATCTGCTTTGGTTTGTTCAATTGCTGCCTCGGTAGCTGTTAACTTAGTATTAAGCTCTCCTTTGAGATCATTTTGTTTATTAATCTCATTTTGAACATTGTTTTGAGTGGCTTGCTGATTTTCAAGCGTTTTCTTTGCTAACCCAATACTAACTTCTTTGTATTCTTCCTTGATCTCGTAGTACCGGGTGGCCTGTTTGGCCTGCTTCTCCAATGATTTAAGGTTTTTCTCAATCTCAAAAAGCAGGTCTTCGACACGGTCTAAGTCAGCATCTGTGTCTTCAAGCTTACGAAGGGTCTCTTTCTTTCTTTTTTTGAATTTTGAAATACCTGCAGCTTCTTCAAAAAGACTTCTACGCGAATTGTCCTTATCATTGAGGAGATCATCCACCATTTTTAGTTCAATAATCGCGTAGGTGTTGGAAGCAATACCTGTATCCAGAAAAAGGTTGGTGATGTCTTTAAGCCTACAAGGCACATCATTAAGTAAGTACTCACTTTCTCCTGATCTGAAATATCGTCGGGTAAGGGTAACCTGAGAATACTCTGTAGGGATAAGGTTTTTGGTATTGTTAAATGTCAGGGAAACCTCGGCCATTTGTGTTTGCTTTCTGGCTTTTGTTCCATTAAATATGACATTTTCCATTTTGTCTGACCTCAGAACCCGGGTTTTCTGTTCACCTAGCACCCATCGGATCGAGTCTACTACATTGGATTTACCACATCCATTTGGACCCACAATGCCTGTAATCCCTTCGTCAAAGTTGATGGTGACCTTATCGGCAAAGCTTTTGAATCCTTTTATGTCAAGACGTGTTAACTGCATGTAGTAATTGAGATAAGTTACTTAAGGCGAAGCAACAAATTTAGAATTTAATTTCCTATTTTTAAGGCATAATGGATGACATTCAAACCTGGCTCTACGTTATTATCGGACTGATATATTTTATTGTAAGAGCAGTAAAGAAAAAGAAACCCATACCTCCTAGCACTGAAAGCCAGCAAAGGACAAGCAGTCAGGGTTCTGCTACAGAAAGACGTAAACCACTTACATTTGAAGAGTTACTCAAAGAGTTTACAGAACCTCAAGGAAATCAGGCAAATGAGGAAGACTATGAGGAGGCTGAAGAGATAGCGCAGGAAAAGACGAAAGAAGATTTTGCTCAAGAGGGGAGTACGAGAAGGTTTTCTGACGAAGAAAGCAGGAAGATCTATGAGGAATCTATCAAAAAGGCAGAGGGGTTTGAATTAAAATACGATGCTGATGAAGATTATCATTCAGAAAAACTTAAAAGTATTTTTCATGACCACGAAGAAGAGGAAGATACAATTGCTGACGAAGTGAGAGAAATGTTTTCAGATCCCCAGGATGCTAAAAAAGCGATTATCCTTGGAGAGATTTTAAATCGTCGTTATTAATAACAGTAAACCGCAGTTTTATCGCTTGAAATAGGGATAATTTGCTGGTTTTTGTTTCCCCGATGTTGTCATCGTTGTAGTTGTTTCGAAATCTGGTCTTTCCCAATAATAAAATTGCCCTGTTTCAGTACCGACAAGTAAATCCGGGACACCATCTTTATTAAAATCTGAAATTACGGGACCATCAGTATGTCCCATGAGCGTTACAGATAAGACACGACCCATATACTGTAAGATCATTTTTCCATCTTTCATCCCCATGTTTTTCATCCAGTCAACTGCTGGTTTTGAGGAGACAATTAGATCTTCCATGCCATCGCCATCCCAATCATGGAAAGTAATTTTTAGTCTTCCACTACTAGATCCAGTTCGCTGATTAAGTAGAATCGGTTTGCCATCGGGAAATATAAAGTTTCGCTGAGGATGCGAAAGGACCAGTTTGCCATTTTCTTTCTTTTGTAGGTAGACTGTTAAATACCCTTCATAATCTAGCATAACCAGATCGTTTAACTTATCATTGTTATAGTCCATCATATAGGGAGAGGTCCTCCATGGGGCAAGAAGCTCATTTCCATTTGAAACACCTGGCACCCATGCTGGCTTCTGAGGTTCACCATCCCAATCCACTTCTAATGGTTGAGGTGTAGCCAGTTTTGGCTCATTTTTATTACCAATGTTTTTGATGAATACCAGGTTACCATTGTGTTCGTTGGCTAAAATATCAGGGAGGTTATCCTCATCCCATAAACCTACATCAATGGTTGTATATCCCCATGTAGGTTGTTCGGTATCGGGTAGTGCTTCATTCTTTATTAGCCTTATCGGTTTATTATCAATTTCCAATAATTTTGGAGCATCCCATTTCGGTGCCTTACCTCCAAGGTTTTTAATAAATCCAATATGTCCTACACCATTGCCACTCAAGATATCCTCTAAACCGTCAGCGTCCCAATCAAACACACGAGGTGCAACCAGTGCACCAAAATCAACATATTTAGCTTCCTGTTGAATAAATACGGGAAGTGAAAGCTGTGGGATTCCATCAATGATTTTTCCTGTATGTCTTAGTAGTGTGATTTTTCCATCTTCATCACCACCAATGATATCTATATAACCATCTTTATCCCAGTCTATCGCTGTTTGATGAATGGTGGCTCGAGACTCAAACTGAATTGGGAGCTTATCATATGTGAGTACTTTTCCTTCTGAGAATTTATGGTTTTTTGCTGTACCTGTATTCTCAAAGTAAATTAAAAAGTCTTCGTTCCATTCAATATCAAAATTCTCCCGATTCTTTCCGATGCTGATAAAATCAAAGTCTCCATCATTATCATAATCTGCAAACATCGGTTTTAGAGAAAGTCCTTCGGCCAGGGAAGATCCATCTTCTTTAAGCAACCGAACAGGGTTTTCATAGTTGGGACGCTCATCTGTCCCTGAGTTTTTAAGAAAGATTACATGACTTTTGCCATCGGTCACATATGCTATTTGCTCTGCCAGTTGACCAATTTTACCACGATAAGTTCTGTTTCTATCCCTGGTTGCGACTGCAACCAGATCATGGATCTTATCTCCATCAAAATCAATTATTTTCCATTCCGTTTTACAGTTATGTAAATAATCATAACCTTCCAAGGGTAAGGCAACCTCATTTTCACCCCAAAATACGTTTTGAGGTATATTCTTATAAATCAACAATTTTTCTCTTACTCTATCAGGGGTTAAGACGTGAACACTTCCATTCACATAAGAAGTCTGAAATCGGGAACCGTCGTCACCAAGCCGTCTTCGCTCAAATGAAACTTTCATACCTCTCCTGAAAACCGGCATGGAAATATTCCCAGAGATGTTTTCAAAATAGAAGATCCCTGACTCTGTATAGCTTCCTGACTCTGATATAAGCAGGTCAAGATCACCGTCTCCATCGAAATCCATTGGCATGGGAACAGCCTTAAAACCAGCATCCAGGTCAACGAGCAAACCTGGATTGTTATATTCTAGCTTGACCAATTGCTTACCACTGTATTGGTTTGAGTTATCTACCGGTTGCTGAGGTTCACAACTCATGAACATAATGGTAAAAACTAATAATATCAGCTTGTAAGGGTTGACTATTTTCATTTTAGGAGGTTTGGTATTTAATATTAAATAGGGTACCTAAAATTGAATAAAAAAGACCATCCTGAGATAAATGATCCAACCATTTTATTCTTTCAATACCTGATTGGGATTTGATAAAAAATGTAGTTAAATAAAAAAGCCAGCAAGTGCTGGCTTTTTTATTATAAATAACTATCGCTTATCAGGAGCAACGTAATTTCTTTCTTGCTCTCCTGTATAAATCTGCCGTGGTCGACCAATAGGTTCTTTGTTTTCCCTCATTTCTTTCCATTGTGCTATCCAACCAGGTAATCTACCCAAAGCAAACATCACGGTAAACATTTCGGTTGGTATTCCCAATGCTCGATAGATGATACCACTATAGAAATCCACATTTGGATATAATTTTCTTTCGACAAAATATGGATCATTCAAAGCTTCCTCTTCGAGACCTTTGGCAATGTCTAGAACAGGATCATGAATGCCAAGTTTGGTTAAAACATCATCAGCTGCTTTCTTAATAATTTTGGCTCGTGGGTCAAAGTTTTTATATACCCTGTGACCAAAGCCCATCAGTCTAAATGGATCATCTTTATCTTTTGCTTTTGCCATCCATTTTTTGGTGTCACCACCATCATTTCTTATCGCTTCAAGCATTTCTATAACTGCTTGATTGGCTCCTCCATGAAGTGGTCCCCACAAGGCATTAATCCCTGCTGAAAGTGAAGCGTACAAACTGGCTTGCGAGCTACCAACAATTCTAACCGTAGAGGTAGAGCAGTTTTGCTCATGATCAGCGTGTAGAATTAGTAGTTTGTTAAGTGCATCAATAACGATTGGCTCAATCTCATACTCCTGTGTTGGAAGGCCAAACATCATTTTTAAGAAATTGCCACAATAGTCAAGACTGTTGTCAGGGTATAATATTGGCTGACCCAATTGATTTTTATAAGCCCATGCCGCAAAAGTTGGCATCTTAGCTAAAATCCTGATGATACTTAAATTCACTTCATCTGAAGACCTGTTAGGATCAAGACTTTCTGGGTAGAAAGCAGTGAGCGATGTAACCAGCGAAGATAAAACGCCCATAGGATGTGAAGTAAAAGGAAACCCATCCAATAACTTCTTAATATCCTCATGAACCAGTGTATGATTTGTGATGCTATGTTCAAAAGTATGCAGTGTTTCGGCTGATGGTAAATCTCCATAGATTAGCAGATAGGCGACTTCCAAGAATGAAGAATTCTCTGCTAACTGATCGATGGGGTAGCCCCGATACCTAAGAATACCTTTTTCACCATCAAGGAAGGTGATTGCACTTTTTGTAGACCCGGTATTTTTAAATCCAGGATCAATGGTAATGATTCCGGATTGAGCTCGAAAGCTACTTATATCAATGGCCTTTTCATTTTCTGATCCTACTACTGTTGGTAGTTCAAAAGATTTACCGTCTATTTTTATCTCAGCTTTATCTGACATTTTGATTTAGAATAGTTTTAATAATGGATTCC
The DNA here is from genome assembly GCA_043554545.1 of Marinoscillum sp. Taxonomy (GTDB): domain Bacteria; phylum Bacteroidota; class Bacteroidia; order Cytophagales; family Cyclobacteriaceae; genus UBA7330. Next base: position 2,229,452 of record CP121337.1, on the reverse strand, counting down.
CTAAATATACACTTAAAATCATTTTAACAATTAAGTAAATGATGACAAATCGCTAATTACCACCCAAAATAAGTGGTAATCCGCTATCTCCGCTGCCAATCACAATAACTTTTGTGTTTGGTGACTTTGCTAGCTCAGTGGTTGCTTCTATACCCCTCATTCTTAATAACTCTCTTGTTAAACTATTGTTAATGATTTTATTTGCTACTGATTCTCCATCTGCAGCAATTCTTTTTCTTTCAGCTTCACTTTCTTCTTTTTCTAGGCGGAACTGGTACGCCAAAGCTTCTTGTTCTTGCTTTAGTTTGTTTTCAATGGCGAGTCTGATTTGCTCGGGTAATTTGATAGACCTAATGAGTAGCGCTCTCATTTGAATGTTATTTCCAGGTGCTCCAAGGATTTCTTCTGTTTCACTCTTAATGGCTCCTTCCACTTCTGGACGCTTAGTAGAATAAATTTCTTCTGCTGTAAACCTTCCCATCACTTGTCTTACTGTTGATCTTGTTTCTGGAATGACCAATCTTCGAACATAATCCTGTCTAAAGTTTTCATAAATATCACCAATTTTATCATACTGCGGATGAAATCTTAACGTAACATCAACATTGATATTCAAACCATTTTTATCCAGTACATCCATTGTTTCTTCAACCTGATTTTCTGTAACATCATAAATGTATGCATCACTCCAGGGTGGTTTTGCATGAAAACCGGGTTGTATCACATTGTTTTTATCTAATTCACCTGTAATAGTATTGAATATAACAGCTCGCTCACCTGCTTTTACCTTATATAGGATGCTATTGGAGAAGTAAACAAGGATTATTAAAGCTACTGCTCCTATTACAATGAAGGGGAGAAATCTTCTGTTGTCCATAATATATTTATATTTAAAATTTAACTCAAAGGTAACAAGCCTGAGTAAATCTTGTTAAGTTTATTAATTAGGTTGTAATTGATAGCGATTTTTAAATAATTGCGACTCAAATTGCAAAATCAATCAATTTTATCAAAGAAAAATTCGAATACATCAATGAATAACACGCTTGAACAATTAAAGGAAATTCTTGGAAAACCATATTATGATCTTGAATATCTGCTGGAGGCACTAAAAGAGGTCCTTAGGGAAAATGGAGAAGAGGAAATATCCAGACAGATTCCCTGGATTAATGAACTCTCCGAAGAATTTTTAAATGAACTAACTGACAAGCATATTCAATTGTACTCACTTGTTTTTCAGCTTGTGAATATGGCAGAAATTAATGGGGCTGTGCAATCCCGCCGGGAATTGGAAAACAAAGATCTATCTCTGGTGAATGGTCTATGGGCAAAAAACATTAAAATCCTGAAGGATGCGGGCATATCAGAAGATAAAATTCTGGAGCGAATCAATAAAATACATTTAGAACCCGTCCTAACAGCACATCCTACGGAAGCGAAAAGGGCTACCGTATTGGAGCATCATAGAGAACTCTATCTATTAATGGTTCAGCGTGAAAACCAGATGTATACAGAGAAGGAAAAGGCTAATATTCGAAACAATGTGAAATTATGTCTTTACAGGTTATGGAAGACAGGCGAAGTATTTGTAGAAAAACCAGATGTTCCTTCTGAATTGAGAAACATTGTTCATTACCTGGTTAATGTGTTTCCTGATGTCATACCAGTACATGACCGAAGAATGAGACAAGCCTGGGAAGACCAGGGATTTAGTGTAGATAAGTTATATGAGCACAATGCCTGGCCCAGAATTACTTTTGGAAACTGGGTAGGAGGAGACCGGGATGGTCATCCGCTGGTTACATCTGAGGTAACCAAAGAAACGCTTGAGCAATTAAGGTTGAATGCTATGGTTGTACTTCGCAGAAGATTGACCGACCTGGTAAGACATATCAGTTTTACGATGGAAATTAATGACTTGCCAGTTTACCTGAAAGATCGAATTCTTCAGATGGAGCATGAGTTGGAAGGCAGAGGAGAAGAGGCATTTGAAAGAAATAAGGGTGAAGCCTTTAGGCAATTTGTCAACCTGATCATATCAAAGTTACCTGTGGATACTAAAAGAGGACATGCTACAGGTATCATGGAATATCCAGGGTCCTATATTACCTCTGATGAATTGGTTAGTGATCTTCGATTGTTGCAAAAAGCCATGCAGGAGTTTGGAGGAAAATTAATTGCCCGTGATGATATTCATAATACAATAAGAACTGCAGAAATCTTCGGATTTCACCTGGCCAAGCTTGATGTAAGGCAGAATAGTGCTTTTCACGACAAGGCAGTGGAGCAGTTATTGGAGGCTGCTGGGTTTGAAAAAACCAATTTCAGTGAATGGTCAGAGGAAGAGCGTGTAGCTTTTTTGACACATGAATTACAGTCTAACCGACCATTTACACATCAAAAAACTAAACTTGGCCCAAATGCAGAGGCGGTAGTGGAATGTTACCGAGTCGTAGATCGTCACATTACAAAATATGGTGCTAAAGGAATTGGATCATTGATCGTGAGCATGACGAGGTCAGTATCAGATTTACTTACCGTATATCTGCTAGCCAGAGAAGGTGGACTGACCAAGGCAACCAAAGATGGGGCAATTTCTCTGGTGCCAGTGGTGCCATTATTGGAAACAATTGAAGACCTGGAAAATGGTCCTGAAATTATGAGTGGTTTTCTTTCCCACCCGTTCACAAAACGGAGCTTGAAATTTTTCAAGGGACAGGATAAGGAAGAACATATGATCCAACAGATCATGGTTGGTTATAGTGATAGTAATAAAGACGGAGGTATTATTGCCAGTCAATGGCACTTATTTAAAGCACAATCAAGGCTTTTCGAGACGGGTGAAGAATTCAATGTTAAAATGAGGTTTTTCCATGGCAAAGGAGGTTCTATTAGTAGAGGTGCTGGTCCGACACACTATTTTGTTAACTGCCTGCCACACTCAACCATCAATGGGGATCTGAGATTAACAGAGCAAGGAGAGACAATTGCACAGAAATATGCTAACAAAGTCAATGCAGAGTATAACATTGAGCTATTGACATCAAGTATTACCTCCAAGTCAATCTTGGGCATGTATACCGAGCGAAAACCACATCCTCTGGAAGACATACTGGAAAACCTGGCACAAAAGAGTAAAGAAAAATACGGTCAATTGATTCATACAGAAGGATTTGTACAGTACTTCAGGGAATCTACGCCTATTGATGCGATAGAATCAAGTAAGATTGGTTCAAGGCCATCGAAGCGAACAGGAGCTAATACGCTGGATGACTTACGTGCTATTCCCTGGGTATTTAGCTGGAGCCAATCTAGATACAATATGACCAGTTGGTTTGGTATTGGAACTGCATTGAGCACCTTAAGAAGTGAGGATGAAAAATCTTATGCAAAGTTTAAAGAGGCCCTGAAGACAGATCCTTTCATTAGGTACGTTTTTACGAATGTAGACACTAGCTTGGCTGCTACTGATGAAAACATCATGAAGGAATATGCTTCTCTGGTTCAAGACAAAAAACTCCGTGATCAATTTCTAAATATTTTTCTCGATGAGCTTAAATTAACCAGAGAAATGTTGATGGACTTACTTGAAGTGGGTATTGATAAGCGGAGAAAGAACCACTATTACTCAAATCAATTGAGGGCTTCTATGATGATTTATATCCATAAGCTTCAGGTGAAGCTGCTAAGAAAATGGCGACTGGAAAAAGAGACAAATGAATCTGAGGCCGATAATACCATTAAACAACTATTGTTAACAATAAATGGCATTGCTGGAGCAATGAGAAATACGGGATAAAAAGAAAGGGAGTGGCAATATGTCACTCCCTTTAATAATTAAAATTCATATTCAAATCCCAAATACATAGGATTAAATACGTTTAAGTAGTTAAATGTTATCTATTATCTTTTTGGGTTAGCAACCTTTACTACAATGGTGCTTCCTTCAAAGTCAGTTTCATTTAGTGCTTCAATTGCAGAATTGGCTTCATCATCATTTTCCATTTCGACAAATCCAAATCTTTTAGAATTACCGGTTTCCCGGTCCATGATTACTTTTGATGAATCTACAGATCCATATTGTTCAAATAAGGAACGTAAGCTATCACCGGTGGTTTTAGCAGCTAGCTTAGCAATAAAAATGTTCATAATATACAGGTAAACAGTAATAAATAGTTTTTAGCAGAAGCACTTATATCGCTCCTAACATGTGTAATATAATAATAAAATATGTTTAGGGTTTACTTTTTACTTGCCATTCATTATCAATACCTGATTTATTTTTCAATATTTTAGCAGTTTATGCAATAAAAAAATCCATGCGAGCATCTTTTATACTCTTGATAATCTCTTTTGTTATTACTTCCTGCAGTAAATCTGTAGATCAAAAACCAAATATCATATATATTCTTGCTGATGACCTGGGGTATGGAGATTTGAGTGTTTACGGACAGGACATGTTCAGTACTCCAAATATTGACAAACTTGCGAAAAAGGGGATGATGTTTACTCAGCATTATTCAGGAAGCACCGTATGCGCACCTTCGCGGTCATCACTCATGAGTGGTCTCCATACAGGACATACGCCGATAAGAGGAAACAGAGAGGTTTACCCTGAAGGACAGGAACCTTTTCCTGATTCTATTCCCGTACTACCTGAGATGATGAAAAATGCCGGGTATGTAACTGGAGCATTTGGTAAATGGGGACTTGGTTTTCCTACTTCAGAAGGGGACCCAATAGCTTTTGGGTTTGATCGCTTTTATGGATATAACTGTCAACGGTTGGCACATATTTACCATCCTGAACATCTTTGGTCCAATCAGGATAAGGTTATTCTTGAGGGTAATCTGGAGGGCAAAAAGAACCAATATGCACCTGAACTAATCCATCAGCAAGCACTGTCATTTATCCGAAGTAATCATGATAACCCATTCTTTCTTTACCTGCCAACACCCATTCCACATGCTGAGCTCGTGGCGCCAGACTCTGTGATGAATCAATATGTTGGGGATTTTGAACCGGAAAAGGAATATACAGGTAAAAACTATGGTGAATCAGGGTATGATTTTAACCGAGGACCTTATGGGTCTCAGCCCAACGCTCATGCTGCTTTTGTTGCGATGATTAGTATTTTGGATAGACAAGTTGGGGAAATGGTCAGTTTATTAGACTCTCTGGGTTTATCCGAAAACACGATTATCATGTTTACTTCTGACAATGGACCACACATGGAAGGCGGAGCAGATCCTGATTATTTTGATAGTAATGGTCCCCTTCAGGGATATAAGAGAGATCTTTATGAAGGAGGAATCAGGGTTCCGTTTATTGTGAAATGGCCTGGCGTCGTAAAGGAAGGATCTACAACTGATCACATATCTGCATTTTGGGATATTTTACCCACTTTGAAGGATTTAACAGGTGCGCATTTTGATGCGAAAAGCGATGGGGTATCCTTTCTTCCGACCCTAAAAGGTGAAACTGAAGCTCAAAAGGAACATTCTTATTTATATTGGGAATTTCATGAAAGGGGAGGTCGACAGGCAGTAAGAATGGGAAAATGGAAAGCCGTAAAATATGATGTTTTTAAAGACACCACAGATAATATTCAACTATATGATTTATCAGTGGATACAGAGGAGGCTAACGATCTATCTGTTGACTACCCTGAAATCACAGCTCAAATGAAAACCATTATTGATACAGCGAGAGTATCCAACCCTATTTTTCAATTTGCCAGTAAAACCTATAGTGGCAACTAATTTTTGAATTTGACATTAAACTATTTGACTTAATCACTGGTTCCTTTAATTTAAAGGTAAAGCAAGTGGTAAATGGCTAAGTATATTTTAATGATTTCACTTTTTGTTGCTGGTTTTACGCAGACACATGCACAAGCACAGGGACAAATAATCAAGAGCATCTATTTTGGAGGTGGAAGCTGGTACATCGATGAATATCAGATTGCTGAACTGTATCATTTCATTGATTCTTTACCAGGCGCAATGAGCTTCACCATTAGTATTCATAGTCATACAGATAATGTTGGAGGAGTCGAGTTTAATCAGATGCTTTCTGAATACCGAAGCAAAGCGGCTTTACAAATTCTTCTTAGAAAAGGTTATCTGCGAGATGTGATAAAGATAAAGGATTTTGGTCTTTATAATCCCATCTTTGACAATAGCACCTTTGAAGGAAGAATCAAAAACAGGAGGGTCGACATTATCTTTTGGCCTCAGGTACTCTGACTAGAAAGCAATAGACAATCCAAAATAGGGAGAGACATATCTGGTTGCTTTAAATGTACCATCTTCGGCAGGTGCAAATGCCCAATAATAATCCATTCCCACTGCCAGGAATTTGTTCATATGGTATATAAACCTCACCTTGGCCAGGGAGTTCTCGTCGAATACAAAAGCATCTTTTAAGGTTGCCAGGTTCCCTTTGACATAGCTGGCATGTAAAGAAACCTTATCAGCAAGCCTTTCAAGATCAGCATTGAGCATAACCAAAGCTGGAGACTCCTGAGAAATTTCATCAGGGATCATCAAACTACCTCCTAATTGGACTTTATGCAATATGTGTCCCTGCAAGCTGCCATATATTCCGCTCATTTTTGGAGCATTTGAAAGAGATAGTAATTTTGCATCCTTGTTGATTTCATAGGTGGCATCAAAAAACTGTGGTCTGTAGTATTCGCTATAGTTTAAGCGCTCAATCCTAATATCTGTATTAAAAAGATCAGCAATGAAGTTTAATCGGAAGTTTAAACCTGTACTAAAACCAGAACCATTAGTAAATGAATCACCTAGTGTATCTCTTACTGCCTGATTGGCTACATTAAGCTTGCTATAGGTAGTGAACAAGTCTATTTGTATAAATGGGATACTTAAAAGTGTAATCCCGGCATCAAAACCGAAAGCGCCAATTCCATCTTTTGTGTATTGATAAGTAGTAGCCGTTGAATCATTAATCGGAATAGCCGTTTGGTCATTGTCTTTGATGTACTGTCCGCCAATCTCAAAAGTTCGAATGATAGGTATGCCTGATTGAGCCAAAGGTCTTACGTATGGCCGTATGGCTAGCAAATTGAGGGAGGCAGGATCAAAATCACTATATAACCCCTCTAAGCCAACGATCCCTCTAAAGTTGAGGTCATAATGTATGCCTAATTTTCTTTTTTCATAGCTGGTGGTGTTTGTGTAGTTGTTGACCAAGCCACCAAAACCTATCATAGTCCCACCTAGTTCACCGATTCTTAAATAGATGGGATCTCTTTTCTGACTTCCCAGCCTTAGGTACCTGAGTAACCTTGCAACTCCAACCCCGTCTTCGAAAATCTCTGTTCTGAACTTATTGTCTTGAATGCCATAAAGTACCGGAATACTCAAACCCAAGCCAACTTTGCCAATACTAAACTCAGGTGCAAGTAACAGTCCGGCATAATATTTACCATCAATTTCTGTAAATGTGAATCCTCCGGTAAAGGATCCTTTCGATTCGCTGGCAGGTAACCCAGCTCGGAAGTCCTGTACTGGTGGCAAGTCGCGATTTTCTCTGTTCTTCTTTTCTTTCTTTTCTTTTTCCTCTTTCTCTTCTGGTTCGACTTCAACCGCTTCTTCTGGTTCAACATCTTCGATTTCTTCAGGAGTTACTTCAGGCTGGGAGGGCTCAGGTATGGAAGGTTCAGCGATTGGTTCCTCCGGAGGTATGCTGTCATACACAGGAGGGGCTGGTAGGGTGTCGACGGGTGCTTGATAGTTTTCAGGGCTAACATAGGAGGGCGTCTCCGGCTGGGGTTTTACCTCATTTGATGGACTTACTTCTTCTTGAGGAACTATTTCTTCCTCAGGAGCTGCTTGTGATTGCTGAGGCTCATCCTTCTTTTTCTTTTTCGATTTCTTTTTCTTTTTATCGTCGTCCCAGAGATAAGAATAGTCAGCAAATGGATCTTCTTCCTGTGCGATCACAGGCTGTGCAAGACCAATTAAGTATAAGAAAAAGCAAAAAGATAAGAGGTATTTCATTATAGCTGGACTAATAAAAGTTCAATTTAAATTAAAAATAATCTAAATAATTCAATTGTCAGACCCACATTTTGAAGAATTAGTTGACCTGGATGAGAAAGTAATTCTTTTTGCCCTTTTGTGCTAACAGGTATTTCCCTTGTAGCAATTCTAATTTTAGTGGGGAATCTTCAGACTCAATTTTCTGTTTGTTGATGCTAACACCACCGCCTTTTATCATTCTCCTGGCTTCTCCTTTTGATGAAAACACAATGCCATTGGTGGTTTCACTTAGAAAGTCAACCGCGCTTTCCGCCTGGTCGTAAGCGTCTTTTGAGATTGTTGTTTGAGGAACACCCTCAAAAACCTGTAACAATGTCCGTTCATCAATTGAAATAAGATCTTCCGTAGTTGATTTTCCGAAAAGAATAGCAGAAGCTTTAATAGCTGTTTGAAGATCATCTTCTGAATGAACGCGTCTGGTAAGCTCTTCTGCCAATGTTCTTTGAAGTAAACGTTGATGCGGCGCTTCTTTATGATCGTCCGTGAGTGTTTGGATTTTCTGTTCCTCCCAGGTAGTGAAAATTTTGATGTATTTCTCTACATCATCATCACTCAAATTAATCCAGTACTGATAGAATTGGTAGGGCGAGGTCTTATCAGGATCTAGCCAGACATTTCCGGATTCTGTTTTGCCAAACTTTGTGCCATCTGCTTTGGTGATAAGTGGAGTGGTAATAGCAAATGCTTCACCCTGACCTTTTCTTCTGATGAGTTCGGTACCCGTAACAATATTTCCCCATTGATCAGACCCACCCAGCTGAAGTTTGACTTCTTTGTTCTTCCACAGCCAGTAAAAATCATAACCCTGAACCAGCTGGTAGGAGAACTCGGTAAATGAGAGTCCAGTCTCCAGACGGTTTTTTACCGAATCCTTGCTCATCATGTAGTTTATGGAAATGTGCTTGCCGACATCTCTGATAAAATCCAGGAAATTAAAATTTTTAAACCAATCGTAATTATTGACGATTTCTGCTGCATTTTCACCTTTAAAGTCAAGGAATTTTTTTAGTTGTCCACTCACCTTTCCCAGGTTATGGCTAAGTGTTTTTTCATCCAGCAGATTTCTTTCAGCAGATTTTCCTGATGGGTCGCCGACCATTCCTGTAGCACCACCAACCAGAGCTATTGGCTTATGTCCACATGCCTGAAGATGAACCAGTATCATTATTTGTACAAGGTTGCCAATGTGTAAAGAATCAGCCGTAGGATCAAACCCAATATAGGCACTTGTCATTTCCTTATTTAATTGCTCCTCAGTACCTGGCATGATATCATGAATCATACCTCTCCATTTCAATTCAGCTACAAAGTTTTTTATTCCTCCCATTGACTATTTTAGAATCTGTGAGGGCAAAAATAGAATGGACTTTGTAAAAGGCCTATGTTATCAGTTGTTTTAATCCAAACCATCCTGTTATTTTTGGAGAATGGCAGAATATAATGAGATCATAAAGGCCCAGCAGCAAGGAAACTTTGCAATGGTATACTTTCTCCATGGCGATGAACCTTTTTTTATTGACAATGTAATTGACAATATAGAGATGAATGCCCTGGATGATGCTCAAAAAAGCTTTAATCAATACATTTTATATGGGAAGGAAACAACAATCACAGATATTCTAAATATCGCCAGGAAATACCCAATGATGGGAGAAAGGCAGGTGGTGATTGTGAAGGAAGCCCAGGATCTGGGAAGCTGGAGGAGTGAAGACCAGACAAAACTATTGATTCATTACCTGGAAAATCCATCTCCGACTACTGTGCTGGTATTTGGATATAAATATAAAACGCTCGATAAGCGAACCAAAATTGCTAAGGCGATTGACAAGGGAGCAGAGATGATGCTTTCCAAGCGACTTTATGACAATCAGGTGCCTGATTGGTTGATGTCATACATGAAGATTAAAGGGGTCAGAATTACGGCAAAGGCAGCCATGATTATGGCAGAAAATATTGGCAATAACCTTCAGCGATTATCTAAAGAGGTCGACAAGCTTCAACTTAACATAGAGGAAGGAGATGAGGTGAATGAGGCCATGGTTCAAAAATATGTAGGCATCAGTAAGGATTATAATTCTTTTGAATTACAATCCGCGATCGCATTAAGAAATACAGTGAAAACTTTTAAGATTGTAAAATACCTTGCAGCAAATGCATCATCAAATCCATTGGTAATGACTTTAGGTAGTTTGTACTCCTTTTTCACTAAGCTATTAATATTGCATCATAATCACGCTAATGATAAAAACGAAGTAGCAAGGTTGATTGGTGTTCATCCATATTTCGCAACGGAATATTTGCAAGCCAAAGCAAACTTTCCTGAGCACATTGTCGCCCGCAACATTCAGTGTATACATGAGGCTGATTTGCAATCAAAGGGAATTGGATATGCAACAATGCGTGAAGGTGATATCTTAACTGAATTGGTATACAAGCTGATACATTGATACCAAGTGTTACATTTGCACGTTTAATGACAAAAGTCAAATTCTTTATGCGCATTTTATTCGCTCAGATATTATTGTTTCTGTCGTTCCTGGTTTTGGGGCAACAAACTGCATTTGATGAATCAGGCGAGACCTTATACTCAGATGCAATTGAGTTATATCAATCAAAAAATTACCAGGGCAGTTTAGTTAAACTAAATGCTTACCTCAAACAGGGAGGGTCGATGAAACAGGAAGCGATTTACTATCGTGCAATGAATCTGCTAAAAACTAATGATGATAGAGGAGAAAAGGAGCTAACAGGATTTGTAAAAAGTAATTCCAGTCATCCTTTGGCTTCACGGGCGTTTTTCTCTTTAGGCAACTTCTACTTTGACGACGCAGCATATGCAAAATCGAAGTCTGCTTATGATCAGGCTGATGTTAAATCACTTAATAGTAGTGAGAAAAGTGAATTGTATTTTAAGCAGGGCTATTGTTTTTTGTTAAATAAGCAAACAGATCGAGCAAGTACTGGCTTTAGGAATGCCATTGCACTGGGCAATGAATATGATGTACCTGCCTCATATTATCTTGGCTACATAAATTACCAACAGAATAATTTCCCTGAAGCACTTAAATACCTATTGGGAGTGGACAATAGCAAAGACTTTGGACAAACCGCTTCGGAGTTGATTGCCAGTATTTATCACCAAAGGAAAGATGAACAAAAATTGGTTAGCTATACTGATGCAAAGTATAGTTCTGCAGGTACTCAAACTCAAAAACTTTTCAACAGGCTGGTAGGCGAATTGTATTTTGAGGTAAAAAAATATCAACAGGCCATTCGCTATTTACAACTTCATTTGGAACAGGCTGATAATAAAATGAGTGAGGGTGGTTTTTATAAACTGGCTTATTCCTATTACATGATCAAAGACGATCAAAGATCTATTGAGAACTTTAAGAAGTCAGGTTTAGGGTCAGGACCTTTAAGCCAGGTAAGTGCCTATTATTTAGGTCAGCTTTATATCAGAAACAATAATCCTGAATTTGCTGTAAGGTCGTTTGAAAAGGCTTTAATCGGCCCAAATGAGGAAGTAAAGCAAGAAAGCACCTTTCTTGTCGGGAAGATCAATTTTCAACAAGGTCAGTTTTCGGAGGCCATTCGGTCATTACAGGCTTTTATTAATGATTACCCAAACAGCAGCTTCAAAAGAGAGGCCAATCAACTGCTAGCAACTGCATTTTTGAAGACTTCAAATTATGATCAGGCCATTTCTTATCTGGAGACCATTCCAAATAAAAGCAACGAACTTAAAAAGGCTTATCAAAATGCTACCTTTCATAAAGGACAACTGGTATTCAATGACTCTCGCTTCAAGGAAGCGATTACTTATTTTAAGAAGGCTGTCACCTTCCCGATAGACAAGGGAATGAGCGCAAGGGCTAATTATCTGTTAGGGGAATGCTATTCACTAATCGAACAATATGATTTGGCTATTAGCGCATTTCAACAGTGCAAAAGACTTTCTGGTAAATCTGAAATTTGGAATATTAATACTGATTATGGTTTAGCATATATCTACTATAATCAAAAGGACTTTAAAACAGCCAGAAACTACTTTACAGATTTCACGAGGCGATCCGGAAATTACCATAAGTTCTATCTGGATGCCAGGATGCGGTTAGCTGATTGTTACTATGTACTTAAAAGTTATGATGAAGCCATTGTAGCATATGAATATCTGACCCGTCAACCATCAGTACCTAAAGACTATATTTATTTTCAATTGGGGTTAACTTTTCAGTTGAATGATATGCCATCAAGGGCAGTAAATTCTTTTGAGAAGGTGGTGAATTATGAGTTTCCTTCGTCTTACAAAGACAATGCCTTATTCCAGATTGGTATAAGTTATCTGGAAAACAATCAATTTAAGAATGCAATCACCTATTTTGATCGTTTCGAAAGGGATCTGAACACCAGTAGCTTGATGCCTTACGTAAGAAGCAAAAGAGCTTTGTGCTATTTCAACTTAAATCAATTGCAATTTGCTGCAAATGATTATATAGCCATTTTAGAGAATAACATTACCCATGCTGCTGCTAATGATGCGTTACTCGGACTTCAGGAGTTACGCAAAAAAGGATTGAATATCCCCTCATTTGAACGTTATATGAACGCTTACCAACAAGCGAACCCGGATGATGGCTCATTAGAAGTCATTTCTTTTGAATCAGCTAAAACTTATTATTACAATCAGGAATATCAAGAAGCGATCAGTGCCTTAAGAACATTTCAGGAGAAATACCCAAATAGTAGCTTTAAAGAGGATGCGTTGTATTTCCTTGGTGACTCTTATTATCGACTTGAGGATTGGGTTATGTCCATAGAAATTTTCACTCAGCTGATACGAAATACTACCTCAAACTACATGAGTAGGGTGCTGGATAAACGAGGAAGAGCATTGCTTAGAACGAATCAGTTTCAACAAGCTTTGTATAATTACGAACAACTATCAAAGTATGGGATCAACAGAAAAGATCAATATCTCGCTGACGAAGGCAGGATGATCGGTCATTTCAACCTTTCAAATAATGACAGCGCTTTTTTCTATTCTGATAAAATAATTAATAGTGATTGGAAGCCGGTTGGAGCAGAGTCTCAAGCGCTCCTCATACAGGGAAATACGTTTCTCAAACAAAACTTATTGGACAAAGCACTGGTAAGTTTTCAGAAGGTGATAGTTGATAATAAAAGTGAAACAGCGGCAGAAGCAAAATATCAAATAGCCCATATACAATACCTCAACGATAATTATAAGTCCTCAGTAGAAACCCTTTTTGAGTTAAATGAGGAGTATGCTTCTTATGACAATTGGATTGGGAAGTCCTTTATATTAATAGCGGATAATTATTTAAAAATGAATGAATTGTTTCAGGCACAGGCTACTTTAAATTCAATCATTGAGAAGTCACCGGTTGAGCAGGTTGTCCAGGAAGCAAAAGAGAAATTAAAGAAACTGGAGGTGGAAAAAGCCAAAATTATTGAAATCGATACAGTTAGTAATGGTTAAAAAAACGCTGCAATATTTTCTGTTTATCTGGATTACGTCTTTAAGTATTCAGACAGGATTTTCTCAAGAAAAAGGAGGTGAAATCGCTGATACTGAAATTGTTATTGAAAAGGATAAGCCCCTAACACTTCCAAAGGCCAATAGATTGTATCAGCCTACAGAAGTGGAGATCAATCAATTTCAACCAGCTCCGGTTCAGTATTCCTTTCATTCAGTTGATTTTCAGCCGGAAGGATTTACCTCAAATCCAAGCTATGGCCTTTACAGGGAAAATGATCCGTCCATGAATTTTGAAAATTATGCCAAAGTGGGATTTGGTAATTATCAATCGCCTTTGATTGAAGGTAATTATACGATGCGGATTGAAGAACATTACCTAAATACATTTTTTCACCATGAGAGTTTTGCAAAAGGTCCGGTCCGAGATAAAGAAAGTGCCTTTTCAAACAGCCAGTTAAGCCTCAGAGGACATCTTGACGGAGATTTCCATGTAGATCCCTTTGTTAATTGGTCACGTGAGAGTTATTATTTTTATGGAAGGGATACTGCTTTTGACTCGTCGAATCCATTTATCATTGATGATAGGATTTCTCTTCAAAATATTTCTGTTGGTGCAGAAGTCAGACAGGGAATGGACAGTAAGTTTTACTACCAATTTACTCCACAATATAGAAATACGTTGAATAAGGTAGTCGGAGGAGATAGAATTGGAAGTGAAACTGCTTTGTCATTAGATGGAGTGGTAGTATATGATTTTAGTGATCAGCTTTCTTTTGGAGTTGAGTTGGGGCTTGCAAGACATAAGTATGAAAGTGTTTTTCTTCAAAGAAGGAATTACTTTTCTGTAAACCCAAGTGTATCCTATGATTTACCGGGAGGATCTATCTCGGCAGGTTTTGAATTAGCTGCGGCAAATGATACTACATCAGAGGCTGGTTCACTCTATTTTTTCCCCGACATTGCTTTTAACTTCAACTTAAACAAAAACCTTTCTATTTATGGTTTGCTGGGTGGGAATTTAAAAGTTACTACCCTGAATAGTGTGTCTGAACAAAACAGATACCTTGAAAATGGTTTATTCCTTTTAAATCAAATCAATAAAGTGGATTTGTCAGGAGGTGTCAGGACTACTATTATTGATCACCTACAACTTGATGCCGTTTTAGGGTACAGCCTCATTGAAAATCTTCCACTTTTTAATCATGATTTGGTGGATTCTTCCAGGTTTATAACTGTTTATGATTCAGCTGGTATTGTTAGAACTTCTTTGGGTATAAATGTTAGTTACTTTTCTGGTAAAAAGTTCTCCATGAATTACACCATGAAGTATTATGGGTATACGATGAATAAATTGGAAGAGCCCTGGTATCAACCAATATCTGTCATGAATTTATTGGTGGCCTATCAATTGACAGAAAGCTTGAAATTTAGTTTAAATGGTATGATGCTGGGAGGCATGAAGGCGCCTTTACCTGCAGATTTTTCTACGGTTGAACTACCCACAATATTTGACTTGGGTATAGGTGCAGATTTTGTCATAAATGACCAGTTTTCAGCCTTTGGAGATTTGAGAAATATGGTAGGGGGTAACTACGAAAGATATTTGAATTACCCGGTAAGAGGACTGACTTTTAAGCTAGGTCTGGTGTACCGGTTTTAAAACTGTGGATTCTAAATGTTTTGGAATATTCAAGTTTTTGTTATCTTGAACCCGAAATCATATAGCCACTTTAATTTGTATCATTTAATTAACCGATTGCTGAATGGCTGATAAAGAGAAAGATGAAGACAAGTTCGAAGATGATGAAGACTTCGGCTTGCCAGAACTTCACTATGAAGAACTAGACGATGATACGGATTCTACTGATGCAGAAGCCGATGACACCACTGACGAAAAGTCGGAAGATGTAGATAAAGTAGCAGATACCACAGAGGAGATAGAAAATGATCCATTTGCTGTGGATAGTCCATCAGAAAGTTCTGAAGACTCGTTTTACGAAGCAGAGTCATTTGATGAATTCAAAGATGATTCTACTGAATCCGCATCTGTTTTCGATAGCGATGATACATCTTCGGAGGATTCGTTTTCAGATTCTTCCGCTTCAACTGAATTTGGTTCTGATTCCTATTCAAAAGTGGCTGAAGCAGAGCCATTTACTGCTTATTACGATGATGATACCGCTAAAAAAGCGAAGTCAAATTTTGCAAAAATTGTCGTTATTGGCACATTGTTGTTTGCTTCAATTGCGATAGTCTTCGTCTTTATGATGGATGGAGATGGTCTAATGGGAGCTGGAGAAGAGGAAAAAATGGCACCTATTCCGGAGCCAGAACCAGTAGTTGAAGAAACGGTCGTAGATACCTCTGCTTCTGAGGATGTGGAGCCAGCGACTATTGATCCGACTGCAAATCAGGCAACACCTGGAGAAATCAATACCATAGAACAGAGAACTGGGAAGTCTTATGTGGTGATTGGCAGTTTTTTTGATGGAGATCTGGCAATGGATTTCGCAAAGAAATTAGCAGAAAATGGCAATAGTCCTACCATAATACCTCCATTCAAGGATTATCGATTTCACAGAGTGGCAATTGCTGAGTTTGATACGTTTAAAGACGCTGAAGCTCAGGCACCCTCATATGCGGAACAATTTGGTAGAGAAGCCTGGCCACTAAGATATTAGGCAAACAATCTTATACAATCTGACGTATACTTCTGCGTTGAAGGCAGAGGACGTATGGTATTTCTTAAAATTTTCTAAACTTATTTGAATGGAACCTACTGAAGGGCTTGAAACCATATCCTTCCTTGAGCTAGCGCTACAAGGAGGCTACATGATGATTCCGATCTTACTTTTATTTTTTGGGGCTATCGGTATTTTTGTTGAAAGGATCCTGTTGATCCAAAATTCCTCCAAAACCCCTGAACATTTTCAGGAAAGTATACGGGATCGGGTGTTGGCTGGAGATGTACAAGGTGCCAGGGCTATTTGCTTACAAACAGATACGCCTATTGGCAGAATGATGGAAAAAGGCATTAGCAGGATTGGACATCCACTAAAAAACATTGAAGTAAGCATTGAAAATATAGGCAAGGTAGAGGTGTATCGACTTGAGAAGAACTTAAGCATGTTAGCTACAATTTCCGGAGCAGCACCCATGATCGGTTTTTTAGGGACTGTGACGGGTATGATACAAGCATTTATTTCGATTGCTCAGGAGGAAGGTGCAGTGAGCCCAAAGTTACTTTCCAGTGGGATTTATGAAGCGATGGTTACTACTGCTGCGGGGCTTTTTGTGGGCATATTGGCTTACTTGGGTTATAATTACCTGGTTTCCAGGGTTCAAAAACTTGTCCATCGAATGGAAACAACATCAGTAGATTTTGTTGATCTATTACAAGAACCCCAAAGAAAATGAATCTAAAATCCAAGCATAATATAGAAGCTTCTTTCAGCATGTCATCAATGACAGACGTGATCTTTCTATTGCTTATTTTCTTTATGCTTACTGCTTCATTTATTACTCCATCAGGTTTGCCAGTCAATTTACCTTCCAGCAAAAGTTCAGAGATTGTAATTCAAAAGGTGAGTGTTACGATTACTGATAAGCTAGAGTACTATGTAGACCAAAAGAGAGTGACTCTTGGCCAATTGGAAGGGGTACTCAGAAACTCATTTTCTGGAAAAGAAGGAGTTGTAGTCCTACATTGTGATAAAAGTGTTCCGGTAGAAAACCTGGTACAAGTTGCAGGCATTGCCACTGCATTGGAAGCGAGGGTATCTATCGCCACCAAACCCAATTAATTTTGGAAAAGGATAAAAAATATCGCCGTATTGGTTTCTGGACAGCTACCCTGACACAGGTGGTGATATTTATCCTGTTTTATTTTCTGATCGCCTGGAGAGAGCCTTCTCCACCCATCCCATCTTATGGAATTGAACTAAGTTTCGGTCTGGAAGAGACCGGACAGGGAGAAGTTGCCCCATCTTCTCCAGAAGTTACAGAGGAGTTAGAAGAAATTGAAGAAGTAATAGAAGAGCAAACCGAAGAGGTGGCCGAGGAAGTACCTACGGAGGCCGAAGTCGTTGAAGAGGCTGATGTAGAAGAAGTTCCTATCACAGAAACACCTAGTCCTGATGTGGTAGAAGAGCAGGAAGCTGTTACACCTCCAAGCCCAGCGAAGGAGGAGCAACCCATTCAGGAAGAAGTAAAAGAGGTTCAAAACCCACCAAAAACAACAGCAGTAGATGAAACGGTATCTCCCTCACAAGGAACTACTGCTGAGCCCGGAGATGAAGGTAATGAAGAGGGAACACTAGATGATAGAGCCATTTATGGAAGCCAGGGAAGTGGATCTAATGGTGCAAGTTTGCAAATGGCTGGTTGGGTTTGGGACGCCAGACCTAATCCTAATGATAAAACCGATGAGACCGGTAAGATTGTCTATAAGATCAAAATTGATGATGAAGGATATATTATCGATATTGAATTGCAATCAAGTACAGTAAAACCAGCCGTAGAACGGCTCTATCGACAATCTGTTGAACGATTATCATTCAGTAAAACAACCGAATATAAGCCGGCTCCTACCTCTTCAGGTACCATTACCTTCCTTATTCAAAGTAAATAGATGGACTACCAGGCCTCTTTAAGCTACTTGTTAGAGCGTTTACCTATGTTCCAACGAGTTGGGAAGGCTGCGATGAAGGCAGATTTAAACAATACCTGGAGCTTGCTAGCGGCGATGGGTAATCCTCAGCATAATTTTAAGTCCGTACATATCGCAGGGACCAATGGGAAAGGAACATCAGCTCATGCGATTAGCTCAATTTTAGTAACAGCAGGCTATAAAACAGGTCTTTATACTTCTCCTCACTTAAAATCTTTTACGGAGCGAATCAGGGTAAATGGGCAGGAGGTTCAAGAGGCTTTTATCGCAGATTTTGTTACCAAACATCAACAGTTGTTCGATCAGGTAAAACCTTCTTTTTTTGAGGTTACTGTGGTGATGGCTTTTGAATATTTCAGACAACAAGAGGTAGATGTTGCAGTGATTGAGACAGGTTTGGGTGGTAGACTGGATAGTACCAATGTGATAAATCCTGTGGTTTCATTAATAACCATGATTGGCTTTGATCACATGGATTTGCTTGGGAACACTTTGGAAAAAATTGCATCAGAAAAGGCGGGTATCATCAAGAAGAATGTACCCGTTGTTATTGGAAATGATCAGCAGGATATCAGACATGTATTTGATGAAGTTGCCCAGACAAAAAATGCCAAAATATACCTTACCGATGGGTATAGGTTGATTTTAAAGTCAAAAAGTATAAAATATGCTGCATATGAGGTATATAAGCACAAAGAAAAACTTGATGATTTCACAACAGATATTACAGCTGATTATTTTGCGTTAAATGTTCCTGGAATTATTGAGACTGTAGCCGTGCTTCGAGAAACTGGCATGAATATAAATAAAGAAGACATACAGGTTGGGCTTTCGGCCATTAAGGATAATACAGGATTGAAAGGGCGGATGCAGATGCTTGATGAACAGCCGTTGATTTTAGTAGATGTTAGTCACAACGTACCGGGCCTAAGTCTTTTATTCAGTCAGGTGAATGATAATCTTAAAGGAAAGTTACACATCGTTTTTGGCGTAGTTAGAGACAAAGACCTCGAAGGAATCTTTAAGGTGCTTCCCGTTGAAGCTTATTATTATTGGACAACATCCAAAGTGCCAAGGTCATTGCCTGCCGAGCAACTAAGGGATAAAGCCAGGGAGTTCGGCATACAGGGGGATGTATTTAAAAATGTAAATGAGGCCATATTAGGAGCAAAGAAATTAGCGGGCACAAATGATATCATTTTAATCTGTGGTAGTACTTTTGTAGTTGCTGAAATTGATGATTTGTGAGACAGAAATTAGTCAGGTTTGAAGCCAATAAAAAGCGGGCCAATATACTCGAACCAGGTAAGCCCTTATTTGAGCAGATAAAGGGCAAATGGCACACCCATTATTTTAAAAACGATCATCCAATAGTCATAGAACTTGGTTGCGGCAATGGTGAGTATACGGTTGGACTTGCAGAACAAGAACCAGCTAAAAACTATATTGGAGTAGACGTTAAAGGAGATCGCATATTTGTGGGAAGTACGTATGCCATTGAGAATCAATTGAATCATGTTGCTTTTCTGAGAACTTCGGTTCACAACCTCTCTGATTTTTTTGAAGCGAATGAAGTATCTGAAATCTGGATTACTTTTCCTGACCCAAGACCAAAGGATAGGGAGGAGAGGAGACGGCTTACCTATCCTCGTTTTATGGAGACCTACCGGCATATCTTGAAGAAAGACGGAGTACTGAAACTTAAAACAGATAATACAGGTTTGTTTAATTATACCTTATCATTAATTAAAGAAGGCAGAATAAAGGTGAAATTCCTAAGTCACACAAATGATTTGTACCGTTCCGAGCTTTTGGAGGATCATTATGGGATTATGACCAAATATGAAAAAATATGGACGGAAAAGGGTTCAAATATTAAATATTTAAAGTTTCAATTTGCGGATTACAACTAAATTTGATCACAGGTTGTCAACAATAAAACGATAATTTATATAGATGGATAAGTTGAAAAAATTTGAAGGTGCTATTTTTTTGGTGATGATTACAATAATAGCTGTGATTAGCTCTTGTGGACTATCCGAACCGGAAGATACTTTTGATGTGGTTGAGCAGTTTGAAATGGAACTGGATGCTATTGATAGTTATTTGGAAACAAACCTGATTGTTGCAGATACTGATTCAATTTCACTGATAAGATATGTGATGTTGGAGGAAGGAACTGGAGTAACACCCGAATCGACAGACAGTGTGAATATCACTTATGAAGGAAAATTACTGAATGGTCAAGTGTTTGATTCAGGTACACGTACTTTTAAGCTTAATAATTTAATAGGTGCCTGGCAAATCATGATGCGACTTGTAAAGGAAGATGGCACCATAGAATTTTATGCGCCCTCTTTTTACTGCTATGGTCGAAATGGATCAGGACCGATCCCCCCAAATACACCACTATTATTCAATATCACCTTACATGAAGTTATTCCTTCTCCCTAATCTTCGATTTCCAAGGCCTCCAGAACATCCATGATTTCGCCATAATCCTGTAGCCCTGTTTCTTTTTCAGTATGTGCACTCAGAGATAGTCCCAAGGATGTTTGACTGAACATCTTTCCTGGATCTTTGAATTGAATGATTATGGGGACCTGAAACTCTTTTTCGATTGATTTAAGCAAGCTTAATTCATCTGAATTCATTACGAGATGCAGATATTGGTATAAACCGTCAGCGAATGAGGTGATATGTTTCAGCTTTTCGAAATCATCAGGTGAATTTAAACGCTGTTTAAGAATGATTGGAATTTGTAACTCCGAGAGTGCTTCTAGGTGATCAGGAATTGTTGTTTCAATAAAATCCAGGTCGTACTCGGTAGTGGCCAATTTGATGTGATTTATCTCTGCGTCATCAAATTCACCAGCTAGCCTGGGCCCTGAGACCCATTGGGTGATTTCTTTGAATTGTTGTGGCCCCACATAGGCTTGCTGGTTGGGCTCCATGGAAAAACCAAGTATATCTACACCCATACCAGCGCAATAGCGTGCATCGCTGAGACTTGATACCTGATTGATTTTGATAAAATTGCTTAATGACATCCGAATACTTTTGTGCAAATAAACAGATTGGCTAATCAAATTGGCAATCGGCTCATAAATAATTCCTAACTATTACGCTTAAAATACTTCTGCCACTCATTTCTTCCGTCTAAAATTTGAGATCAATATTAATCTCATTCATTCATATCGTAAATTGAGAGGTGCTAGTTTAGCAATTGTAAAAAAGTCACCCAAGATTTACGGATTTCCTTTTTGGTTTGGAATAGCTCGAGAAGTTTCAACTGATTTTTCTCAAATAAGCTATTGAAATACTTTTGAATTATGTTTTTCCTTTAAACAGTTGTGGCTTAACTTTCAGTTGAATCTGACCTTACCTGATCCATGAAATTTTTTTACTATCCTACGATATTAGCCTTATTAATTATTGGCTGTGATTCAAAAAACACATCTCAACAAACTATAAAAGATGATTTTAGCAGTCCGAAAAATCTATTTGTAGATTACATCTCCTCTCATACGGAAGGAGTGATTTCAAAGTCTGGCGACGTCAGGCTTCGTCTTGCAAAACCTATTCCAGATAGTCTGATAGGTACCGTAGTAGAAGATGTCTTTAGTTTTTCTCCTGAAATAGCAGGCACTACCAGTTGGATCAATAACCGAACAGTTTCTTTTCTGCCTTCGAACGAACTTTCCAGTGGTGAACAGTATAAAGTGACTACTAATTTATCCAGATTAATTCCAGGTATTAAAGGTGACAGGGAAACCTTTAAGTTCGTTTTTCAAACCCTGGTTCAGAATTATGAACTTTCTGTCACTGGGATCAGGTTATACGACGCCAATGAATTAGGGGATATTCGAGTAGAGGGCTCTATTCAGACTGCAGATGTTATTGATTTGGTCAACCTTGAAAAAGCACTGAAGGCTACACAATCGGGGAATAACCTTGAAACAACTATTACAGCGTCTGAGATGGCAAATACTTTTGACTTTGTGGTTGAACATGCCAAGCGATTGGATAATGAAAGTCAGGTAGATATTTCGATTGAGGGGTCAATGATTGGAGTAGATAAAAAGGAAACTAAAGAAGTAAAGATTCCCGCATTAGGCGATTATAGCATACTATCAAGCCAAATAGTTAGAGGGAAGGAAAATTATGTGTCCGTTACTTTTTCAGATCCACTGGATCCAAGACAGAATGTGCTTGGCCTGGTAAGTCTGGGAAGTAGCAGTCAGCCTCGTGCTGTTGTAAACCTGAATGAGTTGAAAGTTTACCCAACGCAAGAAATGGAAGGTTCAGCAGTACTTAAAATCTTTGCAGGTATCAGGAATGTAGCTGGTTTTAAACTAAAGGAAGACTATCAGACTACCCTGCAGTTTAACCAAATGAAACCTGAAGTAAGGTTTATTGATGTCGATAGGAAAGCCATACTGCCCAATTCGAAAGGTATTTTGCTTCCTTTTGAGTCAGTGGGGCTGAAGGCTGTTGATGTAACCATCATTAAAGTATTTGAAGATAATATTCTGCAATACCTTCAGGTCAATTCATTGGGGGGAAACAGTCAGTTAAACCGAGTCGGACGTCCGGTAGCGAGAAAGACCATCCACCTTAACAACAGTGGAGTAACAAATCTGAATAACTGGAATCGATTTACACTTGACCTTGAAGACATACTAACAACAGAGCCTGGAGTTATCTATCAGATTAAGATCGGGTTCAAAAAACAGCATTCCCTTTATTTCTGTGCAGATCAGGAAAATATAGATTCAGAGGTGGAAAGCCTGGAAAACTGGGATTCAGAGGAAGAAGCGTCCTACTGGGATTCATATGATAGCTACTATTATGAGGACTATGATTGGAGTGAGCGAGATAATCCGTGCAGTAACTCCTATTATGGAAGTCGTAGGAGTATCAGTAAAATGATGATGGCTTCAGACTTGGGAATCATTAGCAAAAAGGGAGATAAAGGAAGCATACATGTTTTTCTTACAAACCTTATAACCACAAAGCCGATTAGTGGAGCTTCAATTGAAGTATATGACTATCAGCAGCAATTGCTTACTGAAGCTAAAACAGATAGCGAAGGAAAGGCAATCATCAACGCTAAGGGCACGCCATTTATTTTGATTGCACAGAAAGAGTCTCAGATTGGTTACCTGAAAATGGACGATGGCTCTTCACTTTCTTTAAGCAATTTTAATGTGACGGGAACCAGGATACAAAAAGGATTGAAAGGCTTTATTTACGGAGAAAGAGGCGTTTGGAGGCCGGCTGATACTGTTCACCTGGCATTTATGTTGGAGGATGAGATGCAAACACTACCAGAAAACCATCCTGTTATCATGGAACTATATAACCCAGACAATCAACTAATGAGTAGAAAAATCAGTAGTCAGGCGGTGGGTAATATTTATCGGTTTGATTTTGTTACTGAAAGTGATGCGCCAACGGGTAATTGGACGGCAAAGGTCAAAGTAGGAGGTGCACTCTTTGGTAAGTTGGTGAGAATTGAGACCATTAAGCCCAACAGGCTAAAAATCAATCTTGAATTTGACAAAGACATATTTACTGCTTCGGATGATCGGGTTTCAGGGGATCTCAATGTGCGATGGCTGAGTGGTGCCACAGGTGGTAACATGAAGGTGCAATATGAGGTATTGATGAAACCCGTGAAGACCACATTTGATGATTACCCTAATTTCTTTTTTGATGATGAGTCTAAGGATTTTGACAGGTCGAGAGAACCTGTTTTTGAAGGAAGAACAAATGAAGATGGCTATGCAAAACTGAACCTGGATCTGGGAGATGTTAAAGGTGCCCCTGGCGCTTTAATGGTGAACCTTTATGGTAAAGTATTCGAAGAAGGGGGTAACTTTAGTATAAGCAGCTCTGCAATTCCATATTTTCCATACACCAGTTTTGTGGGTGTTAAAGCCCCTGAAGGTGATAAGCGTGGGATGCTTTTAACAGATCAGGACCATGAAATAATGATTGCAACAGTTGATGCTGATGGTAATCCTATTAGCAGAAAGGGTATAGAGGTTGCATTGTATAAAGTCAACTGGAGATGGTGGTGGGATAATTCTTATGATTATATCAGTAATTATGTTGGAAGTAATTACCGTGACCCAATAGCTATCGGGCAAGTCAACACAACCAATGGTAATGGAGTCTGGAAACTAAGAGTAAACCAACCTTCATGGGGAAGGTATTATCTTCAGGTAAAAGATCCTATTTCAGGGCACTCCGCAGGTCAGGTGATTTATCTTGACTGGCCCGGTTGGGCAGGAAAGGGAAAGCGAGGGGATTTAGATGGTGCTTCAATGTTGGATTTTGCTGTTGAAAAAGAAGCTTACAAAGTAGGAGAGAAAATGGTTTTATCGATCCCCAGCACAGCCAATAATCGTATTTTGGTGAGCTTGGAGACTGGTAGTGAGGTGCTGCAGACTTTTTGGGTGGCAACTGAGGAGAATACTACAAATATTTCTATTGAAGCCACCAGTGAGATGGCGCCAAATATTTATGCCCACCTAACGATGATCCAGCCACATGGACAATCATCCAACGATCTTCCAATTAGATTGTATGGTGTCCAATCGGTAAAAGTAGTTGATCCAGGGACTACCCTGGAACCAGTAATCCAAATGCCTGACGAGCTTAGGCCAGAGCAACAATTCACCATTGAAGTGAGTGAAAAATCCAGGAAAGCCATGTCCTATACAATTGCTGTGGTTGATGAGGGCCTATTAGATATCACGAATTATAAGACACCAGATCCCTGGAGTAGTTTCTATGCCAGAGAAGCATTGGGGATTAAGACCTGGGATGTATATGATGATGTAATGGGTGCATATTCAGGACAAATAGAACACCTGCTGGCCATAGGGGGTGATGGTGAGTTGAAGCCCAAAGAAGAAAAAGAAGCAAATAGATTTAAGCCCGTGGTAAAATACCTGGGCCCCTTTTATTTGGAGAGCGGGGCCAAAGCCTCACATACTATCAAGATGCCTCAATACATCGGTAGTGTGAAAACCATGGTGGTCGCTGCTGCTGATGGTGCTTACGGAAGTGCGGATGTTGTCACACCTGTGAAACAACCATTAATGATATTGGCATCATTGCCAAGGGTAGCTGGACCCGGTGAACGTATGAAGTTACCGGTAAATGTATTCGCGATGCAGGATAATATTCGGGACGTGTCTGTTTCTGTATCAGTAAATGGAACACTTAAATTGAATGGACCTGCGACTAAGACTGTGAAATTTGACAAATCCGGAGACCAGGTTGTGTATTTTGATGTGCTCGCGAAGGAAAATATAGGTGTGGGAACTGTTAAAGTGATTGCTAAATCCGGGAGCATGCAAGCTGTATATGACATTGACATGAATGTGATTCCCCGAAACCCGGTAACCACTGATATTTCAGAGAAGGTCGTAAACGCTGGAGGCCATTGGAGTATTACTTATCAGCCAATAGGTCTTCTTGGAAAAAATGAGGCATCTGTAGAGATTTCATCTTTGCCGCCGCTAAACATTGAACAACGACTTGGATATCTTATTCGTTATCCACACGGGTGTATTGAACAAACTACTTCAGCAGTGTTTCCTCAACTTTTTCTTAGTCAGCTAATGAACCTGACAGAGGAAAGAAAAGGACAGATTCAACGGAATGTAGAAGCCGGTATCAAACGATTGAAATCCTTTCAGGTAGGATCAGGAGGTTTCACCTATTGGCCAGGAAGTGATTACCCAAATAATTGGGGAAGTAACTATGCAGGCCATTTTTTACTTGAAGCTGCAAAAGCAGGGTATGCCGTACCTGAAGGCATGTTGAATAATTGGCTTGGCTTTCAAAATGCCAAAGCAGAAAACTGGGGAGCGCTCAGTAGTTCAGAGGATAACGACCTGATTCAGGCGTATCGACTGTATACCCTGGCATTAGCTGGAAAAGCAGCTTTGGGAGCCATGAACCGCATGAAAGAAAGTGGAAAAGTTAGAAGGGAGGCAAAATGGAGATTGGCTTTAGCTTATTCGGTGGCGGGATATCAAAAGCAAGCGCTAGACCTTGTTCAAGGTCTTTCTGTGAGTGCTGATAGCACGGTAAGGGATTATCGATATTCCTTTGGGTCAAATACCCGTGATCAGGCAATGATCCTTGAAACCTTGTTAAGTTTAGAACAGAAGGAACAAGCATTTCAACTATTAATGGACATTGCGAAAAAAATGGGTGATAAAAACCGATGGATGAGTACGCAGACGACAGCCTATTGTTTCATCGGTATTGCCAAATATGCAGCAACTTTTAAGACTGACAGTGAGACAAATGTAATAGTTAAAGAGGCTGCTGAGACTCAGAATTACTCAGGTATAGAATATGTCTATCAACATTCACTCAATAATCCTGATCAAGAAGTTCCATTGGATATTACAAACGCTGGTGAATCTCCTGTTTTTGTTAGGTTAATAAGGGAAGGAATTCCATTAGAAGGAAAAGAATCATCAATTAAAAGAAACATTGAATTTTCAGTGACTTATGAAGACCTTAAAGGAAACCCGGTTAACATCACTTCCTTAAAGCAAGGCACGAGTTTTAAGGCAATAGTTTCTGTAGTAAACCCTGGATTGAGAGGCACCTATAATGAACTTGCATTAACACAAATATTCCCTTCTGGCTGGGAGATTACCAATACAAGGCTTGATGGCTCAGTCACTGAGGGTCAGTTTGCTGATTATTTAGACATCCGTGACGACCGTACCATGCATTATTTTGATTTGAGACCTAATCAAAAGGCCGATTTCGAAGTCTTACTCAATGCAACTTACCAGGGAAAATTTTATCTACCTAGTGTTAGCATAGAAGCGATGTATGACAATGCAATATTTGCCAATAAACCAGGCATGTGGATTGAAGTGATTCCAGAGTAGTTAGCAATGAGATTTCAAACGAAAATATTTAAAACACTCATTTTTTGGAGCATCCATATCGTGTTAGGTATGCTCATGATTATTTCTTTTGCCCCATTACCTAAACCTTTTTTCAAGGTGCCTTATGTAACTACATTATTAGCTGCAGATGGGACCTTATTAAGCGCATCTATCGCTGAAGACCAACAATGGAGGTTTCCACCCTCTGACACAATTCCTAAGAAACTGTCCATTTCTATGCGGCTTCTCGAGGATGAATATTTTTATCAGCATCCTGGTGTAAATCCAGTTTCGTTGATTAGAGCAGTGGCTCAGAATATACGCGAAGGAGAGATAGTCAGTGGAGGCAGCACAATTACGATGCAGACGGTGAGGATGGCTTTTGGTAATCAGCCAAGAACATATTCACAGAAGCTCATTGAGTTAATTGCAGCTTTCAAACTAGAGTTATCATCGAGTAAACAGGATATCCTGAAGGCCTATGCTGATTATGCTCCTTTTGGTGGAAATATTGTTGGGATAAAAGCTGCTGCACGAAGGTATTTTGGAAGATCCCCTCATCAGCTTAGTTGGTCGGAGGCAGCAACCTTGGCTGTTCTTCCAAATAATCCAGCAGCTATCTTTCCTGGAAAAGGCCAGACCCGGTTACTATATAAAAGAGATCGGCTGCTTGAAAAGATTCATGACCGTGGCTTTATAGATGAAAATGAATTGTTCCTGGCAAAGCAGGAAACTCCTCCAGGCGCCTGGAAGGATTTACCTAACCAGGCATATCATTTGCTACATCGTGGAATCAAGGAAGGTCTTAAAGGCTCCGAGATTCACTCCACACTCGATAGTAGGTTGCAAATGCTTGTAAAAGAGAAAGTAGACCAATTCAGTAATCACATGTCGAAAAATCAAATCCACAATGCGGCGGCTATTGTGGCTTCCCTGAATGATGGAAACACGTTAGCTTATGTAGGGAATACCAATAATCCGGGAATACATGGTCAGCATGTGGATGTGATTAATTCAAGAAGAAGTCCCGGAAGCTTATTGAAGCCTATTCTATATGCTGCAGCATTGGATGTAGGTTTAATTACACCTCAAAAACTATTGCCTGATACACCCATTTTCTATAGAGGCTTTGCTCCAAAAAACTTTGATAAAAATTATAGAGGTGCAGTTCCTGCAGATCAGGCGTTGGTAAGCAGTTTGAATGTTCCGTTTGTACACTTACTTATTGATTTTGGCTATGAGAAATTCCATCAGAAATTGGTGGAACTCGGTTTTGAGTCTTTTGACCAACCTGCGGGCTATTATGGGCTTTCGATGATTTTAGGAGGGGCTGAGACCACTTTGTGGGAGCTTTCCGGTGTTTACTCAAGTCTGGGAAGAAGCTTAATGAATTTTCCTGATCGTCCATTCCGAGCTGGATACGCAGATAGCGATTTTAGGCCACTTAATTATTTACAAAGGCTAGAAGTAAAAATAGAAAAACTGAAGGAAGATGGGCCTATTAGAGCACCTTCGATACACTTTGCATTTGACGCCATGAAAAAGTTGAATAGGCCTTATCAGGAATCAGGATGGGAGCGGTTTGCATCATCAAGAGAAATCTCATGGAAAACTGGGACGAGTTATGGATATAGAGATGGATGGGCAATAGGAATTGCTGGCAATTACCTGGTAGGGATATGGCTTGGAAATGCGGATGGAGAGGGCAGGCCTGGGCTAACTGGTATCAATGCAGCTGCTCCTTTGATGTTTGAACTATTTGATCTCCTGGAGTATGATAATAATGCGGATCAATTCTTTGGCACCACTACAAGGGTTTGCGCTGAAAGTGGAATGCTAGCCACCATTAATTGCCTAAAAACAAATAACATCGACTTACCTGAATACCTACTAGATACTAAAACCTGTAGCTATCATATGGTAATCCATCTAGATCAAACGGGTGAGCACCAGGTTTTAAGCAGTTGCTATGAGGTTGATCGAATCATGAAAAAGTCATGGTTTGTTTTACCTCCGGCACAAGCATGGTATTATCAGAAGTATCATCCAGATTTTAAAAATCCACCGACTTATTTGCCTGGATGTATGCCTAATAATAATGAACCTTTATTGGAATTGATTTACCCGGGACAGTTTACCAAGGTTCATATTCCAAAAGAGCAAGATGGTATAAAGGGGCAGGTAGTCTTTGAAGCTGCACATGAGCATCGTTCTGCAACTATTTATTGGCATTTGGATCAGGAGTATCTGGGTTATACCAATGGCCGACACCAAAAAGGAATCAGAGCAGCTGAAGGAGCGCATTTAATTACCCTGGTGGATGATTTAGGGAATGAACTTCAGCAACGTTTTGAAGTTATCAATTAAAGGCAGGTACTTGAACCCGATCTAAGAGGTTTCTGGGATATCCGGAGTTGAAATAGACTTTGACAAGCTACTAAATGGAAGAAATAGGTTTATTAGACCTTAAATTGGTTCACTTTAATAACTGTTATATGTTCAGAATCCTCTTTCGAGAAGCAATATCTAAAACCATTTCTCAATCACTTTTTACCTATCTTTGCCAGGCAAACGGGTAAAATCCGTTCTTTTTTATTTAAGTAATTAGACTAAACGTAAACCAGACTTTTAACCTGGCGAGACGAAATGAGCAAACACGGAAGAATACTTGTCGCCATGAGCGGCGGAATAGATAGTTCAGTAGCAGCTGTCATGCTACACGAACAAGGATATGAGGTCATTGGAATGACCATGAAAACCTGGGACTACGCCACCTCAGGCGGAAGCAGCAAAGAGACTGGGTGCTGTAGCCTCGATAGCATAAACGACGCCAGAAACATAGCTGTGGATCTGGGCTTTCCTCATTACATAGTGGATATAAGAGAAGAGTTCGGTGATTATGTTATTGACCATTTCACAAAAGAATACCTGGATGGAAGAACACCAAATCCATGTGTGCTGTGTAATACTCACATCAAATGGGATTCACTTTTGAGAAGAGCAGATAAATTGGGATGTGAATTTATTGCCACAGGACACTATGCTAATTTAAGGGAAGAGCAGGGGAGACATGTGATCAGTAAAGGGAAAGACGAAAACAAAGATCAATCTTATGCGCTTTGGGGGATCTCTCAAGAGAGCCTGAGCAGGACACAATATCCACTGGGACATTTGAGAAAATCTGAGATTCGGGAGATGGCAACGGAGAGAGGCTTTCATGAATTGGTTAAGAAATCTGAATCTTATGAAATCTGTTTTGTCCCAGACAATGATTACAGGGGGTTTCTCAAGCGACGTGTTCAAGGGCTTGAGCAGGATGTTAAAGGAGGTGAGTTTGTACTGGAGGATGGCACAGTTGTTGGCACTCATGAAGGATATCCATTCTATACAGTTGGGCAACGAAAGGGCCTGGGTATCGCTTTGGGTTATCCGGTTTACGTAACTGAGATACAGAAGGATAAAAACCGGGTAGTATTGGGAACTTTTGATGAATTATCAAGGGATGGCATGTATGTAAAACAGCTAAACATCAGTAAATACCGCTCTGTTGAAGGAGAAAGAAAAGATACGGTTACAAAGGTGAGATACAATGATCAGGGTACGCCAGCAGTTATTGAGCAAGCAGGGGATACAATGAAAGTGTATTTTGGGAATGGCGTAAAAGCCATTGCTCCAGGACAGGCAGCTGTTTTCTATGAAGGTGATGATGTGATTGGCGGGGGATGGATTCATTCCAGTTTTAAGCAAAGCCATGTACAACCGGTATAATTTATTTTTTGGGATGTTACTCCTTTTTTCCTGTGAAGATCAATTAATTGAATCAGACGGGGATTTTGGATATGACTATTTCCCACTGAATGTTGGCGCTTTTTGGATTTATGATGTGCAGGAAATAAACTTTGACGCCTCGGGCCCTGATACAATTCATTACGAATTAAGAAATTCATTATCTGAGAAAGTCGAACAAGATGAGAATAGCTACTACATCTTAAATAGAGAAAAGCGAATAGAAGGAGCCGTTGATTGGCAAATTTCAGATGTTTGGATGATTAGGCAGAACCAGTTTACTGGAATTGTATCTGAGGAGAACATCCCGTATGCGAAGTTAACATTTCCTGTTGTAATCAATAAAACATGGGATGGAAATGCCTTTAACACATTAGCCTACACAGAATATAGGTACAAGGAAGCTGATCCTGCTTCTTATGACGAGCTAATTGCGGATCAGGCAAAGGTTAAAGTGCAAATTTCAGATATCCCTAAAAATATTGTGAACCGTGACGAACGTTTTGAAGTTTATGCTAGAGGGGTTGGGTTGGTAGAAAAGAATTATATTATTTTGAATTACTGTACTGCCAATTGTGGTACGGCTGAAATAGACTCTGGAATCATCATTGAGCAGGTACTAAAAGCTTATGGGCAGGATTAAGGTTGTTGTTTTATTACTGTTGACATTTGGTTCTGTTGAAGCACAGCCTCATCGTTACATGGTTTTTTTGTCTGATAAAGATGCTTCTAATTACTCACTAGAAGAACCAACTGCTTTTTTAAGCCAAAAAGCGATTGAGCGAAGGCTTTCTCAAGGAATTGATCTAACAGAGGAGGACATACCCGTAAGTCAGGAATATGTCAACCAAATCTCAGCAGTGGGTGTTTCTGTATTTTTTAGTTCAAAATGGATGAATGCACTGCTCGTTCAAATGGACGAACAATTGATTCCTGAGGTAGAAGCCTTTTCATTTGTTGATAGCATAGAGTATATCGCCAGAGGAACCAGATTATCCTTCGAACAGGTACCTGTGGAAATAGCAACCACTTTTAAAACTCCAACATCGATTACTTCAGATACCAAACTTCAGCTTTCTATGTTGTATGCAGATGTTATGCACCAAGATGGCTTTAAAGGTGAGGGGATGTACATCGCTATTTTAGATTCTGGCTTTCCAGGTATAAATGAGTATAAGCCATTTGAGCATATCCATAAAGAAAATAGACTCATAGGATATAAAGATTTTGTAACGAACTCAGGGAATCCTTTTCAATATAATGGCCCATCAAGTGCGCATGGAAGTAGTGTGCTTTCCTTAATAGGAATGGATTATGGTGAAGAAGTCCAGGGAATTGCTCCAAAAGCTGGGTTTATTTTGTGTGTAACAGAAGATGTTTCAAGCGAGTATAGAATAGAAGAATACAACTGGTTGTTGGGGGCAGAATATGCTGATAGTATTGGGGCAGATGTAATTAACAGCTCCTTGGGATATTCTACCTTCAATGACATCACCATGAATTATAACGTGGAAGAATTGGATGGCAAAACAGCTGTTGTTTCCTGGGCAGCCACCAAAGCGGCATCTAAAGGGATGATTGTTGTGGTAAGTGCAGGTAATGAGGGCAATAAGCCGTGGAAATATGTCACTCCACCAGGCGATGCCGAAGATGTCCTGGTTGTTGGAAGCGTAAACTCTCTGGAAGAGCGAGCCTCTTTTAGCTCATTAGGACCTACGAGTGATGGAAGGATTAAACCTGATGTCATGGCATTAGGCTCTCCAACTACCGTTTTTGATGGATCAGGATCCCCCGATAATATCACATGGGGTAGCGGTACAAGTTATTCTGCTCCTTTGATTGCTGGATTTGCTGCTGCGATTTGGCAGGCAAATCCTGAATGGACGAATGAAGAAGTAATCAATGCAATTAAGTTTTCAGGAAATTATGCCTTGAGTCCAAACATTGAAATGGGCTATGGTATTCCAGATTATAGGCTGGCGGTAATGAAAAACACACTTTCTGTTGTGGATATTTTCGAAAACAAATTAGAAGTCTATCCAAACCCCTTTCATGGTGGGAAAATTAACATTGACTTATCTGGTTTAAAAGGAGAGTCTTTCATTGATTTGGTAATTACAGATTTACAAGGGTCATCTCTGATCAATAAAAGAATTAACCTGCTGGAATCAGGGAACGATCATGTAATTGAATTTCCTGCAGCTGCTGATGGTGTTTATCTGCTAAAAGTGTCATCTTTGAAATATCAAAAGACCATTAAACTTATCAAGTTCTGAAAATGAGTAAATGCATGATAGCTCCTTCCGTACTAGCTGCAGATTTCGGAAACATTCAGCGTGAAGTAGAAATGCTGAATCGAAGTTCAGCTGATTATATTCACATTGATATCATGGATGGTGTTTTTGTGCCTAATATTTCGTTTGGTTTTCCTGTAACCACTGCTATTGCTAAGCATGCTACAAAACCATTGGATTTTCATTTGATGATAGCAAATCCTGATTTATACATTGAACATTGCAAGGATAGCGGAGCAGCAAATATTACTGTACATTATGAAACTTGTGCCCATTTACACCGCACAGTTGAATCGATTAAAAAGCTGGGTATTAAGGCTGGAGTAGCATTAAACCCACATACACCTGTACATAATTTGCATGATATAATTGATTTGATTGACCTGGTATTGATCATGTCTGTTAACCCAGGTTTTGGTGGGCAGCAGTTCATTCCCAATACGTTTAAGAAAATTTCTGCTGCAAAAGAGTTATCGAAAACGAATAACCCAGAAGTAATAATAGAAGTGGATGGAGGAGTAAGTATGCATAACGCCAGAGAGTTAAAGGATGCTGGTGCAAGCATGTTGGTGGCTGGTAACTTTGTGTTTAAATCAAGTGATCCGGTAGATACCATTGCTGCACTTAAGAACGTTTGACATATAGCATGTCGCTTCGATTCCTTCTTTTTATACCGCTACTGAGTTTTGTGCTTTCTCTTTCAGCACAAGAAATCAGTATGTCAGGCAAAGTTACCAATGAAGAAGGTCGTCCAATTGGCAATGTGAATGTTTCAGTAATTCACAGCGGTTTTGGAGCTGTTACGGCAGCCAATGGTGTGTTTACGCTTATAGCGGAAATAGGAGACACACTGGAATTTACGCACGTTCAGTTTGAACAATTTCAACATATCATAAAGGATTCATCTTTTCTGGAAATACTACTCACTGAAAAGACCATTGCTTTATCAGGTGTGGAAATACATGATAAAAAAGTGGTTGACCCAATCATCAACCGATTGGACATCGATGCAAAAGCAAGTCGGAGTTTACCTTCTGTTTTTGGAGATTTCAACAAAGTGTTAATTACTTTACCAGGCGTATCTGGTAACAATGAATTATCCTCTGCATATTCTGTGAGGGGAGGAAATTTTGATGAGAACCTGGTCTATGTAAATGATATTCCGATTTACAGACCTTTTCTATCAAATGCTGGTCGACAGGAAGGATTAAGTTTTGTGAATCCTGACATGGTTGAAGATATCAATTTCTATTCTGGAGGGTGGGAAGCCAAGTATGGAGATAAGCTTTCAAGTAGTCTAAATATTCAATATAAGGAACCTGAGACATTAGAAGGTTCTGCGACAGTCGGTCTACTGGGTGGATCCGCCTATGCTGGAGGCAAGTTAGGAGAGGGTTCATATTTGATAGGTATAAGACACAGAGACTCTCGCTATCTGTTAAACTCTTTGGAAACAAAAGGACAATATTTCCCAACCTACACTGATGTTCAAAGCCTCCTCAATTTTGATTTATCAAGTAAAAATTCTAATTATATCAACAAGAC
The DNA here is from genome assembly GCA_043554545.1 of Marinoscillum sp. Lineage (GTDB taxonomy): Bacteria > Bacteroidota > Bacteroidia > Cytophagales > Cyclobacteriaceae > UBA7330. The sequence continues at coordinate 2,194,653 of CP121337.1, read as the reverse complement.
TAAGTTGACATGGTTGATTGCATATGGGAGAAACAGGTACCTGACAACTCCTACGTCACAATTGACTGATTTTGGATCAGTAGAGCAGAATTTCAGATTAGAAACAGCATTTACAGGCAGAGAAATATTAGACTATGACACTTACCAGTCAGGTATTCATTTAACACATAATTTAAATAATTGGATCAGAACCCATGTGATTGCATCAGGCTTATTGACCAGTGAAAGTGAGTTGTACGAAGTTGAAGGTGCTTATCGGTTGAGTGATATTGCAAGGCCTGGAAATCCTGATGCAGAAAACAGTACAATTATTCGAGGCATTGGATCTAATTATGATTACGGACGTAATCAATTATCGGCTGAGATATACACGGTAGAGAATAGGTGGGAAGTACTGGTGAAATCAAATTTTATGCTTGAGGCCGGTGTAGGATTCTCTTTTCAGGGGATTGAAGATGAGCTAAATGAATATTCATTTATTGATTCAGCTGATTATGTTTCAATTTCTTATGCGGCATTCAATTCGGCTAATATTCAGTCACAACAGTACACTGGCTACCTCCAAAGTACCTGGTATGCAAAGGACTCCATCAGCTCAATAAATTTGGGTACCAGAGCAAATTATTGGACACTAAACAACGAGTTGCTGATCAGTCCCAGAATCACATACAGGTATGCACCAAAGTGGGAGGTTCCAACTTCATTTACCTTATCCACAGGTTTTTATCAACAACCCCCATTTTACAGAGAACTCAGAAACTACCAGGGAGAACTCAACGAAGATGTGCTGGCACAAAAATCTATTCATGTTATTCTGGGGATGAACAGGGCATTGACCATGTGGGGACGGCCTTTCATTTTAAGTACAGATGTGTATTATAAATATTTATATGATGTCATCCCATATGACATAGATAATGTAAGAATCCGGTTTTTGTCTGAGCGAGCAAAAGCATTTGCTACCGGGCTTGATTTTAGGATAAACGGTGAGTTCATAAAAGGTACGCAATCCTGGTTTAGTATAAGCTATCTTCAAACCAAAGAAGACTTGACATCTGATAACCAGGGATATATACGTAGACCTACTGACCAGCATTTGAACTTTGCTATCTACTTTGAAGATCACATGCCTATTGACCCAACAATACAGGTATATCTTAACCTCGTTTTCGGGTCGGGTTATCCATTTGGACCTCCACAGAATATTTCATTGAGAAATGCTTTCCAGGGAGATGAATATTATCGGGCAGATTTAGGTTTGTCTAAGCAGTTTAATCTAAAACCTGAAAGATTTTTAAATGCCTTTTGGGTGAGGGCTGAGGTCTTAAATGCGTTAGGTGCTGACAATACGCTTTCGTATACCTGGATTGAAGATGTGAACGGGAATAGTTTTGCAATTCCCAATTCATTATCGGCAAGGTTTTTGAATATTAAACTTACTGTTGAACTTTAGATGAGATTTTACGTCCTTAACATAGTCAACTTCTTAAACTAGCAATTTGAACATAAGATAAAATGAAGAGTCTAACATTTTTTATACCTTTTTTAGCAGTAATCCTTTTACTTGGAGCCTGCGCTAAGAGAACAGTTACCAGAGTAAGTCCAAATCAACAAATAGACCTGAGTGGTCGTTGGAACGATACCGACTCCAAGCTGGTGGCTGAAGAGATGATCAATGATGTTTTGAGCAGACCGTGGCATCAAGATTTTACACGTGCTTTAAACCGTAAGCCTGTTGTGATTGTTGGAATGGTCCAAAACAAGACTGCTGAACACATTGAGCCAGAAACTTTTATAAAAGACATTGAAAGAGAGTTTATCAACTCTGGTATGGTTAGAATTGTCGAAAACGGAGTATTTAGAGAGAAAATCAGGGAAGAACGTGCAGAACAAGGGGAATTTGCATCTCCAGAAACTCAGGCTAAATGGGGCCGCGAACTGGGTGCTGATTTTATGATGTTTGGGGTAATTACAGCAATTACAGATGCCTATAATAAAGAGAAAGTAGTAAACTATAAAGTGAATCTTGAGCTTGCGAACCTTGAGACCAATGAGAAGGTTTGGATAGGAGATAAAGAGATCAAAAAATACATCCGAAACTAAGGTTCAGTGCTCCATCAATGGATAAAAAGGATATGGTTAATCTTCTTTCTTGGGTTAACTATATCCTGTGCTACATATTATCAACTGAATTACGAGTTTAATGAGTACTATTCTAACGGCAACCTGACAGCTGCCAGCAAATTGCTGGATAGTAATAAAAAGCAGGCGAATGATAAAAATCGCTTCTTGTATTTTCTAAATCAAGGATTGGTCAATGCGCAGCTAGGTAATTACCTGGAGAGCAATGAATGGTTTGAAAAGGCTTATCTATTTGGTGAGGACTACCATAAAAACTATGCAGGCATCGCTGCTTCATTTTTGATAAATCCCAATTCAGTTACCTATCTGGGTGAAGACCATGAACATTTATTACTGCTTTATTATAAGGCTATTAACTTTTTGAAGCTTGGTGAATATGAGTCTGCTCTCGTTGAATGTAGGAGGTTAAATAACCGACTAAATGCACTAGCTGATAAATACAAAACAGAAAATAAGTACAAACAGGATGCTTTTATCCATAACCTAATGGGGATTATCTATGAGGCATCGGGAGACGTAAATAATGCTTTTATTGCCTACAGAAATAGTTATAATATCTATGAAGGCGACTACAATGAAATGTTTGGTATGGCATCACCGGATCAGTTAAAGAAAGATCTTGTGAGGACTGCTTACTTAAATGGATTTCAGACTGAACAAGTGTTTTATGAGCGGGAGTTTGGTTTTAGTTTTGATAAAACAACTTTAAATGATCAGGAATTGGTGTTTTTTTGGCACAATGGGTTAGGGCCAGTAAAAGCTGAATGGTCTATCAATTTCACTGTTGTAGAGGGGCAGGGTGGAATGGTTTCCTTTGTGAATGAGGATTTAAACTTTAATTTCCCTTTCCCAATTAGTGATGATCAACAAAAAGCTGAACTGACAAATCTTAGATTTTTTCGCGTCGCTTTTCCTAAATATGTGGAACGTGAAGTGGTTTATTCATATGCTGCCATCACAAATGGTGATAAGAAATATGCTTTGGAATTGGCTGAGGACATTAATGATATTGCATTTAAGGTGTTGAATGAAAGGATGGTAAAGGAGTTTGCACAGGGATTATTACGTATCGCTATTAAGAAATCACTAGAAATGGCCATTCGTGGTGAACAATCTTCAGGAAAAGAAAAAACGAATGAAGAGCAAAGGTCTGAACAGCTAAGGGAAGGGCTTTCTTTTCTGGTTGGAGTTGTTAATGCAGCTACAGAAAAGGCAGACACCCGGAATTGGCAAACACTACCTCATGAGATATTTTATAGCCGTGTTCCTTTGGATACAGGTCTTAATGAGGTAATATTGCAAATTTCCAGCAATAAAGTGAATGACACTCAAAAGGAGAGCTTCACCTTTGATGCGGGGAAAGGGGAAACGGTCTTCCATACTTATCATTCTTTGGAAGCTATGAGATAAATGAATTGTATTTATCTGAAATTAAGATGATGTTTAATTTAATAATATTAGGATGAAGAAAACATGGTTAATGTGTTTAATGACTTTAGTGATTTTATCTCTACAGGCTCAGGAAGAGGATAAAACCACATTCACGGATGCGGAACTTGTAAGTTATGCCACGGTGATGGTTTGGGTAGAGGGAGAAAAGGAAAAAATGGGAGATGCATACAATGGATGGATTCAGGCTAATGATTCCATTGAAGCAAGTAAGTTCAGCGAGTTACTTCAAGCCAAGCGTGATGATTCACTTGATGAAGTCGAGGCTACTGAAAATGAATTGGCTGCATTTAACAGCATTGAAGCAAAAAACGAAAAGCAGCAGGCTGATTTTAAGGAAGAGTTTGTAAGTAAACTTAGAGAAGAAGTAACGATCTCATTATATAATGACCTTAGGAAAGCCCTAAAGAAAGACGATGAGTTGAGTGCAAGGTATGACCAAATCTTCGATGAACTATTGACAGCCGCAACTGAATCTGTCGAACCCTCTGACGATCCAGAGGCGGTAGAAGGTTCATGAATTAGATGAAATTAATGGAATTAAAAAAGGGTTGATAATTGTCAACCCTTTTTTATTATGATTAGGTTGCTTATTTTCATGTCTCTAAATTACTATCATGTTTACAGAGCACGAAATAAAGACAATAGTTGAGATTAAAGAAGTTCATGAAGCCACCAAGGTACTCAAAAAGGAATTTTGTCAAAAAGAGGCCCCTTACTTAGAGATATCTGATCATGATTTTTTTTCTTTGATTATGATGGCCCCTACTGTAGGGATAGCACTTGCAGATGGAAAACTAACTTTGTTCGAAGAATTGGCTCTTAATAAAAAGGCGAGAAAACTTTCTTTGGGTGCTTATTTCATGAAAAAAGACCCTGTCGTTTATGCCATGAAGTTTCTTATGAATAAGTATGATGAATGGTCAGACAAATTTTATGATGTGTTAAGTCTGGCAATGCATAAATCCTTTGATATGAGTGCAATGGAAGTACAGGAATTCGATGAGTCAATGGAGGTGTCTTATGAAGAGTATAAATTCGCAATCCTTAATTCTCCTTATATACTTATTCGTTTTATCTCTAGTTTTTTCCTGGAGTCTGATGAGGACATCATTAGAAATCGTCATCACATAGGTAAAAACGAATATGTTCGTCTCATTTTGATTGGGGAAAAACTGGGCCTTAAGAAACTTAGAGTATATCAGATGTTTGTGAAAACATTTGAGAAGAGTGCCACATAGTGAAATCCCTGCTTGCTATTTCCATTTTTTGCTGGCTCATTGATGTATACGTAAGTAGATAATCAGGGCTTAGAACTATTATTTTTCCTATTTTTGGAAAACCAATGCTCCAGAATTAAATGTTCGTATTCAATTTTGTTAACAGGTGAGCGTTGAATATTTATTGAAGGTTCCGTGTAACCGATGAAACTTACATGTTATGCAATTAAAAATCGGTTGAAGAGGTCTGTATTCACGATATTGTGTTGTCTGATAGTAGTCACCGCTGCATTCTCGCAATCTCAGGATATTTATGAAAAATATAATATCCGGCGCAATCCTGCGCGCGTCTTTCTCAATAAATTTTCATTCTCGCTGAGTTTGGGGTATGGTATGACGGAGTATAAGAGTGATATCAGCGAATTTGGCTTTTATCAGGACTCCTCTTCTCAAATTATATTAAGAAGGGATTTAGAAGTTGGCGCAGACACTATTGGGTTTTCTACTTGGCTTACTAATCCTCAGCAAGATACGATAGCCTTTAATAATACAATATTTGGTGATACCATTGGTTTAGCCTTTCAAAAGAGGTCTGGTAGTATTCCCATTTCTATTTCTGCACATTACAATTTTTCTAAACTGAGAATTGGCGCAGGGTTCACTTTCGAACAGCAGTTTTTAAAGCCTCTCGAACCAAATGCATTTAAAGATTCAATACGTTCTTTTGATCTGGGCTTCAAGTCAGTATCAGTTACCCGACTCTGGGGAATGGCTGGATACCAGTTTTATGAATGGTGGGATTATACATTTGTTGGGGAGGTAAGATTAGGGATCACCAACTATGGGAAGAAGTTTGATTCACCATTTTTGACGAATAGTTTATTTTATAACATAGGCATAAATATTGAGAAGAACTTTTCTGAGTACTTCCGGGTGGTTATCCGACCCTCTTATGATATCAAGAGCTTCAAAATTGGATTGCCTGACGGAGACCCATTGCGACTGACCAACAATGCGTTTTTTGTTCAATTTGGGATTAGTATTAATATTCCTGAAATTCCCCGATCACCCATGAAAAGTGATCATATTCAACTGAAACATGTGCTGAGTGATGAAGAGGGAAGACTATATGAATACCGTGGCCAGCCTTTATGGAAAGTCCAAAACCCAAAAGTTGGACAGAATCATCGCAGATTGTGGCGTTACAAGCTAAAAAATCGACGAAAATTAGACCCCTATTAAGCATTAAAACAACAGAAATATTGCTTAAATTGCACACTGATTTAAAGTTATTTATTTAACCCATTTCAATGTCAGACGGAGACGATAAAAACCTACCTGACGGGGAGTCAGGAATGCAATCCGCCGGTCAAACAATTATCCCTATAAATATCGAGGAAGAAATGAGGGGTGCTTACATCGATTATTCGATGTCAGTAATCATTTCAAGGGCATTGCCGGATGTCCGAGACGGATTAAAACCTGTTCATAGACGCGTACTTTTTGGTATGCTGGAACTTGGTGTCAACTACAACAAATCGTATAAGAAATCAGCACGTATTGTAGGAGAGGTGTTGGGTAAGTATCATCCACACGGTGATTCTTCTGTATATGATACCATGGTACGTATGGCTCAACCTTGGTCTCTAAGATATGTACTTGTAGATGGTCAGGGAAACTTTGGTTCTGTAGATGGTGACTCACCAGCAGCGATGCGTTATACGGAGGCCAGACTTAAACGTATTGCAGAAGAGTTATTGGCAGATATCAACAAGAACACGGTTGACTTTCAGCCCAATTTTGATGATTCTCTCTCTGAACCTTCCGTATTACCAGGTAAGCTACCCAATCTCTTATTGAATGGTGCCAGCGGTATTGCTGTAGGAATGGCAACCAATATGGCTCCGCACAACCTTTCAGAGGTTGTGGATGGCATTACAGCCTATATTGACAATAAGGACATCACCATTGATGAACTCATCACCCACATCACAGCACCAGATTTTCCGACTGGAGCAATTATTTATGGTTATCAGGGAGTTCGCTCAGCATTTGAGACTGGTAGGGGTAGAATTGTCATGCGTGCGAAGGCTGAAATTGAGACACTCAAATCCGGAAAAGAGCAAATAGTTGTCACTGAGATTCCATATATGGTTAACAAAGCCAATATGATTGAAAAGACAGCTCATTTGGTCAACGAGAAAAAAATTGAAGGAATTACAGATATCCGGGATGAATCTGATAGGACCGGAATGCGAATCGTATACGAACTACGAAAAGATACGATTCCGAATGTAGTTCTCAATAACCTTTTCAAGTACACGCAATTACAATCTTCCTTTAGTGTGAATAATGTAGCCCTTGTAAAAGGCAGGCCATACACACTCAACTTGAAGGACCTTATACACCATTATGTAGATCACCGACATGATGTGGTTGTCAGAAGGACGAAATATGAGCTTGATGAAGCTGAAAAGCGTGCCCATATTTTGGAGGGATACCTAATCGCGCTTGATAATTTAGATGAAGTTATTGCTTTGATTAGAAGCTCCAGAGATCCGGAGATAGCGAAAGCAGGTTTAATTGAGAAATTTAATCTTTCTGAAATTCAAGCCAAGGCAATTCTGGATATGAGACTTCAAAGACTAACCGGTCTTGAAAGGGAGAAGATTATCAAGGAATACGAGGAAATTAAGAAATTGATTGAGCACCTACAAAGTATCTTGGATAATGAGGAATTGCGGATGCAGATCATTAAGGATGAATTGATTGAGCTCAAGGATCGATATGGAGATGAGCGTCGATCGATCATTGAACATGCAGCGGATGAATTTACCGCTGAAGATATGATCCCAGATGAGGAAATGGTCATTACGATCTCTCATCAGGGTTATATTAAAAGGACACAGCTGGTTGAATATCGAACACAGGGTAGAGGTGGTGTTGGAAGCAGAGCAGTGGCCACTAAGGATGATGACTTTCCTGAACATCTATTTATCGCTACAAACCATAATTACTTACTCATATTTACGGAACATGGTAAAGTATTCTGGAAGAAAGTGTGGGAGATTCCTGAAGGGAGCAAAACATCTAAAGGACGGGCAATTCAGAACCTGATAAACATTGATGCAGAGGATAAGGTTAGGGCAGTAATTAATGTGAAGACATTGAGCGATCCTGACTATATCAATAATAACTTCCTGGTGATGTGTACACAAAACGGGACTATCAAGAAGACGTCGCTTGAAGCTTACAGTAGACCACGTCAGAACGGTATCAACGCGATTACGATCCATGAAGGCAATAAACTGCTTACCGTTCGTCTGACCAATGGAGATAATCACATTGTGATTGCAAGTAATTCGGGTCGGGCTATTCACTTCCATGAATCTGATGTCAGACCGATGGGAAGAATGGCTGCTGGAGTGAGAGGAATCAACTTAAGTGCTAAAGAATTTGTAATTGGTATGGTTTGTGTTTCTAATCAAGAACCATCCAATCTTTTGGTAGTGTCTGAAAAGGGATATGGAAAGAGATCTAACCTTGAAGATTATCGAATTACCAAAAGAGGAGGTAAAGGAGTAAAAACTTTAAATGTTACTGAAAAGACAGGTAACCTCGTAGCTATTAAAGATGTAATAGATACTGATGACTTAATGATTATCAACAAGTCTGGGATTGCAATCAGAATGGAAGTAGAGAATTTGAGAGTTATGGGGAGGGCGACACAAGGCGTCAGGCTTATAAAACTCAATGAAAATGATGAAATTTCAGCCGTTGAAAAAATAAGTCAAATAGAAGAAGAAGAGGAAAATGTTGATTAATTTAAATTTTAAAACGAAGGAATTTATATCAAAATGAAAAAGATAGTAGTACTTATTCTGGCATTTGCGGTATGCTTTGCCGGTTATTCACAGAAGAAGCCAAAAGTTAACAAAGCCAAAAGTTATATGGATAAGGGTGAGTTATCAATGGCAAAGGAAATTTTTGATGCAGCCACAACACACGAAAAGACAAAGGATGATGGGAAGATGTGGTATTACAGAGGATTGTTATACGCACAGCTTGACACAACATCTAATGAAGAATTTAAGATGTTGTCTGATAACCCAATGGAGGTTGCAATGAAGTCTTTTGAAAAGGCTGATGAATTAGGAGATGAGGGTAAAGAATACTTTTATACCAATTCTTCATCCCCACTACCTGTTACAAAATCGGAGCAAATTAATAATTACTATGGCTATTATTATAACCTTGGGGTAACAGAGTATCAGGCCAGTGATTTTGAAAAAGCTGTTGATTATTTTGACAAAGCTTCATTTATTATGCCCTCAGATACAAATGCTGTGATTAATGCTGCGTTTGCAGCCCATACTGGTGAGATGTATGATAAAGCAAAGATGTATTACAAAAAAGCCATTAAAAATGGTGCTAACAACAAAGATTATCACTACAACTACATCGCTATAGTAGGTTTAGAAAATGATCAGGAAAAGTCATTGCAAGCAGTAAATGAAGCTTTGGAGTATTTTCCTAATGATGTAGACCTTACCAGAAACAGAATCGATTTGCTTATTAAAATGGATCGAATTGATGAGGCCAAGACCGAACTGTTAAAAGCTGTACAGGATGAGCCAAACAACCCTGACCTTCAGTTTGCATTAGGTGTTATCTATGATCAGCTAGGTGAATCAGAGGAAGCATTAGCAGCTTATGATAAAGCGATAGCTGCTGAAACCAATCATTATAATTCTAATTTCAATAAAGGAGTTTTATTACTTGAGAATGCAAATAAGGTAATCAAGGAACAGAATAACCTTGGAATGACTAAAGCAGATCAAGCTAAATACAAGAAACTTGAGCCACTCATTGAGGAAAAATTGAAAACGGCAATGCCACAATGGGAAAAGCTTGTTGAAATAAGTCCTGAATCAGATAAAGTTCAAAATATAGAATACCTGGCTTATATCTACACAAACCTTGGTATGACAGCTAAAGCTGCAGAGCTTCAGAAAAAGTTAAATGCAATGGAACAATAATCATCACCATTGTTTTCGATAATGAAAAGCAGTCATTGACTGCTTTTTTTTGTTTAACCCTATACAAGGATATTTTTGAAAAAATAGCTTGAATTAACTTGTGTTTTTTCATGCCTGAATCATCTCAGGTTATCAACTTAGCTTATCATGCCTGAAAGGATTATAGATGTAAAAAAGGTCAGAAAACATTTTGGTAAAACAAAAGCTGTTGATGGAATTGATTTGCATGTAGACAAAGGTGAATTCGTGGCGCTTCTTGGTCCGAATGGAGCAGGTAAAACCACATTAGTTGAAATAATTGAGGGTATCCAAACGCCCGAAGCTGGGGAAATATTCATTAAAGGACTTCGATGGAAGGACAACGAACAAAAGTTGCGGCAAGTAATTGGACTTTCATTTCAGGAAACATATTTCATAGAAAAACTCACAGTTAGGGAAACACTAGACCTTTTCTCTGGCTTTTATGGTTTACCTAAGGATCGTTGTGAAACGATACTCAACCTGGTTGGGCTAATTGAAAAAGCGAAAACCTACACTAAAAACTTATCAGGTGGGCAAAGGCAGAAGTTAGCACTGGGAATTGCCTTTTTAAATCAGCCTGAAGTTTTATTATTAGATGAGCCAACTACTGGTTTAGATCCTACGGCGAGGCGGGAAATTTGGGAAATCCTGAAAAGACTAAGGAAAGAATATAATACTGCTATGATATTAACCACTCATTATATGGAGGAGGCCTCTTATCTCTGTGAGCGGATTGTGATCATAGACAGTGGGAAAGTTCTGGCCATGGGTACACTAGAAGAGCTTCTCGCTAAATATAGGAATGGAGAAAAAATATCTTTTAGTGTAGATGGGGTCTTTGATATTAATGAAATTCCGGCACAAGATGATGTACTGAACATGAGCCAATCAGGTAGTGGATTGAAAGGGGAGGTCATCGTAAAAAACCTTGTTGAATACCTGCCAGGGTTTTTGAGATTTATAGAGGATAAGAAAATAAAACTTACTTCTCTTGAATGTAGAAAGATGACATTGGATGATTTATTTATTGCTATGACCGGCCGTCACCTAATAGAAGAATAGATATGAGACAGTTGATATTATTGGTAGGTGTGGAACTGAAGGAATATCTCAGAGAGCCTGGAATTATCTTTTGGTCTATATTTTTCCCAATTCTTCTGGCACTTGGACTTGGAATCGCCTTTTCAGGAGGAGCTAAACCGGATAAAACGGTAGCCTGGGTATGTCATGGAATTGATTGTAATTACCCGTTTGATTTAAACGCTGATAACACAATTAAGAAACTGGGGAATGATAAAATTGGTTACACTAATTATGAGTTTCAAAGTGTAACCTGGGAGGAGGCGCTTCAAATGTTAAAAAAAGGCAAAGTTAATCTAATACTGGAGCGTAAGGGTAAAGAAATCACCTACCATTTTGATCCTGCTAATGCTGATGCAAGCTTCTCCTTTCAGCAACTTTCATCAGCTGTCGAAGGTAATGAAATTGATGCGAGGTCAATTGCAATTCTTGAGCAAGGCGGCACCAGATATATTGATTTTCTTGTCCCTGGATTGTTGGCATTAGGCATAATGATGAGCTGCATGTGGGGTATAAGTTATAGTAATGTAGATAGAAGAAATAAAAAACTTTTGAGAAGGATGGTTGCCACTCCTATGAGAAAGTACAACTATGTTGGTTCCCAATTGATTTCACGGATATTACTGAGTGTTGTTGAGTCATTACTGCTTATTTTCATAACATGGTGGATTTTTGACATAAGAATTACTGGTTCATGGTTTGCTTTGGCCTTGCTGGTATTTGCAGGCAATGTGGTTTTTGCTGGATTGGCAATTTTGATTTCCTCACGAACGGCAAATACCAGAATAGCAAATGGGTTAATAAACCTGGTGGTAATGCCCATGATGATCATGTCAGGGATTTATTTCAGCTACCACAATTTTCCTGATTTTCTAATCCCCATTATTCAATTGCTTCCACTAACCATACTCTCAGATAGTATCCGTGCGGTATTTTTGGAAGGAGAGAAACTGATAGACATTTTGCCTCCGGCAATGGGATTGATGGTTTTCGGTCTCTTTTTATATGGAATCGGTATTAGAATATATAAGTGGTATTAGCTAATTGGAATCAGGAAGAGGTAAGTTATAGGCTATTCTGATATCAAATATAGGTCCTGGATTAAATGCTTCATTTTTCTGTATTCGATTATCGCCAAAACTTAGAATTGCAACCCTGAAATCCACTTCATCCCCTTGAGCAAACTGTAAGTAACTTCTACCTACAGCGAAACCAACCCTGCCTTCTACACAGAGATTATTCCAGAATTTATATCTCCCAAAAAATGAAAGATCAATGCTCTTTCGCTCGATGTAATCATTGTTGTATGTTGGATCACCAACCTGAAAGCTTGTGATTAACCCGAAATGACTGAACCCAAAAGTTAGTTTTTCAGTAGCATGGTAATTAAACTTTGCGAATATGGGAAGTAGTCCTGTGATTGACCACTTTGGTGTGATTGACCAATCAACATAAACGAGTGGAACAAACATGTTTCCAAACCTTTCCTTGTTGTACATCAGGCCGTATCTCATGGTTAAACGATCTTGATATTTGACTTCATATAATCCTATGCCACCTAGTTGAAAATGTTTTGGACTGAGATTACTGAAATCACTCATCAACCTTGGAGCCAGAAGAAGCTGAATGGAATTACGATCGTTGATTTGTTTAACCAGTCCTGTTTGAAGAATAATGCCATGTAAACCAATGGGCATCAACGTGCTTTGAATGTCTTCAGAATTGCTAACATTAAAATATTGGTAGGTGAGGTCTGAATACCAGATGGTTGATTTATTCAGGACTAAAGGAATTTTAAAATTTCCAAAAAAGACATTTTCAGTAGCTAACCCTGAACTGTTTGTGTATGGCTGAGGTTGACCATATCGGTAGGATAAGGTCATTAAATCAATGGACTTTTGGGAAAACGCTGTAGAAGCAAGGAAGAAGAGTATAATGCCAGAGAGCTTCATAATGGAAATTTAAATAAATTTTAGATTTCATTTCGCCTCTACTAAGTCATGAGGTTTTGAATGTTGCCAGATTGGGCTTTGATTGTTACTTGAATTTCCTTATCTAAGGAACATATAATTTCTTGCTTTACTTAATCAGATGGAGTTTAACTTATGTCTTTTATTCAAATTCAATTAACTATACTTATCACTCCCATAACAGTTTTAGTTCCGGACTGTTTATATTGTTGTAAATTATTTTGATAAGATAGATATGCTGGAAAACATAAATAATCTCTTTAGAAAAATAGTCGTCAACCTGGAGGAAGTCCTACCTCAGGTAATTCTGGCAATTATGCTATTGCTACTGGGATGGATTGTAGCAGCTGTTGTTCAAAGACTCGTAAGAAAATCCATTTTATATCTGAATCGCTTAGCCAATGAAAACCTTAAAAGCAGGTTTTTAAATGTGGATTTAAAAGATTCTGCCCGGTTTGTTTCCAGGACACTTTTCTGGATTATTATGCTTATCACCCTTCTGGTTTGTATTCATGTATTAAAACTCACTTTTTTGTCAGATTGGTTAGGTAAAGTAGTGGCTTTTTTACCTAATATTTTGGTCTCAGTGATCATCATTTTTGCTGGTGTGATAGCAGCTCGATTATCAGATGATCTGATTAAATCTGCAGCGGCCCGGACAGGTCTTTCGAGTGGAAAGTACCTCGGTAAGATCATCAGGTATTTGATCCTTTTTATTTCAATAATAGTAGCTATTGATCATGTTGGGATAAACATTCGCTTTTTGACTAACCTGATTATTATTGTCATCTCTGCACTAATGCTAGGAGCTTCATTAGCCTTTGGGCTGGGGGCAAAAACATCCGTAAGTAACATACTGGCTTCTTATTATGTTAGGAAATCCTATGAATTAGGCAGTAAAATACAAATAGGAGAGATTACTGGTATCATCGTTAAGATAAGTGATCATGCGGTCCTTTTGGAGACACCAAATGGCAATGTGTCGATTCCTGCCAACGAGTTTAATGAAACTAAAATCATCATTCATAAGCATTGATATGACAAGCACTGATAATAAAATAATTCAGCAATACTTGAAGCGTTATCCGAGGCGAGCACTAGATCTGATTGAGGACTACGATAATACAGAAATAGCTTCCTTTTTAGGTACGATACCAATTTCTTCAGCCATTAGCATTATTTCTGGCATCATTCCTTATAAAGCAGTAGGTGTCATTAAGCTATTAAAGTTTGAAGATGCTGTCAAAATCTGTCAGGGTTTACCCATCAAAAAGGCAGAAGCCATATTAATGCGATTTGAAGCTAGTTTAAGAAAAAAAATTACGGCTAAGCTTTCTAAAGATTACAGTGAAGCGATTGAAAGAAAGATGAGTTTTTCCAGTGATTCGGTTGGAGCATATATGGATTCAATGGTATTTACTTTGAGAAATGATCATAAAATTGGTGATAGTCTTGAACTGATAAAAAGGAAAGAAACATCCATTCAACCCCAAATTTATGTATTAAATGTAGAGGGCTTTTTGTTAGGATATGTTGATTTACAGGATTTGCTCTCACAACCGACGGATCATCTGATTAGCAGTATTCTTAAAGATAAGCCGATGCCCCTTCTTTCACGCATGAGTGTAGAAGATGTGGCATTGGAGTGGGATTATCTTTTTAATCATTTACCGGTTGTGGATGCAGATGGAATGTTTTTAGGTACGGTTTCCAGGGCTAAAATTGGTGAGCTGGTGATAAAAGAGCAATCTTATGACCAGCCGGCCAGAAAGGCGGGGAGTGCATTAAGTGAACTGTATAGGATAGGTTTTATTAGTTTATTAGGAACTTCTTCGGAGGCAGGTCCTAAGAGCAATTTAAGAGATTAAAAATATGAGTGAGTCATTAATTTATAAGAGCCTGGTAGAGGATTTTGTTTTACGTTTTCCACAAGAATCTGCTCAGATATTAAATGATGCTGAGCCTGAAGAAATTGTAACCTATTTAAAAAGTAATGATGCTGATATTGCAGCTGAGATAATGGTCTCATTAGCTCCAGGAGCTGTACCTGGTGTACTCAAATTGTTAGATGACCATCTTTTTGTTAAGCTGATTGATCAACTTGACTCTTTTAAAGCAGCGCAATTATTATCGCGTTTGGATGAACGAGATATATTAGAGAAACTGAAGCTGATACATGAAAAGAAGGTAAAACAAATTCAAGAGCTTCTAAAATACCCTTCTGATTCAGCGGGATTTTTGATGGATACAAGAATTAATACCTTTAGGCCGGCACAAACAGCGAATGAGGTATTAGAGAAGTTGAGACAATTAAAAGACCGAAGAATACTGAATGTGTATGTTACAGATAATGAAAATCGGCTGTTGGGGAGGGTGCCATTGCAAGTAATTGCAATTTCATCTCCGGAATCGACGATGAATGAGCTAATGGAGCCGAGTATTTCGGTAGAACCCATGGCTCCGGAAGAAGAAATTGTAAACCTTTTCCAGGAAGGTAAGCTTTTTGGTTTGCCTGTGGTAGATCCAGATAAATACATGCTGGGTATCATAAGAAATGATGCTTTGATAGCTGCAGTTCAAAAAGATGCTACTGAGGACGTACTCGCAATATTTGGTGCGGGTAGAGAGGAACGGGCACTTTCAAAAGTCTCCTTTGCTATAAAGAAAAGATTACCCTGGCTACAAATCAATCTTGCCACAGCTTTTCTGGCTGCCTCCATTGTCGGCGTTTTTGAAGATACCATAGCCAGAATTACTGTTTTAGCTGTTTTTCTACCAGTAGTAGCAGGTCAATCAGGAAATACTGGTTCGCAAGCCCTTGCTGTCACAATACGTGGTCTTGCTTTACGAGAAATACAACCACATCATTGGTGGAAAGTTGCTAGAAAAGAAGTTGCAGTAGGTTTTTTTAATGGCGTGGCTGTCGCCCTTACCACTTCAGCGATCGTGTATTTTTGGGCCAGTTCCTATGGCTTAGCGATTGTCATTGGAACATCTATGATTCTATCGATGGTAATCGCAGGATTCTCTGGAGCGGTGATCCCAATTATGTTGAAATCGGTTGGTCAGGATCCAGCACAATCGTCGTCAATTGTGCTTACAACCGTTACAGATATAGTTGGCTTTCTAAGCTTCCTAGGGCTCGCTACAATACTTGGCACAGCTCTGGGAATTTTCTAAATAACGGCTTCTTATTCTGAACAATCTGGAATTGAGGTTGTTAAGTAACTAGTATTAACAATAAAACTAAAAACTTAACAGAATCAATTATGGCAAACATTGTATCATCAGTAGTGAATGGAATCAAAGGCGGACTTAAAGGAGCGTTCTCAGGAACAGCAGATTTAGGTGGCACCATTGTGGAATCTGTTAAAGATATTACAGAAACAACGATCAAAGGTGTCTCAGATATTGTAGTCAAAGGTGTTCAGGTACCAGCTTCGATTATTCAAGGTGCATTCGAGAGTATTAAAAATATTGGTACGAGCGGTATTAATCTAGTGAAAGGTATCGTAGATGGTGCCGTACAGGGATCAATGGAAGCCGGAGTAGAGCAAAAAGATGCTGTAAAAGGTACAGTTAAACAATCCATCCTGGCAGCCAAAGAAATTGGTCTTGATGTTGGAGATGTTGCGGTAGAAGCAATTAAAGGATCAATAGATGGCGTGAGGAAAGTAGGAGGAGATACCGTAGCAGCTACTAAAAACAGCATTATCGCAGCGCTGGAAGCAGCCGCAGAAATTAGTGAAGAAGCGGCTAATGCTGTTAAAGATTCTATTAACTCGGGCATCAATAACGCGAAGGAAATCATTGAAGAAATTAAAAAGTAATTGAAGGCTACAGGACTGCATAGGCAGTTTTGATTTGTCCGATTTCTTTCTAAGCCAGATCAATCAATTAAATTGATAATGATCTGGCTTTTTTATGCTTAATTACTTTTTATGTTATCATGATCATAAGTGGATTAATTAATTGCTTAAAGATAAATCGTATAAATTCGGACAAAAATTCACGCATTGCTCACTCTTATACAATACAATGAACCTGGCTGCTTTACAAAAGAGGATATAGATCCTAACAAAGCATTTGAACTGGTTAAGGAAGACTTTATCAATTGGATAGATATTGAAACAACCAATAAGGCATATATTGATGAGATAGCTATTCTTTTTGATATTCATACACTTATCATCGAAGATATTTTACATACGGATCAGCTTCCCAAGTTTGAATTATTTGACCAATATCTCTTTTTTACCACAAAAATGTTGAGCTATGATGATGAAAATGAACAGATACTCGAAGAGCACCTGAGCATCATTTTACGTAAAGACCTCGTGATAACTTTTCAAGAAGGACTCCCCGGGGATGTTTTTCATGATCTTCGATCAAGAATTAAGCTGTCTATGGGAATGATCAGAAAGTCAAAAACTGATTATTTGTTTCATCACATCATCGATGCGGTAGTGGATCACTATATGATGATTATGGAGAAAATCAGAAAAAGAATTGAACATCTGGAAGCCAAGTCTTTGTCTGATCCCTCATTTGATGTGATGGAATTGGTTATTGATATCAAAAGGGATGTTAATATTTTAAGGAGTTATACACTTCCAATGCGTGACGCCATCAATAAGATGAGAGTAGAGGGTAAAGACTTTATTGAGAAAGCTTCGATTAATTATTTTCAGGACGTACTCGATCATCTGAATTTCCTTGTTTCATCATTTGAGACTGCCAGAGAAATGTTGCGTGATCTTATGGATTTGCAGCAATCAAATCAGAATAATGAAAGAAACCGGGTGATGAAAACCCTCACCATCGTTTCTGCGATCTTTATTCCTTTGACATTTCTAGCTGGCTTGTATGGCATGAATTTTAGATATATGCCAGAGCTGAATCAAGAGTGGGGGTATCCATTGTTACTTGTCGTAATGGTTGTTGTAGCCAGTGGAATGACTTTCTATATGTGGATGAAGAAATGGTTCTAACTTATTGTATTTGGGTGGCTGTTCTGAATAATTGCAGAGCAAGTATTAATAAGTAAATACTTAGTTACTCGTAAAAAGTCTTGATGTTTTGAGCAACAATTTCAATCAGTCTAACCCTGGATTCTTTGGCAGCCCAGGCATGATGGGGTGTGATGAGACAATTATCCAAACCAAGTAATGGATGATCTTTTCCGGGAGGCTCTTCAGATAACACATCCAGTGCGGCTCCTGCGACCTCCTTTTGAAGTAAAACATCCCTGAGGTCATGCTCATTAATTAATGCACCACGTCCTGTATTGATCAATAGGGCAGAAGGCTTCATTTTGGTAAGCAAGCTTTGATCTACAATTTCTTTGTTCTGTGAGGTCAAAGGAGCGTGAAGGCTGATGATGTCGGATAAAATGAAAAGCTTTTCAAGCTCGACAATATTCCAGTTTGGATAATCACTGGTTTTTGCATGGTTGCTTGTAATGGCTATTTTCATTCCAAATGCTTCTCCTATTCGGGCAACAGTTGATCCGATAGCTCCCAATCCATAAATACCAAGTGTTTTACCACTCAATTCTGTAATTCCAGATTTCCAGTAACACCAGTCTGCATTATGGGTCCATTCCAGGTCTTGTACGGACTGATTGTGTAAGGCAACATGGTTTGTTAATTCCAGTATCAGTGCAAAAACCTGTTGAGCCACAGCTGAAGAACCGTAGCCTTTAGCATTTTTTACTTCAATGCCTTTGGATTCTGCATAGTCTACAGCCACATTATCCATTCCCGTGGCCAGTAAACAGATTAATTTTAGATTTGGTAATTGATCAATATGCTCCTGTGTTAATCGGGTTTTATTGACGATCACAACGTCCGCATCTTTGGCTCTTTCTACAACCTCATCATTTGATGATCGGTCATAGCGTGTGAGTTCTCCTAAATCGCTGATTGGATTCCAGCTGATGTCCCCTGGATTAGCTACATAAGCATCCAGAATTACAATGTTTGGCTTTGCCATAATAAGCTATTTGTTGGCTTTCAGTACCTTCTTACTCAGACTCTGTTGTGCTGCAAGTGCTGCGCCTATAATACCAGCATGGTTTCTAGATTCAGCGGGTACTACTTTTGAGTCAAGCTTAAGAAATGGCTCGAATTTATCAAATTGTTTACTGATTCCTCCACCAATGATAAACAGGTCAGGCCAAAATAGCTCTTCCAGCCTAAGTAGATATTTATTGAGCCTGTTACCCCAGGTCTCCCAATCAAGGTTTTCTTTTTCTCTTGCTGTATTTGAGCAGTAGTATTCCGCTTTGGTTCCATCTACATGGATAAACCCGAACTCTGTATTAGGTACCAGTTTTTTGTTATTGAAAAGTCCGCTGCCTACTCCGGTTCCACAGGTTATCATCATAACAACACCCTTCTCATCTTTACCTGCTCCAAATTTAACTTCAGATAATCCTGCGGCATCTGCATCATTCACCATATGTGTTGGACAACCAGTAATTTTTTGAATGTGCTCAGCAGCATTTAATCCAACCCACAAGTTATCCATGTTGGAGGCCTTTTTAATGACTTCATGGCGAATTGGAGCCGGAAATCCACATCCAATGGGACCTTTCCAATTGAACTCATCGACAATTTTAGCTACTGTTTCAACAACCGCATCTGGGGTTGCTGGTTGTGGAGTAGGAATTCTATACCTTTCGGTTTTTAATATGCCTTTTTTAGTATTTACAATGGCACCTTTAATTCCCGTGCCACCAATATCAATTCCAAGTATCTTCATATAATGAATCAAAATTAAACATTATCCATGAGTTTGATCTTTAAATAATGGATTATCAGTAAGTTCGCATCAGCATCAAAAATCATGAGCTATGCTTAAAAAGGTATTAATTGGAATAGGAATCCTGGCAGTCGTATTGGTTGGCTTACTGACCTATGTTAATAATAGAAATAGAACATTAAGTCCTTCTGGATCCTCAGCTTTGTCAAATAGTAGTTTATCTGTATCCATTACCTACAGTAGACCTTCTGTAAGGGAAAGGCTTATTTTTGGAACAGAGGATGAAGGGGCCTTACAACCTTATGGTATCTATTGGAGATTAGGTGCCAACGAAGCGACAGAGATCACTTTTAATCAGGACGTGATTTTTGCCGGAGAAGCCATTTCAAAGGGCACATATACACTTTATGCTATACCTGATGAAAATGCTTTTGTAATTGGAGTGAACTCATCACTAGACAGGTGGGGATATTCTGAACCTGATTATGCTGAAGATGTGGTCAGGGTGACGATTCCTGTTGAAAAGTCAGGCCACACGGAGCAATTCACGATGGATCTTGAGAATAGTACAGCAGGTATTGATCTTTTGATCTTGTGGAGTGATGTGAAGTTAATTGTTCCGATAGTCGCTCAATAGACATAAAAAAGCCGGACTTATTCAGGGCCCGGCTTTCAAAGATATTGTTAGATATTAGGATATTTTAGCTCCTACTTTTTCTAGTAAAGCTTTAGTTGCCATAATTCCTTCTTTTTCTCCAAGCTCACTACCTTCATACTCAATACCGATATATCCGGTATAACCTGCATCTTTCACAATCTGGAGCATTTTTGTAAAATCTGTGTTGATCTCATTTCCTTCTGCATCGAATTGATGTGATTTGGCACTCACACCTTTTGCGAATGGCATGAGCTCTTTCACTCCTTGATACCTGTCATATTCGTTAGCACAACCATCATTTGAGTATTCAATACAAAAATTGCCAAAATCAGGAAGTGTTCCGCAATTCTGCATACTTACCTGGTTCATCACACCAGCAAGCCATTCACCATTTGAAGATGGACCACCATGGTTTTCGACAATGACACCAATACCATAGTCTTTTGCAAATGAAGCAAGTCTGCTTAAGCCATCAGCGGCATTCATGGCGATCTCATCTAATTCGCCATCACCCCGGGCATTTACTCTAATGGAATGACAACCTAACTCTTTAGCTGCTTCTACCCATTTGTAATGGTTCTCGACAGCTGTTGTTCTTTCATTGGCATCTTTTGCTCCCAGACTACCTTCTCCATCGATCATGATCAACACATTTTTTACATCGTTGTCTTCAGCAATTTTGTTCATCTCAGCCAGGTAAGCTTTATCATTAGCTTTGTCTTTAAAAAACTGGTTTACATATTCCACCGCTCCGATTCCAAATTCCTGTCTGGTCATTCTGATGAAATCCAGATTGGTCATTTGATTGGCATTCAGGGCTTTGTGCAAAGACCATTCAGCAAGAGATATATTAAAATATAATGCGCTTGTGGTATCAATTACTGCTTTTTGGTTTTCGTCCGTGCCCGATTTTGCCGATGGGCTGCAGCTGGTTATAATATTAGAAGAAACTCCTGCAAGTGCCAGACCGGCTGAGCCTCCTGCAAGGTTCTTTAGAAATTTGCGTTTATCCATGGTCATATGATTTAAGTAAGTGTATGCAAATTAATAAACATCCCGCACTGTTTTGAAATACTGTTTTTAAAGATGGATATTGGGGTCTACAACTTCATACTTTTTAGGGTCTATCATGTGTTTCGGAATATTGCTTTTGATGAATTCTTCCAGCTTTTCAATGAATCTTCGCTTATCGAAGTTTTTAGTGACAATCAAGCTGATTTCTCTCACTTTAGGAATACCGCTAATTTTCCTGAGGTAATTTTCTTGCTCGCCGGAAAGACTAAGTGTAGATAATTCAGGAAGAATCGTTACTCCTCCCATAGTATCTACCATGCGGATAAGGGAGTCAATGGAATTGCTTCGATAGATAAAAGATTTTTCCTTCCTCAATTTATTAAGGTCGCATAGGTCATTGACCTGATCTCTAAAGCAATTTCCTTCATCAAGGAGCCATAAATTTTGGTAAGAGATATCTTCTAGTTTCATTTCGTTTTGATCGCCAATTGATTTATCAGAGAGGTATAGGTAGAACTCTTCATAGAACAGGGGGATAGATTGAATTCCATGGGTAGAAATTGGAGTAGAGATGATACCAACATCAAATTCGCCTTGTTTGACAGAACGGACTACATTCTCGGTGGTAACTTCATGTATGTCCAGGCTAAACATCGGATATTCTTTTTGGATTTTTTCCGTAAATAAGGGTACCAAAAAAGGGCCAAGGGTAGGGATGATTCCAATTTTCAGTTGACCCTTAAATGATTCTGTTATCTCTTGTGAAAACCTGGAAAGCTGGTTTGCACTGTTCAATAAATCCTGAGCCTTTGTAAGGAATAGGTCGCCATCTGAAGTAACCTCAAGTGGCTTAGTGGATCTGTTAAATAAGGAGATGCCTATCTCTTCCTCAAGTTTTTGAATTTGTAAACTAAGCGCAGGTTGACTAATACCAAGATTTTCTGCTGCCTTGTTAAAGCTTCGGAATTTATTGAGTCTTGTGGCGTAAATGAGTTGATTAAGAGTCATAAGTTCATCTTATCTTCAAATATTATAAATAATTCGAACTTATACGGTTTTTAATTATCAAATATCGCTGAAGAGCAATGAGTAAGTGAGAGAATTATTTTCTTGAATTAGAGAAACATATTCCCAATCGAATCCCAATAATTGGTTCGACCTAAGTCTATACTAATTACCTAAATAAATTCAATTGGCGTAGTGATCGAGTCGTAGGCTTCAGAAAGTAGACAATTGAATTGAATACCTGCCCTAAGAAATAATTTTTGAATAATATTTTATCATATGTTGTTGATATAAAATTACTTATACATATTTAGTTAAATTTTTAATTTGCTATGAGAAAGATTAGAATTTTAATTCAAGTAGCTCAGATCCTATTAATGGGGCTGATTTACACCAGCATTGCTTTAATGACTTAACGTGTCAAACAGTGTGGAAAAAGACATGGCCCCAGGGGCCATGTCTTTTTTTTGTCTATACTTTTTGTTTCACAGACCTGACGCTTTCATATCCCGCAGTCAATAAAATTATGCTTCCTGCAATGAAGGTTTGCCCTGTAGGAACCTCTTCAAGAAATAAAAAAGCTAGAAATGTACCCAACAATGGAGTAAGGCAACTCATGATACTTACTGTGCTCACAGTGAAATACTTTAAACTACGCACAAATAAAGTATGTCCAATCGCAGTAGTAGCAATTGCCAATATTAGTAAGGGCTGCCATTCTCCACCCAATACACGCTTAGGTATATCAATATCATAAATGAATATGACAGGTATGAGTAAGATTGATAGTAAAAATACCTGATAGTACATTAGCGTAATTCCCCCATGAACGACAAGGTTCTTCTTCATTAATATGTTTCTAATGGCATAAAAAAAACCTGCCAATACACCTAAAGAAACTCCCTGAGTTACTGAGTTATTAAAGCTTAACTCAGGAACCAGAAAGAAAATGCCAATAAAAGCAACAATGGAAAGTATAAGTGTCATGCTGTCAAATTTTGTTTTTAGCATCACGGGTTCTAATAATGCGGTTATCACAGGATATGTAAACATGGAGAGCATGGCAATAGCTACGTTAGATAGTTGTAGGGCCATGAAATAAGTGATCCAATGTCCCCCGAGAAATATCGAACTGATCAGAATGATTCTAAAATGACGTCCCCATCCAATGTATGCAGGCCGTTTCAAAAGCTTTAGAATGATAAAAAGAGCTGCCGTAGCAATCAGACACCTGATCCAAATGGTAACTGGAGGAGGAAGGTCTATATATCGTCCAAGTACTCCTGAGGAGCTCATAACAAACATGGCTATTGTTAATTGTAGGAGTTGAAGTAGGTGTAAGTTCATGTATTGGAATAGGACGCAAACTTAAATGATTTTCCGTTGAAGCCTTTATGTAAAAAGGTGGCTGACTTCAGGTTAGTTAGGTCTCTAAACAGTTAATTATTTAGTTTTTAAAATAGGTGGAGCGCTTTATTAAAACAAGCATAATAATCTTAATGATGTAGTGTTTATTTTTGGCTTATGGATACCAAGTTTAAGCCAAGAACAAGCCATGGGAATGTTTGGATGTTTTATGCAGTGATCGCATTTTTTACCATTCTCTTTATTTTTCTGTTACCCGTTGATGAGGAACCAATGCTTTGGATCGTGTTCGGGTTTCTGATTTTTGTTTTTTTAATCATCTTCATTCAGGCAGCAGCGTTACCTTATGGGTATGCAGTTGGCGATGATGGGGTAGTGGTTAGTAATTATTCTAAAAAGTTTATTCCTTTTACAGGGATAAAATTTATCCGAAAACTAGACCAGAATAGAACCACGCTGTTACTGGAGACATTAAGAAGCAAACAAATGAAAGCTTCAAACGAGCTTGATTTTCTTGCTTCTTTCAATAGTTTGCTCAATTATGGTAAGGTTATTCAATATTGCTCTTTCCAGATTGTTAATCAGGATTCAAAAGTAGGCAGGAAAATCACAAAGGTAGAGGCCACCACGAAAGGGGATTTTGTGATTATTGGTTCTGGAGATGATTTATTTTTAGTGTCTCCTGAAGATCCCGACGGTTTTGTAATGGAGGTGGAAGGAAAATTGAAGTAAAGGTCTTTTCAAGGCTAAATGAAAGAAGGCAGTACCCTTGCGACCACTGCCTTCATCTATAACTAGTGACTAATAATTAGCAATCAATATCTTGTAGCTGATTGTCCCAACAATGATATGTATCATCCTGAAAATGCTCTAAACTTTTTACCCTACCTGTCTTACTCGTACTGTTCCACTCTACTGTGATTGTATTGTCTGCTTTTTTGTCATTTATGATAACCATTCGGTCGAAATCACCGCTACTTGTTGCTGTATAGCTGATCGTACTCCCTAAATTATCACCTTCTTTTTCAACAGTAAAGATTGCATTGACTGTTCCTTCTACTTCAGACTTTTCCCAAGTTGCAGACAGCCATGGTGTGGGACTTTGATAGCTCTCATAGAGTGTCCATTCACCAGAGTTACCTCCAATGGCAGAAGTTCCTTCGAACCAAACAAATGCATCAAATATGCCTTCTTTAGAAATTTCTCCTGTCCAGACAACTTCCTTCTCACCGATGATGGCTGTTAGTTTTACATTGTACAATCCGGACGAACCTACATTTACCTCATAAGACCAAACCCAGCCACCTAATTCTGTATCAAAAGAAGGGGTTTGTTCTAATGCCACTTTATAAGCAGTAACTGGTACAATGAGTGCACTTTTCAATATTGCAGAATATACAGTTACGTTCGTGGCTGCATACAACCAGCTGTCAACTACCTCAAGCCTTCCGCCTGCATTACCACTTTCGCTAAAAAAGCTCAAGTCTGGATCCATACTGGACGCTGGGGGTAATTCTGGTGGAATCCCACTGTCTATCACATCTTCGTCATTACATGCGTTTAACAGGATGAGCCCCGTTAGGAATATAGATAATAGTTTAGATTTTTTGAAAGCTATAAACATGCTATTGTTATTTATGTATTTGGTTACATACTAACAGAAGCCGTGCCAAAATTTGATTTAAGCTTTAGATTTACGGAGAATGGCTCAATCGAATCATTCCGAATCAAATCTTTTTCATTCTGACAAAATGATTATTGCTTTGGGAATGACTGGTCATACGCTATCAATGCTGACAACTACACTTTACCCCAATAAATCCATGTGATTCTTTATGCCAGGTAAAATTGTCGTTGTATCCATCTTGTTCCCAATAGAATTTGCTTCGTGGCTTTTCACGATTACCGATTTCGTTCATAGTTTCAGTATCAAATAGCCTTCCATTCACCATGGTATATCTGACATGTTGCGTGTTCTGAATGTCTGTTAGTGGATCGGCGTCCAAAACAATCAGATCAGCTAATTTTCCAGCCTCAAGAGAGCCCAGATGTTTACCCATTCCAATGTATTCTGCCCCATGAATGGTTGCAGCCCTTAGTACCTCATGATTTGTGAAGCCACCCAAAGCGAGGTTCCACATTTCCCAATGTACCCCAAGTCCTTGCAATTGTCCATGACCACCCACACAGATTTTTACGCCGGCATCAATCAATGCTTTACATGATCTCGCAACTTCAATAAACCCATTGTCATATTCTTCCATTGGCGCCATTGTTCTGTGTCTCGAGCGACTGTCTATAATACCTCTGGGTGTGTATGTCAGGAGTTTTTCATTTTCCCAAACATTTAATTTTTGGTACCAGTAATATTCTGCATTAAGTCCTCCATAGTTTACAATCAGGGTAGGGGTGTTGCTGGTTTTACTGGCAGCCCATAGTTTGATTACATCGTTGTAGAGTGGAGCAATAGGAACATTGTGTTCAATGCTGGTATGACCATCTAATATCATGGTCATATTGTGAAAAAATGTGGAGCCTCCTTCCGGATATACCATGATTTCTTGCTCACGTGCGGCCTTAATTACCATTTGCCTCTGGTTCCGTCTTGGCTGATTGTAACTTTTTACACTAAACGTCCCATAAGCTTTTGTTCGACTGATGGCATGCTGAGCATCTTCCAGGTTGTTGATTACTGCTTTAAAGTCTCCATCAGCGCCATAAAGAACCGTACCTGTTGAGAATATTCGTGGACCAACCATACTTCCACTACGTACCATTTCAGATTGAGACATAGATGTCTCTGTGTTAGAAGACGGGTCATGTGTGGCTGTGATGCCATAGGCGAGGTTGGCATAGTAGGGCCATTCCTTATTTGGACTGATTCCATATCTAAATGCTTTTAAGTGTGCATGAGTATCAATGATTCCCGGCATTATGACTTTCCCACTTACGTTATAAACTTTAGCATTATTTGGTATGTCCACGTCTTCTGATTTGCCAATGGCCAGAATCCGATTTTCTCTGACTACAACAGTTCCGTTTTCAATAACTTTTTCTCCGTCCATCGTAATGATTTTTGCTCCTGTAAAAGCAATGGATCCGGTAGGGATATCAGTATCTAATTCAAGGTTTACTTCTATTGTCTCTCCCTTGGGTACATCAGCAATACTATCAGGCGAGCCTTCTAAGAAGGTGAAGCAATCCTTTAAGTCAACAGCGTGGTAATCATTTCCTAAAGTCCAATGCAGTTGTTTGCTGTCTGTTGACCATTCCAGGTTTATACCCGCATCATCAGCAACCTTTGTTACGGGTAATGCAGTTGTTTTTCCTGATAAATCAAAGGTTTGACCATACTCGGAAAAGGGCATGATAAATACATCAAACAGTTCTCCAAAAGCTAGCCACTTACCATCCGGACTGATTCTGAATTTATTGGAATATTCTGATTGGAAATGGGTTTTCTCGTCTTCTCCATCCAGGTTAACACTTTTATATTTATTACCCAATTGATAGTATATGCGGTTGCCATGTTGATTGAATAGGGGGTAACTACCTTCATCAGATATGAATTGAGGAGTGCCTCCAGAGGCTTGCATCATATAAATCCCTGCTTTTACGGTATAACTAAACCCCAATGCATAGTCACCTTTGTCTTTTTTAAATACAATTGTTTGGCCATCAGGCGAATAACTAGGGCTTCTGTAGATGCCTTTTACAGAAGTGAGTTTTTTGGGAGAGCCACCTGTTACGGAAATAGACATGATAGCGCCTTTATCTTCATCATTCCATGTCACATAGGTAATGCTTTTAGCGTCCGGTGAGAATGCTGGTTCAAATTCATAATCACTGCTTTTAGTTAACCTTTTTGGCTTGCCATCAGGAAGCTTCTTGGTATATAAATAACCTGCAGCATTGAAAGCTAATAATTTACCATCCGGGGAAGTGGTGGCATTTCTTATGACATTTGCTTCAAAGGAGATTGGCGCAGGGTCCTGTTCGAATATCAGGGCATCTGTAATTTGATGTGTAGCTTCAGCCTTGAATGGTATTACAGAAGATTGACCTGTTTCGATATCTACTTTACGAATCTTTCCTTTTGCATATAAGATGATGGTTTTGTTGTCAGGGAGCCAGTTGAAATTTGGGTAAACCCCAAATATCGCCCATACTTCCTGCTGATCTTTTGTTAGTTCA
This sequence comes from Marinoscillum sp., assembly GCA_043554545.1. Taxonomy (GTDB): domain Bacteria; phylum Bacteroidota; class Bacteroidia; order Cytophagales; family Cyclobacteriaceae; genus UBA7330. The sequence continues at coordinate 2,166,731 of CP121337.1, read as the reverse complement.
GCATAAACAGGTCTTTGAATACCTGTGGCAAAATCATGAATATAGAGCACAGATTGCGTCCTTACTCTTCTTATAAATGCAAGTTTCTTATTATCCGGAGACACCTGTGGTCTTACCGCTCCACCTGGTCCGTTTATAATTGTTTCTGTTTCTCCAGTATTACGGTTATATCTTTTGATTACATAGATCTGGCTGTTGGGGTCTTTATTGTACTGGAAGGAACCACCTGGAGCCATGTCTTCGCTATAATAAACATAATCACCAGCGGCCCAGGGTTCACCTGCATCCTGTTGGTCATTTTTTCGCTTCGTGAGTTGAATTCCAGAACCACCAGTCATGTGATACATCCACATTTCTCCAGCCCCCAATGATCTGGTAGAAGTAAAATGTTTTCTGGCAATTAGGTAGTTTCCATCAGGTGTCCACACGGCGTTGTTAAGTAACCGAAAATCTTCTTTGGTGACTTGTCGGGCATTAGATCCATCTACATCCATGATCCATATATTATCCCCTCCGCCTGCATCACTAGTAAAAGAGATATACTTTCCATTAGGACTAAACCTGGGCTGCACTTCAAAAGCATGACCGGCTCGTAAGGGTGTTGCATTCCCACCTTCAATTGGCATGATAAAAATGTCTCCCAACAGGTCAAAAACTATCTTTTTCCCATCTGGACTCACATCTACACTCATCCAAGTTCCTTCGTCTACCGCAATGGTGGTTTCATTAAATGGTTCATTCGGGGTATTGACATCCCATTCCTGTGCTGAAGCACAGAAAATCACTAGTATAAATAGGGGTAGAAGAATTTTTTTCATGGATAATGACTTTTTCAATTATTATTGACATTGCAAGTTAGTTATATTCAGTTTTGGGACCTACAGAGAGGACATAGATATACAATCAATCATTAAGTTGAAAGTTGCCAGTAAATCTTAATGATAGCTTACTAGCCATCATAACTTACTAACCTGAATAAGGAATAAGGAATAAGGAAGCTATTTATTCAGCTCGTTTAGCATCATCCCAATCATCTGTTCTAAATGACGGAGCAGGTAAAAGGTTGGTGTCATACAAAGTGCCCATTACCCAATTCTTCCATGCATAGCGTACCGCCACAGGATTTGGTACCTCATCACTTTTTACCTGAACATTACGACCACGGATGATATTGGCTGAGGCAGGATAAAAAACTTTGTCTTCTCCAGCAATTTCAAAATCAGTAAGACCGTCGAAGGCATATATACCAGTTTCAGCATTTTCAAAGCTTAAAATGATGGCCCCATCCTTAATTTCATGAGTGCTATAGGTGGGTCCGGAATAATCAATTGATTTGATGCCGTATGTCTTGTTAAGGGCGTTGTATAGTAGCCTGTCAGCAACTTCTTCCTTCTGAGGAGGATGAATTGACTTTTCCTTACCCAGATCCATTGTTAAAGCCACTCCTGAATTAGGAATTAGATTTAGACATGTAAATTGAGATTCCCTGATGAACGCTGAATTTTCATATGTATTAAAAGCATCAAGATCATTGTACCAATAAGGTGCTATCTGTACATAGTAAAATGGGAAATCTCCAATATCCCATCTGGTTCTCCAGTCTTTTACCATTGCTGGAAATAGTACTTCATACTTTTTTGGTTCTGAGCGGTTAGATTCGCCCTGATACCACAAGGATCCTCGGATAGTATAAGGAATCAAGGGGTTGATCATTGCGTTATATAATGCGGAAGGGATGTGATTGGTACCTTTGGTGATATCCACATCATCCAGGTTTACTTCCTGATAATTGCTAATGACATCTTTGCTAATCCAAGCCTCAACACTGCTACCTCCCCAGGAGGTATGAATCATTCCAACAGGAACGTCTAGTATTTTTTGTAATTTTTGACCAAAGTAGTAAGCGATAGCGCTAAATTCTAACACGTTCGCAGGAGCAGCTTCCTGCCATCCCGTATATTTGTCTACATCAACCAGGGGTGTTTTAGAACCCACCCTGTCTACCGTAAATAATCTTAGGTTAGGGTTTTTCGATGTAGCTGTTGTCATGATGGTTCCAAAAGTAGGTTGTCCATTATAGCCATTTATAGGCTGCTGCATGTTAGATTGTCCGGAACACAGCCATACCTCACCAAACAGCACATTTTCTAAAGTCACATTAGAAGATTTTCCAGCGATCTTAATGGTTTGAGGGGATTTGCTGTTGGTAGTTTTTACTTCAGTTTTCCAATTTCCAGACTTGTCAGTATCTATTTTGATTGGTTCACTAAGCCACGAAGCTTCAATGGAGATCTTTTCCTTAGCGTCGGCCCAACCCCACAAGACTATTGTGGTATTTCTTTGGAGAACCATATTTGATGAGACGATGGCTGGAAGTTTTATCTCGGCTAGAGCAGTTTGTGCAACAACCAGGGAAAGTAAAACGCAGGTAAAGAGTAAGAATGATTTTTTCATTTCTGGGTAATTATGAATTAAGTATTGGTCGTGATATTAAGATTTCAAGTTAAACATTATTGAAATGCCTTACAAAGCAATGAAGCACACAGCTATTTAAATAATTATTTGAGTGGGTTTTCATACCAGATTACACCTAAACCCTGGCTGTCATCCCCAAAGTTTTCTTCACAAGTCATTACATCTAAATCTCCATCACCGTCCAGATCTACTAATTCAATGCGATCATATTTATAACCTTCCTTACCACTAATGTCGTGCCATTCCCAGGTAGAATCTGTCGTATCATTTTTGTAAGACATCCATATCACTCCTGATTTTGTGTCATCTCCTTGCGTATTTGTAGTGTGGACAATATCCATTTGACCATCTGCATTGATATCACCAATACGAACGGCTTTTGCACGGCCAGTCTCTTTGGGAATATCTATTTGATGTCTTGACCAATTAAGTCCAGTCTTATCAAGACGCTTGAAAAACCAGATTTTCTGATTGGTGTATTCTGTAACAATTGCATCTTCTAAACCATCCTGATCCAGATCCGCTAAGTCCATAAATAGCACTTCCAGATTTTCAGCACCGATGAAATGATTTTTCCATGGCTGCTTTTGCTTTTTTAGAGTCCCGGGATTTTCCAGCCACCTTACCCCATTGGTAGGGCCCGGTTTCCTATCAGATGTTACGATGTCTAAATCCCCATCAAAATCCATGTCCCGTATAAATAGAGACATTACCCAGGTAGCGGGACTAATAGGATACCACTTCCATTTGGAGAGCTTAGTTGGATTCTTAGGAGATTGAAACCAACCTATAGCTGCGGTTTTACCTTTTGCACCAGCAATTAGGTCCTCACCGTATTTTCCATCTATCTGCGACGGTATGGCAAACATCCACTGCATTTTATCGATCGATGCAGGTAACACCTCACTTGTCCATTTATTTTGATCCAGATAGTCCTCGATATTTTCAGGAGCACGATTAAAGTATAGTTTTCTGGATTTTCCTTCTGTGCTACTGATAACATCCATTACCCCATCCTTGTCAAAATCCATAAATACTGCATCTTCAACTGATTCAGTCGTTCCAACGATAACAGAAGGCCATGGTTTTTCTGACCGGACAAGATCATTTCCAGGATGCAAATAGACCTTTGTGTATCCTGTTTCTTCCCAGCCGGATGTAATGTCCATCAATTGATCATTGTTGACATCAGCTAATCTGATTCCATCGGCACCACTATATGAAGCATCTATGGTATGCCTGATCCACGCAATGCGCCCTTGTCCATTTACAGTAAATACCAGACAGCAGAATGTCAGTTGTATAATAAGGTAACTTGCTTCTTTCATCTAAAATCAAATTTGAAAATATCCTCTTATTAGAATAAATAATACGCCTGCTACAACAGCTCCTGTAATTGGACCCAAAACAGGAATCCACGCATAGCTCCAATCACTGTCTCTTTTATGCTTCATAGGCGCCAGGGCATGGAATATCCTTGGTCCCAAATCACGAGCTGGGTTGATCGCATAGCCGGTAGTACCACCAAGTGACAGGCCTATACCAAGTACCAGGAGGCCGACAGGAAGTGCACTAATAGATCCGAGACCTTCACCTTCTACCAGGAAGAACGCGGCAAACACCAGCGTAAATGTTCCAATTGCTTCCGAAAGAAAATTGTCTAAAGGACTTTTTATGGCAGGTCCTGTGCAAAAAATACCAAGCTTAGCATCTACATCATCTGTAGCTTTAAAATGTGGTCGGTAGAGGACATAAGACATAAAGGCACCCAGGAATGCACCAAGCATTTGTGACAGGATATAAACGGGTACTTTTTCCCAGGGAAATTTACCTGTTACCGCAAGCCCCACGGTGATCGCTGGGTTTATGTGGGCACCACTGACAGATCCTGCAATGAATACAGCTACAAATACGGCAATTCCCCATCCAAGAGAAATGACAATCCACCCACTGCTGTTGCCATAGGTTTGCTTTAAGGATACGTTTGCGTTTACACTATTGCCTAATAAGAGCAGGATAAAAGTTCCTACAATTTCAGCTATGATTTCATTCATTAGAGAAGGGGTTATGGGTTAGTGATAATGGGTGCTGCCAGACAGTTTTCTGGTATTTTAAATGCATTTACAAGAGGCACTGCTTCTTGCCTAATCTCTTTCACGAGTGAATTGACTTCTCTTCGTATTGCTTTCGTTTTCGTTCCTACCATGTAATCATGTTCTAGATACCATCCTTTATTTTTCTCAATTGTCGATAAAGCAAAGAGGTCACACAATTTTTTCAAGATAACTTTATTAGGGCCAGTTTCCTGTGAGTTGACTTTAGCAACAAACTGCTCCATGATGACAGATTCAATATAGGCAACGCCGACATTGAAAAGATGGAATTGACATTGATTAAATGCATCGAAAGTATCCATTCCCTGATCGATATAATGTTTGAGCCTTTTTGCGGCAGAGGAAAGAATATCACGTTCTCTGTACTTGAACGCATTTATGTGAAATTCAGAGTCACGCAAATGTTCCTTGTCCGCACTCCTGATGATAATAGGATTCATCTCTGTTAAAGTGATCTTGGCCTGTTCAGTAAGATAGTCGATAATCCCAAATAGGTTGATATCACTAAACTCTTGTTTAAACTCAGAGAGCCTACTCTTGGCCACCAACTGCATTAAAACAGTATTGTCACCTTCGAATGTTGTAAATATGTCAGTATCAGCTTTAAGAATATCTATTCGGTTTTCAGTTAAGTAACCTTTACCCCCACAAGCTTCCCTACATTCTTGTAGTGTGTGGGTCGTATTCCAGGTAGCATAGGCTTTCATACCGGCAGCCAGTGCTTCGATTTCCTGAATATCCTCGTCCGTGCGTTTTAAAAACCTTTGCGTCACATACTCGAGTGAAAAGTGTAGGGCATAGGCATTTGCCAACAAAGGCATGAGTCTTCTCTGATGGGTCCTGTAATTGAGGATAGCCATTTCTTCACCACCTTCAGGGCCAAACTGACGACGTTGGTTTCCGTAACGTATGGCAATTGTTAACCCTGATTTGGCAGCGCTAAGTCCTGCACGAGGCACACCAATTCTACCTCCAACCAGCGTGCCAAGCATAGTGAAGAATCTTCTGTTGTCACTTGTTATAGGGCTTGCAAACACTCCATCTTTTGAGATACTCCCAAATTTATCAAGCATGTTTTCCAGGGGTATTTCTACCTGGTCAAAGAAGATCTTTCCATTGTCTACACCATTCAAACCCATCTTGTGACCACAATCTTCGATTGTGACACCCTTTGCCGTTTTCCCATTCTTATTTCTCAAAGGGACCACAAATGCATTTACACCGAAGTCAGTATCGTCCACAATTAGTTTGGCAAAAACTGTAGCCATTTGTCCATGTAGCGCCGCATTTCCAATATATTCCTTTCCATCTTCTCGTGATGGAGTATGAATCTTGAAAGTTTTGTCCTTATGATTATAAGTAGCCGTCGTTCTTATTCCTTTTACGTTAGACCCATGGCCAGTCTCTGTCATGGCAAAGCATCCGGGTAATTTCAGCGAACCAATATCCTTCAAGTATTTTTTGTGGTGTTTCTCAGTTCCCAAGAACATGATGCTCATTCCCCATAACCCAAATTGGACACCGAATTTGATTACCATACTTAAATCATGGTAGGCCAGTGTTTCCATGATCACAAAGTATTTTTTCATATCATCCTGACCACCATATTTCTTGGCATAGGCAACTGCTCCATATCCCTGATCAGCGAGTAGCTTGCACCATTTTAAAACTTGTTCTCTATATTCAAGAATGCTTTCTCCTTGGTAATATTTGAATAGAGGGTCTTGAATGATTGTTTTTACTTTATTAATTGTCGCATCATCATCTCCATTTAACAAGCTATTGATTTCATTCGAGTCAATCGTAGATGCTTCTGCTTCCTCCGTATTTCTGTGAATCAAAGTATTGAAATAATAAGAGGATTCCCTGGAGACAACACCTAGTGCTTTTTCAATATCCTTTAAAGGTTGGATGGCTTTCTTGAGGGATTCTTCAGTACCACTACTGGCATTGATTCGAGCTAATTTTATTCCAATTTCTACCAAACTGCTTTTCATTTCCGGTGATAGCTGTTCAGAGGTTTTCCTGATCTCTTTGAGCCATTGCTTAAGCTGTGTAGGAGAAGGGGGAGAGGCAGGGTTCAAAAAGGAAAGCAAAAATGTTCTTTCTTCATCTGAAAGCCAATCTTGTTTTTTTAGCAGCCCATGAACCTTATTGATTTCCGATGGTGTTAATACGGCATCGGCCCATACCATGTAAAAAAGGGGCAGAAAAGCGTATAGGGCAGGGTTATTCTTAAACAATTTCTCTCCTGTCATTGAGCTGTGTTAATGTTGTTGGGTATAAATATATAATGAATTCCTGATGATTTTATTCGACTTACTTACAAGTCTTCGTATAAGGTATAGTAGGGCCGACATATTCATTCCATTCTGCTTCGGTAAGATTTCTTTTGATTAATTCACAAATGCGATTGGCAAGTACTTCGGGTTCTAGCGGCCACACCCGGATGTAATTATCAGCTGAACCGGATATTATATTTTTTCCTGATGGGTCAAATGAGGCTGTGAGCACCCACGATAGATGGTCGTCTAAAACCTGTGGTAATTTCTTAGAATTATAAATATCCCAAACTTTCACAGTTCCATCTCTGCTGGCTGTAAGAACCACAGGTTGATTGGGATGAAATTCTACATCTGTGATTGCTGATTGATGACCTGAGATGGTTCTGACTATTTCCTTACGTTCAATGTCGTAGATGATTGCATCTCCAAGTTCTCTTCCAATAATTAACAGCTTTTGATCTGCACTAATATCCAATGCATTAATTGCATAATGATCTTTACCCTCCAATTGTTGAATATTTTCCTCTCCGAAAATCACTACATCTCCGGTTGCTAATCCGGCATAGATATCGTTGTTTTTGTTTACAGCTAGCGCATTCACTCTTGAAGTGGCAGTTCCAATATCTGGTGTCTCCACGGCATAGCCCTTTATTTTAATTTGTCCCTTTTCATTTACAGTCAGATACTTAAGTTCATTAGGAAAAAAGACAGCTGATTGTACTGGTTCAGAGTCGTAAGCAATTCCACCTGACTCTGATTGGAGTTCATTCAGTGAGACCAATACGACTCCTTTGTCTTTAGTTACCACAAGAATCCAATTTCCATCAAAACTTAAATCTATAGACCTGATTAAGTGCGGCCCCTGATAGACTATTGATGGTACATCATTTATCCGATTCAGGTCCCATTTGAGCACTTTACCATCAGATCCTGCAGAATAAAAGATATTTGGATCATTGCCAATTTGTATGGATACAACAGACTCACTATGACCTATTACTTGATTAAAAGCATTTTTATTATCCTCGTTGTCAAGGTATTTATTTGCATAATAGAGTGCCAGGTAAATATTCAAATGCGAAACATAAGTTTCTCCACTGTCCTTCCAGAAGTCATAGGCTTGCTTGGCTACCAGCGCTTTTAATTCAGATTTATAAGAGGGCATAAGGAGGGATCTTTGGCTCATTGACTGTACAAGTTCACTCGATCTCAAGGATTTAATCAGCAGTGCCTGGTCTTCCAGTTTCTCTACCAAGGAACCAGTTTCTTGCCCATACCCACTGTAGCCATGCAGACATAGAAGAATAATTATGTGGGTGAATAGTCTATTTGATTGTCTCAAAATACTGTGTATTACCTGTATTAAAGGTAAGTGAAAATTTATGGATTTCTTTGCGCTAGAAAAATATGTCCCATTAATTCTCAGATCATAAGTTTTGGTCCAAAAACAACCGGTATTTTTGTCGCCATATGCGTAAACTAGTCGATGCTAACTATCCATTCCATCCAGCTAAGTGGCCCTTTTATTATGGGTGGATGATCCTCGTATGGGGAACGATCGGCATATTGATGAGTATTCCGGGACAGACGATGGGAGTTTCTGTATTTACAGAAAGCTTACTACTTGAGTTAAATGTCAATAGGGATCAGCTGAGTATAGCCTATATGCTGGGTACTATTTGTAGCTCTTTCATGCTTCCATGGATGGGTCGATTATATGACCGGTCAGGAGTGAGACCAATTGCCATTATTGCCGCTGTGAGTCTTGGTTTAGTGTTGCTATACCTCAGTCAGGTCGATCGGATTATTGAATTTTTCCAACCTACTCCTTCAGTGGTTTTAACCTTTATCCTTGTTTTTATTGGGTTTATGCTATTAAGATTTACAGGTCAGGGAGTGCTTACCATGGTATCCCGAAATATGATGATGAAATGGTTTGAGCAAAGAAGAGGCTTTGCAACTGGGTTTAGTAATGTCTTTGTTTCACTTGGTTTTTCTGTTGCGCCCTGGGTTTTGGATTCCGTTATTGTTGCCTTTGATTGGAGGATCGCTTGGATGATTGTAGCTGTAGTAGTTGGATTGGTATTTCCCGTCATTGTTTACTTCTTCTTTAGGGATAACCCTGAAGCAAGTGGACTTAAGGCTGATGGTGATTATGTAATGTCTGCACGCAAGAAAAAATATTATTTTCCGGTAAAAAAGCAATTCACACTTAAGGAGGCATTGCGAAGCTATCCTTTCTATGTTTTTACTTTTATTTTAGCAATGCAGGGTTTATATATTACGGGTTTTACATTCCACGTGGCATCTATTTTTGATGAGGTTGGAATGGTGAAAGAAGTGGCTATAAGCATATTTCAACCAATAGCTCTTCTGGCAGTTGTTATAACACTGATTACTAGTTACTTATCAGACATGATCCCACTGCGGTATTTATTACTTTTAAAGGGCTTTGGCGCCATGCTAAGTACTATAGGTATGATATTTCTGGGTGAGTATGAATTTGGCTACTACTTGCTAATTATTGGAACAGGTATCATGTCTGGAATGTTTGCCGTATTGGCTTCTGTTACCTGGCCCAGGTTTTATGGAACAAGATATCTTGGGGCAATTAGTAGTCAATCTGTCATGATGGTTGTATTTGCTTCGGCTATCGGTCCAATCTTGTTTAGTGCTTCCTTGACCTTAACTGGCAGTTACTCAGTGGCCATATGGATTTGCTTCGCAATCTTTACATCAATTACAATCTCAGGTATATGGGCGCACAACCCTCAGATAAAGGTTACCGATGCTTTAGAGAATATTGAGTCTTCATGATCTTTTTGAACAGGATAAAATTTAAATTGTTATAAAATTATGGAAAGCATTAAAGACAAAGTAATTCTCATTACAGGAGGAAGTAAAGGTATAGGCTTAGGTATTGCCAAAGCATTAAAAAATGAAGGAGCAAAAGTTGCTTTAACGAGCAGGAGTCAAGCGAGTGCAGACAAAGCTGTTGTCCTACTTAATGAATTTTCAAATGGAGAGGCGCTAGGGATTCAGGCAGATGTCAGGGATCTGGCTTCTCAGGAAGCGGCAGTCAAAAAGATTCTTGATCGTTGGGGGCAATTAGATGTTTTGGTAGCTAATGCTGGCCTTGGGCATTTTGGATCCATTGAAGATCTTTCTAAAGAACAATGGAATGAGACAATAGACACCAATTTGACTGGGGTGTTTTACAGCATCAAAGCATCCTTGGAGTCATTGAAGAAATCGGAGGGTTACTTTATTAGCATCAGTAGTTTAGCGGGTAATAATTTCTTTGCAGGTGGTTCTGCTTATAATGCAAGCAAGTTTGGGTTAACAGGTTTTACTCAAGCTGTTATGCTTGATTTAAGAAAATATGGAATAAAAACTACTACGATCATGCCAGGATCTGTGGCTACTGACTTTGGAAGTGGAAGTTCAGCAGATTGGAAAATTCAAAGTGAAGATATTGGCCAGATGACTGTGGATCTTCTTAAGATGCATCCGAGGACCTTACCATCCAAGATTGAGGTTCGTCCAACAATGCCACCATCGAAATAGAACAGTTACCTAATTCTGGAATTATTTCCTTTTTTATTCATTTAATCAAGTAAGTAGCATTGTATTTTTCTTAAATTAGAGGATGTGAGGTGTGTCTGTGTCTAAACAGCTATGCCTTGACTTATTTAATTGAGGAAATATTAATGATATTCAGTTACCACTTTAAACGTTTCGGATTTTTACTGACCTTATCCGCGATGATTTTTTATGGCTGCGGACCTGGTGTTCCGGATGAAATTGAAAAAGCTTATCAGGATTTACCTGAGGTTATTGACTATAATTTTCATGTAAAGCCTATCATTTCTGATCGATGCTATGCCTGTCATGGACCTGATAAAAAAACCAGAAAGGCCGGCCTAAGGCTGGATATTGAAGAAAATGCTTTTGCAGCATTAGAGAGTGGTTCCAGGGCCTTTGTTCATGGAAATTCAAATAAGAGTGAGGCTGTTGCCAGAATACTGAGTGATGACCCGAATACTCAAATGCCTCCTCCGGATTCTAAACTGACTTTAACCAACCAAGAGATTGCTACGATCTTTAAATGGGTAGAACAAGGAGCAGAATGGAAACCTCATTGGTCATTTATACCTCCTGAAAAAGCATCTTTACCTAAAGATTTTCCATCTGACTGGAATCCTAAGAATGAAATAGATTATTTCATCTATCAAAGAGTTTCACAGGAAAATTTAACCCCCTCTGAGCCAGCCAGCAAAGAACGTTTGATTCGTAGGGTAACAATGGATTTGACAGGTTTGCCACCTACAATAGATGAGATTGATGCATTTCTGGAAGATACTACTGAAGATGCATATGAGAAGCTAGTAGATCGTTTGTTGACTAGTGATGCAAATGCTGAAAGGCTTGCCATGGAATGGATGGACGTAGCAAGATATGCGGATTCACATGGTCTACACGCAGATGGGTCTCGCTATATGTGGCCTTGGAGAGATTGGGTTATTCAGGCTTTCAAAGACAATTTGAGTTACAATCAATTTGTAACCTGGCAGTTAGCTGGGGATCAGGTACCAAATGCCAGTAAGGAACAAATCCTCGCCACAGCTTTTCATCGGAATCATCCAATGACAGCCGAAGGAGGAGTGATTGATGAAGAGTTTAGGGTAGAGTATGTAGCAGATCGCACAAATACAACAGCAACCGCATTTCTTGGTCTGACAATGGAATGTGCCAGGTGCCATGATCATAAATTTGATCCAATATCTCAGAAGGAATACTATCAGATGTCTGCCTTTTTCAATCAATTGAACGAACTGGGTATGACCGGAGATGATGGAAATTTTGGTCCTGGTTTGTTGATGACCGACGAAACCGATGAAACCAAAATTACTCAGATAAAAACGATGCTCAGGAATTACGAGGATGAGTTGTCCAGTTCGATGGAAAAAATCAGTATGGATAAAATAGTACATATACCTGAATTGTCCTCAATTTCTGCACTGGCCGTTTATCATCCATTTGAAAAATTCAATAAAGATTCGAAGGGTAATTTCCTGTTGGATGGTAATGCAAACAGCCAGAGTAGGAAAGAACCTGTGATCACTTCAGGAAGGGATAGAAAAGCTATTCGACTTACGGGTGAATATGATGAAATCAGCTTGAAAGGTATTGGGACCTATGAAGCACATGAGGCATTTTCCGGTGGTCTATGGATCAATACTTCTAAGCGAAAGAAGGAAAATCTTCAGACGCTTATGGGTAATACAGGCCAAAAAAATAATTTCTGGCGTGGATGGGATTTTCAATTAAATGATCAAAACCAAGTTTCATTGAGGTTGATCAGTTCCTTGTATGATAACTATATACATGTCACAACTACTGATTCTGTCCGATTGAATGAGTGGACCCATGTCTTGTTTACCTATGATGGATCAATGAAGGCTGAAGGTGTAAAACTTTATATTAATGGTTTAGAAGCTGAATCTGAAGTTGAGTTTGATCATCTGTATAAAAGTATTTATCCTATCAGGGTGCCAGATCATGTCCCAGAAGATCGGGCACTTAGGGTAGGGAGGAGTTATCGAGCACATACAGGTGAATTTGGGTTATATAAAGGTTTGATTGATGATTTACGTGTTTATGGTAAAACTTTAACACCGCTAGAAGTATTGGTTGTTAGCCAGAGTAATGCGGAAGTCACTGATCAAATAATTAAAAATCACCAATTAGCCAATAACCCGGAAGTCAAAAGGCAGAAGGCCGCCATTCGTCAAGTCAAATCTGATTTACTACACTATGTAAATGAAATTCCGGAAGTGATGGTAATGAAAGATATGGAGGAGTCCAGAAACACTTATTTACTCAACAGGGGATTATATAGTGCCAGAGAAGAAGTCGTTACAGCATCCACACCTGAAAGTGTCTTAAGTTTTCCTGATTCTCTGACAAGGAATCGATTAGGGTTAGCCAGATGGATGTTTATGGAGCAGAACCCATTAACTGCAAGGGTAGCAGTGAACAGATATTGGCAAATGATTTTTGGCACTGGAATCGTCTCCACAACCAATGACTTTGGTAGTCAGGGATCCTTGCCATCACACCCGGAACTGCTTGATTGGTTAGCTGTTGACTTTCGGGATTCCGGATGGGATGTTAGAAACCTATTGAAAAACATGGTCATCTCAGCTACCTATAGGCAGTCTTCTAAATTCAGAGAAGAAATTCAAAAACGCGACCCCGAAAATATCTTATTGGCAAAGTCTCCAAGTTATAGACTACAAGCGGAGATGATCAGGGACAATGCTTTGGCAGCTAGTGGACTTTTGGTAGATGAGGTAGGCGGCGAGAGTGTGAAGCCTTATCAGCCTGATAGCTTATGGATTGAACTGGGTAATTTTTCACACGATTTGCTATACTTTGTTCAGGATCATGGGGATGATCTTTACCGAAGAAGTATGTATTCCTTTATCCGAAGAACTTCTCCACCACCTTACATGACCACTTTTGATGTTGCAACAAGAAGTGTTTGTATTGTCAAAAGAGAGATTACCAATACTCCATTACAGGCTCTAAACCTGATGAATGACCCACAGTTTGTGGAGTCAGCAAAAGTGCTTGCCGAAAGAGTATATGGAGAAGATAAGGGTGGACCGGAAGCACAGATTTCGCGTGCTTTTAGATTAGTAACCAGTAGAAAGCCACAGAAGACAGAGCTTGATGTATTACTTAACATGTATAATCGTGAAGAAACCCGCTTCCTAAATAATACAAAAGAAGCACAGGATTTATTGGAGGTCGGAGAATATGAAATTAATGCAGAATTTCCACGTCCGCAAGTCGCTGCTTTAACCATGGTGGCTAACACCCTTTTTAATTTAGATGAGACTTACACAAAAAGATAATTATGAGTCATTGTGATCACCAAAACAGCAATTATACCAGAAGAGATTTTCTAACCAGAACTTCTCTAGGGCTTGGTGCGTTGTCTTTATCTTCTTTGCTGGGACCTTCTACGGTTTATGGCAATACATTGACTAATCCTACCGGAGGAGGTATTTTGGGACAACCACATTTTCCAGCCAAGGCAAAGAGAGTCATTTACTTATTCCAAAGTGGTGCTCCATCGCATCTCGACCTTTTTGATCATAAGCCATTACTTAACAAACTAAATGGTCAGGATCTACCAGACAGTATCAGAGGAGGGCAACGGCTAACAGGAATGTCAGCAGGACAGGCTAGTTTTCCACTTGCAGGTTCAGCTTTTAATTTTAAGCAATACGGAGATAGTGGAGCTACTTTTAGTAATTTGATGCCTTACACTTCGGAGGTTGCTGATGATCTCTGCTTCATAAAATCGATGTATACAGATGCTATTAATCACGATCCAGCGATTACATTCTTACAGACTGGCTCTCAGTTACCAGGAAGACCTTCAATAGGGTCGTGGGTAAGCTATGGTCTTGGTTCTGACAATGAAAACCTGCCTTCATTTGTAGTGCTTGTAACTAAGAACAAGCGAGGTCAACCTTTATATGCCCGTTTATGGGGCAATGGATTTCTTCCTTCAGAACATCAGGGGGTACAATTCAGGTCTGGCAAAAATCCGGTGCTCTATTTGAACAACCCTCCGGGTATTGATCCTATAGCCAGAGAAAATCAATTGAAGGACTTAGAGAAGCTTCAACTTCAATCTTATGATGAATTTGAGGATCCGGAGATTAAGGCAAGAATGGCCCAATATGAGATGGCTTATAGAATGCAAACTTCTGTACCTGATGTAATGGACGCTTCCAAGGAGCCAGATTATATTTATGATATGTATGGGGAGGATTCTAAGATACCTGGAACTTTTGCTGCGAATTGCTTACTCGCAAGACGTCTGGCCGAGAAGGGCGTGAAGTTTGTACAACTCTACCATCAGGGATGGGACCAACATAGCAGATTACCTGAGAGATTGCCTTATCAATGCAAAGAAACAGATCAGGCAAGTGCTGCCTTAATTAAGGACTTAAAGCAAAGGGGTATGCTTGATGATACCCTGGTAATTTGGGGTGGAGAGTTCGGAAGAACTAGTTATTCTCAAGGTCAACTTACCACAGCAACATATGGGCGAGATCACCACCCTAATTGTTTCACCGTATTTATGGCTGGTGCAGGAGTCAAAAAGGGCTTTAGTTATGGTCAAACAGATGAGTTTGGATACAATATAGCTGAGAACCCTGTTCATGTACATGATTTCCAGGCCACTTTGATGCACCTCCTAGGTGTAGACCATGAAAGACTCACTTATAAATCACAGGGAAGAAGATTCAGGTTGACTGATGTCCATGGACATGTAGTTAATGATATCCTTTCTTAAGTATGCTATGTTACTCAATGGGTATTATATAACAATCAATTAGAAAGCCATGCTTAGGAAGTTTTTAACATATGTTACTTCCAGCGCTTTAAGTATTGTACTTATGGCCTTGCTGGCCTTGTTCTGTAGATGTGGTCCGAATCTTCCTTCTGAGGTAGCGCGATCTTATAATGACTTACCTCAAATTATTGATTACAATTTTCATGTAAAACCAATCATTTCTGATCGCTGTTATGCCTGCCACGGACCAGATAAAGAAGCCCGAAAAGGTGGATTAAGATTAGATATTGAAGCGGATGCATTTGCACTTTTAGAAAGTGGGACCAAAGCATTTGTCCATGGCGACATAGACAAGAGTGAAGTTATTGATAGGATATTGAGCCACGATCCAGAGATGCAAATGCCACCCCCGGAATCTAAGCTTTCTTTGGACCCAAAGGAAATTGCAACGATTATCAAATGGGTAGAACAAGGGGCTGAATGGAAACCTCATTGGGCCTTTATTCCTCCAAATAGCGATGCGGTGCCTACTGATTTTCCTAAAGACTGGTCACCAAATAATGAAATAGATCATTTTATTTATCAGAGACTGGCAGATGAAAACATCAAGCCTTCGCCAAAAGCTGAAAAGGAGGTTTTGATACGCCGGGTTACTATGGATCTGACGGGTTTGCCACCTACGATAGCAGAGATAGATGATTTTCTTAGTGATCAAGCCGAAGATGCATATGAGCGCTTAGTGGATCGTCTGCTATCTACAGATGCCCATGCCGAAAGGTTAGCCATGGAATGGATGGATGTATCAAGGTACGCAGATTCTCATGGTATGCATGCTGATGGATCTCGTTATATGTGGCCCTGGAGAGATTGGGTTATTAAAGCATTTAAAGAAAATCTGAGTTATGATGATTTTGTGACCTGGCAATTGGCTGGAGATCAACTACCCAATGCGACACAGGAACAGATTCTTGCTACTGCTTTTCATCGTAATCACCCTACAACTGCAGAAGGTGGTGTAATTGACGAAGAATGGAGGGTGGAATACGTTGCTAACCGTACAAATACGACTGCGACTGCTTTTATGGGGTTAACCATGGAGTGCGCCAGGTGCCATGATCACAAGTATGATCCAATTAGCCAAAAGGAGTACTATCAAATGTCTGCATTCTTCAATAACATGAAAGAGCTGGGAATGAATGCCAACGATGGAAATCTTGGACCTACATTGATGATGACTGATAAGCAGGAGGAAAAGAAGATAGTGGCAATTCGGCAGATGATAGCCAATCGGGAATCTCAACTCAAAGAAACAAGTAAAACTTTAAACATCAGTAACCAGTCAATTCCAGATTTGTCATCAATTACGGGTTTAGTACTATACCATCCATTTGAGCGAACAGAGATGAAGCGCGATGGGAATTTTTATCTTGACGGAAACCCAAAAACTATAAGTATTAAAGAACCTTTATTCTCGGATGGAAAATTCGGTAATTCCATCAGGCTTACGGGAAATTATGATGAATTGAGCTTGTCGGAGGTGGTTACATATGAAGCGTATGATGACTTTTCTGCAGGTGTGTGGATCAATACAACAAAAAGAAAAGTCGGTCACCTCCAGACCATTATTGGAAATACAGGACCGAAAAATGGTTATTGGCGAGGCTGGGATTTCCAATTGACTCCAGAAAATCAAATTACCCTTAGATTGATCAGTGCTTTACCGGAAAATTATATTCAGGTAACGACGACCGATTCCGTCAGATTAAATACCTGGTCACATGTGATGTTTACCTACGATGGCTCAATGAAGGCTAGTGGAATTAAGCTTTTTATAAATGGAATTGAAAAGTCAGCAAATATTGATTTTGATCATTTATATAAGAGCATTCATCCCATAAGGATAGATGATCATACAAAGACAACCAGACCGTTAAGGATGGGGAAAAGTTATCGTGTTCATACGGGCGAGGTCGGTATATATAAAGGTTTATTGGATGAGCTCAGGTTGTATAATAAGGAATTAACGCCTTTGGAAGTTATGTTAGTCAGTCAGACCGAGCAGAATCCCGATATAGCGCTCGTTCAACTACATCACCTACAAAAACACCCTGATATCATAAGTAAGAAAGCGTTTATTCAACAATCAGTTAAGGGCCTGATTGAATTAGTCGATGATATACCTGAAGTTATGGTATTAAGGGACATGGAGAAGCCCAGACCTACTTATGTACTCAACCGTGGGCAATATGATTCCCAAGGAGAAGAAGTATTGGCAGCTGCACCCGAGAGTATCTTAAAATTTCCTGATGATTTCCCAAAAAACAGACTGGGGTTAGCTAAATGGTTATTCATGAATGATAACCCGTTGACTGCCCGTGTTGCTGTAAATCGTTATTGGCAGATGGTTTTTGGAAGCGGCATTGTAAGAACAAGCAATGATTTTGGCAGTCAGGGTGCTTTGCCATCACATCCTAAACTTTTGGATTGGTTAGCCGTGGACTTTGTCCAGTCCGAATGGAACCTGAGAAGGCTTCTGAAACAAATGGTCATGAGTGCTACGTATCAGCAATCTTCTAAATTTAGAAAGGATCATGACTTGCAGGACCCAGAGAATGTACTTTTGGCAAGATCGCCAAGTTATCGCTGGCCTGCTGAAGTAATCAGGGATAATGCATTGGCCGCAAGTGGTTTGTTGGTTAAGGATATTGGCGGCAAAAGTGTGAAACCATACCAGCCTGATAGCTTGTGGATTGAACTGGGAAGTTTTTCTACTGCCTTATTGTACTTTCATCAAGATCATGGAGATGACCTCTATCGCAGAAGCATGTATACTTTTATTAGAAGAACTTCTCCACCTCCTTATATGACTACTTTTGATGTAGCACCAAGAAGTGTTTGTGTGGTTAAAAGAGAAAGCACCAATACTCCACTTCAGGCTTTGAATCTAATGAACGACCCACAATTTGTTGAGGCAGCAAAAGTACTTGCGGAAAGAGTAATAAAAGAAAAACCAAACAAACCGGAAGATCAGATCATTCAGGCATTCAGGTTAGTAACAAGTCGCATACCAAACCAGGAAGAAATGAATATCTTAATGGAAATTTATAACAGGGAAGAACTGCGTTTTAATGGTCAGCAATCAGCTACAAAGAACTTGCTTTCAGTTGGTGAATATGAAGTTGATAGCTCTTTACCAGTAAATAAATTGGCAGCTATGACAATGGTTACCAATACTATGTTAAATTTAGACGGATCTTTTACTAAGAGATGAGGTATACTGTGAATCTTACGGATGAGCAACATTTAGAAAATAACATGCTTTTTTAGATTTTTTAATTATATGGATTTAGGATTATTTTTTGGTCGTTTTCACCCTCTAGTGGTGCATTTACCCATTGGCTTTTTATTGTTAGCTGCAATTTTGGAAGGACTTTCCAGAATTGAAAAATACAAGGCTGTAAAACCCACGGTTTCATGGGCATTATTACTAGGTGCTTTCTCAGCCATTGTTTCGGTCATATTTGGGTTTTTAATTGCTGGAGACCGAGGCTATGATGATGATGTTTTATCCTCCCATAAATGGTTTGGGATATCAGTGGTATTATTTGCTGTTATTCTATGGCTCATGGAGCAAGGAATCCTCAAGGCATCAGGAAAAATGATTAGTGGTTTGTTTATTGCCTTAATTATTGCGATCTCACTGACGGGCCACCTGGGTGGTACACTCACACACGGGGAGGGCTACCTGGTAGAATACGCGCCTGGTTTTATTAAAAAAATGTCCGGATCTACTGATGGCTCCAATGGCCCTTTGGACAGACTACCTCAAAATTCAGATTCGGTGGTCGTTTTTACAGACATGGTATTACCGATTTTTGATGTAAAATGTATGCCTTGTCACAACGAATCGCAGGCCAAAGGGGGATTGGTATTAACCAGCTATGAAAAAATGATGGAGGGTGGTGATGGAGATGCCAGTATAAGCGCTGGTAAGCCATCAAATAGCGAGATTTTCAGAAGAATAACGCTACCAGTCAAACACACAAAGTTTATGCCATTAAAGGAACAACCGCTGGCATATACTGAAGTTAACCTGATTAAATGGTGGATAGAAACAGGGGCAATGTCTGATAGCAAATTAAGTGAGTCTGACATACCAGATTATCTGGCAGATTTACTGATGAGAGATTATAAGTTTGATGTTACCTCTCAACCGTATTATGAACAAGTTAATGCGCCTGAATTAGATCCTCAACAATTAGAAAAGTTTCAGAACAGTGCGTTTAAAATCAGAAAATTATCTGCAAAAAATAACTTTTTGGATGTGAGCGTTTCACAGGATACGGAAAGTGTTACTGCTGAAGACCTTGAAATGCTTTTAATCTTAAAGGACAATATTACCTGGCTTGATCTTAAAGGTAAACTGGCTGATCCTGGTTTGATTGTATCCTTGGGTGAGTTAACTCACCTGACAAGATTAAATATTGCCAATAACCCTATAAAGGACCAGCATCTTGAACCACTGACTAATTTACAGCACCTGGTTTCACTAAACCTGGTAGGAACAGAGATCACCGATGATGCACTTTCAGAATTATCTAAGATAAATGGACTTAAGCGATTGTTTGTATGGCAAACTGGAGTCACTGCTGAGGCGAGTGAACAATTAACAAAAAGCAATAAATCCATTGATATAGTTGTTGGCTATCAGTTCCCAACGAAAAGTATTTAAAGGCATCGACATGAGTAAAAAACTGAGAAGCACAAACTGGTTTGGCAAAGAAGGTAAAGATGGATTTATCTATAGGGCCTGGATGAAAAACCAAGGATATCCGCCTGATGAATTTGATGGAAAACCAGTGATTGGTATTTGTAATACCTGGTCTGAGCTTACTCCTTGTAATGGTCATTTTAGAGAATTAGCAGAATCTGTCAAACGAGGTGTTTGGGAAGCTGGTGGTTTTCCTCTGGAATTTCCGGTTATGTCACTTGGTGAGACAATTATCAAGCCGACTGCTATGCTTTATCGGAACCTGGCTAGTATGGATGCTGAAGAAAGTATTCGTGCCAATCCTATCGATGGAGTAGTTCTTTTGGGTGGTTGTGATAAAACCACACCCTCTATTCTGATGGGAGCCGCAAGTGTAGACATCCCAACTATTTTTGTTTCAGGTGGCCCTATGCTTAATGGTAATTTTAGGGGTAAGAAGATAGCTACTTCAGATATCTGGAGGTTTAGTGAAGCTTATCGCAAAGGAGACATGAACAAGCAAGATATGCTTGAAGGGGAATCGGCTATGTGTAGAAGTAGTGGGCATTGCGCAGTTATGGGGACTGCTTCTACCATGGCATGCATGGTTGAATCTTTGGGTGTTACGTTACCTGCGAATGCTGCAATACCCGCCTCTGATTCCAGGAGGAAAGTATTGGCACACATGTCTGGCCGAAGAATCGTAGATATGGTAAAAGAGGATCTGACTTTGTCAAAGGTTTTGACTCGTGAAGCTTTTGAAAATTCAATCATGGCAAATGCAGCAATCGGAGGCTCAACCAATTTTGTGGTACATCTGTTAGCTATTGCGGGTAGGATAGGTGTGAAGTTATCGCTCGAGGATTTTGACCATTTTTCTAAAGACATTCCCCTTTTAGCAAACATTCAACCATCAGGCAAATACATGATGGAGGAGTTCTTTTATGCAGGTGGATTACCGGTTGTGATGAAAGAACTGTTGTCCAGAATAAATAAGAATGCTTTGACGGTAACTGGTAAGAGCGTTGAAGAGAATGTGAAGGACTCAGTATGTTATGATGATGAAATCATCGCAACTTTAGAAAAACCATTTAAAAATGAATCAGGAATAGCTGTTGTTAAAGGTAATCTGGCTGTAGATGGGGCTATTATCAAACCGTCAGCAGCTTCACCGGAATTGATGCAGCATAAAGGTAAAGCGGTAGTTTTTGAAACCATAGAGGAGTTCCATGAGCGCATCAATGATCCTGAATTACCAGCAGATAAAGACAGCGTATTGGTGCTTAAAAATGTAGGACCTAAAGGATATCCTGGGATGGCTGAAGTTGGAAATATGGGTATGCCTAAGAAACTACTTGATGCAGGAGTTACGGATATGGTCAGAATTTCTGATGGTAGAATGAGTGGAACAGCCTTTGGGACGGTATTTCTTCATACTTCCCCAGAGGCCGCAGCCGGAGGTGTTTTGGCATTGGTTCAGGAAGGAGATCTTATTGAAGTGGATGTGCCTAATCGTAAGATTCATTTACACGTTTCTGATGAGGAACTAGCGGAACGCAGGAAAAAATGGAAACCATTTGACCTGGGCTACGGTCGTGGTTTTGTTCAGTTATATATTGATCATGTAGAGCAGGCACACCTTGGCGTTGACCTTGATTTCTTAAAAGGGAATTCCGGGGACGAGGTAAAAAGAGACTCGCATTGATACCATCAATTTCCGATTACAGGAAGTCTAGTCATAAAACTTCCTGCTTACCTAGAATGGACAGATAAGCTACTAAGTCAACCACCTCTTCTTTGGACATTATTTTATGCAAGCCGGAAGTCATTAATGAGTTTTCAAGCTCATTCATGGATATGATGTCATCTTTTTTATAGATAGTTTTTATCCCTCCAATCTTGGTGAGTTCAATAACATCTTCAGTGTTGCTTGAGATGTAGCCCACGGCTGTTTCACCTGACTTAGTCTCTATAACAAAGCCTTCAAAGCCAAAATTAATACCTGCATCTGGATATAAAATAGCTCCATATAAACCTTCTTTACTCAGCTTATTGCCAATCTCTGATAGGTTGGGACCAAAATTTATTCCAGAGTCATTAACTTGATGACACGACTGGCAATACTTCTCAAAGACAATGAATCCATTCTCTGATGAACCATCTAGTGCCACCAGGTCTTGAATTGGAGGTAGTTCCTCACCCTCTTCTATGGGAAGATATTTTGCAGCTTCTTCTCTGACTTTTGATTTGATTGCACTTAAAAGTGTGGTTGCTGCAATGTCCACAAGTGGTTCTGGAAGTTCATTGTTTTTAAGGCTTTCCAATAGTTTGTTTTCAGCCCTCCAGCCTTTTCCCATGGCTTTGATTGCTTTTTTGCGAACAATCATTTCAGCATTGTCATTCAGGGCAACTGACTTTAGTAAATCCCAGGTATCATCGCCACCCATGTTAGTGAGAACCATTATGGTGTTATTAACAACGATCTGATTTTTTGATTGAAGCTGATTACTGAAGTATTTTAAACCTTTCATTTCGTAAAGTATACGGGCGGAAGCAACTCCAATATTCCCATTAGGATCTTTCAGGTACAGGTCTTCTAATTCCGCTGATTGATCGGTAAGCTCAAATTTACTTACCCATTCCAGGTATTGTTCTGTCCCTTTAACTTCCTCAAGTGCCTGATATAATGCTTTTTTTAATTTAGGTGATGAATCCATTGCACTGGTAGACACGTGGGTAATTACCAATTGATTGATTTCTTTTTGAAGTGGAACATTACCATTCAAAAGTGAGATTAACATTTTATGTTTTTCAGGAACGTCCTGAAAATCCAATGTCCTAAAAAAGAGATTCATCTCTTGCTGAGAAGTGGCAGGATCCTGAATTATTTCAGCAATTAGTGGAATGGTGGCAGGTGCGCGAAATCTCCATATCAAATCTTTTCCAGCGGTCGTCTTCCAGTTTTCACCTATTGATGATTTCCATGCGGCAAAGAATTCAGTAGGTTTTCGATCGCTTATAATACCCAAGGCTTCCAGATACCATCTGTCTCCGACTGGATACTTTTCAGTCAGCTTTGTCCAGAGTTTAGTTGCTTGTGAAACCTCAACTTTCATTAAAGAGGTAATAGCTTCTCTTTGTACCTGAACAGAAGGATCATCGATTACCGATTCAATATATTCTGGTAGGTTCTCGGTATCATACAGCTGAGCTATTTTCAGCGCAGTTATCCTCAGGTCTTCGTTAGGTTGTGATAACCCACTTTTAATATAATTTGAAACCTTACCATCAATTTGGGCCAACAACCACAATGCACGTGCCTGAAAATGACTATTGTCTGACTTATAAAGCTCGTTGAGTGCTTGTTCTGCTTCAAGTCCCCATTGATTTAACTTTTCCCATGCCTGATACCTGGTTGCCATGTTGGGGCTTTTTAAGGCTGCTATTGCTTGTGTAGGAGTCTCCATAGTGGGGGAGGAAACTTTATACGTATGCCCTGTGGGTGCTATTCGGTAAATGCGACCTTGCTGTAGGTCACCCATTTGATGTCCACCAACGCCTGGATCATACCAGTCGGCCACAAAAATGGATCCGTCAGGGGCAACGCACACATCTGAAGGCCTAAACCATTGATCTGAGTTGGCCTTCATAATATTTACTATTTCTGCCGTATAGCCAGAGCCAGATTTTTTGGTTGGATATGCACGCACTACGTTAGGACCAGCATCCGTATGGATAAGGGTATTTTGAAAAGGTTCTGGTAACAATGAACCCTCATAGAAAACGATACCGGTAGGAGAGCCTCCACCCGTTTGGAGTAGGTTAGGCACAACACCCGGATCATTTTGATGCCAGTGTCTAAGCGGTATCTCTTCATGCATTCCAGTTCGTCTTGTCCTCCAATTTCCTCCGGTAATTTCATCCCGATAACCATAGTTTCCATAAGGTAAAATGAAATTAATTCTGACTCCTTTATTTCCATCATCATCATTGTCTGACTGCCATAGATTACCATAAGAATCAATGGTCACTTCGTAAGGGTTTCGAAAATTATCAGCCATTACTTCTACGGAAGAGCCGCTAAAATCAGTTCTGAAGATCATTCCTTCGCGGTAAGGCTTTCCATCATCCACGATATTTTTTCCAGTGACGTCTTTGATGATTTTTCCGTCTTTGTCAGATAATTGCATTCCTGCATTACCCATGTTGAAATATAGCTTACCATCAGGTCCAAACACGAAAGCATGAACTGCATGATCATGCTGTTCACCCTCAATATTGGAGAATAATACTTCCTTATTATCAGGTATGTCATCGCCGTTATCATCAGTGAAAACCAGTACATTGGGACTTCTAGACACAATGACTTTATTTCCAAGCACGGCAATTCCAAGTGCAGAGTTCACATCATTACCCTGGTAAAATATTTTGCGACTATCTGCTTTTCCATCACCATCCGTATCTTCCAAAATAACAATTCGATCACCTTCATCATCTACAGGATTACCAGGGTTTAACCTGGGTCTGTAATTATATCCCTCACAAACCCAGATGCGGCCTTTGGCATCGATATCTATATTTGTGGGATTTACCAAAAGAGGCTCATACGCAAAGAGGGTAGCTTCAAGGCCATCGGCAATATCAAATCCTACCAAAGCATTTTGAGGTAGCCTTTTTTCCTCTTCAGTGAGTTCAACTGACTGATTGGACGTTTTTTGGCAGGAAACAGCAGCCGATGTCAACACAATAAGTGCTATTAATTTAAAACTGAGTATTTTGGACATGATGAATAATTTATATCTGCAAAATAACGATTCAAGAACTATTTTCAATCAGGTAATTACTGATTCCATTTGGGGTTATTCAATAATATCTCTTGATATATAGGGCAATCAGGAATATGTGCTCCTTTTAAATAGCCAGTACTCATGAGAAACTCATTGGTGATTTCTCCTCCTGTAAACTTAAACGTCTTCTTAAATAGTTTGACCCATTCCTCTTTTGTTTTTGGGTGATGTTGGTCCAACCAATTTTTAAAAGAGCCAAATTCTGTTTGGATAGTGAGCACCTTATTAGCATTAAAGACTGCGGCATTAATTTTTAATCTGTTCCTGATAATTCCTGCATCATTTAGCAGTCTATTTATGTCGGCTTCCCTATAATTTGCAATTGTTTGAATATAAAAATTATCGTACGCCTTTCTGAAATTATCCGCTTTATTTAAAATGGTTGTCCATGATAAGCCGGCTTGATTGATTTCAAGTATGAGCCGACCAAAAAGTTCATTGTCATTTTCAATAGGAAAGCCATATTGTTTGTCATGATAGTTACGATGGATATTAGGTGATTCCATCAATAATATTGCTTCACAATAGGAATTTGGTTTTTCCATTTTATATCATTTTTATCTTAATCGGGCATCTAAGGTGATTTGTAAGGTCGGGTGTCTTTCGTACCTTGTTGGATTATTTTTCACGTATTGATGGAGATAGGCAGCCTGAATGGATAGCTTTTCATTGATGTTAATTCCTAAACCAAGGTATATCCAGTTTCGATCATAATTAACGTTTCTGAGCTTTTTATCCATTGCAAACCAGAGTTCATCAAATACATTGATAAAAAATCTGTCATTGATCGGACGTCTTATGGTAATGCGATATCTAAAACGGTTGCTGTAGGAAAAACCATCTACCATAGAGGGTCCGCCAGGTATATCCTGTACAAGGTTTCCCTGCCATCTATTCTCCCACCGATATCGATGTTGTATGCTGGCTCTACCAATGTCCTGTATGAGTGTGACTTGTTCCCAGATATTATTTTCAGGTTTATTGGAAGGCACTGGATAATCCCCGTATGGGTAAGTATTAATAAAAGTATACCCAAATGATATGACTACGTTGGGGTTTGCGTGGTAGTTGATGAATGGTCTGATCAGGAGTTGTTCTTCTTCATTAAGGAAGTCACTGTATCTCATGTGGAATTCATTGCCAAGACTCCATCGATCATTTATTTTGTAATGATTGAGTAGTAAGAACCAAATGTCGGTATTCCCATGTATTTCCTGGGATTTTAGCGGAAAGCAAAAAGACAATAAAAAGATTAGGATTATACATTGAATAGTCCGATTCATAAATGATACTTTGACGGCCAATAAGCTAATTACACTTACTAGGTGCTATTGATTTTTAGTATAGAAAATTAAAAAGATTGAATGTTCCCTGAGCTTAGTGATTACCTAAATAACTTTTACTAAATCCCTAAAGAATTTCTGGTTTCCCAAACCTCATATAATGGATCACCTTTGCTACTGAAACCACTGTGATGCCAGGAACCCATTTTGAGCTCATAGTCAAACTCTAGTTCGGCACCTACTCTGGAGTTATCTCTGGAAAAGAACTCAATGGTTTCGGTGTACTTTCCTCTTTTAGTCGTGTAGGTGCCTCCTCCGGTACCTGAAAATACTCCGGTTTCACTATTGTAGGCAATCCATTGAAACCGGGTTCCTGAAAGAATTTTCATCGTTTTTCTTGCGCCAGGTGTTCGCATGCTAATTTCACCATCTCGTTTTCTTCCGGTGATCAACCAGGCACCTTCTAGCTTACCTGGTTTTCCATTGTCGATTCTTGTCCAGCTTGTGCTGCCAAGGGAAAGTTTTTTACCTACTAAACCTATACTTGTGGTCACAGTACTTCCTACCATATCAGGATTAGCTGTATTAAACTCGTAGGTAGCAACTGAACTGTTTCCAGAGAGCTCCCATACACCACCAATTGTATAGACAAATTCTGCTGGGTCTTTCCTATATGAAGCAATGGAAAAGTGGTTTTCTGTAACAATCATTGTTACGGTGTTTCCCGAATTATCAGTGGTCTGCCAGGCGCCAGTAAAATCAGATGTATCCTCGGCGGTGCTAAAAATAGAAACGAGAAGGATCATTAGTGGGGAGAAAAGCATCATAATTGAGTTGTTTAATATAAATTTAGTGGTAATCCATATGAACAACAAGAATTGTTTTGTTATTTGTTTTTGATGTTATTTTGCAACAAACCCATTTTTATGCTTAAGAGACTTATTATTCCTTTTACCTTCTGCTATTTTTTATTCTCTGGACTTTCGCTATTTGCCCAGGATGGTGAAACACTTTATAAAACATATTGTGCTGGCTGCCATGGGGCAAATCTGGAGGGGAATTCTGCCAGTACATTAATAAAAACTGAATGGAAGTATGGTAGAACACGTGGTTTAATGACAAGAAATATCTCCCATGGAATTCCTGGCACAGAAATGATCGGATGGAATCAGGTTTTGGATGGCGATCAAATAAAGTCATTAGTTAGTTATATCACAAAGGCACAAAAAGTTCATCCCAACAGGGAACGACCTATTCCCAATACAATTCAGACAAAAGATTATTCACTGAAGATTGAAGAATGGGTTACAGAGGAAATCAGGACACCCTGGGCCATAGAGTTTATCTCAAGAGATACAGCATTGGTTTCGGAAAGGAGAGGAGTATTGCGATGGATAATCAATGGAATACCAGCGAAGACTACCATACAAGATGTTCCTCAAACGCAAGAATTTAGAACAGGAGGATATATGGATATTGCTATAGACCCAGATTATCAGAATAATGGGTGGATCTATTTAGGATTTAGTTATGCTCCAGAAAATATCATGGATGATTCGTCCCCGGCAATGACCAAAGTGGTAAGAGGAAAGATTAAAGGTAATCAATGGTCTGATGAACAGACGTTGTTTGAAGTACCGGAAGATTTATTGGTAGTTAAAGGGAATAGGTGGGGTTGCAGATTTTTGTTTGACAAGGATGGGTACCTTTTCTTTTCTATTGGAGATATGAGTTATGATGAGGATGCTCAGGACTCTGGAAAACCTGTAGCAAAGATCTATCGTATTTACCCTGATGGATCTGTACCGAAAGATAATCCTTTTGTCAATGTGCCTGGAGCATTACCGCAGATATTTACAGTTGGAAATAGAAATGTACAGGGTATTTCACAACATCCGAAAACTGGCGAAATTTGGTTTACAGAACATGGTCCTATGGGAGGAGATGAGCTAAATATTTTGCAGAAAGGTGGTAATTATGGATGGCCTGTAATTACTTATGGTAAGGATTATGACGGAAGTGTAGTGTCAAATAAAACACAACAGGAAGGTATGTTACAACCCATCACACAATGGACACCATCCATTGCTGTATGTCCCGCTGAGTTTAATGGAAGTAGTAAATTTCCACTTTGGAAAAATCACTTATTTGTTGGTGCCCTTGCTTTTGAGGAAGTGAGAAGGCTAAAAGTTAATGATCGGGAGGTAACAGAGCAGGAAATTTTGCTAAAAGGTTACGGTAGGGTTAGGGATTTGAAATTTGGACCTGATGGAGCCTTATACGTAGTTCTAAATCAACCCGATAAGATTTTGAAGATTACACCTGAATAATAAAAGTTATTAATCAACCATTCTCGTCATCATCTTCATCATTTTCTGAGTCGAGTTCTTTGGCTTCTTCGAGGTATTCTTCAAGATCATCAATAGCATCTTCAGTCTGTATGATCTTTTCTTTTTCCTTTTCGTAGTCTTCATCCGAAATCTCTCCCTCTTGACGTAATTTTTCTAATTTTTCAGTCTTTTCTTTAACCTTAGCTCTGGCCGCTTTTACTTTATTTTCGCTCTTGTCGATTGTTTGCTTTAGCTCTGCTCTTTTTTGTTCAGACTTGGCTTTCGCCTGTTCGGAACGGGATTGTCCAAAATCTCTACCTTCCAGTTCCTCCTTATTTTTACCATAAGCATTCCCATCTTTCTTAGGCTCATCAATATTATCGGACTTATTCTGATTAGCTTTTTGAGCTTTCTCCATCATTTCCTGAGCCTTCTCTTTGCCTTTTTCCTGTTTATCGTTGCTGATCTCTTTTTTATCTTTCTTACTATCTGAATTTCCCTGGGCGTAAAGACAAGTTGAAAGAAGGCTGGCAAAACAAAATACGAGCAGGTATTTATAAATATTTTTCATAAACTAGTTGTCAAGGTTTTTGATTAAAGAATCTAATTTTTCAGCTTTCTTTGTGATTTCCTTTTCGACCGCTTCAGCTTCATTGGCAATAGAATCAAGGGTCTTTATTTCCTTTTTTTCTAAAAGCTCATTTTCTGTTGAGTCAGATGAATTTTGCTGGCCACCACAGGCTGTCATCATCAGAATAACAAAACCTAAAGAGAAGAGATTTTTCATAGTAACTAATTTACAGAAACCCAAAAGTACATTTTAAATAATTGGCAGTCAATCTTCCAGACTGTGAACAATTAACCCACTTCTTAATTTAGGTTCAAACCAAGTAGTTTTAGGAGGCATAATAGCGCTACTATCAGCGATATCAATTAGTTGTTGCATGGACACAGGATACAGGGCAAATGCAATTTTCATTTCGCCATGGTCAACTCTTTTCTCCAGTTCTTCCAGTCCTCTGATACCACCTACGAAATCTATGCGGTTGTCCGTGCGCAGATCGACAATGTTGAGAATAGGCTTGAGGATTGTCTCAGAGAGTAAGGTAACATCTAAGGCTTGAATTGGGTCATTGTCATCATAGGTATTGGGTTTTGCAGATAGTTGGTACCATTGACCTTCTACATACATACTTAATTCATGGAGTTTGAAAGGTTTGTATATTTCCTTTCCCCGAGGTGTCAGATCATATGAATTCTCTAATTTCTGAATGAACTCATTTAGTGATAGCCCATTCAAATCTTTGACCACCCGGTTATAATCAATGATCTCTAGTTGGTTGTCTGGAAAATGTACCGCAAGAAAGTAGTTATATGCTTCATTTCCCTGATGGTTTGTATTTTCCATTTTTAGATCCTGTCCCACTAAGGCCGCGGCTGCTGTTCGATGGTGTCCGTCAGCGACGTAAGTGGCTGGCATTCTGTCAAAGATTTCTTTAATGGCCTTGATGGTGTAGTCATTTTCTACTTTCCATAGCCTGTGAATAACCTGATCATCTGCTATAAAGTCATATAACGGCTTATTTTCCTTTACATCAGCAACAATTTCATCCAACTCCTTGACGGCTTTGTAAGCAAAAAACACAGGTTCTGCATTCAACATCGCTGTTCTGACATGATTCTTTCTATCATTTTCTTTGATTGGGCGGGTGAGTTCATGTTTTTTGATTTTGCCATCCAAGTAATCCTGAACGGAAGCACAGCCAACGATACCATTCTGTGATCTCCCATGCATTATCAATTCATAGATGTAAAAACATTCCTTTTCATCCTGTAGAAATATATCCTGATCAAGAAGCTTTTTAAAATTATCCTTTGCAGCCTGATATACGCTGGGGGCGTAGTGGTCGGTGTCTGGAGATAGGGTAATTTCTGGTTTTACAACTTGTAAAAATGACTGCGGGTTTGTAGCAAAAACCTTACTAGCTTCATCTGAATTAAGTACATCGTAAGGTTTTGAGGCTATCTGCTTCGCTTTATCAGGCACTGGCCTAATCCCTTTGAAGGGTTTAATGTTCATGGGTGTTAATTTTTGGGTGTGATAACTCTAACAAGGAAGACTCCTTCAATTGCATTAATTGTTTTTACCTGTTGCTCGTCAATGGGACTATCTAAATCGATGATGTTATAGGCAATATCCCCATGATGTTGGTTGAGCATGTCTGAAATATTAATTTTTTCGTCAGCCATGATCGAAGTGATTTTTCCAACCAGGCCAGGAATATTCTGATTACCTATTACCAATCGGATACCTTCATTTCGAGGCATGGTCGAGTTGGGGAAGTTTACCGAATTTCTGATATTACCATTTTCCAGATAATCGATTAACTGATCGGCTGCCATTAAGGCGCAATTGTCTTCGGACTCTGGCGTAGATGCTCCAAGGTGTGGGATGGTAATCACCTGATCGTAACCCAGAAGGTCTTCTTCAGGAAAATCAGTTACAAAAAAGCGTATTTTTTCTGTTTCTATTCCTGTCATTAAGCTAGGTTTGTCAACCAATCCTCCTCGGGCAAAATTTAAGATGCTGACACCCGGCTTCATTTGATTGATTTTGTCGGAATTGATAAACCCTCTGGTCTTATCGTTAAGCGGCATGTGAATGCTGATATAATCGGAATTAGTAAGGACTTCTTCCAGTTGTTCAGCTCTCCTTACATACTTTGATAATTGCCAGGCTGAATCAATTGATATATAGGGATCAAATCCAATTACCTTCATGCCCAGACTTTCCGCTGAGTTAGCAACCAACATACCGATTGCACCAAGTCCAATTACACCAAGTGTCTTGCCA
This sequence comes from Marinoscillum sp., assembly GCA_043554545.1. Lineage (GTDB taxonomy): Bacteria > Bacteroidota > Bacteroidia > Cytophagales > Cyclobacteriaceae > UBA7330. The sequence goes on along the minus strand of CP121337.1, from coordinate 2,135,413 downwards.
TACAGCTCTGGTCCGGCAAAAGAAGATTTCTTTTTTTCTACGATCTTACCTATATCTTCCCCTGAACCTTTTAATTGCTGAACCCAACTAATGGCTTCATAGATTTTCCTGGATGAAAGTAATAGGCCTGACAACACCAACTCTTTCACTGCATTTGCATTTGCACCAGGCGTATTAAACACTACAATACCTTCAGCGGTACATTGGTCAATGGGAATGTTATTTATACCAGCACCAGCTCTGGCAATTGCTTTCAGGTTTTTGTTGAATTTTTGCTCATGTAAAGAGGCACTTCGGACAAGAATAGCATCTGGGTTTTCGCCTTCATCACTTACCGAATAATTTCTGGAGTCAAATCGACTAAGCCCAACAGTGGATATTTTATTAAAAGTCTTGATGGTATACTTCATGCTTACCCATTTTCCTGTTCGAATTCTTGCATGAAGCTTATCAGTGTTTCAACCCCTTCTTTGGGCATGGCGTTATAGATACTTGCCCGCATACCACCTACGGACCTGTGTCCTTTTAGTGTTTTAAGGTTACGGGCACCAGCCTCTTTTATGAATTTTGCATCTAGTGTCTCATTTCCAGTGACAAACGGAATATTCATCAACGAACGCGAATCTTTGGCAACCGTTCCTTTAAAAAGGTTGGAGGCATCCAAATAGTCATAAAGTAAACCAGCTTTTTCTTTGTTTTTACTCTCCATTGCTTCAATGCCTCCATTTTCAAGTAACCACTTGAATACGAGACCAGCAATATAAATTGAGTAGCATGGAGGGGTATTGAATAATGAATCTGCTGATGTATGTGTTTCATAATTCAACATGGTGGGCGTGATTTCCATGGCCTTACCTATTAAATCTTCTCTTACGATTACAATCGTTACACCCGCAGGGCCTATGTTTTTTTGCGCTCCGGCGTATATCAAACCAAACTTTGAGACGTCATAATGTTGAGACAAAATGTTCGATGACATGTCTGCAACCAAAGGTATATTACCTGTATCAGGCAAGTTTGGGAATAACGTGCCATAGATGGTGTTGTTGGTTGTTATATGAACATAATCAGCGTATGGAGTGAACTGTGCTTTATCAAGCGATGGAATGTAGGAGTAATTCTTATCCTCAGAAGAAGCGATTACATTGACTTTTCCATATCGTTTAGCTTCCGCTATGGCTTTTTTAGACCAACTGCCTGTGTTGATGTAATCTGCATTATGAGAATTTGAAAACAGGTTTAAAGGGATCATTGCAAACTGAGTTGAGGCTCCACCCTGAAGAAATAACACTTTGTAGTTCTGCGGTATTTGCATCAATGATCTTAGGTCAGCTTCAGCAGATTGAATGATTTGAGTGAATTCTGCTGATCTGTGACTCATTTCCATTACAGACATGCCAGAACCCTGGTAATCCACCATTTCTTTTTGTGCTTTTTCTAATACTGATAGTGGCAGGGTAGCTGGACCTGCAGAAAAATTGAAGGCTCTTGACATAAATTTATTGGGTAATGTTCAGAATATTTCAGGCTAATATTGGATTAAATATGGAAAGAATCAAGAAATGATGGACGTTAATTGATTTGGTACTATTTTTCATTTTCATTGTTAAATGAATCCCAAGCATGATGTCTTATCAATACTATATTCCTTTTGTGGTAGTTGTTTTCTATGGTTGTATGAACAATCAGCCTAAAGATGGTAAAGATGCGTATCGTCCGCAAGAATTCGGTGTCTTTATTGGTACCTATACGAAGGATAGTAGTAATGGAATCTATGAAATGAATTTCGATGCAAAAGGAGGAATGCTATCGGAGCCGGAATTAATAGCAACAGCCAAAAACCCTTCTTTTCTGGCATGGAATCAAACACAAAACACACTTTATGCTGTTAATGAGATTGATGAGGGAGGCGTTTCAGCCTTTCAATTTGATAGCGAGTCAAATCAGTTTTCTTTGGTCAAACATATCCCCAGTGAAGGTTCGGCTCCTTGTCACGTCTCGATAAGCCACTCAGGAAAACTTTTGTCCTCAAGTAATTATAGTACAGGAAATGTTATTTGTTACCCGTTATTAGCTGATGGGTCCTTGTCTGATGATGTAACATTCATGCAAAATATTGGAGAACCTGGTCCAACCAGTCGACAGAAGACCGCTCATGCACATTGTGGTATGTTCAGTAGAAATGATCAATTTCTGCATGTGGTTGATTTAGGTTTGGACAAAATCATTTCTTATCCATTAAACGAAAAAGGTTTTACCGGTGACCCATTTACTGGGATGTCCCTGGATCCTGGAGACGGTCCGAGACACTTGATTTTTCATCCAACAAAAGACCTGGCTTTCGTTATCAATGAGCTATCAAGCACCATAGTCTCCATGTCTGTAAATGCTACTGAGGGAACTTTTATGAGAATAGATAAAAAAAGCACTATTCCAGCGGATTTTGATGGGGAAAATTATTGTGCGGATCTACATTTGAGTAGTGATGGCAGGTTTCTTTATGGGTCAAACAGAGGGCACAATAGTATTGCTGTTTTTGAAATAAAAGAAGATGGTCAATTACAGTTTTTACAGACCGAGCCTACGCAAGGGGAATGGCCACGAAATTTCGCCATTAGCCCTGATGATAAATTCTTATTGGTGGCTAATCAAAACACCAATAATGTGACAGTTTTTGATAGAAGTTTCCAAACAGGATTGCTAAATTATACAGGAAATCAGATGAAGGTCTTTTCACCTGTATGCTTAATCTTCAGATAATCATAATTATATTGCTTCAGATCCATTTTCTCCGGTTCGTATTCTGATACATTCTTCTATGGGCATGACAAAGATTTTGCCACCACCAATTAAATCACCATCATTTGCTTGTGCTGCATCCACGATGGCTTTTACGGTGTCATCGACAAATTTGTCATTTACAGCTATCTCCAATCGGATATTGGAGACTAGATTAGGAATGACCTTTTGACCTCGATAAATTTCTTCTGAAACTCTTCTGCCATGCCCTGAGACATGGTTTACAGTGATTCTGGTGATCCCAGCCTGAATGAGTGATTCCCTTACCTGGTCCAGTTGATTATCTCTTATGATCGCAATTATTAATTTCATATTCCAATTAGTTTGGGTTGATCATTCCGTATCCTTTTTCACCGTGATAATAATTATCAAGGCCTTTGTTTTCTGCTTCCTCGCTTACCCGAATCCTGATTATTTTATCCAACACAAATAAGATGACTAATGTGCCTAGCGCAGCGTAAACAATTGCTATTAATATGGCGACTACCTGCACACCCAATTGCTGTAAAACTGTCCAGCTACCACCTGCTAAAGTTGCTGCTTCTTCCATCCAACTATCTCTTATAAAGAACACCAAAAATATCGCTCCAATAATTCCACCAACACCATGAATCCCAAATGCGTCCAAAGTGTCATCATAGCCCAATTTGTTTTTCAATATAATGGCCAGATAACAGGCAACAGTCGCCAAAACGCCTAAGGCAATGGCTCCAACTGGTTGAACAACTCCAGCTGCGGGTGTAATGGCGACCAGGCCAGCTAATATTCCTGAGACCAACCCTAAAGCAGTGGATTTCCCCTGGTGCCAGCCTTCTATAATTACCCAGGTAATGGCACCTGCTGCAGCGGAAATTTGTGTAACTGTCAGTGCCTGTGCTGTAGCAAGATTACTTGAGAGACTGCTACCCGCATTAAATCCAAACCATCCTACCCATAATAATCCAGCTCCAATGAGTGTCATAACAAGGTTGTTTGGTTGCATAGGAAGGTGAGGGTGCATTTTTCGTGCTCCCAGATAGATCGCAGCGACCAGGCCACTCACACCTGCGGAAATGTGAACTACAGTACCACCAGCAAAATCAATCGCTCCATTTGCGCCTAGATTAAAAAGGAATCCATCACCTGCCCACACCCAGTGACAAAGGGGATTATAAATGATAATTCCCCACAAGGCAATAAATATGCAATAGCCTTTAAAGGAGATGCGCTCAGCAAAGGCACCTGCTATAATAGCTGGAGTAATGATCGCGAATTTTCCCTGAAACATGGTAAAGACATATTCCGGAATACCATCTATAATTCGCTCATCGATGCCTTTTAAGAGAACATAGTCTGGGTTCCACCCAAACCACCCTCCAAGGATATTGTCTCCAAACGCCATGCTATAACCACAGATCACCCATATTAGTGTCATGATACCCATGGCAACAAAACTGTGCATCATGGTTCCCACAACATTTTTGGTGCGAACTAATCCGCCATAGAACATAGCTAATCCTGGAACCATTAATAATACAAGCATAGTTGCGGTTAGCATCCATGCAGTTGCTCCACTATCTATTTCTTGAGCAAAAGCAGGAATAAAAAACAGGAGTGAGAAAGAAAGGATAAGCATTATCCTTTTATGAAAACTGCTCATTTGGGGTTAGGTTAGGTTAATGTTAGTTTCTCAAAGCAATATAATGAAAGTGATAATTATATATATTATCGACGTAATATTGATAGGACTAGGACTGACCAGGAGGTCCTTTTCCTTCCAGGATAAATGACAGTCTGTCTTGCATTTCGTAGAAATCCTTGAGTTTTTTGTGATAGGCTAGAAACAGGATTTTAAGGTCCTTGAAGAGTTTTGCCCTGTCTATGTCATTTAAGTTATTCGCTTCAATACGTGTTAGTTTATCCGTAAAGTAGGTTGCCATTCTGTCAACATCACCCCGTTTGATTTCTATCTCATTGGTGAACTCACTCTTTAAACCTTCGAGTTTTATTTCTGTATCCCTTTCAACTTTAAAGTCGTCGTAATTTTTTTCGGTGAGTTCTCTGGTAAGGAAAAGATGCAGATTAATATTAAAGGCTGTGGCGATTGAACGTAGTACCTCGGGCTTAGGTATTACACTGTTTTCATACTTATTGATGTTGTGGCTTGGAACTCCTATTATCTTACCAAATTCAGTTTGACTCTTGATGCTTTCAAGCTTCCTTAAAGTTCGAATATTTTGGTTGATAAGATCCAATAGCTAGTAATTTGGTTAATATTAACTATTAAGAAAATTATTCTCAAATAAAAGTAAGAAAAATATTCTATTGACTTGAATATCAATAAATTAGATGAGTTTAGAATGAATGATTAAGATTATGAATGATTTAAATCATAGGTTGATAGTTATGAGATTTACTGGTAACATATAATGAATATTATTATGCCTAATAAGAAGAATATTCTTATTTTGATACATTTATATTTTGTCTAATTACCTGTAAATCAATGAGTTGTAATTATCTCCTTGTTTTTTAATTCACGATTTGGTAGAAATTCCTTGTAAACATAATTTAGTGAGATAATCAATTCTCAAAAGTATTACTGAACCAGCTAATTCAGTTCTCAACCAGCTAGTGAAATGCACCTTATTAATGGGGTGCATTTTTTTTTGTTTTCTTTTCAGATTAGCTTTTGGTCAGTGAATGATGATTGATTGCACCATTATATAATTTCATTTATCAATTTATATTCTTTACTTTATCAAAGGAATTATTCAAAAAGTTATGAGAATCATAGTAGCCAGCCTTATTATCCTTGCTTCATTATCGGCCTATTCACAAAGTATTAATGCCTATAGAGAAGGACGAAAAGCTTATGATCAGGGAGACCTTATTACAGCTATTGAACATTTAGAGCGTGCAGTAGCTGCAAATGATTCCTATGCTGATGCATGGAATTATTTGGGACTTGCTTATGTAAAGACTGGAAAATATCAGCCAGCCGTTGATGCTTTCAAGAAACTAGAAAGTATTGACTTTAATTATTTTCCGTGGTATCACTTTGAAGCTGCCAATGCCTATATCGAATTAAATCAATTTGATGAGGCTAGATCATCCATCACAAAGTTTAAGACAAAGTTTCCTGATATCCCAAAATATGCGATTTATCGTCATATGGCAAGAAATAGAGAAGAGTATATCAACCAAAGTCCTATTATCAGGTCACAACTGACGGATATGTCCAACCCTGAGCCTATTAGTCAGATTAACAGCGTATATGGTGATTACACCCCTCAGGTAAACCCAACAGGTACCCGTTTGTATTTTACCAGTGTAAGAAAAGGTGGATTTGATGATCAGAAGGACACTGTTAACGCCATGAATTGGGGTGAAGATATATACTTCTCAACCTTTGACAACAGCAGTTGGAGTGCTCCTCAATTACTTCCTAAGCCTTTAAATTCAATGGGAGATGATTTTGGATCCTCCTTCACAGGAGATGGTCAGTTTATGGTATATGTAAAGTGTGGAGATGAAGAAGGTATTGGCAATTGTGATTTATATATCACACAATTAGTTGGTACACGATGGACGGAGCCTCAAAATATGGGTAATGTTGTAAATAGTAACATGTGGGATTCACAACCTACCATAAGCTCTGACGGGGCCAGAATTATCTTTGCCAGTACTAGACAAGGGGGCTATGGAGGAATGGATCTTTATATGACACAAAAAAATCACTTGGGCGATTGGGGAACTCCTCAAAACCTTGGAAGTACTGTTAATACACCTTTTAATGAAAATGGACCTTATCTGGCGCCAGATGGCAAAACCCTTTATTATGCCAGTACAGGGCATCCTGGGTTTGGAGGTACAGATATCTTCAGTTCCACTTTTGAAGACACCAAGTGGTCAAAGCCACTTAACCTTGGCGCACCATTAAATTCTGATGGTGATGATACACAATTCACCATTTCGGCTGCCGGTAAAGCTTATTTTGCATCTTCAAGGCTCGACCCAAATAACTATGATATTTTTGAAGTGGAACTTCCAGATTATCTAAAACCAAAACCGACAGTTGTTATACAGGGAGTTATTTCCAATGCTAAAACAACAGATCCAGTTGGAGCAGTAGTACTTATTGAAGACATAACCACTGGAGAGCTTTTGGCTGTAAATAAAAGTAATTCAGCCAGTGGGGAATACCTCGTAGTATTACCTGCAGGCAGAAATTATAGTGTATCTACAACCAGTGAGGGTTTTTTCTTTTATTCAGAAAGCTTTGAGATACCAAAAGATACCAGTTATCAGGAAATCATCATGGATATTGCTTTAGAACCAATCGAAAAAGGTACAAAAGTAGTATTGAATAATATTTTCTTTGAGAGTGGCAGAGCGGAATTGAAACCCATTAGTTACGTTGAATTAAACAAAGCTGTCGACTTATTAGAGGATAATCCTACCATGGTAATCGAAATAGGTGGACATACGGATAATCTGGGATCGGATGAACTCAACTTAAAGCTGTCTCAAAGCAGAGCAGATGCTGTCAGGGATTATATGATTTTAGCCGGGTTGGATGAAGCCAGGATTCGTTCAAAAGGATATGGAGAGTCTACACCCATCGAGGATAATGCAACTGAAGAGGGTAGGGCAGCAAATAGAAGAACTGAGTTCGAGATTGTTGAGTTTTAAATAAAAAAGGCAGTCTCCTGGATAAACCCGAATATTGTCAAGTTGATAGGATGTTTGCACCTGCAAAGCACAGGTAAAGCAACTCTCAATTTGTGATTGTGGTGTTCTATTGGGTATAAAAATCAGTCTTTATTGAAGTAATGATTGTGAAGTGGCTAACTTTGCCGCTCATTTTAATAACGACGCTTGAATAATTTCCAAAAATTAGGACTTTCTGATAACATTTTAGAAGTTCTTGATCAGATCGGCTTCACAGATCCTACGCCAGTTCAAGAACAGGCGATACCTCTTTTATTACAAAACAACCCAACAGATTTTATAGGCCTGGCCCAAACTGGTACCGGTAAAACAGCTGCTTTCGGGCTTCCGATTATTGATTTGATTGATACGGGAAGAAAAGAAATTCAAGCCATTATAATGGCTCCTACACGGGAGCTAAGTCAACAAACAGCACAGCAACTCACCGATTTTTCGAGAAATAACTCAGCTATTGGTGTTGAAGTGGTTTATGGTGGTGCTGCCATTACGAATCAGATCAGGGCACTCAAACAAAATCCTAAGATCGTTGTTGCCACACCAGGAAGGCTTATTGACTTGCTAAACCGGAAAGCACTTAACCTTCACAGTGTGAAGTATGTGATTCTGGATGAGGCAGATGAGATGCTTAATATGGGGTTTAAGGAAGATATTGATACCATTCTTTCTCATACTCCTGAGGAGCGTGTAACCTGGCTGTTTTCTGCTACTATGCCTCAGGAGATCAGAAAAATCGTGTCCCGGTACATGAAAGACCCTATTGAGGTCGCGGTAAATACTGAAGAGAAATCCAATGTAAACATTGCCCATCAATATGTCATTACCAAAGGAGCGAACAGGCTAGCATCACTCAGAAGGTTCATGGAAATACAGCCAGAAATGCGTGGAATCATGTTTTGTAGAACGAAACGTGAAACACAGCAAATTGCTGATGAATTGTCAGGTTTGGGCTATGGCGTGGAAGCTTTACATGGAGACCTTAGTCAAGGCCAAAGGGAAGCCGTAATGAAGCGTTTTAAGACCAGGTCGATGCAATTGTTGATAGCCACTGATGTAGCAGCAAGAGGAATCGATGTAAATGATCTGACGCATGTAATACATCATTCTTTACCAGATCAGCTAGAAGGTTATACACATCGAAGTGGAAGGACCGCACGAGCAGGTAAAAAGGGAATTTCACTCGTTTTTATTAACCCCAGAGAAGGCCGAAAAATTACCGAGCTGGAAAGAAAAATTAAAATAAAGTTTGAGCAAGTCAAGATCCCATCTATTGATGAACTCAAGTCTAGCCGTATTAATCACTGGGCTCATTTGATAACCAATACACAGGTTGATGCAAGTGCAGAACCTATTTTAAACCAATTAAAAGATCATTTCGATCCTTTGTCAAAGGAAGATATTCTAAAGCGTCTGATTACTTTACAACTCGACCACCTGATGAATGAATCAGCAGAGTTGAATGAAGATGCCTCCTCAAGATCTCAAGGGTCTCAGGATTCAGGTTCTAAAAGAAGTGGATATTCACGGGATGGTGAAAATAGGTATTATGTCAATATTGGAAGTATTGACGGGATGACAAAGGCTGACCTGGTCCATTTTTTAGCTGATATTTCAGGTGTTGACAGAAACAGCATTAATGAACTGTCAATGCAGAAGAATCATGCCTATTTTAATGTTGATAAAGCCCAAGATAAGGGATTTGGCAACAGCTTTAAAGGCATAGAGATAGAAGGCAGGAGTATCAGGGTAAACAGAGATGATGACTTCTCCGGCAAAACAGATAAAAAGTCTACCAAAAAAGAATTTAAGAAAAGGCCTCGTGGAGGTGGTGGTTTTGGAGGCGGAAGGAGAAAGGGTAGGAGGCGTAACTAGCTTGATTTATTTCTAAATCTTTAAATAGTATAAACTTAAGTAGAATTTATATTATTTTTGAGTGGTAATCGCCTATGTTTCTTATTCGTCAAATCTTTGTACTGCTCAGTATTACTGTGCTGGCTTATCATGCGTACGCTCAGCAAAGGGGTGAGATTATAAAATCCGGAGATGAAGTTTTAGACCCCGATGGGGATGGTTATATCACCTCCAGTGGAGGTGTATTTTCAATCGATAATTATTATGTAGATGAATTTGAACTGAATATGTTCGGTATACCCATAGTCGGTGATGGGGATGTAAGTGGAGATGTTCAGGCAGGCCAGGTATGTGGAGTAACAGATTTATCTGTTGATACCGCAGGATATTCTGTTTATGGAGTTTTAGAAGCAGGTAATCTAATCTTCCGTTTCAGAATTGGTGATGATAAGCCGAGTGTGCAGTCGTATTCTATACTCATTGATACGGATAATAGAATTGGGGCTGACGACCCTAATGCAACAGGTGATAATCCTGGGTTTGAACTACTCATCTCACTTATAAAAAATCAAAACAAGGGTATTTATGTATACAACATAGATGGTGTTGAAGGTTGTCCGGACCCGGTAGCAGTTTATCCATTTAATACCCACTTTCAAAGTTCGGTAGCAGGCACAACATCATGTAATGACGCAGATTACTTCTATGATTACTATATTCCTTTTCAAGTACTCAATGACCAATTTCAGATTACTCAACAGTCTGAATTGCGATTTGTAGGAGTTACCAACGTTTCAGCAACATGTGCATTTGGGGGATCAATTTCAGATGTAGGAGGGGTTGATGATAGTGAATATGCTAATTTGGTAGATATGTTTGTGGCCTTGACTGAATCACAATGTCCCACAGCGCTCGAAGACTTATGTCAATCTTGTGAAGGTTTTGCTTCAGGAAATACAGAAAAACCAATCATCAATCAGCCTGTAAAAGTAGGGGAAAATGTGATTTCCGGAACTTCAGAACTGGAAGCAAATATTTTTGTATCAGTCTTTAGCGATAATGGATCTCTGGTTGAGGACATTGTTGGAGCTGCCGATATAGAAGGAAATTGGGAGCTTCCTTTAAGCAACCCATTAGCTGATGGGGATTCCATTACTGCCAGAGCACAGGTCATTGGTGGTTGTGCTTCAGGAATCTCTGAGTCAGATTTGAGCTATGCACTGGTAATCATTAATACTCCCGCAGTCATTGGTGGGTCGACATCTACCCTCACCTACACTGAAAATGGAGATCCAATTACTATTTTTGATAATTTTTCTATTTCGGATATTGATGATGTTGAAATGGACAGTGCCTGGTTGACTGTTACGCTAAATTATAATCTGGGTGAGGATGTAATCACACTTCCATCAAGTCAAGGACTTAATATTAGCTGGGAACCCGCAATGGATAGGGTTAGAATATACGGTAAGGCGTCACTTGCTGATTATGAAACAGTAATAAAGGGAATTACTTATGCAAATTCAAGCGAAGATCCTGATGAATCTACGCGAGAGTTCTCGGTTCAGGTACATGATGGTTTGGATTTGAGTAATACAATAACACGATCAATAGCGGTTTCCAGTATAAACGACCCACCTGTTTTGACGGGAGAGGCGGCTACAATTGGCTATTTGGAGACAGATGTTGATGTAGTCATCGATAATACAATAAGCATTAGTGATCTCGATGGCACCTCTCTTTCAGAAGTTATTGTGAGTTTCACTCAGGGTTATGACATGGATGAAGATACTTTGCAATTTGTAAACCAAAATGGAATTACGGGTATTTTTGATGATGTAAATGGTGTCCTTAATTTGTCTGGAGTCGCTAGTCTGAATGACTATCAGGTAGCTTTGGCCAGCCTCAAATATGAAAACCTGGATGCAGGAAACAATGCAATTGAGGTGATCGACGATCCTACGACCCGGATCATTTCATTTCAACTAAATGATGGCACAGATCTAAGCAACTTATTATTGGTAAATATTGATATTGACGTAAGCACTAATTCAGCACCTGTTTTTGTCGATAACCTAACTGACCTTAACCCGGTAGATACGATAATTATTGACCTTTTAGAGGATACTGTTTTAGATACTTGTTTAGTTGCATTTGACGCTGATGGAGACCCGGTCAATTTACAGCCAGGATTTACCTATGAGAATAACGAAGGTGTGGCTACCTTGACAGAGGGACTCTGTTTCTCTTTTACGCCTAATGATAATTTTGATGATGTTGAGTACCTGTCGTTTACAGGATGTGATGATGTAGCGATGGATGTGCTTTGTGATGATGTCGTTGTGAAAATTAACATGATTCCGGTCAATGACTCGCCTAATATCGTAGATACTAATAATAATTCTATTGATACGGTTTATTTTTCTACGATGGAAGATACGCCTAAGAATTTCTGTTTAGACGCAATAGGTGTAGATGCAACAGATATTGAGTCAAATACTTTAGCATTTTCCTCAGCTATTTCTCTTTCAGGAAATGCTAATTCGAGTATTCCAGATGCCAGTCTGTTTTGTTTCGATTTCACGCCTGATCAAGACTTCTTTGGGTTTGATACGCTTCAATTAGTAGTATGTGAGCAGGGGAGTGCAACCCAGTGTGATACCATTATTGCAATTATAGAAGTAATACCTTCAAATGATGCTCCTCAAATTCAGGTGGACGGTTTACCTGTTGATACTATCTATTTTGAGGCATTAGAAGATGTAATTACTGAGATGTGTGTGGATGCAAGTGACCCTGACATGGATAACCTTCAAGTTGAATCAGCAAATCTTACCGAAGGACCAGGGATTTTCGAGGCAAGACCATTTGGTGATTTGTGCTGGTTTTTTCAAAGTTTGAAAGACTCTACAGGTATGGTTTATGGTGAGGTTATCGTTTGTGATAATGCGAATCCGGCTTTATGTGACACCATTATTGCAGCGGTAAATGTAATACCCGTAAATGACCACCCACTTATTACCGATGAAAATGGAAACCCATTATTTGAGGATTTTGATACACTATATTACACAATTGACGAGGACCAACCGATAGATTTTTGTATTAGTGCATCAGATGCTGACGGTGATCCACTGATACTTGATGGGGTCATATCTATTGATGGAAATGGCTCTTTCATAATTACTGATCCAACTGGTTTATGTGTTAATTATACCCCTGACCCAGATTTTAATGGAAATGATCAGGGTACTCTTACTGTCTGTGAAAGCAGCGGTGTAGATCCTCAGTGTGTTTCTATAACTGTGGTTTTTGATGTGATCTCAGTGAATGACCCGCCAGTTATTACTAATGGCGGGGTTCCTGTGGATACTCTTTATTATCAGATTGATGAAGACAACCCCATTGACATCTGTTTAACGGTGGATGACGCAGATGGAAACACCCTGAATATTGAAGAGATAAATGCTAGCAGTATGGATGGAGTATTTGATATAGGTGATCCGTTAGATCTTTGTTTTCTATTTACTCCTGATTTGAATTTCAACGGTGATACCTATGCTGAAGTAATTGTATGCGATGACCAAAATCCATCACTATGTGATACAGTTATTGTAGCACTGGAGGTGATACCTGTGAATGATCCACCCATGTTTATCAATAAGAACATCATTAATGATACCCTGTTGATCGAGACAGTAGAAGATACTTCGATAGAATTCTGTTTTGACATAATCGATCCGGAGAATCAATCAATTACTGACCCGGTTATTAGCTCAATAACGAATCTGGGAGATTATGACTACACTAAAGGATTACAGGATTGCTATGTATTCACACCTCTGAATGAAACAAATGGTGTCGAGTACGCAACCGTCACGGTCTGTGATGATACCAATTTATGTGCTGAACTAGTAGTTGAGATCGTGATAGCTTATGTAAATGATCCACCAATAGGTGAAGACGATTTCTTCGAGCATGATATATACACAATCTTCACCGGAAATATTACAGAAAATGATTCTGATATAGAAGGTACAAGACTTACTGCAAGCATTGAAGACGGATCACAATTGCATGGAGAATTAGATTTAGATCAGTCTGGGACATTTAGATACAACCCAAGCCGAAGTTTCGTAGGTACAGAAGTGTTTACCTATCGCCTATGTGATACAGGAGTTGATCCTCAATGTACCATTGTAACAGTTACCTTTGAATTGAATGATCCGTTGACTGTTTGGCAAGCGGTATCACCTAATGGAGATGGTATGAATGATCAATGGGTAATTGAGGGGATTGAACTCTTTCCTGACAATAGGATTCAGATTTATGATCGTTATAACAATTTAGTTTATGAAATAACTGGCTATAACAATCAGGACAAAGTATGGTCAGGTCAGTCAAACAGAGGCATCACTAGTGGCAATGAGACAAATGGCACATATTTTTATAAAATAGATTTGGGTGATGAGAAAATCGGAAAGCCTTTAAGTGGATTTATCATTTTGAAGAAAGATTAAATGAGAGTTCATCTAAGTAGTTTATTTCTTTTTTTCACATTGGTTGTAGCAGGTCAACAACAAGCTACATATAGCCAGTATATGTTTAATGGGTTGGCCATTAATCCTGCTTATGCAGGTTCTCAGGATGTTTTGACTGCCACTGCTTTAGCAAGATATCAGTCACTGGGATTAGAAGGTGCTCCTAATACACAGAGTTTTGCAATCCATTCTCCGCTATTAAATGAGAATATAGGTCTTGGATTATTAGCAGTGAGAGATAATATTTCTATTATTGATCAATATTCTATCAGTGGTATTTATTCATATAAAATACAATTTTCAAGATATAACAAACTTAGCTTTGGTATTCAAGCTGGAATTAACTCCATCAACGCAGCATACTCTAAAGCCCGCATTCAGAATATGAATGATCCTATCTTTCAGGAGGATGTGAGTTCCTTTCGTCCCAATTTTGGTTTAGGTGTATACTATCAGTCTAAAAACTTTTTTCTTGGAGCAGCAATTCCACAATTAGCGAATAATGTGTTTACAAGGGGGCCTGATCTCACTACAATTAAACAGGATAATCCAATTATCCTGACAGGTGGGTACCTATTCGAGTTAAACCGGTTTATTAAGTTTAAACCTTCGGGTTTGATTAAATATGTGGGTGGACAATTTGAGGAGCTAAATATCAATGCGCAATTTTCATTTGATGATGTTTTGTGGGTAGGAGCTTCTCTGAAAGTAATGAATGCCATTGATGTGCTCACTGAAGTCCAGGTTACAAGGCAACTAAGAGTGGGTTATGCCTATGCATATACCATTAATGAATTGCGTGTTGTTGATCTTGGTTCGCATGAAGTAATGGTCAGCTACAGGTTTCTATATCCACCTAAAGATGGACTAATATCACCAAGGTATTTTTAGATGAAGCATTTGCTAATAGTTGGTATATTCTTATCTGTTGTGCTATCTGTAAATGGACAAAGCACAGATATCACTACTTTGTTTATGAGTGATTGGCAAAAAGCTGAAATTCATTATCAAAAATGGGCTTTCAAAAACGCCATTGAACTTTATGAGAGAGCACTTGATAAAAACCCAAATGATTTTAGAGCAAAAATCAGGATTGCTGAGTGTTATGCTGAGCTGAATGAATTAGATAAAGCGGTCAATTGGTATCGTCAAATTATTGATTACGAAGGGTTAGACCCTATTCATTATTACAATTTCGCTCAATCACTATCCATGATTGGCAATTATGAAGAAGCAGAGATGTGGTATAAAGCTTACATGGAGTTAAATCCAGAAGATACCCGACCAGCACGAAAGCTTCTTTTTAGTGATCAAATGGAGTTATATCGTCATGATACCTCACTGTGTCAGGTAATAAACTTCCCCCAAAATTCTGAAAATTCTGATTTTGGCATTGTTTCGTATAAAGATGGTTTTATTTTCTTAAGTGCACGTGATGAAGATTTATTCATCAAGTATAAAGACTCCTATCAATCTTCATTAGACGATGTTGATAATTATGAGTCCAGACTTGATTTGTACTATACTTCGTTTAAAGCATCTACATTTAGCAAGCCTGAAAAACTACAAGATATAAATACTCGATTTCATGAAGGACCTTTAGCTTTTTATCAAGGTAACAACAAAGTAATCTTTACAAGAAATAATTATTTTGAACGAAAGAAGAAGGTAAGCAAAGATGGAAGATTGAATTTGAAACTTTTCATTGGCGAAAGGAGTGAAAGTGATCATTGGGTGAATATTACTCCATTTCCATACAATGATGATGAATATTCTTCAGGCCATCCTTCTCTGGGCCAGAATGACCAGATACTTTTTTTTGCCTCTGACAGACCCGGGGGATATGGGGGAAGTGATATCTATTATTGTATTTGGGAGAATGGTCAGTGGGGTTTACCAATTAACCTTGGGTCGGAAATCAATACGGAGGGTGAAGAATTATTTCCCTTCTATTCGTTTGATGGAAATCTATACTTCGCATCAGATGGTCATGGCGGTTTTGGTGGTCTGGATACCTATCGAAGTTATCCCATTGGATCTTCTTTTGGTAATGTAGAAAACCTTGGATCGCCAATTAACTCCTCCAAGGATGACTTTGCATTTTCGCTTAATCCAGATGGAAGAACTGGTTTTATATCCAGTAATCGAAATGGTGGTGTGGGTAGTGATGATATTTACGAGTTTAATATCAAATTCCTTGGTGTTGTTGGTAGGGTGGTAGAAAGCACATCTAAAGAATTGATTGCTGATGCCAAAGTGATTGTTACGGATGAGTTAACAAATATGACTTACCAAAGAGTATCCAATGAAAAGGGAATATTCAGGCTTGACGTACCAATAGACTCTAAATATTATCTCGTTGCCGAGAAAGAAGGTTACTCACAAGATGGGCTAACCCATTTGAGCTCTGATATTAATAAGTTTGAAACAGATTCAGTAGATGTTTGGATGTGGAAACATCTTCTTTTTGCGGAAGGAAGAGTATTTAGCAATGAAACCCATGAATTAATGGACGGAGTGACCATAAGCATTGAAAACCTTACGGATGATAAACATGTGGAATTAGTTACAGATCAGAATGGCTCATATTTCTACGTGCTTCGACCCGACAGAATATATGAAATTAGTGCAGATGCCTCAGATCATATTTCAGCAAATTTCACTTTGAACACAAAAGCAATGGTTGCTGATACGTTACGAAATGATTTTTTATTGGAGGAGACATTTCTTGATAAGAGTACTGTGTTCTTTGATTTCGATAGTGAGATAATCAAGGAAAGTGCCATGCCTACATTAAATGAAATGGTCAACGTAATGAAAAAGTATCGTGACACCTATATTGTTATTAGTGCACATGCTGACGCACAAGGCACTTTTGAGTATAACAAAAAATTGTCAGATAGAAGAGCTCTTTCAGTAGTCAAATATTTGAAATCAAGGGGTATACAAGAAGATCGAATCGACTGGTATGGCTTTGGAGAGGAGCTCCTGCTAAATAAGTGTAGTGATGGAGTTGAATGTGAGGAAGATGACCATTCATTAAATAGAAGGGCAGAATTGAAAATAGAAGATCCCAATACCAAAGACACTCAAGGTATCTAATTCATTATATTTAATCAAATAATTTATTTCGCACAAGCTTTTCAGAGATGTCCCATAGTTTCTTTCTAGCTTCTGGATCTTTAGATATTTCATTAGAACCTACTAAGACAGGACTTCCTTTAAATTCATTGAACCCATCAGGGCCAAAATATTCCCCACCATGAACAGCCGGATCAAGTGCAGCTCTAAGGGTAGGTAAAGCCGCTTTGTCGGTAGAAGCGAAAAAAAGCGGTGACAGTATTTTTGCCACAAATTTTAAAATCGGGTTAAATTGGCTGATTATATTTGTTAAGGTTACACCAGGATGTGCAGCTAATGATTTTGCTTGATATTTATGTTCTTTTAGTCTTTCGTCTAGTTCGTAAGCAAACATTAGGCATGCCAGTTTACTTTGTCCATAAGCTGCACTGGGGTCATAGCTTTTCTCAAAATGCAAATCGTCAAAATGTATTTTCCCTTTTTTATGAGCAATACTGCTTAACATGATTACACGCGATCCCTGGGTTTTCTCCAAAGTTCCCATCATCAGACTAGTCAATAGAAAATGTCCCAGATAGTTTGCAGCTAATTGTCCCTCAAATCCCTCATCAGTTTTTTGATATGGGGTCATCATGATGCCAGCATTATTGATTAACAAATCCAATTGTTTATAATGAATATGGAATTGCTTCACAAAAGCATGTACCGAGTCTAATTTACTCAGGTCCAGCTCAAGACACATAAGCTTTGCATCTGGATATAGATCTTTAACCTTATCTTTTGCCTTATTTGCCTTTTCCATATTTCGGCAAGCAAGGACAACTTCAATATCCTTTTTTGCCAAAGCTAGAACAGTTTCGTAACCTAAGCCAATGTTAGCACCCGTAACAACTGCCAGTTTTCCTTTTTGAGAAGGTATTTTTGATAGATCAAATGATTCCATACAGTATAGACTTATAAATGCCTGTTATGTTTTAACTACTCTTTGATAGATATCATATTTTCACTTGATACTACTCATAGGATGAATATACAGTACTTCATAATTTAAGGAAAAATCAAGCTGTAGAGCTCCTTTAATATGGTACAGAATAAATCAGAGGAATCGAAAAAAAAATACCATGCCACAGTTATAAAAACAGAACGTATTACCTATTATGATAAAGAGGAAGTACGAGAAATCGAATTGGAAGTAGATCATTCTGATTTTAGTTGTAGTGTGGAACAATGTTTTGGTGTGTTAACCCAAAATCCTTTTGATCAGACTGCACATCATCGACTTTATAGTTTTGCTGATATCCCTTTAAAGAAGGGCAGCAAAACCCAATTTAAGGCACTTATAAAGCGATGTGACTATATTGATGCTTTTACCGGGGAGGAGGTTCAAGGTATTTCATCAAACTATCTATGTGGTCGAATAGTCGGAGATGAGATAACCGTTACAGGTCCATATCCTTCTCCTTTTCAAGTGCCTGGGGATAAACACGCTAACCTTATAATGATTGGCTTAGGAACAGGTATTGCACCATTTAGGGCCTTTATAAGTTATATCCATGAGCAAAGAAAAGATTGGAAAGGAAAGATTCGACTGTTGCATGGTGCAAAGACCGGTTTGGAACTTCTTTATGCTAATGATAAATCAAGAGATAAGTCACAATATTATGACGACAAGACCTACCATGCTTTGCAGGATTTAAGCATCCAACCTGTAGGTGCTGAACTTGAAAATGATTACCATGATATACCAGAAAAGGCTGAAGAACTATTGGATATTTTATGGCAATCTAATACTTACATTTATGTAGCAGGTCAGGAAAAGATTAGTAATAATCTAGATAAGACTTTTTCCAGTATTCTAGGGTCAAGTGCAAAATGGGCGATTAGAAAGAACAACCTAAAGACCAATAGAAAATGGATAGAACTTATTTACTGACAACAAGGTTTTTAAGCCAATCCAATCACCCTTAGGGGCAACATAAATACTGCCGTTAGTACCTGGAAGAAAGCAGTCAGTAGCAGCCCAAAAACTTTAAGAAACAGACTTAAAATCAATAAAATTGGCAAGAATATAAGTAGTACAACTCCCAAAGGCCAGCAAAGAGCCATTAATATGAGAAAAAGCAGAATTGCAATAATTAATTTCACTAGAATACATTGATTGTAGAATCTAAAGATAAAACATTTTTTTTGGTTTCAAGTATGATGTTTTAGTGATTAATTAATTGTTTGAAACGTTTTAACTCAGCTAATATGCATTTGAAAGGGACGTTTAAAAGAACACTCGAAAGACGATATTTGGGGTGATTCCCAAAGCATAAATATTGGTTTCTATCAATCTGTTTTCAAGCGATGGAGTGGTACGGTATTCCCGATTCAACTGGTTCTTTCTGTTATATAAATTGAGCACGGATACCCCTATTCGATATTTCAAATTTTTATGCTCTTGCGGCTTGAAGTCATAAACAAGTGAAAGATCAAGACGATGATAGACAGGAAGGTTGTGTTCATTGATTCTATCGAAATACACACTAACCGGTCCTTGACCTATAAGATTTTCTTGCACCTCAGTGTAGGCCTTACCAGTATGCCATAACCATCCAAGAGAGCATTGGAATTGATTGAAGGAATAGAAATGAGACCATTTGATTGTATGTTCTATGTTCCAATTTCCAGGAAATGGTTCTTCATTGTTCAGGTTTTTAAACTGGTTTTGTGCATAAATGTAGGAGTAGGAAAGCCAGGTCTTATATCCGGTAAATTGCTTTTTAAGGAAAAAATCCAGTCCTCTGATTCTACTATGTCCATTACTGAATTCATTACCTATTGGATTTAAATAACCAAATGTTAAGGTGGTGATACCTGAAATGTCTTTATAATAGACTTCTGCTTCTGCATACCAGTCATTCTTATCCAGAATACTTCCAGCACTTATCTGATAGCTAGAGGTTACGGGAAAACCATCATTTGAAGAAAGTGTCCATACTTTGTTCTCGAGTGATAAATCGCTCACGACAGACTCTCTGATTTGACTGACTGTTTGGGTCCTGTATTCCCCTGAAGCTATCAGGCTTAATGGTTCTGTTATTTTCTGCTCTATAAATAACCGGGGTTCCAAATATAGCCGATCCAGTTCCTGGTAATAATTTAAGCGCGAGCCTAATTGGAGACTAGAACCTTTTCCGTATTCCAATTGATATTCAGCGAACAACGCATGTGTTTTTAATTCATTATCTGCTACATCCAGTACAAGCGAATAGGTGGGTGTTTCATTTTCAAAGGCATAACGAACCTGCTTTTGAGAAAATTGATATCCTGACTTGATGCGCTGATTTTTAGCAATTGGATAGGTAGTATGAAAACTTAACCCAAAGTCTTCAATAAGATTCTTTTTACTTGCTATATCTAAAGTATCTTCAAATAGCCTATTGAAAGCGTAGGATAAGAGATATTTGGAGTAATTGGCACTTAAATCGAATGAAAAAGTCTCAACTGAATTTTTTGACCACCTGAGGCTATAACCTTCATTTTTGGTATTTAATTGATCACTAAATACCTCAAGTGTTGATTGGTTATTTGTAGTAAAAACTAAGGCGTTATTGTCAAACAATGAGCTGAAATGCAGGCTGTGATCTTTGTTGATTTTATAATTGACATTTGTTGTGAAATCGTGAAAGAAAAATCTGTTTTTTGCTTGTTCGTTGGTAGCGATTTCGGCAATTTTTGTGTTTTGAAAAACACGTGTAGCAAAATTCTCGTAGGTAAATGTTTTTATTAGATCATTGAATGATCTTCTACCAGATACCTGGACCGAAAGCTTGTCTTTGATCAAAGGTGCATTTAAATAGCCATCTGTATGGATCATGTTGAATCCCCACCCTCCATAAATTTTTTCCGGAACAAAGTCAGCAGTTCTGATATCAATGGTGCTTGAAACCCGCTCACCATATTGAGGGTTTGTTCCACTTTTAATAAATGTTACTTCATCTGCGATATAGGGATTAAATGCTGAAATCATCCCAAAGAAGTGTCCCTGATTATAGGTTCTTATTCCATTCCATAACACCAGGTTTTGATCTGGTGAACCCCCTCGCACATGAATTCCGGCGGATGTTTCATAAGGGCTATTGACACCAGGTGCCAGTTGGATACTCTGCATCAGGTCTGGCTCTGTATATCCAGGTAATATATTTATTTCTGATGGGAATATGTGGATGTGGTTTCGCTCTTTGGTTATGCCAACGGTCAGGTAATCATCGATTGTCAGTGCTTCAAGAAAACCCACAGATTCAATAAGAATCAGTTTAGCACAGTCGTTTGAGAATAATTCAGAGATTGAGCTTCTTCTTGCATTAAAGCCCAGGTGCCGGAGTGTGATTGAGAGTTCATAGGGTGCCTGATTAATTGAGAAATAACCGTCATTATCCGTTACAGTTGTGTATAGAGGGATATCTCCCGAAATAAGCACGCCAGGTATTGGTTTACCATTCTGATCTAGTACCAGACCACATACACTAACCTGATCAGTTGCTTTGAAAGGCCTGATTATGTAGTAAGTTGAGTCGATTTTTTCAAAACGCAGGCGTAGATCAGTTTCTAATATTGGAATTATTGTGTAGATATCATCAAGCCTGAAAGAATCTAACCTGATGCTTTGTTCATTTATCAGGTTGTCTTCATAAGAAAAGCGTAAAGCAGAATTAGTCTCTAAGTAGTCAATAATTTCCTTTATTTGCCAACTCCTTGTTTGGCTAAAGGCAGCATGGGCATAAAGAAACATCAGAACTATGAACCAAAGGAGCTTCATTTTTTATAAACAAGCTCAATGACATTATTCTGGCGGATTTGATATTGCACCTCCAAAGCTCCTAAAACAATCTTGAGTGCCAGGTCTTGATTATCATGAGGAAAACTTCCTGTAAACAACAGGTCATCAGGTAGTCGACCCTCAAAATATATATTGTATTGATTTTCCAGGTCTTGAAGTATATATCTGGCAGGAATACTTTCGTATACACTCTCATGACCCATCCATGAAGGTTTAATGCCTTCCGTATTGATAAGTGTCGTATCTGCATAGATTTGGCGAAACCCATTGCCAGGGGTAAGGGTTTGCTCATGCAATAATGTGTTTACACGAACACTTCCTTCGTAGCAATTCACCTCGATAAAATCATACATCGCTTTTACATCAAATTGAGTTCCAAGAACTGTAACAGAGCCATGATTACTTTCTACAGTAAATGTGCTACCCTTAACTACTTTGAAAAATGCCTGACCTTCAAGATTTACCCGTCGGTTATCCTTCCAATTCCATCGTTGTAGGCTTATTTCGGACCGGGCATTTAAAATCACCTCTGTGCCGTCTGGAAGTAAAACTGTTTCAGTTTCGCCGTAATCAGCGCTATAACTGGAATAGGTAATTAGGTCAAACATAAAATAGGAGGTGATCAATAATGCGATAGTAGCGGCCATGCCATAAAGCCAATACCTCCTTTTTATTGAGGAATTAGTATTTGCTGTATGATGTTTCAGGGTATTAACCTCTTCAAGTAGTTTCTCTTCATTTAAGGAATTTGGAGTTGTAAAAAGTGAAGCGCCTTTGGCAATTTTTTGATATGCGGCATACTCATCACTGTCTTCAAAGGCAGTTCGCTCTTCAGGAGAAAGCTCGTTGCTTAACCACCTGGCCAGAAAAGTATCGTCATCAAATTTTTTCATCTATACATACATTAACGGGGTAATTAACTTTTACCCTACCCATACCTATAACAATTTTATTTCTTTTCTCAGTTTAAGCAGAGCCTTGTGCATCAATTTTTCAATTGCTTTTTGTGAGACCTGATTGATCTCGGCTATCTCTTTATATGTGAGTTTATCTATCCTATTCATCAAAAAGACTTCACGTTGTTTTTCTGGTAGTGAGGATATGGCGTCATTTAATTTTTCCATAAATTCAGCTTCCAGCATAATATATTCAGGAGATTCATTATTGCGATCCACATTTACAGATAAGTTATTATAGCTCAACTTTACCTTTTCGTGTCTTTTTAGACTGGTACTTATATTTCGTGCGGACGTATATAAATAACCTTTGGCTGTCTCCATTGTAACTTTTGAGCAATTCTTCCATAGCGCAATGAAAGCTTCCTGAGCAACGTCATTGGCTGACTCATCATCTCCAAACTTGAAATAGATAAAGTTGCGCAACACGTTTATATGCTTGCGAAAAAAACCATTGAAGGTCTCTTCATTGCAAAGTGATTCCAGCGACTTGGACATAATAAGATTTAAAACTATTCCTTTTTTATGCTTTTCTCAAATACGATGTTTTTGAGATAGGGGGTAGGGTATTGTATTGATGAAGGCGTTTCCCTTTTGAATGTCAAACTAATTGTTTGATCAAAACTTTGTTGAATCGTCTAAATTAAATGAACCTAATAATGAAAAATTTGAATTTTGTAAACCTGATGGGAATCTCTGTTTTTCTGCTTTTCCTGTCTTCTTGTTTGGAGAGTGAAAATCCTTGTCCAGATGCAATTATTAATGTTTCTGTAGATAGTACAGACTATACCTACACCATTACTGCTGCCGGTCTTGAAGAAATCATATATGAATGGCGTGTGAATGGAAATGTAGTTGAAGTAGAAGCGTTGGATGACTTGAGAGATGACCTATTAGACTTCACATTTGCTCCAGGTACCTATAATATCTGTATTTCTGGTGAATCAGAAATATGTGGTGGATCAGTTGAAATTTGTGAAGAGATAGTTATCGAAAAGAATCCTTGTCCTGAGATTGAATTTGATTTAGAGCAAATTTCATACGAGAAATTTGTTTTCGAAGCTGAAACCGATTCTAAATTCACCTGGTTAATTGATGGAGAGGTAGTCGAAATGGCCTCTTTTGGTGAAGAAGAAGCTCATAAGTATTACCATTACTTTGAACCAGGGACGTACGAAATATGTGCGATTTCCACAAATGATTGTGAAACCAAGTCTTGTAAAGAAATCATTGTAGAAGAAAAGGTGTGTTCCGAACCATCTTTTATGGTTGAATCACTGGAGGCAGATCAGTGGTTATTTACCGCAGACTTTGATGGTAGAGAAGATGTTCAATATAAGTGGTATGTAAATGGAGAGTTAGTGGATAAGGAAAATTTTGATGGTATCGAGACAGATCATAAATTTTTAACTGAGCTGAGTCAGGAAGAATATGAAGTATGTGTAATTGTATATTCTGATTGGTGTGAGGAAATCCAGTATTGTAAGACCATAAGCGCTGGTGAAGTATTGACTTGCTCCAGTCTTGATTTCACTTCAGAGAGAGATGGAGATAACCTCGCATATAAATTTCTAGCTGATTTTGACACCAAGAATGATATTACATACATATGGAAAATGTATATAAATGATGACTACCAGGGAGGTGAAACCAGGGAAGCAGGATCAGAAGATGACCATGAGTTTTACTGGCAATTTGAAAAAGGTGTGAACTATGAAGTTTGTCTGAAGCAGGATGGTGGATGTGAGGATAAACAGGTTTGTAAAACATTCATAATTGAATAGTTGGTTGGTGTTTTTTGAAGTTGCCCGGATTTTCTGGGCAACTTCTTTTGTTTTTTGGCCCAATGGCAATAAAAAATGACCGATCATGCCAATTTTAGATAATGAGTTCAAAGTAAATTTCTTTAATTTCACATGCAGACCATGTTTCAAGGCGTACCAAAGACAAATCATTAAAACTTGCTGGAGATCACAAAAGAAGGTTAGAAAAAATGCTTTTAAATTATGGTATGACAGGCTAATTACCGAGATAGATTAAAGTGAATCGATTTAATACATCCTATGTTTATTTCAATTTTCTCCTGGCAATTATGATGCTATTTGGAGGATGTATTAATGATGATGAATTAAATTTTCCGGACGATCAGGCTGACGTGATTACGCAATCTTTAGCAATTAAAGAATTGCTGAATTATGAAGAGGTAGGTAAAGATTCTTCTTGTTTTGAAATAGTCTACCCCATTAAATTGGCCTACAACAACGGGACCATTATATCCATAAATGAGTTGTCCGGGTTATTGAAAGCTGTAGAAAGTCAATCAAACCTTTTCTTTATAGATGGAGTGGTGCTTCCTATATTAATTAATAAAGCAGGCACGCTTTCAAACATAGCGACTGAGAATGAACTTAAGGCACTTCTAAGCGCTTGTGAGATCCCGGGATTAAAGGATTTTCTTGCGGAATTTGAAACCCAGTGTTTTGAGCTTGTTTACCCTTTTACCATCCTCAATGAAGGCACAGAATTTGTAATTGAAAATAAGGTGGCTTACGATAAATTTAAGAAAGATCAGGGAGCTGGTTTTTATCCACAGTTTGGTTATCCTATTACAATTGAACGATATCAATCAAACCAACAAATATCGGTGGAGAGTGATTTTGAATTATTGGAAATCATTAATACCTGTTTGCGGTGTCCTGTTGCGGATATAGGTATTAACCCCGAATTTGATGGAACTTATTCCTTTACCGCTAATTATAAGGATGTTGATCAGGCGGTCAGTTATAAATGGTATTTAAATAATGATTTTTTGAGTGAAGGTGAAGCTGACATCAGTGAGCCACTAAACCTAGCACTTGTTGAAGGTCAATATGAGATTTGTCTAAAGTCTTTCAATCCTGATTGCCAATCAGGAGATTTTACTTGTAGATCTTTCTTCGTGAATAAGCCATGCCCCGAGCTTTCTTTCATACAAGAGCAGAGTACCATGAATTCTAAAGTCTATCAATTCAAGGCAGACTTTGAATTGAAAAATGATATTTCATATGGCTGGGTTGTGTATAAGAACAATGATTTTGTAATATTTGAAGAAGAGATTCCCGGTGAGGGAGATAACATTTTCAATTATGAATTCTCTGTAGGATCTTATGTGATTTGCATAGAGAAAGAAAGTTTTACTCAGGAGTGCCCACTTGCTAAATATTGTATTGAGTTGGTTTTTGATTAAAAGTAAGGATGTAAGACCTAAGTTTTTGCTTTGCTTTATTCTTAATTTTTATATGAATTTTCGATTGACACCACGTAAATTCATATTATTTCTTCAAATTATTTTATTAAATAAGTAAAAAATTAACACATTCATTGGTTTCTTTGATCAAAACGGTATTTTTAAAGTAAACCACCTGACCTTAAAATGATCACTGCCATGAAAATCTTTAAACACAGTCTAACCGTTATTCTTGGATTATTTGTTTTATTGACCATTTCGTGCAACAAAGATGATGAAGGTGATGTGCCAGATACAAATGAGTCAGAAACTGGAACTCTTGTATTAAACCTGGGTATTTCTGTTGAGGAGTCTTCCGGAAGATTGGATGCGGTAGATATTGACAACTTTATAGTCAATATTATTTCTGCTGATTTAGAGGACACCATCACCTTTAATCCATGGTCTTCTGCTCCTGCAGAAATTGAATTGGAGACAGGTGAATACTACGTGGATGCACAAAATATTTATCCTGCGCCAGCTGCTGCTTTTGAATCTCCCTGGTATTATGGTAAATCTGATAATTTCACCATAGACAAAGAGGAAATCGAAACCATTGATATCACGTGTGTCTTAGCAAATTATAAGGTATCATTCAACTATTCAACCAATGTAACAACAGATTTTACCAGTTGGAATGCAAAAGCTACCAGAAGTATTTCTGGTGAATATCTGGAATGGCCCATGAATGATGATAGAGAAGGATATTTTATAACGGGGGAATCACTAGCGGTTGAGGTGCACCTAGCATACGATAAGCAGTTTGATGGAAATACGATCACTCGCGATTTCTTTACCACCATTGATCTTCCCAAAGCAGCGACTTTGTATAAGATAAACATAGACGCTGCACTTCAGGATGGGCAAATAGTTATCGTTATCAATGTTGATGATGGTTTTGAAGTCGTGGAAATTGATCTTACAGCTAGTCTTACTTTTACCGGACCTGGAACTTATGAGGAGATACCAGGGGGAGCGACAGTGGCTTACGGGGAGAATAATCCTGAACAAGGCTTTGGTAAGTCACTTACATCATGGGAGCTTTCTAATGTATTACAAGCAAACACAAAAACAGTATTGTGGGGGCCAACACCAAATGGAATCAAGGGATCGATGGACGACGATGTTTTTCAAGATGGCTCACCTAATGAAATACTTGATTTTGATCCTGTTTCATCTGATCTGTCCAATGGATACATGGTCTTTACAGGAAGTACAATTATTTCATTAGCTATTAGTCCAGGATCAAAACCAGTAGACCTCTTATTTGAAATAAATGTGACAGATAAGGTTTCGGGAACGCCCATTGCATTGGTTTCATCTGAATCACTGGGACTACCTCCTTCTATTGGAGGCCTGGCTGAGTTTAATTCTTCTGCAGATGTTATTGAGGTAGCGTTTGTTTTGAAAGCGAAAGATCAAGGAGCAGATCCGTCCACGTACCTGACTTTTCTAAACTATTATGATGCTGCTGCAACGATTCAAGGGAATTTTGCTTATAGTTCTTATTCGGGCGGCTTTTATTGGTCAAACCTGGATAAATAAGTAGGGAGCGGACCTTGATTTTTGTCTTTCACAATAATAATTTATCACTAACAATTTTAAGGATTCATCGTTTCTTTTAAAACAGGTATAATTGTCAAAAGCTGCCCAAAGAATTTGGTAAGAGAGAGATTAGTTTTTAGAGAATCTTCAGATCGCCAGTAGGTTATTGATCTACAAAATCCATAAATAATAAGAAACTGCCTTTTTATACATATACCAGATGACATATGTCAGGTGTTTTATGGCTATTTACCTTTAATTTAGTATCATAACAATTAGAATAAAACATGACAGACGCCAATAACCAACCCAAGAAATTTAGTTATTCTAAAACACTGAAAAAGCTTCAGCAGGAATTGGTTTACATGCAGGAATGGATCAAGAGCGAGGGATTAAAAGTTGTGATCATCTTTGAAGGACGTGATGCCAGTGGTAAAGGAGGGATGATTAAGCGTATTACTGCTCCATTAAATCCAAGAGTTTGTAAAATTGTTGCATTAGGAGTACCCACAGAAAGGGAAAAGACCCAATGGTATTTTCAACGTTATGTCCCTTATTTACCAGCAGCAGGAGAGATGGTGATCTTAGACCGTAGCTGGTATAACCGTGCTGGAGTAGAGAAAGTAATGGGGTTTTGTTCACAGGAAGAATATGAGGAGTTTTTACGATCCTGTCCGGAATTCGAACGGATGATTATTAGGTCAGGAATCATATTGATTAAGTATTGGTTTTCTGTCAGTGACGAAGAGCAAGAAAAACGGTTTGGTGAACGTTTAGCAAACCCCATGAAAAGATGGAAATTCAGCCCAATGGATCTAAAATCCAGGGAGCGGTGGATGGAGTATTCTAAAGCAAAAGACGAAATGTTTGCTTATACAGATACAAAACAGTCACCCTGGTTCGTGGTAAACGGTGACGATAAGAAAAAAGCACATTTGAATTGCATCTCCCATTTACTTTCCCTAGTTCCATATAAAAAAGTAAAGCCAAAGTCCATAAAACTGCCGCCGTTACCTGATGATCATGGTTATATCCGACCACCGATCGATTATCAAACTTTTATACCAGAGGTCTATTGAGAATTAACTCATTAGAGTTTGCGATCCTTAATTAGGTAGCCTAGCTTCGCGGCTTCCCAATGAATGATCTAATACGTTTTGAAATCTGGCTTTTCCCCAAACCCTGGATTTTCGGGATAATTACATGTTTTTAATCGATTAAATGACTTTTTTAGAAAATCTTAGAAGTAAAGGTTATAACCCCAAGGATGAAATATTGTCTGGTCTCACTGTCGCCTTGGCCTTGGTGCCGGAGGCGGTAGCATTTAGCATCATTGCACAGGTAAGTCCATTGGTTGGTTTATACAGTGCCTTTATCATTGGTTTAATAACGGCTGTCATGGGAGGTAGGCCGGGTATGATATCCGGCGCTACAGGAGCAATAGCTGTCGTGGTAGTTGGGTTGGTGGTAACTCATGGAGTAGAGTATTTGTTTGCAGCTGTTGTTTTAATGGGGTTGATTCAGGCTTTAATAGGCTTTCTTCGACTAGGTAAGTTTATTAGACTGGTTCCGCATCCTGTAATATTTGGTTTTCTGAATGGGTTGGCAATCATCATATTTATGTCACAGTTCAGCCAATTTAAGGTAGAAACGGATGGTGTGTCCTCATGGATGACTGGAATGCCTCTTTTTATCATGTTAGCACTTGTTTTGGGTACAATGGCAATTATCTACTTCCTGCCTAAACTTACCAAAGCTGTGCCGGCTTCGTTGGTAGCCATCCTGGCAACCTCCGCTGTCGTGATCTTTGCTGGAATAAATACACGTACAGTCGGAGATATTGCTTCTATATCGGGTGGTTTACCAGAATTTCATCTACCGCAGATTCCTTTAAGTTGGGAAACTTTAAAGATCATCTTTCCTTATTCATTGATCATGGCTTTAGTTGGACTTATAGAGAGTTTATTGACACTTTCTGTAATTGATGAGATGACGGAAACTCGAGGTAGAGGTAACAAAGAGGCAGCTGCACAGGGATTAGCAAATTTTGTTTGTGGATTTTTCGGTGGAATGGGTGGTTGTGCCATGATTGGTCAAAGTATCATCAATGTGAGTTCAGGTGGACGTTTCAGAACATCTGGAGTCGTTGCTGCAGTCAGCTTGTTGCTTTTTGTCCTATTTGGAGCGTCACTCATAGAGCAAATTCCAATGGCAGCTCTTGTGGGTGTGATGTTCATGGTATCTATTGGAACATTTGAATGGGCTAGTCTTAGGATATTTAAGCGTGTACCCATAACTGATATTATCGTCATGATCCTGGTTGCCGGTGTTACAGTCATCTTTCATAATTTAGCTATGGCGGTAATAATTGGTGTCGTAATATCTGCTCTGGCTTTTGCCTGGGAAAATGCTAAGCGTATACGTGCCAGAAAATCTATTGATGAGAAAGGGGATAAGCACTATGAGATTTATGGACCCCTATTCTTTGGCTCAACTGCTGCTTTTTCAGAAAAATTTGATATTCAAAATGATCCAGAACATGTCATCATTGATTTCAAGGAATCCAGGGTGGTTGATCATTCCGCAATTGAGGCAATCAATAAGATTACGGAGCGGTATGCCAAATCTGGTAAAAAAGTTCATCTGCGCCATTTAAGTGAGGATTGTCGCAAAATGTTAGATAAGGCAGACGATCTTATTGAAGTGAATCACTACGAGGACCCCACATACAAAGTGGTAACTGATCATGTATCGTAAGATGGTGCTTAAAGTGTGAGTACTTTTCTCGTAACTAGTGAGTTTTTAGCAGCTGTACTGCATTTACAGATCACATTTATTGTTTCGCCAAGCATACTTTTTGGAAACCCGTAAAGACCTTTACCTGATTTTTGAGGCAATACAGTTACAAACGGAGGCTTTTCTATCAGGTATTTATTGTTTAGTAGACCACCAATAAAAAAAATGGCATCTTCACAATCCTCAATGCTAAAGTAGTAGACATATTGATTTCCGATTTTTTGACGTTTTGCAATAATTTCGGGCATTTCTGCTTTCAAATCACCATTGGTAAAGTATTCTTTGAGACCCAGGCCGTGGTTACTCTGGTAATAGGGTATTTCTGCTTTGATATTGCCATTTCGATAATATAGTTTAACTACTCCGTTTACTTCATCGTCTTCATAAGGTGTTATTGCATATACTTTCCCATTCTCATAATACTTGGTAGCGTCACCTTGTCGCTTTCCATTAGCATAATTCATTTCTAACATGACCTGATCACTTCCTGAGTAATACAGCAAAGATCTGCCATGTTTTACCCCATCCAGATAGGTTACTTGGGTATGGAGTTTACCTGAATCATCATAAGTTTTAACAATGTTTCTCCTATCATTTTTATTAGGAACCTTTTCAGGTTTTGGACTTTCACAAGTGCAAAATACCATACAGAAAAAGAGACCTACTAAAACTTTCATTTGTTAATAATGTTGCTGTATTTCATCATTAATTCAAACCAGATATAATTAAAAAGGTTGGAAAATATGATTATTCTCTTCAAAAGAAACTAAAAAAGTATTTAAGTTCTAATAACCATTAGGTTTCATATCTACAGAGTGTTACTTGCAATTCTCTTTAAATATTAGTTCTTTCGTACTACCATTATAGCTATGGGTTATTATTAGCCTATAACCAAGAGTGCCAAATTGAGATCATTTCTAAGTCCTTCCTACTGGAGAATTAATTTAATCTTAACAAGATGGTTTTTTCCTATCCTGCTTTTTTTCCTTGTAAGTGAGGTAGCTCTTACCCAACCTGTTGGCTATAGCTACGGAAAACAAATAACAATAGATGCTACAGAGGTGATGGGTGGGAGTCCATTGATTAATTATCCTGTCATGATAAGGCTAACAGGTGCGGATGCAGATAGTGACCTGAGAACGGTAGCAAATGGAGGGCATGTCGAAAATGGAAATGGATATGATATCATATTTACTTCAGACCAAGCAGGAATTTCTGTATTAGATCATCAAATTGAATTTTACGATGGAACTACAGGAGAATATGTTGCATGGGTAAACATACCATCGCTGGATAACGTGGTGAATACTGATTTTTTCATGTACTACGGTAATTGTGCAGCTAATACAAACCCCTCAACAACTACTACATGGAATTCGGACTACGATGCGGTGTATTTTTTGCATGATGATGTGCAGGATGCAACAGCAATGAATTATGATGGTACAAACAATGGTAGTACGGATACATCTCCTGCTTTGATAGGAGATGGGCAAAATTTTGGTGTAAATGATTACGTGGAAGTTCCAACTTCATCCATTTCACTTGCTCAAGGCACTGTTTCTATATGGTCTTATACAACAACTTTTACAGGTACAGAGCAATACATGTATGGTCATACCTCTAATCCAAATGGTTGGGTCGACCGATTGCAATTGTATACCGATGATGGGTCAGGAGGTCTGGATTTGGGATTTGGTAACAACCATAATTTGCAACAAGGAATTGTGAATTTAAGTGCCAGTGTTTGGAATTATATCGCTTTAACCTGGAATGGTACTTCATGCACAGTTTATGTAAACGGTCAACCCGTACATACTGAAAATTATAACAATTTTGATAATTTGGAAACTTATCTGGATATCGGGAATGATGGGAGGGCCACAGGTGCAAGAAATGAGGGTTGGGATGGTGATCTGGATCATGCCCGTATGTCTAATGAGATATTTTCTGCAGAATGGATTGAAACGGAGTATAATAACCAAAGAACTGGTTCTACCTTTTTATCAGTAGGTGATGAGTTAAGCAATCCAATCACTTATTATTCGCTTGCAACAGGTGATTGGGATGATAATAATTCCTGGTCATTGACACCTGATGGTTCAAGCGGAGCTTTGGGGGCTGGTATCTGGCCTAGAAGATATGATAATGTTGTTATTCAAAATTCACACACAATAACCATTGATGCAACAGATGATAATAATTCATGTGGCATATCAGCAGATGCATTGGGTCGGTCAAATGTAGGAAATGGTGCAGATCCTTTCACAGGCTCTGGAGATGCAATGTTCTATCAAACAGGAAATGTTATCGTCGGAAATGGGGGTACGTTAAGTATTTCAGAAGAGTTTATGATTGAAGGTTATACATTGATAGAGGATGGAGGCACATTAACTGCTACGGACGATGTGATAAATATAGGATACCTTGAATTTTCAGCCACCTCAACCTTCAATACAACAGATGATTTAATCCTATCTGGTAACAGTGTGACTATTCTAGATAACATATCCACTGCCACAGATGACCTATACATAGAATGGACTGATGCTACATTATGTGGAAATGGAACTTTTAACGTAGGGAATGGCAGTGGCGATCCTGCAGTACAATATTTTAATAATGCTTCTATTGCTCAGGTCTGTTCAGATATTCAGGTGACATGTACGGCTTCGTGCAGTGGATTTCCAATTACAGGAACAGGTTCATTCATATCTGGAAACTTGGGACTAGGAGGAGTAGGTGATCTAAATAGCTTGCAGTTATGGTTGCGGGCTGATGATTTAAGTTTAGCTGATGGAGATGCTGTCATGAATTGGTCAGATGCTTCTGGAAATGGATTGGTGGCTGCTGCTGATGGAGGGGGTGGTACTGAACCTACATTTGAAGCAAACTCGGCGAATTCGAGTCTTCCGTCTATCAGTTTTGACGATGGTGACTATCTCAACCTTGGACAGCCTGCAGGTCTTGATTTTGTACCGGGTACAGATAGTTGGTCTTTCTTTGTAGTATATAGTATTTCAGATCCAACCGAAGAAGGTACTTTTTTGGCGAAAGCAGGAGCAACCTCCGGAGATCGGACCTACCAATATGTAATAAATAATAATGGATCCTCTGATGGACACTTTAGTTCTACAATTGGAGGGAATCTAACAAATGGCAATTTTCAGAGCAATACAGGTGCATGGTTTGTAGGGTCACATACTAACAATACAACAACCAGAGACTCCTGGGTTAACGAAAATAGTAATATTTCGGCTAATGGGATTGGTACTAATACAACTGGATCTGTTGACGTACTTATAGGTGCGCGTAGACAAACTGCGCCAACAACTGGGTTTGCAGACGCATTAAATGGTAAAATGGCTGAAATAGCCATGTACGATGCAGAAATGAATGAGGCTCAGCGCATTATTGTATCTAATTATTTGGCAGCTAAATATGGAGTTGCGCTCTCAAGTAATGATGTATATGCTGAAGATGATAATGGGTATGATTTTGAGGTGATTGGTATTGGTCAGGCTTTTGATGGATCGAATCACAGAGATAGCCAAGGTTCAGGTGTAGCCAGAATCTGGAACCCTGCAGATCTTGATAATAACGAATTTCTCATGATAGGTCATGACAATACGCTTTGGGATGACACAACTTCAGATCCTTCGGAAGTTGATGGAACAGTCATTCAAGAAAGATTAAGTCGCATCTGGTCAGTGAGTGAGACCGGAGATGTCGGAAACGTATTGATATCTATAGACATTAGTGCTGTTGAAGGAAGTTCTTTAGGGTCTAATTTACGTTTATTGATTGATCGGGATGGTGATTTTTCTACCAATGATGTAACCCCAATTACCGGAACAGTTTCAGGAGGTATTGCTGTGTTTTCTAATGTTGATTTTCAAGATGGTGATCGGTTTGCATTAGGCAATACGGATAACTCATCACCGCTTCCCATTGAGCTTTTATCCTTTGATGCTAAACCCATAGAGAACGTTGTAAAGATCACCTGGGAGACAGCAACAGAAATAGACAATGATCATTTTACAATTGAACGTTCCGAAGATGGAAATAACTGGGAGCGTCTGTTCGATATACAGGGAGCCGGCAATAGTGATCAGGTGATATGGTATGAAGCATTTGATTTCCGTCCATTGGCAGGTGTTTCTTATTATCGACTGAAGCAAACTGATTTTGATGGTACACATTCCTATTCCTCGATCGTGTTTGTATGGTCCAATCAGGGGATAAGTTCTGTCAATATCTATCCTAATCCCTCTCCGGGAAGGTTTATTGTTCAATCAAATGCAAACCTTAGCTTAGATCAGCTACAGTTGTATGATCTATCTGGAAAGCCTCTAGGAAATCATATTAAAATGGTGAATCAACAGATAATTGTTGATTTGGCAAATGAGCCCTCAGGTATATATCTATTGCAGATCATGGCGGATGATCAGACATTAGGTATTTCCAGGTTGCGGAAAGAGTAATTTCGATAATTATTTTACTTTATGACCTTCATTTGCTTTTAATGATGGGTTTGTTATTTTCTTGTTTATGAAAGGACGCATATACCTTATTATATTAGCTTCTTTTGCTATCATCATTGGTATATATCCAAGCATGTATTTATTAATAGATGCTAAAATAGGAGTATTGACAAGTAAGGATGATCAATTATTGAATAGTATGTCATGGTGGACGGCCTTTTATGGGCACATCATTTTTGGTGGTTTGTCCTTATTGTTTGGTTGGTCTCAGTTCTTTCCAAAGTGGAGATCCAAATATGTTTTACTTCATAGAATTCTTGGTAAAGCTTATGTCATTAGCGTAACGATAAGTGGTATATCTGCAGCATACCTGGCCTTATTTGCTACAGGGGGCCTTGTATCGTCTATTGGATTTGGCATGCTAGCTATTTTATGGTTATTCACTACCTGGAAAGCCTTTTTACACATTAAATCAGGTCATGTAGATTATCATAAACGATGGGTGATGCGAAGTTATGCCTTGGCTTTTGCTGCTGTTACGTTGAGGATTTGGTTGCCTTTATCGGGTATTATAGGCATTGAATTTTTAACTGCGTATAAAATTATTGCATGGTTATGCTGGGTACCAAACCTACTTTTGATTGAATGGGTTATCGCGCGCAATACGATAAATCAAAAAGCTGCTATTAACACCTAATAGATTAGCACATGCTAGTTCAATAAATTAAAATTGTGTTTGCATGACTTTTTTAAAATGAGTAAACCTAATTATTATCTTTTTAATCCTACTTTTCTAAGTGACTTTTCAGCCCGTGTATTTCAACATTTTGAAGTACCAACTCAAGACGCATGGCTAGCTGCTGATGTATTGGCAAAAGCTGACGTGAGAGGGATTGATTCTCATGGTATTGCGAGATTGAGATCGTATGTAGAGATGTTTAGCATTGGGAGGATTAATCCAAACCCAAATATTCATTTGGTAAGAGATAAGAAAAGCGTAGGTACTGTGGATGGCGATGGTGGCCTTGGGTTAGTAGTTGGTCCCAAAGCAAATGAGATAGCCATGGATAAGGCTTCTAAACACGGTTCAGGCTGGGTGAGTGTATGTAATACCAATCATTATGGAATCGCCTCATACTATTCACTCAAGGCATTAGAAAAGGATATGATTGGCTGGTCCATGACCAACACTTCAAGCATAGTTACTCCATTGTGGGGAGCAGAAAGTATGTTAGGAACTAATCCGATTTCTATTGCTTTTCCAGGTGAAAAATACCCGCCTATAGTCATTGATCTGGCTACAAGTGTAGTTGCGTTGGGAAAAGTTGAGGTTGCGAATAGAGCGGGCGACAACATTCCATCCGGATGGATGGTAGACAAGGAAGGGAATAACACAAACACACCATCGGACATGTATGAAGGTAGTTTGCTACCATTGGGTTCCACGCGTGAAATGGGTGGACACAAAGGATATTGCCTTGCCTCAATGGTTGATATTTTATGTGGGGTACTTGGAGGCGCTAACTGGGGTCCTTTTGTACCACAATTTGCTTTATTTGAAAAACCACCTGAAACAAGCGTAGGGAAAGGAATTGGTCATTTTTTTGGTGCCATGGAAATTGATGGGTTTGAAGAAATAGCTGTTTTTAAGCAAAGGATTGACCATTGGATTGAAACTTTCAGAAACACCAAACCATCTAAAGGCCAAAAAGCTGTATTAATTCCTGGTGATCCGGAAAGGGAGGCGGAAGCATATAGAGGTAAGCATGGCATACCTATTATCCAGGGTGTTTTAGATGACCTGAAAAAGATTTCCAAACAAACAAACGTAACTTTTGACTGGGAAACCAATTGTTTGGGTAACAGTTAATCAGTAGAGGGTGATTGACTTATCCATGTTACGAATAGTACATGTCTAATCTTGGAGAGAGGAAATCCAAAGCAAATGCCGCTCCTGAGATTTCCTCCTAAAAAATCAAGGTAAAAACGCAATGATCAATGCGGCGATCAATAGTGTCAGGAAATGATAAGATGTATTAATACCGAAAAGTTTCCAAGATTTTTGCTCCCATGTTACCGTTCCAATATCAACTGGCAGATAAAACCCAAGCCAGGTAAATACGGCAGCCATACCAGCCACTCCGATAGGTGGATAATCTGATGGTGGAAAGCCCCAGGTTAATGGATTATAAGCTGCCATATTGTTCGCAAGAACCCAGGCAAAGAGAAACTGTCCTATTATCATGGTGATCATTCCACCTACCATAGCTCTGGATGAAGGTTTATGGTTAGGGTCCATACCCATTTCTTTGGCCCATATCTTACCAAATAATGGAGTATACCAGATAAATCCAAAAATGAAGTTTACAACTACAGCAATAATTACGGCTGTCATGTTTACAGTGATTTCAGGCATTATTTTATTGTTTTGATTTGTGTAGACAAAAATATGGCCTTGTGGGAATAAACAGGGTGTGTATTATTGACATCTTTAAGGGTTGATAGTGACATTATTAGGTGTTACTTTTGGCATGTTTAAAGTCTAAATTGCTTATCATGAAACATGTATCTGTCATTGTGCCTGAAGGCCCAGTTGTTTTGAGTAGTGTGGTGGGGGTTTTTAAACTTTTTGGACAGGTAAATAATTTTCTGAAAGATCAGGGGGTAGATCCTTTTTATGAAATTCAACTCGTTGGAATCAGCAAGAAAACAGAGTTATATGATGGGATATTTAGTATTAAACCACATGTCACCATTGACAAAGTCAAAGAAACAGATCTGGTTGTTGTCACCACAATAATGGGTGATATGTCACATTCTTTAGCTATCAATAATGACTTTGTGCCATGGATACAGTCAATGTATACTAAAGGAGCAGAAGTAGCTAGTTTGTGTATGGGCGCTTTTCTTTTAGCTGAAACTGGATTACTCAACGGAAAACAAGCAACCACGCATTGGATTGGTACAGAGGCATTTCAGCAGATGTTTCCTGAAGTAGATTTTCAACCTGAAAAGATCATCACGGATGAAAAAGGACTATATACCTCAGGAGGTGCTTATTCGTTTCTTAATTTGCTAATTTATTTAATTGAAAAGTACAATGGTAGAGACTTAGCGATTTTGTCGAGTAAACTTTTTGAAATAGATATTGATCGATTCAATCAATCAGAATTCTTCATTTTTGAATCCCAAAAAGGACATGGAGATGAGATGATTCAAAAAGTACAGGACTATGTTGAAGCCAATTATTCTAGGCAGATGTCAATAGACGAGCTGGCAGATATTGTTTCACTAAGTAAAAGAAACTTTATTAGAAGGTTTAAGAAAGCTACCCAAAACACACCCTTTGAATACATTCAGCGCGTAAAGGTTGAAGCAGCAAAAAAGTCATTTGAGCGGACCGGGAAGAACGTCAATGAGGTAATGATGGATGTTGGATATCTTGATAGTAAGGCATTTAGAGGTGTATTTAAAAAAATCACAGGTTGTTCCCCAACTGAATACCGCACCAAATACAACAGTCATTTAGCCATGTCAGTTTGAGTTTAGCAATGAATTGCTGGCTTTACCTTTTTAG
The DNA here is from genome assembly GCA_043554545.1 of Marinoscillum sp. GTDB lineage: Bacteria > Bacteroidota > Bacteroidia > Cytophagales > Cyclobacteriaceae > UBA7330. Next base: position 2,096,983 of record CP121337.1, on the reverse strand, counting down.
TTGGTATTTGTAATATATACCTTAATAGAAGTTCATTATCTCTAATAATGGTTCATTCCACGAGTAGGGACCCTGAAATAGTCAACATTTTTATTATAGCTTCAACTTTGCTTCAAAGTGAGGTCCTAATTTTCCGGTTGATTATGAAAAAGATTACAAGTTTCGTAGGTTTCTTATTGGTGTTCACACAGCTAAATGCTCAATATAAGAATTTAGAGATTACAGGAACTATAGTGGAAGGTGAAAGCACACCTGTGGAGTTTGCCACTGTTGCCGTAATTGATGCATTGACTGATAAGCCTCTTTCAGGCATTACCACGTCTTCAAATGGTCAATTTAGTCTCACCACTAATGCAGCTGAGTTTTACATTGAGGTCAGTTTTATTGGGTTCAAAAAATCAGTGATCAAAGATTTTCAAATCAGCAACAATAAAGTGGAGCTTGGAACAATTAAGCTACTCTCGGATAGTCAGCAGCTTGATGAAATTGTCGTGGAAGGACAGAAATCTCAAACAGAATTTAGATTGGATAAACGGGTATTTAACGTGGGTACCGATCTAAGCAATGCTGGTGGTAGTGCATTGGATGTACTTAATCATGTTCCTTCGGTAAATGTAAATATTGAAGGTGTTGTGAGCTTACGGGGAAGTGCAGGCGTACAGATCCTTATCAATGGAAAACCATCTGTCTTGACAGGTGATGATGGTAGTGGATTAGGAAGCATCACTGCAGATATGATCGAAAGTGTAGAGGTAATTACCAATCCATCAGCCAAATATGATGCAGAAGGCACATCGGGTATTATCAATATTATCATTAAGAAAGAAGATAAAAAAGGCATGAATGGATCAATTTCGCTAAATGGTGGGATTCCTAGAAACCACAGTGTTGGTTTTAGCCTTAACCGACGAACTGAAAAGTTTAACCTCTTCACACAAATGGGGGTGGGGACCAATAAATTGCCCAGTATGACCTCCAATGTTAATAGTAACTTTTTAACTGACACAACTATTTATTCTACAGGGGAGGAATTTCGTAATGAACGATATTACAATATCATGTTGGGTTCAGATTATTACATAAATGATTTCAATATCATAACATTATCTGGAAGTTTTGCACTTGAGATAGAAGATCAGCCATCCACAACCAACTTTCGGATGCTTAATGGTACTAGTCAGTCATCATTGTCGGAGTGGGTACGTACAGAATCTACCGATGCAATTAATCCGAAATATCAATTTGACCTTCAATATAAACGTGACTTTGAAGATCATGAAGATCATGATTTAATTCTTGCTGCAGTAGGTCGTTTTTTTGGTAAGGATCAATCTTCTGATTTTGATAACACTACTACTTTAGGTGCACCAGTTTTTGATCTTACACAGAAGACATTTACGAATTATACTTTAGGAACGTATACCTACAAACTTGACTACACAAAGCCATTAGGTGATGCATTTACCATTGAAACGGGAGGTCAATATTTGATTAATGATGTAGGTAATGATTTTGCAGTGGAAAACCTGGTAGAAGAAGTTTATGTTACAGATTCTACACAGACAAATACTTTTGAGTTTTATCAAGGTGTATTGGGATTGTATGGAACCACTGCTTATGAAAAAGAAAAATGGGGCCTTAAGTTGGGCTTAAGACTAGAAAACACTGAAATAAACACGTATTTGGTCGATACAGATGAATCAAATGACCGCAACTATACCAATTTCTTTCCTAGTGTACACACCTCTTACAAATTGAAAAATAACATTTCAGTTCAGGCAGGTTATTCAAGAAGAATCTATCGACCAGGACTTCGGGATTTGAACCCATTCAGTAACATTCGAAATAACTTTAGCATCAGAAGGGGTAATCCTAATTTACTACCAGAATTTACAGATTCTTATGAGCTTGGATCCATTTATGATTTCTCAAGTTTATCACTCAATGCAGCGGTTTATCACAGGTATACCACAGATGTCATTGGCAATATTTCGGTCTTTGAAAATAATGTAAATATTCGGAGGCCGGAAAACATAGGAACTAACAGAACAACGGGGCTCGAAGTAAATGCCAAATATGATCCGGTTAATTGGTTCACTTTGAATGCGGATTTCAATTATAATTATTTTGATAGAACTGGACAGTTGGAAGGTGTGAATTTCGATTTCTCTGCTGAGCAATGGTCTTCCAAAGTCAACACAAAGTTTAAATTACCCGCTGATATTGATATTGAGCTGACGGGGCAGTATCAGTCATCTTTCCAGACAGTGCAGGGGGAAATGTCTGATATGCTTTTTATGGATATTGGAGCAAGAAAGAAGATTATTAAAGGTAAGGGTGTAATTAACCTTAGCGTCAGAGATCTTTTTGCTTCCAGAATTCAAATCAGTGAGGTCTTCCAGGATAATTTCTATCTGTATAATGAAAATTTCAGGGGTAGGTTTATCGTACTAGGTTTTAGCTACGGTTTTGGAAAAGGTGAAGCCATGCAATATGGAGGTAAGGGACATAGGTAATTTTGTGATCTCTGCGTAGGGAGTGAATGATGTTAGCATATTGATCTGGTAGTGTGGTTTTAGCCATTTACGGTTAGATTTCATCATGCAATATCCATCTACGGTTTACCAAGTTTTATTTTTTGGCTATTCATTAAGGTATTTTTCCTATGTAATTGCTGAGGAGTAGATAAGTGATCAAACCATAGTTCATTATTCGGCTTGACATGCTTTTAGTGCTTCCTGTTCCAAAAAAAATCCGCTATTTTTATCCTCACAACCTGATCTTACTATATGAATGAGGTCGAACACTTTGTGCCGGGAGATAAAAAGGGGTTTGAAAATATTTTCAATCTATACTTTCATCGACTCTGTGCATTCAGTTTTAATTATATCAAAGATGCTAATGAGTCTGAAGATCTCGTTCAGGAAGCGTTTTTGAGTCTATGGAAGAATAGAAAAGGATTTGACCACCCGACAGCGATCAAAACTTATTTGTATAATACGGTAAAGAATAAGTGTCTAAATTATTTAAAGCATCAATTAGTCGTACAGAAAAATGAAACTTCCTTAATCCAGGAATTGCAGAATGAATCAGATTTTCAAAATCAGGTAATCAAAGAAGAGGTATTTGGGCAACTCTATGCTGCCGTTAATTCATTACCTGATGGCGCACAAAAGATCATGGTGCTGGTTCTAAAAGGAATGAAAAACAGGGAAATTGCCGAAAAACTTCAGATTTCTGAAAACACAGTGAAAACACAGAAAAAGATTGCCTATTCAAAGCTAAAGGCAAATATTGAGCCTGTAGCCTTCTCTATTTTGATCAGCCTTTAAAAAAAAATTATAAAAATATCTTTTTCTCTTCACCCGTTTTTTAGGGGTGGTTGTTTTAGGTTCATAATCAGGAATTATGAATCATACATTTCACATAGCGAATCTGATAACCAAATCAATCAACCAGAAGCTTTCTGAGAAAGAGCAACAAGCGTTGGATACCTGGATAAGTTCAAGTAAAGACAATAGGAAACTTTATGAAGTACTTACCAGTGATGATCAACTCACCAATCACGTAGATATTTATCAAAAGTTTGACGCGAAGAAAGTTTGGAGTCATTTAGAGGAAGAGATGGTTCCAACCAGATCTTTTGACCTTACCAGCCAGTGGATGAAATATGCTGCAGGAATTCTATTGCCCTTATTGATAGGGGCAAGTTTATATTATTATTTACAAAAGAGTGATCCTGTAACAACTATCGCACAGATTGATCAAACGATTGTTCCAGGAGCACAACGAGCCACTTTAAAGTTGGCAGATGGGGGAGTAGTTAAACTAGAAGGAAATGAGTCTATTAAACAGACACAACAAGGAACTGCAACTGTTCGCAATGAAGATCATGTGCTTTCCTATTCAAGCAACACAAGTAATGAGGAAATCAAAAGTCTTGTATTTAATGAATTGACCACACCAGTTGGTGGTAGATATGAAGTTCAACTTTCTGACGGAAGTCAAGTCATTCTCAATGCTGGATCAAGTCTGAAGTATCCCGTTAGTTTTAATGACACTACACGAACTGTTTATTTAACGGGAGAAGCATATTTTGATGTGACACATAATGGATCACCTTTCATTATTGTTAGTGATGACCAAAATATTCGTGTGTTGGGAACATCATTCAATGTGTCAGCCTACGGAAATGAACCTACCATTTCAACTACTTTGGTAGAAGGAAGTGTACAAATTGAAACAGATCAGGGAATACAGCTTCTTCAGCCAGGAGAGCAGTCAATATTGAACAAGTCAGATGAGACGCTTGAGGTTGCTGCTGTTAATACTGACTTATATACATCATGGATAAGAGGGAAGTTTGAATTTAATAATGACAACATGGAAATTGTTATTAAGCGATTAGCTCGTTGGTACGATTTCGAATATGTCTTTGAGAATAATGAAGCAGTAGGTTATCACTTCACAGGAAGAATTGATAACAGTCAACCGATCTCATCTATCCTAAAGATACTTGAGGCGACTTCAGATATCCAGTTTGAATTAAACGATAAAACAATAATTATTAAATAAAAAAATGGGAAATGCGGCAACATTTCCCATTGAATTAGACCATTAAAAGACCTGTTAAATCTTTCAACATTTAAAGTTATGAAAAAAGTAATTAAATATGAACGTTATACTTCCCTTAACCTGGGAACTCGAATAGGAATTGAGTTAATAGGGTTGTTGGTTGCACTTTTACTCTTATTGCAACCAGTACATGCTCAGAATCAGAAGTCCATCAATATTAAACTAGCGGATGTGACCCTGGAAAGCGCATTGGAGATGCTCAAACAGCAGGCTGATGTAGATCTGATTTTTAACCATGAAGCAATTAGTAAAGCACCTAAAATCACTATCGACATAAACACATCATCTGTCGATCTTGCATTAAAAGCGCTGTTAAAGAATAGTGGATTTACATATAAAGTGATTAATGAAACATTCGTAATCTCTCCTAAGGAAATTGAACAAAGCGAAATTTCACAGCCTCCTGTAATTAAACAAACGCTCAGAGGACAGATCATTGACAAGGATGCCAAATCCCCAATGCCATTTGCAACGGTTCAACTTTTAGGTACGAATCCGCTTAAAGGTTCGACGTCGGATATTGATGGCAATTTTCGAATAGATGATATACCTGTGGGTCGTTATACGGTGAAAGTATCCTTTGTTGGATATAAAGATGCTTATGTATCAGAATTACTTATTGGTTCTGGAAAAGAGTCCATCATCACCGTAGAACTTTCTGAATTACTCACTTCATTGAATGAAGTAGTTGTCACAGCAGGAAATGACGATATGTTCAATGAAATGGTTGTAGTTAGTGGAAAATCTTTTGACGCTCAGGAAACTAAAAGGTATGCTGCTAGTATCAGTGATCCTGCAAGGATGGCTCAGGTTTTTGCTGGAGTTTCCGGTACTGATGATGCTTCAAATGAGATTGTTATTCGAGGAAACTCACCCAACTGGTTACTTTGGAAATTAGAAGGAGTTGAGATCCCTAGCCCAAATCATTTTGCTGAAGAAGGTTATTCTTCTGGAGCTGTCAGTATCCTGAGTAGTAATATGTTGGGCAGGTCTGACTTTTATACTGGTGCATTTTCTGCTGATTATGGAAATGCTTTATCTGGAGTTTTTGATTTAAGGCTGCGTAATGGTAATAACCAGGAATATGAGCACACATTTCAGGCAGGTGTTTTAGGTATAGATATAGCTTCTGAAGGACCATTCAAAAAAGGATATAGGGGTTCATATTTATTTAATTACAGGTATTCAACCCTTTCTTTACTGAATGATCTCAATATTGAAGTATCTGAAAATGCATTACCGAATTATCAGGACCTTTCTTTCAAAGTCAACTTGCCGACAGAAAAACTAGGAAATTTTGCAATATGGGGTTTAGGAGGATTGTCTGATGTATCAGAAAAGTATCTTCCAGATTCTACAGATAGTCACTTTGAAGATGGTTATACTGATTTTACAAAAACAGGTATGTATGCCAGTGGTATTACTCATACTTATTTTCCTGACAAAGATTCTTACTTTGAAACAGTTATTTCGAACTCAAAAAGCTACAGTTCAGAAGACCTTAGGGTAGTAGATTCATTAGGAGTTTTGAAAGGAGAATTTTTTGATAAACTACAGAAAGAGTCATGGAGACTGACTTCTTATTACAACAGGAAGTTTTCCAGTCGATTGAGTATGAGATATGGTGTTATTTTAAGCAGATTGAATTATGACTATAACACTGAGCAAGCTGATGAGCAAACCGGTAAAATGAATACTGTAATTAATAGTGATGGATATACCATGTTGTATCAGGGTTATGCAATGGCTAAGTATAAATTCAGCGATAAATTAGTAGGTACGGCAGGAGCACACTACACCTATTTCAGATTAAATAAGGATCAGATTGTAGAGCCACGTTTCGGTCTTTCCTATGAATTACCTGCAAATCAAAAAATTACTTTTGGGTATGGAAGACACAGCAGACATGAAAATTTACCTATATACTTTGTTGAAAATGTCGCTCCTGATGGATCTATCTATATGCCTAACAAAGGCCTTGAGCTCACACATTCCAGTCATTTTGTATTGGGATACGAAAAGAAAATTGGTAGTGATCTGATGTTGAAATCAGAAGTGTATTATCAATTCATGGATAACCTACCTGTATCTGATAATCCGAATAGTCTCTGGACACCCATATTTGGAGGATTTGCTTTGGATGATACCCTCGTAAATGAAGGTAAAGGACGTAATTATGGGTTAGAGTTGACCTTGCAAAAATATTTTAGCAACCAGTACTATTTCATGATTACCAGCTCAATATTTGATTCCAAATATCAACCAAAAAATGGCAAATGGTATAATACAGTGTATAATATAAACTATGTCAATAACCTGGTAGGAGGTAAAGAATGGAAGCTTAAAAATGATCGTCTGTTAGGAGTAAATGGTAAGGTGATGTGGTCTGGCGGTAAGCGTCAATTACCCATTGATTTAGAGACTTCTCGTGAAAAAGGAGAGACTGTTTATGTAGAGAATGATCCCTGGTCTTTTAAAACTCAAGACTATTTACGATTAGATGTTGGAATAAAATACCACATATTTAAAGCAAACAAAGAACATGTGTTCTCACTGGATATACAAAATGTTACTAACAGGCTAAATACCTGGTCTCAGATCTACGACGCTGAGAATGATCAGATCATAGATTACCCTATGGCAGGTCTGATCCCAATTCTGACCTATAGGCTGGAATTCTAAATACCCTTTTTACTTTTTTTAACCATTAAAATTAAAGTCATGAAAAATTTGATAATGATCCTACTATGCCCAATAATTTTGACCATAGGATGTAATGATGCCGGTAATTGCCTGAATGGATCCGGACAATTGGCAGATTACGAATTGAGTGTAAGCGCTTTTGAAAATGTTTCCTTATCAGGTCCCATCAATTTACGAATAACACAGGGAGATGCTGATTTATTAACGATAGAATGCGAACCTGAGGTTATTGGAGTGTTGGAGTATACTGTTCAAAATAACATACTATTTGTTGGGTTTGAGAAAAATGTAAGGTGCCTGGATAACATCAAAGATGTATGGGTAAATGTAACGATGAAGGACCTAAAAGGTATTTATGTAGAGGGTATTTCAACGGTAATCAATCAAGGAACGCTGGAACTAAAGGATCTTAGGATTGATGTGGAAGGCGTGGGTGACATTACTTTGAGCGGAAGTGTAGTTAATCAAACGATTTCCGTAGACGGAACGGCAAATGTTGACAATGAATCCCTATCTAGCAGCAATACAAATATCGAGGTCAGAGGATCTGCTTTTATTACAGTTGATGCTCAAGAAAAACTCGATATTGATGTTGAAGGAAGTTCTACCGTTAAATATGTAGGAACACCGATTATACATCAGGATGTTGATGGTAGCCTTCAACTAATCGGGTTAGATTAATAATGTTACTCAAATGTCAGAGGAAAGCAAACTAGTAAACCGCTCTACCGCCTGAAAGGTCGTAGGTAAAGCCAGTACTAAAACTATTTTCCTCTGATATAATAAACGATGCCATCGTTGCAAACTCCTCAAGTGAGCCACATCTTTTCATTGGTATCTTATCGGTCATGTATTTCACCTGTGAATCGGGCATGTCATTTAGCAACTCTGTTCTAACCACAGCTGGTGCCAACGCATTTACAGTAATTCCGGTTTCAGCGTATTCTTTACCTTGTACTTTAGTCATACCAATGACGGCTGCTTTTGATGTAGAATAAGACAACATTCCCGCATTACCATCCTTACCAGAAATAGAAGCAATATGTAGTACCCTCCCATAGTTCTGCTTTAACATGTAAGGGGCTACGGCCTTAAAAGTGGTAAGGCATCCTTTTACATTAACGTTCATGACGTTTTCAAAATCAGCAATTGCTACTTCATGACTTTTAATGTTCGTTTTACCCACAATACCGGCGGCATTCACAAGAATATCCAGGTGATCGACACTATTACCAAAATCTATTACAGCTGATGTCACAGCATCTAGGTCTGTAATATCGACATTGAATGTATAGCAATCATCGATACCTTCAGTTGCTATTTCTGTTAATTTTTCTTTTTGATTGTCAAAAAGGGCAACCTTGACTCCGTAAGAGAGCAAGCGCCTGGCTAAGGAAAGCCCTAAGCCTCCGGCACCTCCGGTTATGATGGCTGTTTTACCTTTCCATTGGTCGGGCATCTAACAGCTATGCCTTTTTAAATACTACCAATAAAGCATGTATAACACCTGGTAGGAAAAACAGAAGCGTAAGGATGATGTTGATGATAAACTTGTTCTTTTTCATTCCTGCTTCAAGATAAACGGCAACGGGTGGAAGCAATAGTGCGAGGATAATTTTTAGTAACATAGGTCTTATTAGTTAGTGAGTTAAGCAATAAATGTAAATAAAATATTCATTATCAGATAAGCTATGAACGAAAACCTATGTATAAATCAAATTGGATTTCCTAAAAACTTTTAGATAAATCCTATTTGCACTCATTCTGTTGAAAAACAAAAAAGCAGTAGGATTAGCTAATAGCATTTATACTTACAGGTCATTATTTTGAATCTGATAACTTTAATGTAGTCATTATTACATAGGGCTAATAACTGTGATGATTGATTACTTATTTTTTACTGTTTTGAATTCCAAGATGGGTAATCAAAATGGTGATCGTTTAGTAAGATTATTCATTAAGCTCAATTCCTGAATTGATTAATTAGTTGGTTTTCTAAATACTTTTTATGAAATAAAACCCGATTAGATGCCTATTCCTACATAAATCATAATCTCACTTGATAATTCTCATGTCCTTTTCTTGTCGCTAAATCTAGCTTAGCCATGTTCTTATTATTCAATAAAAATAACTGTCATCATGGAACAATTAGTAAAAACGAGATTGAAGGAAGCAGATGATTATCTCCAAAAAGCAAAAGAAGAGTTGTGTAAACCAGAGGAGGACGTAGTTCCTTTTAGTGTTTACCAAAGTGCTTTTCGTTCAACGATGAATTGTTTGAGCAGCTATTTACTTGAGCATGATGAACTATTGCCAGACGCACCTACGGTTGAAGTGCTTTTAGATAATTGCAGAAAGGTAAATTCAAAATTCAATGACCTTGACCTAACCTCTATGTATAATCCAACTGAAAAAGATGAGGATGTCTGGATGAGTGTAGCAGCAGCGGAAAAGTTTTTAGCCTTGGCTGAAAAAACACGCAAAATGGTAACTCAGGCTTAATTAATAACTAAATCAACACACACATGTCCAAAGTGAAAAATACACCTAAATATCCTGGTATCCGTTCGGCAATGGATGGCAATACTGCAGCAATTATGTGTGAACGTGAATCTTCCGATGCAGCAGGTGCTTATCCGATTACGCCTTCAACACAGATGGGGGAATACTGGGCTGAGGAAGCTGCAAAAGGCCACCTCAATATCTCTGATAAACCGCTTATTTTTATTGAACCGGAAGGTGAACATGCAGCGGCAGCTGTTACAGCTGGTCTGTCAATGACCGGACAACGAGCAGCCAATTTTTCATCGGGACAGGGAATTGCTTATATGCATGAATCGCTCTATGCAGCAGTGGGTAAACGTTTGACCTATATATTAAACATAGGTGCCCGTGCTATGACCAAGTCAACGTTAAATGTGCATGCTGGTCACGACGATTATCATTCAGTGGATGATACCGGATTTTTTCAATTGTTTGCCAAAAATGCACAACATGTAGCCGACTTAAATGTAATAGCGCACAGGATTGCTGAGTTAGCACTTACACCTGGGATTATTGCACAAGATGGTTTTTTGACAACGCATTTAATTGAAAGTCTTAATATTCCAGAGCGGGAATTGATTAAAGAGTTTCTGGGAAGACCGGATGATATTATTAATACACCTACTCCGGCACAAAAAATCATATTTGGTGATAAACGCCGAAGAATTCCTGAAATATGGGATGTTGACAATCCTCTGATGGCTGGACTTGTCCAGAATCAGGATTCATATATGCAAAGTGTGGCAGCACAGCGTCCGTTCTTTTTTGATCATATAAAAGAGCTCACTGATCAGGCATTCAATGAATATGCTGAGCTGACAGGTCGTAAGTATGATCGTGTTATGACTTATAAGGCTGAAGATGCTGATTACCTGATTCTAGGCCAGGGTAGTGTAGTTCCAAGTGCAGAAGTAGTCGTAGACTATCTAAGGGAAACAAGAAAACTGAAGGTTGGCGTGGTAGATATGGTGATGTTTAGACCATTCCCAGCCGATTATCTAGCTAAAATATTGAAAGGTAAAAAGGGAGTAGTGATACTGGAAAGGTTGGATCAACCTTTGGCAGAAGACCTTCCGCTGGCACGAGAAATCCGATCCGTCATCTCAAAATGTGTGGAAAACGGAATGATCAAAGGGGATCTTCCTTACCCTACACTGGAAAAATATCAGCAGAAGGATGTTCCTTCTATATATTCCGGATCCTTCGGTATGGGAAGTAGAGACTTACAGGCCGAAGGCATTATTGGAGCTATTGAGAATATGTTACCTGATGGTAAACATAAGAAGCTGTTTTATTTGTCTATAGATTTCATTAGGGATAATCCATTTACTCCAAAACAAAGAGCTTATCAGGAAACAATAACTGATGCTTATCCAAAAGTTAAAGAATTAGCGGTAAGGGGGTCAGAGAATCCAAATTTAATGCCTAAGGGAGCTACCACTGTAAGGTTTCATTCTGTAGGTGGATGGGGTGCAATCACCACAGGAAAAAATTTGGCGATGACACTTTACGACCTGTTGGGTTATGATATCAAAGCAAATCCTAAATATGGTTCAGAGAAGAAAGGTCAACCGACAACCTATTATTTGTCAGCTGCTCCAGAGCCTATCCGTATCAATTGTGAATACTTTTTTGTGGATGTGGTTTTATCTCCGGACCCAAATGTATTTAAGCACACAAATGCTTTAGCAGGACTTAAAAAAGGTGGATGTTTTATCATTCAAAGTGATAAGGAAAAGCCAGAGGATATGTGGGAGGAGATCCCAAAAAATTATCAAAAAGTCATAATTGACAATGATATACGTGTCTTTTATATCGATGGATTTAAGATTGCCAGAGAAGAAGCTACGGACCCGGAACTGCAATTAAGGATGCAGGGTATTGCCTTTCAAGGTGCTTTTTTTGCAGCCTCACCATTGATGAAGACTGCTGGGTTGAATGAGAAAGAGTTACTGAAAGCCATTGAGGATCAACTTCAGCATAAGTTTGGAGGGAAAGGACAACGAGTGGTTGATGACAACATGCGTGTAGTTAAAAGAGGGTTCACCGAAGTGCATGAGATAACTGAAAAAGTACTTAAGAGTGCCGATTTGATTGTTAAGAACGGCACAAATGGCGTATCACTACCTAAATTGTTAAAAAGTCTACCTCAGAGCAAGTCTAAATTAAGTGACATCCATCGTTTCTGGGAACAAACAGGTAGCTTCTATGCTCAGGGTATGGGTAATGATAACATTACAGATCCATTTATTGGCCTGAGTCTTATGCCTGCTGTGTCCTCAGTTTTCCGTGACATGACGGGTATACGTTTCGAACATCCGGAGTGGATTGCGAATAATTGTACTGCATGCGGTAAGTGTTATACGGTCTGTCCTGATACTGCTATCCCAGGTCTGGTAAGTGAACTGGGCGATGTATTAGATACAGTCGTTAAACGAGTGAAGAATAATCATGAAAATGTAGCCTTGCTACCAAAGGCCACACGAGCCATGGAGGGTAAAGTCAGAAACCTCTTTAAAAATACTGATAATGGGGCTACAGTCAATACACTCATTCAGGAGACTATTGACGTGATGATCGAGGAGAGTGATAACAAAGAGGAAATGAAAAAGGAATTCGATTGGTTCCGGGAAGAACTGGGAGATTTCCAATTTGCTTTAACACGTCCTTATTATGATGTGCATGAAAAGAAATCGCCAAATAGTGGTGGTTTGTTTAGTATAACGATTAACCCAAATACATGTAAGGGTTGTAATGAATGTATTCAGGTATGTGATGACGATGCCCTAAGACCCATTGTTCAAACAGAAGGAACAGTAGCTAAACTGAGAAAAGATTGGGATTTCTGGACAGATCTTCCATCGACACCAGAAAAATTCAACCGCATAGATGATTTGGAAGAAAAGATAGGGCCGCTTGAAAGCATTCTGTTGAATAAAGATGCGTATTTGAATTTTGCAAGTGGAGATGGGGCATGTCTTGGTTGTTCAGAAAAATCAGTTATCCATTTGTTTGTGGCAACTATTGAGTCTCTGATGCAGCCAAGGATCAAAAAACATGTCAATCAATTAGAGGAACTGATACAAAAGCTGGAACAACACATACAGTCCAAACTGATTGGCAGTGTAAATATCAGCGATACAAATGCGATCACAAAAATTTTAGCGGATGCTCATGATTCTGATCTGACAATGTCAGAGATTGCCAGAAAGCTAGAGGCCGAAAAAGGCAGTGAACCGATTGATCAGGAGTGGTTAATGGAAACGACTCAGCTGATTGCTCAGTTAAAACAATTAAGGTGGAAATATACAGAAGGCACTACAGGCAAGGGAAGGTCTTCAATGGGTATGACGAATGCTACCGGTTGCACTTCTGTTTGGGGTAGTACTTATCCCTATAACCCTTATCCATTTCCATGGGCTAATCATTTGTTTCAGGATTCTACATCCATGGCTATGGGGATTTTTGAAGGACATATGGCCAAGATGGCTGATGGTTTTAAAGCTGTTCGTAAAGCAGAGTTGTTATTGGCAGGAAAATATAAAGCGGAGGAACATAAAGACTTTTTCACCTACTTTAACTGGAATCAGTTCACAGATGAAGAATGGTTGTTATGTCCTCCTGTAGTAGCTCTGGGAGGTGATGGAGCAATGTACGACATTGGATTCCAGAACCTATCAAGAATGATGGCTTCAGGAAAACCAATAAAAGTGATTGTTGTGGATACCCAGGTTTATTCCAATACGGGTGGACAGGCATGTACCTCAGGATTTATTGGACAGGTTTCTGACATGGCACAATATGGGAAAGTATGGAAAGGTAAGTCTGAGCCTAGGAAGGAGATAGGACTCATTGCTATGGCTCACCGAAATACCTATGTGCTACAGGCCACACTGGCTAATACAAGCCACATGATTGAGGGATTTATTGATGGACTGATGACACGCAGACCTGCGTTGTTCAATTTGTATACAACCTGCCAACCAGAGCATGGTGTTGCTGATGACCTTGGAGTGAATCAGGCCAAACTTGCAGTTGAGTCCAGGGCATATCCAATTTTCAAATATAACCCTGACCATAGTATCAAAACCCGGGAGGCTTTAGATATATCAGGAAACCCTGACATGGACAAATTATGGCCTTCATATCAATTGAAATACATTGAAAATGGTTACGAGAAATCAATGGATCTTTCCATGACTTTTGCTGATTTTGCTGTCACTGAAGCGCGCTTCAGGAAACACTTCAGAAAGGCTCCTCGAAATACCTGGAATGAGAATATGGTCGTTTTAACAGATTTCCTTCAAATGGATAAAGAAGAAAGAGAAGGCAAGTTTCCATTTATTTGGGCTGTTGATAAAAAGCAGGAATTATCAAGGGTACTGGTGGCAAAACCTATTGTAGAATCATGTGAAGAGAGAAGAGACTTTTGGATCATGTTGAAAGATTTGTCCAAAGGGGAAGAGGATACTACGTCTTCAGATGCTGAACTCGAGGCAAAAATCAGGGGTGAAGTGATCAACAAGATGGCACAGAAACTGATGATGCTAGCTGGTGGAGATGCTACTTTACCTCCTGTAGATCTAGCCGTTAAACCTGCAGAAAGCAATGGAGATGTGGCGGAAGAAGCAACTTCCAGTGATAGAGGAATGGCACCCTGGTTAGAGTCAGAAGATTGTACATCCTGTGATGAATGTGTAAACTTAAATGCTAAAATATTCGCTTATGATGCGGATAAAAAAGCCTTTATAAAAGATCCAAAGGGTGGTCCCTACAAGGACCTCGTGCTTGCTGCAGAGAAATGTACCGCGCAGGTCATACATCCGGGCTTGCCTGCGGACAAGTCTGAAAAGGACATAGAAAAATGGATCAAAAGAGGCGAGAAATTTAACTAAAGGCAGTGCTAAACTTTAAGCAAAACACATTCAAACACGGGGTTCACCCTCCGGAGAATAAGTCAGAAACCAATGGGTTTTCCATTAGACAATTTTCTTTTTCTCCACTAATTATTCTGCCGGTTTCACAACACATTGGTGCACCAGCAATTGTGATAGTTAGGGAAGGAGAGGAAGTTGTCAGGGGGCAATTACTGGCAAAAGCCGATGGGTATATGTCTGTTCCTCTTCATGCACCTGTAACGGGTAAGGTTAGAAAAATCAGCAATGTGCCGACAATCTCTGGTAAAATGGTCACAGGGATCTATTTGGAACCATATCCAGCAGCTACGCAGGAATTACTGGAGGGTAACCCAATAAATCTGGATACAGCAACACCTGAAGAAATTCTAAATGGTATTCAAAATGCTGGAATCGTTGGGCTAGGTGGAGCTGCTTTTCCTACTCACGTCAAGTTGAAAATACCAGAAGGAAAGCATTGTGAGGTATTGATAATTAACGGAATTGAATGTGAACCATATTTAACAACTGATCATCGGGTAATGCTGGAGCAACCAGAGGATATTTTTATGGGGATCAAGTATTTGATGAAAGCCACAGGAGCTAAAAAAACCATTATTGGTATTGAGTCAAACAAACAGGATGCGGCAGATTTCTTAAGCGGATTCCTCAAACCTGAAGATCCTATATCCGTACAGGTGGTACCGGTTAAGTATCCACAAGGAGCTGAGAAAATGTTGATCACATCTTTACTTGGCAAAGAAGTTCCCTCAGGTGGACTTCCAATTGATGTACATGCGGTGGTGGTCAATGTAGCCACAACAGCAGAAATTGGTCGATTACTTCCACATGGTAGGGGTATTCAGGAAAGAGTAATAACGATTACGGGTCCGGGAGTAGCAAAAAAAGGAAATTATCTAATGCCTATAGGAACCCCACTTAGATATGTGCTTGAACAAGTAATTGGTGAAGATCCAGTTAGTGAAGTATACATGGGAGGGCCTATGATGGGTGTTGCTGTTTCCAACCTGGATATATCCGTAGTTAAGGGTACTTCCGGGATTGTCGTTTTTACTGAGAAAAATGTCAAAAGACATAAACAGATATATCCTTGTATCAAATGTGGCGCCTGTGTGGACGCTTGTCCAATTTCTCTAAACCCATCAAAACTTGGGATACTCGCAAAATTCGAGTCCTATGAGAAGATGGCTGATGACTACCATTTGATGGACTGTTTTGAATGTGGTTCATGTTCATATGTCTGTCCTTCACATATTCCATTGGTTCAGTATTTCAGACTTTCAAAATCTATCATTCGTAAACGAAAAGTAGCCTGATGTTGAAGCAAACCTTAAATATTAGCACTTCACCTCATTTGACAAAAGATGTTAGCGTGGAGATTATCATGCGGAATGTGGTATGGGCGATGCTGCCCGCTGGTCTGTTTTCAGTTTATTCTTTTGGTTGGAATGGGGCATTGGTCATTGCTACCGCAATCACTTCCTGCCTGTTAACAGAGCATTTCTTATGTAAAATATCAAAAATACAAAGCACTGTTTCTGATTGGTCTGCGATTATTACGGGTTTTTTATTGGGCCTTTCACTTCCTCCTATTTTTCCATTATGGATGACTTTCCTGGGCGGTGTTATTGCCATTGGGGTTGGTAAGTTTCTTTTTGGAGGCCTTGGCTACAATGTTTTTAACCCTGCACTGGTAGGTAGGGCGGTACTACAGGCAGCTTTTCCAGTAGCTATTACCACCTGGTATACAGGGTTTTTAGCTAACAGGTTTGCCACAATAAATTCTTCAATATTGACACTTCCATTTATGGAACCAATTGTTGATGGTACTTCCGGAGCTACACCTTTATCTGCATGGAAGTTCGATGGAATAACAACCGATACCACAGATCTTGCATTGGGTATGGTTAGTGGATCTGCTGGTGAGACCTCTGCCGTGTTGATTCTGCTGGGTGGTATCTATTTGGTGGCAAGGAATTTCATGAACTGGAGGATTCCTGTTACCATACTTGCTACGGTATTCTTCTTTAGTGGCACTCTTTACCTCGTGGACCCAAGTCAATATCCTTCACCACTATTTATGGTTTTTTCAGGAGGCTTGATGCTTGGGGCAGTGTTCATGGCTACGGATATGGTTGCTTCACCAATTACACCAATGGGTGTGATTGTTTATGGTGTAATTATCGGGCTGTTTGTTGTTGTGATTCGTATTTGGGGTGGCCTTCCAGAAGGGGTGATGTATGCTATTTTGCTTGCAAATGCCATTTCACCACACATTGACCGATTGATAAAAAACAGGGTTTACGGAACTTCATTAAAAACCTCATGAGTAACCAGGAAACGATATCGAAACCAAACAGTGTGAAAATGCTTGTAGCAATGGTCGGCATTGGAGCCTTGTGTGGATTATTAATTGTACTAACCTACGAAGGAACTTTACCTCGAATTGAGAAACTAAAAGAAGAAGCGCTACAACAGGCGATATTCAAAGTGCTTCCCGGTATTACAGAAACGCAGGCTTTTACCTTTGAAGGGGATCGTTTTATCCAATCAACAGGGAAGGGCGAGAATACAATCTATGCGGGCTATGATGAGGAGGGGAATTTTAAGGGTGTTGCCATTGAAGCCAGTGGGCAGGGTTATGCCGACATCATTCGGGTACTCTATGGATACAATCCTGAAAGTCAGGAGGTTGTAGGCTTTTATGTATTAGAAAGTAAAGAGACGCCAGGTTTGGGAGATAAAATTGAAAAAGATCAGCATTTTTTAGACAATTTTTCTTCAATGGATGTCTCATTAACTGAAGACCTCAGTGCGATCAAAAACAAGGTAAAGACAGTTAAAAGTGGTGCTAAAGTTAACTCATGGGAAGTAGATGGGATTACCGGAGCAACCATTTCATCACGTGCCATCGGTGAGATCATCGGAAGTAGTACATCAGATTGGGTTCCAATACTCTACAGTCAACAGGAAGTTTTTAATAAAAATGCAAAATGAGCAGCTTAACAGAAAATAGCGCCCCATCACCAACTGATGAGTTCCTTAAAGGCCTGTGGAAAGACAACCCTGTTTTTGTTCAGGTATTGGGCATGTGCCCGGTTTTAGCAGTGTCAAACACCGCTGAAAACGCCCTTGCAATGGGTCTGGCTACAGCCTTTGTATTGCTCATGTCTAATACTTTGGTCAGTCTTTTACGAAACTTTATTCCAAAGGAAGTTCGTATAGCTTCCTACATACTGATTATCGCAACATTTGTTACCATAGTAGATTATGGAATACAGGCGATAAGCGTAGATCTGCACAAGAGTTTGGGTGCCTTTATTTCTCTTATTGTTGTGAACTGCTTGATTTTGAGTAGGGCCGAAGCTTTTGCCTCAAAGAATACCGTGGGCAAATCCATGATGGACGCATTGGGTATGGGATTTGGATTTACAATTGCTTTATTCAGTTTAGGAGCCGTAAGAGAATTACTTGGAAACGGATCCTTATTTGGGATGGCCTTATTCCCGGTAGCGTTTCAGGAGTGGGTAGTTATGATTTTGCCGGCAGGCGGGTTTTTTACCCTGGCAGCCTGGTTACTTATTTTCAACTTGATCAAACAAAAGGAATCATGAATGAGGAATCACTTTCCCAGATATTCATCAATGCCAGTCTGGTAAATAATTTTGTATTGGCATACTTCCTTGGAATATGTCCATTCCTTGGAGTTTCAGGCAAAATTGATACTGCCAGTAAAATGGGAGGCGCAGTTACTTTTGTAATGTTGATTAGCTCTATGTGTGCTTATGGTATTCACGCCTTTCTGATGGCGATTAATGCTCCTTTTCTTCAATTGATCAGCTACATCGTGGTGATTGCTTCTACCGTGCAATTGGTAGAGATGTTTGTGAAAAAGATGAGTCCCTCGCTCTTTAGAGCATTGGGCATTTTTCTTCCTCTGATTACTACAAATTGTGCGATACTTGGTTTGGCACTATTTCAAACGAATAAAGGATACGACTTTGTTCAAAGCATTGTCTATGCATTGGGTGCGGGTACTGGTTTTACCATTGCATTAATACTTATATCTGGGTTAAGAGAACAACTTGAATTTGCCGTAGTACCTAAGGTTATCAAGGGAACAGTTTTGACTTTGATGGTGGCAGGTATCTTATCACTGGTATTTATGGGATTTTCTGGCTTGGGAGGTAAATAAAAAAATAAATGATTGAGAAATACATCATAGGGATACTAGGAATAACAGGATTGATGGTTGTCTGGGTGATCATACAAAACCTGTGGAGAAATACATTTACTGACCAACAGGTAGATGGTGACGTATTAGCAGGGAGGTCGGATTGTGGAAGTTGTGGATGCAAAACTCAATGCGTAAATAAATTGTCAGAATTAAAGAAATAAACATTATAGCCATGGCACATCTTACAGATTATGATATCAAGAAGCAACATTTTGCTGTTGTAAAGAAAACTCGCAGGCTGAGTCCTGATGACGCAGAAGAGGTTCGGGAAATCTTATTAGAAGTAAAGAAACCAGGGTTTAAATGTGAAATTGACCAAAGCTTTGGTGTTTTAGTAAAAACCAATGACGATTTTGGCAATTCGTTACATCATCGATTGTACAGTGTGGCTGATTTGCCCTCTAATGGTAAAGGCAAAACAAATATTACCATGCTGGTTAAAAGATGTGATTATGTTGATGAGTTTAGTGGAGAGCGAGAGGAAGGCATAGCTTCTAATTACCTATGTGACCGTCAGGTAGGTGATGAGATAATCATTACAGGACCTTATCCGCTTGCTTTTTCAGTACCTGAAGATAAGCAGGCAAATCTTATATTGATTGGTATGGGTACAGGTATTGCTCCTTTTAGAGCGTTTATCAAACATATATATCATGATGTAAAAGACTGGACCGGAAGGATCCTTCTTTTCTATGGCGCACAAACCGGCTTAGAACTTCTGTATCAGAATGAGAAGGATGATGACTTAACCAATTATTATAGTGAAGATACATTCACAGCCATACATGCATTAAGCCCGCGTCCGCTTTGGAATGATCCGGTTGTACTTGACCAGGCAATAGAAGATCGCTCAGAAGAAATATTGGAGATGCTTTCGTTACTAAATACTTATATCTATGTGGCAGGGCATAAAAAAGTATTGGAAGGTCTCGACAAAGCCTTCTCAAATGTCATGGGATCAGAAGAGAAGTGGCAAGTGAGAAAGGCCGAGCTGAAGGCAGGGAAAAAATGGGTAGAATTAATTTATTAATCTTAGAATAGATGTCTGTAGTCATTGCGGTTTTGGCACTTGGGGGATTGACCTTGTTATTGGCAATTATGTTAGTCGTAGCTAACCGTAAACTGTATGTTTACGAAGACCCAAGAATAGATGTGGTCGAAGATCTATTGCCACATGCTAACTGTGGAGCATGTGGTTTCCCTGGGTGTAGGCCATTTGCTGAGGCTTTGGTGGCAGGAGAGATATTACCAGGTAAATGTACGGTCAGCTCTGAAGAAGGAAGGGAATCTATTGCTAGTTATCTGGGAGTATCAGCAGGAGGTGAAGAGAAGCAAGTCGCTAGATTGGCTTGTGCTGGAGGCATAAATGTGGCCCGTAATAAAGCTAATTATAAAGGAATTGAAACCTGTAGGGCTGCCTCTTTGGTTTCGGGTGGTGGCAAGGGCTGTTTTTGGGGATGTCTGGGCATAGGAGACTGTATGGAGGTGTGTGATTTTGATGCCATTCACATGGATGAACATGCATTACCAGTAGTTGATGTCGATAAATGTACCGCATGTGGGGATTGCGTAGAAATCTGTCCTAAAGACCTGTTTTCTTTAGAAGCGGTTAGTCATCAGTTGTGGGTGGCCTGCAAAAATTTGGAAATGGGAGATGAAATACTTGAAGACTGTGAGGTAGCTTGTACCGCATGTGGTCGTTGTGCGATGGATGCTCCTGGAGATTTGATTGTTATGAAGGACCATCTTCCTGTCATCAATTATTCAGAAAAACAATTGATGGACCCGATCCAAAGGTGTCCGACGGGTGCTATCGTTTGGTTGGATAAAAAACTGGGAACGATAAAAGGCAGGGAGAGTAAAAAAATTGTGAGAAAAGGGGCGAGAGAGGTCGGGACTTCATAGTCACCCGCTGGTTATGCGTTTTTGAATTGACAATACTCTTTATTTATCCTGATATTTATCACTAAATCATTGCCATAAGATCGCTTATTTAGTCCCCATTAAAGGCCTGATTATGAGCAACAATTCTCAAACTGTACCATTAGGAAAAGCCGCCCAAAGTGAGCGGACTAAGATTAAAGAAGCCATCGTAGAAATTGTAAGTGACTCTGGTGAAGGAGCACAAAAATGCGGGCAAAGTCTTGGCAATATTTCTGCAAAGATGGGTAATGGTGTCTGGACAGTCGAAATAATTCCAGCTGAAATACAACCTCCGGCCAGATCAAAAGCTGGAGCTTCTGGCATCAGAGTACGGATGGGTAGTAATAAGATCACCAATATGGGTGACCATGCCGATCTGGTAGTGGCATTGAATGAGCAGGTACTGTTTGGAAGAATAGATCAAAATGCTTATAAGCCAGGTACTGTATTGCTTATTGAAAATAAATGGGCCAGTCACAGCAAGAAGGAGATCCGTCAGGAATATACAGATGCGATAGAGAAATTTCATGAGTTAGGTTATCTGATTCAAGAAATACCCATGGAAGAGGAATGCCTTAAGATTGTTAAAGACGCAAGAAAAGGAAAGAACATGTGGGTGCTTGGTCTGCTTTGTAACATTTATGATAGGGATCTAAGTATTGCTGCAAACCAGGTTAGCTACGTTTTCCGTAAGAAAAATAAAGAAATTATACAGAGTAATCTAGACCTGTTAAATGCTGGGTATCAATGGGCTGAGCATAATTTGGAAAAACATTTTACGATTCCTAGTAAATTATCTGAAGAAGATTATGTAGTGATGAATGGTAATGAAGCCATTAGTCTGGGTGTAATGGCAGCGGGTATTGAAGTATGCTCTATGTATCCAATTACACCAGCTACATCAGCGACACATGCCATGGCTGAAACAATTGAATCTGCAGGAGGGATCATCCATCAGGCAGAGGATGAAATTGCGGCTATTGGTTTTGCTGTAGGATCTTCTTACGCAGGTAAAACTGCGGTAACCATTACTTCAGGTCCTGGTATTGCCTTGAAAACTGAGTTTATTGGTTTGGCGATAATGGCAGAGATACCCCTGGTAATTGTGGATGTGCAACGAGGTGGACCCTCTACAGGACTACCCACAAAGGTGGAACAAGGGGATCTATTGGCCGTGCTTTATGGTGCTGCAGGAGACGCCCCTAAAATTGTAATTGCACCTGCTACTATCGAAGAGTGTTTTCATTACATTGTTTTGGCTAGAAAACTTGCTGAATCATTTCGTACACCGGTATTTGTTATGACAGATGCCAACCTTGCAACTGGAGTTCAGCCTTTTCCAAGACCTAATATTAAGGAAGAATGGTTTGCCTCTCCAATTGACCAAAGCGCATGGAAGGAAGGTTTAAGACCTTATGACTGGGATCCTCAAACTGGGATAAGCCAGCGTCCAATACCAGGTCAAAAAGGAGGGATGTATACCCTGACCGGATTGGCACATGATGAGGAAAGTCACGTGGCCTATGACCCTGCGATCAATCAGAAAGCAGTAGAAAGTAGAAGCAGAAAATTGGCTACGCTGAGTGAAACACTTAAAGTCCCTGTAATTAATGGCGCGGAAGAAGGAGATATGTTGCTGGTGGGATGGGGTTCTACGAAAGGTGCAATTGAGGAAGCAGTGGAACGTGCGCAGGAGAAAGGTGCCCGGGTAAGTAGTATTCACTTACATTTCTTAAGTCCTTTAGAACCGGGCCTAAAAGAAATTTTTAGTCGATTTAAAAAGGTGATGACTGTAGAAATCAATTACAGTGATACCATTGGAAATCCTCACATAACACCAGAAAATAGGAGATATGCCCAGCTTGCCTGGTACCTGCGAGCGCATACACTTACAGATGTTGACTGTTTCAGCAATGTTTATGGGCAACCTATTAGCCCTTATCGTATTTTGAAAATGCTGGAGACAGCACTTGATTTGACACTAACAGATTAGAAAATGATTGCATTTAAGCCAGATTTTTGTGATGTAAAAATGCCAGAACCTGCACTTTACGGAATGGAAGATTATTCCAGCAGTAAAGCCAGGTGGTGTTCAGGTTGTGGAGCACATACCATTCTGAATGCGGTTCAGAAACTTTGTAAAGAAGAACAGCTTCCTCCTGAAAAAACGGTATTTGTATCAGGAATTGGTTGTAGTAGCCGATTTCCACATTATATGAAAACTTATGGATTTCATGGATTGCATGGCCGTGCATTTCCAGTAGCCTCCGGAGTAAAGTTCAGGAGACCAGATCTGAATGTATTTGTAGTTACCGGGGACGGAGATTGTTGTTCTATAGGTGCAGGACACTGGGTTCATGCCATTCGATACAACATGAAAATGGTAGTATTACTGTTTGATAATTCAATTTACGGTCTAACAAAAAAACAGACTTCTCCTACAAGTCCTTTAGGAACAATATCAAACACACATCCAAGAGGCTCTGTATTACCACCCATAAATCCTATTCAGGCAACCCTTGGATTACCAAATGCTTCTTTTGTGGCACAAACAGTTGATTGGAAATTACCACACCTTCAAGCTACAATTAAAAAGGCTTTTCATCATCCCGGACTTGCCTTTGTGAGAATTGTGCAGAGATGTCCAGTTTTCATGCGTGATAATTATGAGCCAACAGTAGCCGATCCGGATGCTATTACTATTTTAAATCATGAAGATGGTATTTCATTAGATGCCAAAGCTTTAAATCAATTTAGGCATGTGGTCGAACACGACCCGTCAGACCTGGTAAAAGCCAGGGAGGTTGCGGAATTAGTAAAGAAAACAACACCGATTGGTCTTTTTTATCAAAACAAAGGGGCCAGCAGGTATGATGAATATGGTGCCCATAATTTAGATATATCTACAGAAGATCGAATGAGTGCCATTAACACGATGATGGATAGATATGCCATTTAAATAGATGAATTGTGGAAAAAAATAATGAAATAGCTCAAGCAGAAAAGTCTTTTCACATAAAAGTAAATGCGCCTGCCTCCGCAGAAGATTCAGTTGCTTTCTGGGCAAAGCTTAGAAATTTTTACCGTACAGGTGAAAAGGCAGCTACTGGCAAGGAAGAAAAAATGACAACTGCATTATTGTCATTACTGGAAAATGATATTCACTATCCTTTTCAACCTGATGGTGAAAACAGCGCCTCAATTGAATATGGGACAGATACACATTTCCGGATATTGAACCATTTATTAACTGAGCATCAAAAGGAAAGCAGAAAAAAATTCAAGAATCAGCTCTCATCATTGGCTACAGGATTGAACCAACTATTGAAGCTTGAAGACAAGCCTACTGAAACAAAACAGTGGGAGGATACTTACGATTTTGCAGACGCCATGATCGCTTTTGATAAGATGGTGGATATCATTCCACAGAAGTCTAAAGAAGTACTTTCTCCGGAACGATTAAATAGACTAGAAGCAGTTGTTGCAAGAATTAACGGAGGGCTGAATTATTTTGGTGACACAGTTGCGACATTGGTTTTGGATAAGGAGACCAAAAAGCAGTTCGAGAAGAATCAATTATTTGGCAGCTCACGTTTGATTGAAGCTGACAAAAATCCATTTAGTCAAATACAAGCCCTTTTTAATAGTGAAACACAGACATTTACTGAACTCATAAAGGCTTATCGGATAGCAAAGCTTGAAGTTGCCGGGGAGTATAAGGAAGAGATTCATAAGGAGTACTTTGAGCATTTTACCTGGCACAGACTTTTGGATGAAGAGTTAAACCTGATCCATCCGATGGTTTTAGTGGTAGGGCATCATGATTTATATGAACATTTATCAGCCTTTTCCAGACTCATTGCTTCAAATCAGCCGGTAAACATCATAGTGATTAATAATGAAATGGTTTCTGTGCCTAACAACAGTATAAGTTGGGAGGATGCTGCCCATCAGTTTAGGCAGGAATTAGCTGCTTTGGCTATTTCGCATCGAAACGTATTTACCTTCCAGGCAAGCATGGACAACCCTGAATTTCTGTATTCAGGACTAGCCAATTGCTTACAATCTACGGCACCTGGAATTTGTCATCTTTCCGTTGCTGAAGATTTGTCCAGTGTAGGTATAGACGGATATCTCGCAGCAAAAGCAGAGGTAGCAGGAAGATATTTCCCTAAGATCACTTATGATCCGTCAAGAGGAAATAAATGGGCTGAGAGGTTTGACCTCTCAGGAAACACACAGGAAGATGCCAAATGGCCTATGTTTACCATGAGCGTAATCAACAAGGAAGATAAAGAGCAATTGATTGATGTTGCATTTACCTATGCTGATTACAAAGCGATATACCCCGAAAAGGTAAAAGAACTTATGCTTGTCCCCTCAGAGTATTACGCAGATAGCTTAATTCCACTGAGTGACTATTTAGCATTTGGTGAGGAACAATTATATGGAAAAATACCCTACATATGGCTGAAGGATTCACAAAATGAACTACATCGTGCGGCTGTTCCTAATGTATGGGTAGTTTCTTGTCAGGAACGATTGGATTTTTGGAGTTTTCTTCAAGAGATGGGAGAGGTTAATGCTCAACCACTATCAGATGATAGCAAGGGAAAAGATACAGAGTTATCGTCGCAGGAAAAAGAACAACTTATTGCTGAGCATGCCAATGAAATTGCTTTAATACAAGAGAAAGCTATGGGTAAAGCTGTTCAGCAATTAATGACAGTATTACTTGAAGATGAGCAGGTACAACTTGAGCCTGTTGCAGCCATTGATCCAGAGGATTTGAAAGGGGTAGTACCAGCAACAAATGGTCAACAGGTTATTGAAAAGACCAAAGAGCCGGAAGCACATGCTGAGGCAGAAAAGCCATGGGTCGAGAGTGAGAACTGTACCTCATGCAATGATTGCATTGATAAGTATCCTAACTTGTTTAAATACAATGAGGATAAACAGGCTTTTATTGAGGACCCATCAAAGGGTTCTTTTGAAGATTTGGTAAAAGCAGCTGAAAAATGTCCAGCCTCGTGCATTCATCCAGGAAAACCATTAAATAATGCCGAGCCAAACCTGGATAAGCTTATTAAGAGAGCTGAGAAGTTCAATTAATAACAGGCCTTGAGATAGGTGCTTTTTAAGTTTTGAATAGCCATATCGGTTAATGATTTGCTTTGTTTTGTAAAAAACTAAGAACTGTTTGACTACTACAGCTCAGGTGTGTTTTTGACTTAGTTAATTAACTGATATTCCGAAAAGTATTTGTGCCTATTGCTTGAATTATCGGTCGTTCAAATTCCTACAAAAAATTTCACTATTCTGATCAATATCCAGCTTTTACCTGATAATCATCAGTTAAAAAACCTTTTGGAAGTATCATTTTTGTATCAAGAATTTAACTAAAAATATTGCCATGGAATCACATGATTATAGAGTCGATATCAAATGGAATCAGGAACGCAAAGGGGTTATGTGTTCACCGGAGCTTAACAAGGATTCCAATAGTTGTATTGAAGTAGCAACACCTCCGGAATTCCCAAAAGGAATACCTGGTATCTGGTCGCCCGAGCATCTTTTTACAGCTGCGGTGAGTAGCTGTTTAATGACAACTTTTTTAGCTATAGCAGAAAATTCAAAATTGGATTTCATAGACTTCAGTTGTCAGTCAAAAGGAAAATTAGAGCAAGTGGAAGGTAAATTCCTGATGACCCAAATTACTCTGGAACCGACGGTTACCATTTCTGATGAAAAGGATAGAGAGCGTGCGGAAAAGGTTTTGCAAAAGTCAGAGCGTGCATGTTTGGTATCCAATTCCATTAAATCTGAAGTAATCATGGTACCAAATATTAAAGTCCTTCAAATGACATCATAAGTCATGAAAAGTTTTAGTGAAAAAGAAGCGAAGAAGATAGGAGATTTGCTGGGGATGGACTGGACAGAAGTTGTGCTTCCTGAATTTACCACAGGGCTAAATGTAGAGCTGGAGCATGGTGAAAGGTATCCGGAAACCAATGTTACCAATAATGACGAAATATTGACTGGTAAAATCGCCTGGGCACACCTCAAAGAGTTTCCTGACTATTATACAAGGTTAGAAAAGATGGAGAAGGAAGCAGAAATATTTTGGAAAGATAAAAGCTGAAATGGCATTCATCGATTATTATGCGATTCTGGGAATTGGTAAAAAAGCCACAGCTGATGAAATAAAAAAGGCTTATCGTAAACTAGCACGCAAATATCATCCTGACCTCAATCCGAATGATGCTGAAGCTGAAAGAAAGTTTAAAGAAATAAACGAGGCTAACGCCGTGCTAAGCGATCAGGAAAACCGCAAGAAGTACGATCAATACGGTAAAGATTGGAAGCATGCCGAGCAGTTTGAAAAAGCAAAAAGTGCTCAAAAAAAAAGCAGACAACAGACTTCAGGGAAATTTACGGGAGATGATTACTCTGATTTTTTTGAATCCATGTTTGGAGGAAACTTTAGTAGAGGACAGGAAAGCCAAGTAAAGTTTAAAGGACCTGATTACCATGCAGACCTTCAACTGAATATCCATGACATCTACAAAACCCATAAACGAACATTAACAGTAGATGGTAAGAATATTAGGTTAACGATTCCGGCTGGAGTAAAAGATGGGCAGGTAATTAAAATCAAGGGACAAGGAGGGGTTGGTGTAAATAATGGACCCAATGGTGACTTATACCTTCGCTTTTCTATTTTGAATCACACCAAATTTAAGCTGGATGGAGATAACTTATCTAAGACTGTGGAGCTTAATCTCTATCAGGCTTTGCTTGGTGGTGAAATTACGATAGATACTTTTGATGGAAAGGCCAAATTAAAAGTAAGGCCTGAGACTCAGAACGGAACAAAAGTGAAACTAAAAGGCAAAGGGTTTCCGGTCTATAAAAAGGAAGGACAATTTGGAGATCTTTTTATTACTTATCAGGTGTTGTTGCCCACAAACCTTACTTCCAGAGAAAAAGAGCTGTTCAATGAACTATCAAAACTGAGATCAATATGAATATCGATGAACTCATAGCACTTGAGAAGTTATCAGTCAATTATGGAGTAGATATGAAGTTCTTTTCCAGGTTAAACGAATTGGAACTGATTGAAATCTACCAGGTTGAAAAAGCATCCTATATTCATCAGGACAAAATAGGAGAGGTGGAACGGATGATTAGGCTACATGTTGATTTGAATATTAACCTGGAGGGTATTGATACGATTTTTAATTTATTGCAAAAGATCGAGCAGTTACAATCAGAGTTGACAGCGATAAAATCAAAACTGGAATGGTACGAAAGAGACTAATTAGCAGGCACACATGATAGAAAATTTACATATATTCTGACTCAATAAAGATTTCTGGAGTTCTTCTGAATCTAGGCTAGCATATATTGTATTTTAAATCATGAAAACACCAGTATCGAATTACCTGAACATCTTTCAAATAATAAGTCGCATTTTTCCTTCTATACTATTGATCGCTATACTTGGAAAGGTTTCGACGGGTTTTGCTCAAGACCTGCCTTCACAAACCTCTTTATTTGATGGAGTTACACTGAAAGGATGGAAAACAGCAGATCCCGAAAATCAAAAATACTGGTCTGTTATTGATGGGGTGATCACTGCCGGTGATGGTATCCAGAAAGTACCACGAAATATGTATCTGTGTACCGAAAAAACTTATGAAGACTTTGAATTTAGTTGCCTTGTTAGATTAACCGGTGACTCATCAACAGGTATGATCAATAGTGGTTTCCAATACCGGTCTGTTATTGAGGACAATAAGATCGTTGGGTACCAGGCAGATTTAGGGAATGGTTATTGGGGGGATATTTATGACGAACATAGACGAGCTGAGTTGGTAAAGGGTAGATTATCTGTCTTAAATCAAATCCTAAACAAAGATGGTTGGAACAGTTATCTCATTCGCTGCAAGGGCGACTACCACGAAATCTATATCAATGGCGTAAAAACTGCTGAATATGTAGAAAAAGACAAAGAGATATCTTCGAAAGGGGTGATTGGACTGCAACTACACTCAGGTGGTAAAGCCAAAATAGAAATGAAACATGTCTACATTACCGCTCTTTAATTATTGCTATAACCAGTCACTGTAGTTCCATTTTTCACTGATAATTCTAATGGCTATTTATTATTTACGCAGGATTTCAAGACAGTATTCAAAAACCTACGGCCTTGAATTTTGTTATATCTCCAGTAACTAATCAATTCCATGATCAAGGAACATCTTCCTTCAAAAATGTGCGCTATCTGCGGTAAACCTTTCAATTGGAGAAAAAAATGGGTCCGTGACTGGGAGAAGGTTAAGTTCTGTAGTGAAAGATGCAGACGAGGCAGTAAGAACCGGGTATAATGTCGACAGAGGCAACACTTATTTTTCCACATCAACTTTTTGAAAAGAACCCTGCTCTTAAGAGGGGTCAGCAAATATATTTGATTGAAGAATTTCTGTTTTTCAAGCAATATAGATTTCATAAGCAAAAGCTGATTTTTCACAGGGCTTCTATGAAGTCATATGAGCAGTTTTTGGTGCAAAAAGGATATGAGGTTACCTATATCGAGTCTAATGAAGATAGATCAGACATCAGAGCCATATTTGAAATACTGTCAGTTGATAAAATTCATGTTTTGGATCCCGTGGATGATTATTTGAGTAAGCGTATAAGATATGCATGTAAAAAGTTTGAAATGACCCTTGCGCTGTACGATTCCCCTGGGTTTTTAAATACTAAAGATGAATTAGCTGATTTTTTTAAGTCTTCAAAGAAGAAATTTTATCAGACTGCATTCTACAAAGAACAAAGAAAGACACGGGGTATCCTCTTAGACAACCAGGGCGAACCACTCGGTGGAAAATGGACCTTTGATTCGGAGAACAGAAAGAAATATCCTGCCAAAAAGAATCCTCCTGAAATCTCTTTTCCTTCCAGTGATGCAACCTATCGGGGAGCAGTGAAGTATGTTGAAAAGCACTTTCCTGATAACCCGGGAATGGTCGCGGAGCAACCCTTATACCCTTACAATCATCAGTCTTCACGGACATGGTTTCAGCAGTTTTTGGAAAACAGATTTGCTGAGTTTGGAGATTATGAGGATGCGATTTTAGAATCACATAAATACCTCAATCACAGCATTTTATCACCGATTATTAATGTAGGGCTTTTAACTCCGGAGTACGTAGTGGGTGAAGTTTTAAATTATTCAGATTCCCATATGATTAGCCTGAATAATACGGAAGGGATTGTCAGGCAAATTGTTGGATGGAGGGAATTTATCAGGGGTGTGTATGAGGTGAAAGGAGCTGAAGAAAGAACGAGAAACTTCTGGAATTTTAGTAGAAAGATTCCTAAATCTTTTTACTCAGGGACCACGGGGATTCACCCGGTGGATATAACCATCAAAAAGCTGCTGGAGACCGGTTATAATCACCACATTGAAAGACTGATGATCCTGGGAAATTTCATGTTATTGTGCGAGTTTGATCCAGATGAAGTCTACCGTTGGTTTATGGAAATGTATGTGGACGCTTATGATTGGGTGATGGTGCCTAATGTCTATGGGATGAGTCAGTTTGCCGATGGAGGGCTGATGTCTACCAAGCCTTATATCAGCAGTAGCAATTACCTGATGAAAATGAGTGACTTTCATAAAGGTGATTGGCAGAAGATCTGGGATGGGTTATTTTGGCGGTTTATGCATGTTCACAGGGAATTCTTTTTGTCAAACCCAAGAATGGGTATGCTGATCAAAACTTTTGATAAAATGGATGAAGATAAAAGGATGTCACATCTTTCCACTGCAGAAAACTATCTTGAAAGTTTAGCATGACGCTAACTGTGAAGACATGAAACAATCGCTTCTTCAATTGATTGTATTATAGAACATTAGAAACTATGGCCATACTCGGATCAATTGTAAAAGAGGGACTAGCACTTAATCAGAAAATCAAAATTGAGTTTACATCTCCACAGGATAGTCAGTTAAAGCAGCTTTATGAGTTACTGAAAAAAGCAAAGGACACTTCCTTTGGTAAGTACTATCATTTCGATTCAATCTTAAAGTCTAATGATATTATCGCAGCGTATCAAGCTGAGGTTCCTATTTTTGATTACCACCAAATGAACGAAAGGTGGTGGTCTCAACAACAAAAACATCCGGACATCACCTGGCCGGGACAGCCAGATTTTTTTGCACTCAGCAGTGGAACCACAGGTAAATCGAGTAAGCGTATTCCTGTTACGAAAGATTACCTCGACAGTGTAAGGTCCGTGGGGGTATCACTAGTTAAAAGTTTACCTAATTTCAACTTGCCTGAGGCGCTTTTTGAGACGGAAATACTGATGTTGAGTAGTACAGCTAACCTGAATGAACACAACAGGGGTCACCTGGAGGGAGAAATCAGCGGGATCAATGTAAGTAATTTTCCAGGATGGTATGACATGTTTTATAGACCGGGGAAGGAAATTGCCAGTATCGATAATTGGGATGAACGATTAAAGCGCATCGTAGCTGAAGCGCCTAAATGGGACATTGGGGCCATTGCCGGGATTCCCTCATGGGTACTGCTCATGATACAGGAAATCGTAAAAGCTCACGACCTCAAAAACATCCATGAAATCTGGCCGAATTTAACTGTATATGCCAGTGGAGGGGTAGCCTTTGAAACCTACAGGGAAGGTTTTAATAAAGTCTGCGAACGACCTCTTATCATCATTGATACGTATCTGGCTTCTGAAGGCTTCTTCAGCTTTGGCAATCGACCAGACTCGATGGCAATGCAGCTTGCCTTGTCTCATGGTTATTTCTATGAGTTTATTCCATTTGATGAAAGGGGTGTAGATGAGCAGGGCAATCTATTGCAAAATCCGGAATCACATCGTCTAGATGAGGTGGTACCTGAACAGGATTATGTGCTGGTAATCAGTACTTGTTCTGGTGCCTGGCGATATGTGATTGGAGATACCATCAGGTTTACGAACATGGAAACACCGGAAATCAAGATTACCGGGCGAACAAAATTCTTTCTCAATGTGGTGGGTTCTCAACTTTCTGAAGAAAAAATGGATGATGCGATTGTGACTGTCTCCAAATCTTTTGGGGTGGAAGTGAATGAGTTCTCAGTAGCAGCTATTAAAAATCAGTCGGATGAATACCTTCATCAATGGGTGTTGGTCTCTAATCAGTCTTTTGATGCAGATGAATTTGCAAAACACCTGGATAAAGCGCTAAAATCAGCCAATAAGAATTACGGGGTAGCTCGCAGTAAAGCACTTAAAGAGATTCAGGTAAAAGTGATTGCCAAAGATACTTACCATGCTTTCCTGGAGAAGACGAATAAGAAAGGCGGGCAGGTGAAAATTCCAAAAGTGATGAAAGCTGACAAGATGTGGGAATACCTGAAATTTATTGATTCATAACTCAGTGACTGGAAGGATTTTTTCCCCGTCCATACACAGTTCTACTTTTTCTATGGGAAGGTAGAATTTAGACAGCTTATCAAGGTATTTCTGACTCACTAAATCACTTTCAAAGATGAATCGTTTCGATGCAAGGATTTCAGATTTAAACCCCTTTTCGATGGCAATGTAATCAGCTGAATGTTCAACCTTACGTTTAAATTTGGGGAAAAGCACATATCTGAGTCCAAAACCAATCATCTTAAAGTTACTATTGTGTTTGTAATCCTCTACATGTCCCAGCTCATGGGCAAACCACCCGATAAGTACTTCTTCCGGTAGATCTGCCACTTTAATTTTTTCACTATCTCTGACGTAAACAGCTACTTTTACCCAGTATTTTTTCTCTTCAGTAAAAAGATTAGAAAGCTTGATGAAGGGTTGTGCCTGCATGGTGGAACCCGAAATCCGTTTTTGGGTCACAATAAATTCCTGATCTTGAAGGGATTCGAATCCCTCGAGGGCTTTCATGAAGCATTGTTGAATTTTTTTATTTTTCAATTGTGTAAACTGCACTTGCATGGAGGAAATGTTTTGAGCAGGTGAATCAAAGAAGATGATCCACATGATCAGGAAGAGACAACTTTTTAATTGGATAAAGTTCAGAATTGACAAGGTTATTCTACTCTTTTCAACAACGCCGCATCAGGAATGTTTATAAATTGTATTTACATCTTTGGCGGAGATTGAGAATTCATATTTGAATTTTATTGATTTTAATTACAATTATAAAAGACAGAAGTGGCTTGTTTTCTTTCTGAGCCATATTAATCATTTCTTACCCTTTTTTGTCGTGATAATAAGCACACCATTTACTGCATTGTACTTTTCCAAGGAAGCTGCATCTTTTAAAACATTGATTGATTCTATTGTATTGGGATCCAGATCAGAAAGACTTTGTTTAGGCAATCTTTTGCCATCAATGATAATCAAAGGATCTTTTCCTTCAGGGATATTTATTTTTTCTACATTAACGTTGGTTTTGGATGACCTCAACTGAATATTATCATCTTTGGCTGTTTTACTCGTAATGAGCACGACCCCATTAGGGGCATTGTACTCTTCTTTGGCCTTGTCTCCTTTTATAACGTCGACTGATGCGATCTTGGAGGGGTCTAGTAGATTTGCAATACTTGCATCAACTTTAACTCCATCAATATAGAAATCAGGATTTGCTTCATCCTTGATTTTTATGCTGACTTGTTCCTTCTGTACTTGTCTGATTAGCGGTTGTTCGGTGTCTTGCCCATAGCCGGTTACTCGGATTTGATCCTCATCCTGCGCTTTTTTAACCTTGGGTTTTTCAGACTCTTCCTGTCCGTAGCTGAAATGAGTGAAGAGACCAATTGTGATTAGTGTTATCAATACATTTTTCATGTCATCTTATTTAAAATTGTTCCAATATTTCTTCCAGATTAATAGATGCCTCGGCTTTCGACTTTGGGGCCATGTAGATAATAATTAGCTCATCTTCATAAAGTACTTTTGATGGGGGAGGCGCTTCATCCTCAAATAACCTGAGTGCCTCTTTTAAAACTTCTCGTTTTTGTTCGAGACTCATCTCTTTGGTTGATTGACTATTGTAAACCCAAAAGGAGAAAAGAATTACCATCATGGCCGCTGCCGAAAGGATTGCCAGGCGAATGTTAAGCTGTTGTGACTGACTCGATTGTAACTTGCTTCTGATCAATCCCTTAAGCTCATCTGGCGCTTTTTTCGACATATGTGATTTATAATGTGACCACCTTTCTATGTTTTTATCGGTTGGAACTTGCTCATTAAAGAGCTCTTTTTCTTCACCTAAGGAAGTTTCACCTTCCAGGTATTTATTGATAAGTTCCTTATTTCTTAGCTTGTTCATAGCTATATATCTTTTGTAATTCAATCCTTACGGTTTTCCTCGCCCTTGATAGTAATACCCGGAGATGAGTAATTGGTAAATCAAGTGCGGCTGAGATTTCTTCAAATTCGTACCCATCTAAATCCCTCATTACCATCACTTCACGCTGGTTCTCCGGAACCTTTTCCAGTATGACTTGGATGATTTGAACCAGTTCACTCAATTCCAAACCTTCATGTCCGGAGTGATTACTTTTCACCATCATGGTACTTTCAATAGATATTTGATCAGGATGTTTTTCTTTTAATTTATCCAGACAATGATTTCGGGCAGTCAGGAGTGCATACCCAACGATGTTGGGATGATTACTAAGCTGTTTTCTGCGATCCCAAAGTTTTATGATAACATCCTGAACAGCATCGCAAGCCAGACTCTCATCATTGAGCAACCTATATACCATTGGATAGATGGTATCGGAGAGGGAAATGAGTTGTTCCTGGAAGGTCTGATCTTTCATGCTATACCTTATTAACGATATTTATGGGTAGGCATAACAAGATGAGAATTAATTTCTTGTGGATGTAAACTAATGCACAGTTAACCTCTCAATTTTAATAGAAGCAAATCACCTACCATCTGAAATCATGATCGGAAAGTCATTGCCGAAACTATAGCTGGAAGGGTACTGTGGTGTTCCCAGGTATTTCTCCGCTAGTTCCGGGACTCTTTCCTCCAGGTAGGCACTGATTTCCCTAACAGTGATCTTTTTATCCCCATTGGAACCATCTGCTTTTCCTTTTAACCCTTCCAGCAAGGCATAGGTAAAGACCCCATGACCTATCGTCTCAAACTCCGTAGCGAATTGCTCAGATCCGGTGGCTGTAATCCAGAAGGTACCTGTACTTCGTGCCAATTGGGCAATGGCCTTTTCCTCCAGAATACCACGGGATGCTATGGCATCTAAAGCGGCTGCGGATTGACAGGCGTCCAGGATGAACACTTGTTTTTGGGCATTGATGTTTTTAGAGATATCCTTCAATTCAGAAGCGGAGAGCGCACGTTCAAAGAGTAAATCATCCCTGCCATAGATCTGGGTAACATCATGTGGTACAAGGAAAAACTCTGCGGGTGTATCATTCCCTTTTGACATCACGCCATGACCTGCATAGTAGAAAATAAAAAGATCCTGCTCCCTCGCCTCATCCATGACAGTAGCTAATACTTCCTGCATCTTCAATTTAGTGAAATCGGAATTACGTACGCTCAGGTGTTTGACTTCTTCAAAAAGGGGAGATTTTACTTCTGTAAGGGTGGAGGAGAAGGCGTCTGCGTCTGCTATGGCATAATTCAGGTTATACCTGGGGTTTTTATATTCATTTATCCCTACGGTCACCAGAAACATCCGGGGAGGTGCATCTGCATCTCCTGCGTAATTGATGATCATCTTCTGCTTTTCTGTGTCAATTTCACTCTTAGTAG
This sequence comes from Marinoscillum sp., assembly GCA_043554545.1. Classification (GTDB taxonomy): domain Bacteria; phylum Bacteroidota; class Bacteroidia; order Cytophagales; family Cyclobacteriaceae; genus UBA7330. The sequence goes on along the minus strand of CP121337.1, from coordinate 2,061,213 downwards.
ATCCGACTACATGGATGTAGTTTTCATTGCCAAGTGAAGTGGTTAGCGTTAGATTAAAATCCACCTGATTAGCTGTAAAATCCTCACTTACGGCAACGAGTTTGTTATTATGAAAGAGTTTCAATTGTTTGAGATTAGCGATATTTTCAGTAATCGCTATACTTAGCTGCACATTTTTTTTACCAGTTGACACACGGATAATTTTATCCGTCTTTGAAATGGGATTTCCATCAAATGAGGAGATTTGGATAGCGGGGAGCGCTTCGATTTCATCCTCTATATCGATTTCCTCTACTGATCCGGTATTAGCTAGTAAGGTACGGATGAGTTTAGGCGTAAAGCCCCGGTCAAAAGTACTTTCAAGGCTTGTTTTTTTAAGGGACTTCCTGGCAGACCAATAGAGTTTGGCAGATGACCCAGCGGTACCATCGAATCTACCATCACGTGATACCACTGCGTATTCTCCATTGGCATCAACAAAGATGTATCCGATTATCTCATTCTGTGTGATACTATAAATTTGGTTGATATTGTCTCCATATGCATTGACTAGTACCTTATCATCACTTATTTGATAGTGTGGATACGCCTGGTAATCTCCAAATAATCCGAAGCCTTTTGAGCTTCTGTTTCTTTTAGTCTTTTTTGTTGTAAATAATTTACCCCCCTTGTTATAATCAAACACTGAGAATCCCCGATATCCTGCTGCTCCGACCACTTTATCCTGAATTCTAAGCGTAGTTGTATAAACGCCGATATCACTGGACTTCTCTTGTTTTCCATCAAAAGCCATAAGTGCTTGATAATCTTTTCCCGATGGTAAGGTCTGATGGCCCCAAATAGGTGTACCTACTGTATAGCCACGGATTGCATTGTTTAGATAGAAGTAAACTTTCCCATTCTGGTCATAAGTTCCGATATATAATCTCTTGTAATAGGCTACCTCTTTCCCAGTTTGATAGTTAAATTCATACATCTGATTACGAATTACGGACCAAGTGGGACTTACTAGCAAGAATGGCTTTGTGAAACTAAAGTCTATTGTAGAAATATTCTGCTTGATATGAAGGGTATTAATTATTGATAATTGCTCTTTACTCCATATTTCTACGTCATTAGTAAAAGCAATGCCAAAATCGTTGCTGTACCTGGCAATTCGCATTGACTGGATATCTTCTTCATAGGTCTTGGTGAGTTCCTGTTCTCCAGTTTTCCAGTTAATCATTCTAAAGCGATTATTTTCTACAATAATCAATGATTCATTGTCCCGGGTAAACGCTATTTCCAATACATTATTGACATCAATCTTGTGAGAGTGCGTATATACGGAGTTATTTAAATTAAAAACCTTAAGTTCTCCATTATCAAGCAAAAAGGCCACATGCTTCTGGTCAGAGGTAACGGACATTCCGACTTGGCGGGCGGTTAATTGGTCATCTTCAAATTCCAGCCGGGTCTTATCTATGACCTGAGCTGAAATGCTATAGACAAATAGCAAGAGCAGCAATGAAGCTAAAGATTTCATGATATTAAGGATACGGTGAATGTTCAAGATAAAAAAAAGATGGTATTAGTTCAAGTCTAAGGTGGGTTTTTGACTAGATATAGGGGTATTTATGATGTAAATGACTTAATTTCTATCTTTCAAAAAATCTATGCCCAAAGAGTCAATTCCGACCCAATCCTCGATGTAAAGAGTATATGCTGAATCCAGACTGATCTGGCCAGAAGTGATTTTATTAACAATTAATTCCTTATCCTGTGCTGATAGGGTATCACTTAATTTGTCTTTAAACATCATTTTTAGAAACTTGAATTGAAATCCGGTAGAATCTTCAAAAATGGATTTGATGTAGGTTTTGTCAAATTTGACTTGTCCACTATCGGTATCTAAAAGTTTATTTTTCAGCATCGAAATTGGCCATGATTCACCATTGCTTTTAAGCTCGGTAAATAAACTATCGGGAGGATTTTGTTTTAGGTTATCTAAAAGCGTATTTAATTTGGTTGTTTTATCCGATTGATTGAAATAGCTAAGATTGCTCCAGACACTGTCATTCTTGTAAAAGATAAAATAGGCAGCTATACCAATAATTATAAGGAACATTAAGGATCTGAATTTCATGCCCTATGCATTCATTAATTGTTCTAAATCTAATAATCATGTAATTTATTCAAAGTCGGATTCTTTGATCATTTCTTCCTTGAATAATGCCGCTATCACCAACTCGGTTATTTCACTTTTAAAAGAAAATTCTGCCCGGATATCCGACACATAGGCTTTTATCTTCATTTTCAAATAGGATTTCCTGTCTTTGACCTCATTGAAAAAAAGGATGGTTATGGGTTTTTTAAGATAGACCAACTTGGATACCTGAGCAGCCTGCGTAGCAATAGACCTTGCTTTTATTGTGTCAATGTTAAGGGGTAGATAAATCTCTGCCACCACCTGACAATTCGGCTCCCCTGCATTTGTATTGGATACGGAACCATTCATGATCTCACTATTGGGAATGGAAACCAGCGAGTCATTGGGTGTCACAATGCCCGTGGACCTTAAACCAATGTTGACGACCTCACCGTAATAATTGCCAACTTCAATCTTATCCCCTAATACAAAAGGACGATCAAACAGAATAACAATACCACCGAATATATTCTTTAGGATATCCTGGGCTGCAAATCCAACAGCAACTCCTACAGATGCACTTAGTGCCAACAGGGTGGTAGCAGGTGGGCTGAAGATTCCAGCAATGATAATGGTCAGCAGTACGATCCAGGAAATGATTCGGACAACCGGAACAAAGCCTTTGAGTGTGATCCGGTAAGTCGTGCTGCGCTCGGCGATGAGCTCAAGAACTTTTGTGATAATCCTGATGAAAACATAGCCAACAACAATGAATATAATTGCCCAGATAATTTTGGAGGCCGAAAACATCTCTGATAAGTTAGGCGCATCTTTAGTGACTGCATCTACCAGTTCTTTTTGTGATTCATTGATGGGTGAATCCGGGGTTTGGCTCATCCCAAACAGGAACATGAGTAGACCAATAGCAATTAAGCTGAACTTCTTCATTAAAGTAAATTTTTAGCTGTTAGCAATGAAATAACGCTCCTGTAGATGATTGGGTTAACCACAAAGTACTCTTCTTTTTTGAGTAGTATACCATCTTCGTACATACTGCCAATGAGTAACTTACTCATCTGAATTGGAATTCTGGCAAGTTCTGAAAACTGATCAATGGTGAGTCCATCGTGGAGTATCAAGAGATGCAAAGAGGTGACTTTATCCATATCCAGCGCAGATAAAAATGCTAAATCTGGTTTTTTAAACTCACTGATCTCAATCCGGTCATCTTTGATTTCTTCAGTGGATAGCAGATAAAACATGAGGGCCATGCTGATATTACTTGCTGAATACTTAATCAGGTCTTTGAAAAATTTTTCCTTTAACAACTGTTGTTGTTCTGGTTCAGAGCTATTGAGAAACTTTTTAGACTTCATGAGATTTTCAGTGCCCTTGAAATAGGGTTTATAACCACTGATCCTGTTTCTCTTCAATATTAATTTTTCAATTTCTTCCTCTGTAGGAGGTTGTAATTCAATATGATACCTAAAGAATTCATCTAGTTGTACTGTTCGTTGAAAATACCGCCAGATGTATAAATTACATGTGACTACCCAAAAAATATGGCCAGAAGTACTTTGAATAAGCTCAGAAAGTCCCATTAGTACTTCAAAACCGCCGATCCTTCTAAGATATAGGCAATGCATGTCCTCTATTATAATAACCTTTTTAGTACCACTATTAAAAAACGTTGAAAGCTCTGACCAGGAAATATCTTCTTTCAATTGTTGGCCCATGACTTCCCCAAAAAAACTAATAAGCTCCTTGTTTGTATGCCTGGAAGTTTTGGCTTTGAAACGGTTGCATCGATAATTAATGTAATCGCCCTTTTCAATGTGATTGACCAATGAAGTGAGCCCACTCCACTTTTCTCCAATAATAGCTACAGCTCCTTTTTTATTATTCGTCCAGTGTTGATAAGCCTCTGAAAGTTGGCTAAGCTCTTTTTCCCTTCCAACAAATAGTTCCTGATCCGTGACCGGTGAGATTTGGTAAAGATTACGGTAAATAAGGGGTAAAGACTCCATTATATTTTCAGAGTCAATCAAAAAGTTAGCAACTTCGATGTCTACTTCATCACCAGCATGTAAGTTAAATTGACGAGTCAGCCTGTCCTTCAGCTCAACTAAAAAAGAAAACTTTTCCTTTGTTTGAGTGAGAAGATTCTGATAGGTTTTTCTAATCTTATCCCTGAACTCATCTTTATAGTCCTCGGCAGACTGGACAGCTTTTGCCTTGATTATCCGAAGTCTCATTTCACGAATATTTTCAGTCTTGGTTAACTGATCGAGTGAATGTCTATACGCTTCAACTGCCTGTGCGATGGAATCATTTGCTGCTTGAATGCCTAGTTGTAAGGAGTCCCGTATGTCTTTTACCCTGGCAGCAGACCGCTTGAGACTTTCTAATGCCACATCGGTAGATCTTGAATAATCCTGATGCGCCTCATATTCATCCAAAGAAGCAGTTAGCCCATAACTGATCATATGATCGATATCCTGAGTGGCTTGCAAATTTTCATTTAAGGCCACTATCAGTCGGGCTTTTATCTCACCGAACTGCTCCTTAAGTATTGGTACGGTCTCGAATGCCACCAGGTCATACGGAGAGGTCATCGTGATGTCCTCATCTTCTAGTGGTTTCAGGTAATCGGTAGGTACTTTTGAGGTTTTTCGTTCTGTTGACAATTCTTCCAACTCACGCATGGTACTTGACTCCAGCCTGGCAATGCCATTTACCAGGTTTTTGTTACCTATTTTCTCTAAAAGCGTAGGGATAAGTGCTTGGTCAAGTAACTTTTGGGCCTTGTAGATGGAAGTCTTTAGGACAGAAGGAAGCTCTTTATCCGCTGTGTTAATTTGCTCAGTTGTTTCATCAATGAATTCATCTATACCATCCAGTTCTTTACCTACATATACATGAATGTTTTCAGATTGGCTATCAAGAAAAACTTTAAGGCTTTCCTGAACCTGCAACATCAACATTTGTAAAGTAAGTTCAGATCGCCAGGAGTCAAGAAATACGTCGAAGGTATTGTTCCATCCTTTTTCATTTTCAGCCCATGTCGAATCAATATTTTTAATTTTCTTATCAATATCTGCTTGCTTAAACTTATTCGTTGACAATTCAATGGTACCAACTTTATCCATAGCCTGCTCCATCTCAGAAAATAGCAATGTTGATTGAGTGATTAACTGTTTTCTTAGCGCACGTCTATTTTTTGCAGTTTCCTTACTTAATCTCTCAGAAATTTCAAGCTTATCTGATTTGTGTTCAGGAGTTTTATGGTCAGTTTCCCAGTTATACAACTCAATATAGGCTTTCATCAAAGTCTCATAGTGTGGAACAAGGAGAGGAAGTGCCTGTCTGGAAATTTGATGTAGCAAATATTCCTGAAGTATATTTTGGGTAGGCACCTGATGTTGCCAATATTTGACCTTTTTGCTAAATATTCGTTTTGGGATTTGCGAACAGAGCCAAAAGAATCTTTTAAATATTTTAAAAATGGAAATGATGGAGGAATCACTTTCCTGCCTTTTGAAACGCTCTGGCTTCTGTTCCAATTTTTCCGATTGTGGAAACTTTCCGATTTCTGTGAAAACTTCAGCAATGAAGTCATTAGCAAAAAGGCTGAATATTTCAGGATTATTTTGAGTCCATAATCCTTCTGTATGTGCTAAAACCGACTGTTTTATTGATGCGAGCTCTTTGGTAGATGTCGATTGGGTAACATATGCCTTACGAATTTGTGATTCCAGGGCTATGAATTCTGAAAGTTCATTTTTAATGACCTGAGTATATCTCGGATAGAGTTTTTTTAGAATGAGTTGAAGATAAGTAGGTCTAAAAGCAGTTAGATTATTTTGCACAGTTGATTTGACAAGAATGTCAGGTATGATATTGATTTAAGATTATTAGGAGTAATAGTTTATAAACGTATTATTTTCTAAAACGTTAAGGTTCAACATTTAGGGAATATAGCTTAAATAGATGTTTACGGTATTATACATGAAGAATTTCTCGATTTAATTTGAATCATTATTTGCTTCTTTTTACGCCTCTTACTGCTTCAGCGGTCCAGGGGTCTTCCGGCCAATAGTGTTTGGGATAAAGCCGTTTCAACTCTTTTCTCACTTCAAAATATGCATTACTCCAAAAACTCTTGAGATCACTGGTTCTTTGTACAGGTTTAAAACCAGGTGAAAGCAGATCTAAGAGTACTTCTTGTTTACCATCATTAATTCTAGGTGTATCCTCGAGCCCAAATACTTCCTGTAACCTGACACTGAGAACCGGTGGCTCTCCATTATTCCTATATGCTAATTGGACCGAAGAGCCACTAGGCACTTCAATTTTTAAAGGTGCTAATTTGTTAAGCAGTTGCTGCTTTTCAATTGTCAAGGTATAATGCAAGACCTCACGAAGGTTGATTTCATGTAAGTCTTCAGGGGTTTTCACCTCATCGAGGTAAGGAGAGATCCATGCTTTACAAGTATCCAGGAGGTAAGCAGTTGATACGTCTGGCCAACCATTTTCAGGATTCCAATTCTGTAGCGCGTTAACCCTCAACTGCCACTGTTTGACTTCTTCATCAAAGTTTAACAGTCGCTCGCCATCCTTTTTAATTGCCTCAATAATAGCAGCCTTTAGCTTGTCCGGATCCGGGTCTTGGAGTGGTTTACTCTGAAGTACGATATTCCCAATTCGAAGATCTTTACTGGCAATTAGGCCACCTTTACGCGTGTCCCAGGTAATGACTTCTCTTTCCTTCACTAGTGGGGCTAAGTCTTTTGGGTTCAGGGGAGCAGCCAAAAAAATTTTTCCAAGCCCATCTCTTGCATCCATGGAGGCAACAGCCAGCCAGGGCTCATGTGCCAGGTCATCCCGATGGCCTACCATGGCATACCTTCCATTGGCCAACTGGAATTGTGCATTGTTTCCCGGTCTTGCGCAAGCAATTCGTTCCGGGTAAGCCAAGCTCAATATTAGACCTACCTCATAAGGATCTACTGGCCCATCGTCAGCGTTTGTTTTCATGAGTATACGGTAACTTTCAGCTACTTTCTCAATCCTTTTAAACCTTCCAGACACCCGATTTTCCGAACGAAGTCGACGCAGGGTTTCTACTCGAATGCTTAGGTCGATTCCGGCTTCCTGGAGTGGGTCACGTTCTTCGATGAATGCAGCAATATCAGATGCCAGAGTCTCTAAATCCATTTCACTTGCTTCCAGTATCATGTGGGCAATCCTTGGATGGCAGGGGAGGCTTAGTATTCTTTTTCCATGGTCAGTGATTCGTCCATCTTCTAATGCGCCTAACTCCTGAAGTAGCTCCCGGGCCTGCAAAATGTGTCCATTTGGTGGTGGGGTTATCCAATTGAGGTCTAGCGGATCAGCTATTCCCCAATTTGCCAGTTCTAAGACCAGGTTACTCAGATCAGCCTCCATGAGTTCTGGAGTTGTATAGGATTGTAGTTTAGCTTGTGTAGCATTTGTCCACATCCGATAACAAACACCAGGTCCCAAACGTCCGGCTCGACCAGCACGTTGATCTGCAGTGTCTCTGGAAACAGGTATCGTTTCAAGTCGGGACAGCCCGGAACCAGGATCAAACCTGGCCTTCCGGCTAAACCCTGAATCAACGACTGTACTGATCCCTTCGATGGTAAGACTGGTTTCAGCTATTGATGTGGCGAGGATCACTTTTCTTCTTTCCCTTTTGTCCGGAAAGATCGCAGCAAGCTGCTTATTTTGAGGTAGCTGGCCATAGAGTGGATGTAGGGCAATGTCTCGCAGCTCTTTACTGAGTAGTGCCTCACAGCGACGTATTTCGCCTTCACCCGGGAAGAAGGCCAGAATATCACCTGATTGCTCTCGGGTAGCAAGCAAAATAGCACGAGCTGCTAACTCTGGAATCATTTTTAAGTCAGACTCACCTGTGTAACGTACATCTACCGGATACTGCCTGCCTTTACTGATTACGGATTGGCATTGAAGTAAATGTTCCAGTTCTGGCATGTTGAGTGTGGCAGACATCACCAAAAGGCGTAGTTCCGGTCTGAGCACCTGTTGGCATTGAATGGAAAGTGCCAATGCCAGGTCAGCATGTAAACTACGTTCGTGAAACTCATCAAAGATCACAAGTCCAAATCCTTCCAAAGCATTATCAGACTGTAGCATGCGTGTTAGGATTCCTTCAGTAACAACTTCGATTTTGGTCTTTTCCGAAATGCGTGTATCAAAACGAACCCGATAGCCCACCGTTTGACCGACAGTCTCTCCCAGTAGGTCTGACATTCGGTGGGCAATGGCCCTTGCCGCCAGGCGACGAGGTTCCAGCATGATAATTTTTTGATCACCTAACCAGCTGGTGCCGAGCAAGGCAAGGGGTAATAATGTGCTTTTCCCTGCACCAGGTGGGGCATTTACAATCAAACGATTGTGCTGTGAAAGTTGAGTTTTCACATCCTTGATTACCTCGGTAATGGGCAGGTCTATTTGGTATGGATCAAAAGTCAAAGTGCAAGAGGTTAAGCATCGTGCGAAATTAAGGGATGTTTACTGAATTTGATTGATCAGAAATAGATCTCCTGCGCAAGCCTGTAGGTATTGGCATGTGCTTCCAGGATGTCATTGATGTTTTCAGAATACCCTCCGCCCATGGCTGCTACAAGAGGTATATGGTTACTTTTGGCCAGAGAAATTACGATTTCATCTCTTCTCTTGCAGCCGTTGATTGTTAGCCCAAGTCTTCCCAGTTTGTCTGTTTCTAACACATCTACACCGGATTGAAAAAAAATAAGATCCGGCTGAACATCGTCAAGGATCCGTTTAAGGTGGTGATCCAGTAACGCAAGATACTTGGAGTCGTCTGTTCCATCTTTCAATGGGATATCAAAATCTGAAGTCTCTTTTTGTAAAGGGTAGTTATGTGCGCCATGCATGCTAAAAGTATAAACCCTTGGCTCTCCTTGAAAAATTGCTGCCGTACCATTTCCCTGATGCACATCCAGGTCCACAACCAATATTTGTTTGGCTTTGTGATGATTCAATAAGTATCGTGAGGCAATGGCGATATCGTTTAGTAAACAAAACCCCTCAGCCCGTTCACTGAATGCATGATGGGTGCCACCTGCGATATTCATGGCAATGCCATGGGTTAATGCATATTCCGCACATTGAATGGTTCCTGCATTGATGGTAATTTCCCTTTCTACCAGCTCCTTCGAAATAGGAAAGCCACTTTTTCTTTCTTCCTGTCGTGTAAAGTCAAGCTTTTGTAGTTTGTCCCAGTAGCTGGCTGTATGTACCTGCAGTATTTCATCTGTTGTTAACTTCCTGGGTTCAAATAAATTCGCATTATCTATTGTCCCTTCATGTAATAGTTGCTCCGGCAGCAAATCATATTTTTCCATCGGGAATCGATGCCCTGGGGGGAGCGGATGTTGATAAATGGGTGACCATGCAATCTTTAGCATAGTGGTAAAACCAAGATATTGTACTAATGTTTATTCACATTTAACAGATAGATTTGTTGGAAGTTATATCAATGAATAGATGGATCGAAAAACTTTTTTAGCATCTTTAGGAATGGTAGGATTTACTATTTTTAGAGCTGAAAACACTTCTGCCGGAATGAAAGATCCCCAAAACTTCTATTTTAAAGATGACGGCAAAATTCCGAATAGCAAGTTTCCACTAATCCTGTATAGGAAAGCGTTCAATAATCATGGTATTGATGGAGCATCCTGGCTAGAGAAAAAGTTTGCTTCGAACAACTGGACTAATTCCTGGCGAAATGGCATCTATGATTTTCATCATTATCACAGCACCTCACATGAGGTTTTAGGTATCTATTCGGGTAGCGCATGGGTACACCTTGGTGGAGAGTTGGGAGAGAAAGTTAAGGTGAATGCAGGAGATATCATTATCATACCTGCTGGTGTGGGACATAAAAATTTGGGTAGTGAAAGCCTTGGAGTAGTGGGTGCTTATCCTGATGGTAGGAGTTGGGACCTCAAACGAGGGTTATCGGGTGAACGACCAAAAGCAGATCAAAACATTGCATCTTTACCCATGCCGGATGCAGATCCACTATTAGGGCAGGAGTCCGGTTTGAGGAAACTGTGGATGTTGTAGGTTTACCTGCTAACTGTTTTTTACATTTTGACATGGGCGATTTCAAATAATTAACCATTCCACATGAAACTGACTTTTCTTTTCATACTATTGATAGGCACAACGACTGCTTTTGCCCAAGACCGTCCTTATAAAACCTATGAGGTATCCGAAGCCAGACAAGCAGTTGCGGTCGATGCTGAATATTTTTATGTTATCAATAATGATAATCTTTTAAAATACACGAAAGAGCGTGGGGAACTGGTAAAGCAATGGAAAGATGAATCAGGTACCCTTAAACATCTTAATAGTGGAGTGATTTATGATGGGCTTCTGTACTGCGTAAATACCAATTATCCGGAATCTCCGATGGCCAGTTCATTGGAGATTTTTGATACCAAGACACTTGAACATGTAGGAAATCATAGCTTTGGGATATTGAAGGGCTCAGCAACCTGGGTGTATCAATATCAGGGAGATTGGTTTGTTGCGTTTGCAAATTATTCAAATAGGGCTATGTCGGAAGGAAAAGACAACCGTTGGACTACACTGGTGAGGTTCGACAAGGAATGGAGAGAGAAGGAAGGTTGGTTATTTCCTAAGGAAGTTATTGAGGAGTTTGGTGAGATGAGTAATTCAGGAGGGGTCATCCGTGACAATGGCCATATTTTCATCACAGGGCATGATAAACCCATGATATATGTGCTCTCATTACCAAAAATGGGTTATACCCTGCAGTTGTTGGATCAATTCTCTTTTCCAGGAGAAGGCCAGGGAATTGCTATTGAGCAGGTCAATGATTCTGAGTCATTGATCTATGGCATTCGTAGAAAGCAAAAGGAAGTAGTAGTGACCAGGATGAAACACTAACCCTGTTTTGATTTATTCTACGCTATATTCAAACTCAACTGCTTCCACATCATAACCAGCAAAAATCCCGAAACCTCCTTTGATATTATTGTAGATGAGTGCTGCTTCAGCGAAGGGGTTACCCTCCGATTGCTGTTGTAGTTGACGGCTTATTTGGTACTGATAATAAGCAGAGGAGATATGTCTTACTTCCAGAGAAAATTTCACCTTTTTACTTACAGAATAATCTTCGTAATAGAAACTATAATTATCTATTCCGATAGTGTTTCTATGGTCTTTACCATTAAATAGCCCATCTGAAAAGATTGATATATTACCGGTCTCTTCAAACTCATTGAGTTCAACTCCTGGTTCAAAGTAGTTAATCTGTTCTTTCCAGTAACCGTTTTGATATTGGAATGCGGTGTCTTCATCCTGGTAGTATTCGTATCTTGGAATGAAAGCAAATAATAATACTTCATAATAGTCCGCACCTGGTGGATCATCAAATGAGTAAGTCATTTCGAAATATCTATAACCTCCTTCATCGATTTTTTCTTCAAATTTCTCAATAGATGGATTAGTCTTTTTTAAAGGAATAATATCAGCTGCTTCAACTCGATCGTAACCATTCTTCGTGGCAACAACTGAATAATTAACTCCTGCTTCAGGATATACATCCAACTCATAGGCTCCAGGGGTACCGTCCAATGGTCTAAACTTGCCTAACGATTTTTCGCTATTAAACAATTCAATATCTACAGCTGAGATACTAGAAAATCCATAAGTAGCATCCAGAATACCCTTGCTTTCATGTATCGTCACATTAAAGGTTGTGTCAGGACCAAAAAATGAGTTGAGGACTAGTGCCGGTTTATGCTCAGGCAAATCTACATCTATAATGGTTTCACAGCTTATAGCGCCAATAACTGCAAGTAGTAAAAATGATTTTTTGAAATGTCGTTTAAATGTATTCATCATCCTAAAACTTAAAACTATATCTGAGATAAGGAATTACCGGGAACAAACTATATTGGAAATATTGTTTGTTACCCTGATTATCAAAGCCGTCATCTATATAGAAAGGGTTTTTTCTATTATATAAATTGTATGCCCCAAGTGACCAGGATCGGGTCCCCCATTTTTTTTCTTTGTTCCACGTAAGTCCAATATCAAGTCGATGATAGGCTGACATCCGGTAATCATTTCTGCTTCCGTAGCTTCTGACTTCACTGCTATAATAGTATTGGTTGTTTTGATTGTTTGAAGGGTAAACAGCTTTTGGCAAGGTGATGGCATTTCCGGTACCATATACCCAGGTGCCAGAAAGTGAAAACCTTTTAGAGAATTCATAAATCCCAACTACACTTAGATCATGTCTACGGTCATATTTGTACGGATACCTTTCACCAAAATTTAATTCCTCAAATTTTCGATTGGTCCAGGACAGGGTGTAGCCAATCCAGCCTGAAAACTTCCCTGTCTTTTTCTGCACTAAGAATTCGGCTCCATAACTTTGACCGTTTCCAGAAGTTATTTTGTCTTGCCAGTCTGTACCCAGATTGAAGAATGAAGCACCTTCCTGATATTCAATCAGGTTTTTCATCTCTTTGAAATAAACTTCAATACTAAATTCATAACCTTTCATGGTCTTTGCTGCACCTAATGCTGCCTGCCAGCTTGATTGAGGTTTTACCCGATCAGTAGCAGGAACCCATAAGTCAGTAGGTAGTCCAATACCACTATTGGTTAACAAATGGATATATTGATACATCGTTGCAAAAGAGGCCTTGATGGAAACGTCATTGCTCAGTAGGTACCTGAATGACAATCTTGGTTGTAGTGAATGGTAAAATCTATTCTCAACAAAAAATGCTGAGTAATGTGTCCCTATATTTCCGCGCAGCTTATTAGTGATGGTAAAGTCATCTTCTATATATCCGAAGAGTTCTAAAGCTTTGGTCTGTTGTGAGTTAATGACCGTGTCTTGAATCCCCTCAGAATTGGTATCATAACCAAAAATCCCAGGATTAAAATTGTGATGCGTTGTTGACAACCCAAACTTGATGTTGTGCTTGTACGAGGGTAGGTAGTCGAAATCAAATTTAAGTGCAATGTCGTCTACCCCTGAAAAATACTCAATGAGTTCTTCTGAAATATCCGTATTTCCTAAAGCGGTAATTTCATTAACGTAGCTACTGAATATCCTGAATTTATATTTACTGTAGGTTCCTGTAAGATTGCCAAACAAACGTGGTCCAAAAATATGATTCCATCTAATAGCTGCAATGGTGTTTCCCCATCCAAGACCATATTCTTCAACTGATTTTACCTGCTCAAACCCATAGTCATAATCATATTTGGATTTGCTAAACCCTTTGTCTTTGCCATTATAAAAACTTAAGTAGAGGCGGTCATTTTCAGAAAGCTTATGATTGATTTTAGTATTTAAATCATAGAAATAATAGCCTCCGGTATCGTTGCCATTGCTATTGGCTTTGATTATTGGTCTGGTAAGTAGGTCGATGTAAGTCCGCCTTCCTGAAACGATGAATGAGGTCTTTTTTTGTTTTCCTATTGGGCCTTCCAGGGTAACTTTTGAAGCGATAAAGCCAATAGAGCCTTCTCCTGAGAATTTTTGATTGTTTCCTTCTTTCATCGATATGTCAATGACGGAGGAAAGTCTTCCTCCGTATCTTGCAGGATAGCCACCTTTGATTACTTGTACTTTATTAATGGCATCTGCATTGAAAACCGAAAAGAATCCGAATAGGTGTGAAACGTTATAAACTGGAACACCATCCAGCAGAATTAGGTTTTGGTCAGGACCGCCTCCTCTGACATAAATACCACTGGAACCCTCTGTTCCACTTTGAATTCCGGGTAGTAGTTGTAAGGTTTTAAGTATATCTGCTTCTCCCAGAAGTACAGGTATTGCTTTGATTTGTTCCATTGGAATATCAATGGTACTCATGAGTGGTGATTGCTCAATTTTTTCCTGAGCTGTCACGACGACTTCTTCAAGCACAGATCCTGGTTCTAAACTGATATTGAGTCTTACATTTTCATGAAATTCAATTTCCTTTATTTCAACCTGGTAACCGACAAAAGAAACTTGTAACGTAATCGTCCCTTCCGGTACTGAAAGTGAATAAAAACCAAAAGTGTTTGTAACAGTACCTCTCGTTGTACCACTTTCCAGAACCGTCGCACCAATCAGGTTTTCACCAGTGTCTCCATCTCGTATGTAGCCACTGATGGTGAAAGTTTGGGCGATAGTTAAATTGGCGGCATATATAAATGCACACAAGAAGAGATATTTTTTCAATTTGATCTCTTTAGCTTAAAACGGTTGGAGTATCATCGTCTAAAGGAAGACCCTGATTCTTTGAAAAAGGTTGTATGGGCCTATCAAATGATTTCTTTAAGCTTGAATTTGAAGATAGACCAATAATTAGTCTAATTGAAAATATACAAATAGCTATTCCTGTTTCTGGGCAGTAACCATAAATTTGTTGTAATCAGCACTTACACTACCATCAAATGTATTTCCTTCAAATTGACCAACCATTATTACTTCATAGTTGCCGTAGTCAAATGTGGCGTTAAGTTGCCCGTTTTCATCAACATTGATGGTTTTAAATGGTAGCGATCCCTGACTAGAATTAAGAGAACCAGCGTATTCATCTCCATCTTTAGCAATTACAAAATTTCCGGTAATATCACCATTTGGAGTGCCTTTTAACGTATAGTCCCAGGTTCCTATGGATATATCCATGGCTTTTTTAGAAGGGCCACAACTGAAAACAATAAGTGAGATAATGATAAAAGGTAAGATCTTTTGCATCGTTTGGTTTTTTTGGGTTAATTAATAAGTTTTTAAATTAAATATTTTAGCAATTTAATTGAGTTGTTTTTTGAATAATTGTAATTCATTCATAAAAATCATTAACAAGTTACCTTTATTTAAATATTCCTTGCACATGAAGAGTCTGCTACTTGCCATTTTTGTTGTCATTTTTTTAAGTTCCTGTCATCAGGAAGAAACGCTTGAAAGAAGCTTTGTTGATATAAAGGGTATCGATCATACTATTCGGCCTGGTGACAATTTCTTTAGGTATGTAAATGGTATTTGGTATGATACAGCCACTATCGCAGAGGATCAGGTAGGTGTTGGTTCCTATATGTTTTTGAATATCCCTCAAAAGTTGCTTTTACAAAACATACTGGAAAAAGTGTCTCACGGCGAGTATGCCTTTGGGAGTATTGAACAAAAGGTTGGAGATTTTTATGCATCTGGGATGGATACGACAGTTATTGATCAGCGTGGTTATGAACCCATTCAATTAATTCTTAAACAGATTGACGTCTTAATAAACACACCTACGCTAATGGAATTCGTATCCAATCAAATCAAAAAAGGTAATTATTCCATCATCAATTGGTATGTCTATCCGGATGATGAGAACAGCAATGTAAACATGGCCCATTTTAGTCAGGCTGGTTTAGGCTTACCTGACCGGGATTATTATTTCAAAACGGACACCGCTACTGTGGCCATTCAAACTGCTTATAGAAGGTATATAGCTAAACTTTTTGAGTTGACTGGTAGTGCCCCGGAAGTGTCAATAAAGTATGCACAAAAAGTTTATGACCTGGAAAAAGAACTGGCAGCTTCCCACAAAACCAGGGTTGAGTTACGAGATGTAAAGACAAACTATCACAAGGTGGCTATTTCAGCTATCGAGCAAAGACATTCGAATATTCGTTGGGCAGCCTTAGTCAAAGATCTCTACTTACAAGTTGATTCAATCGATATGCGACAGCCGGGGTATTATGATCAATTAGATGAGATGCTAACTACTGTTTCAATACCTGTCTGGAAACTGTATTTAAAAGCACATTCCATTTCAAACTATGCCAATGTGCTAAGTAAACCATTTGAGCAAGCCGCTTTTGAGTATTCAAAGGTTTTATCAGGTCAATCAACGCAAAAAAATCGGGCTCAGCTGATGGTGCAACAAGTAGACCAAATGTTGGGATATGCATTGGGACAATTATATGTTAAAAGATATTTTAATGAGGGAGCAAAAAAGCGTGTCCTGGAGTTAGTGAATAACCTTCAAAAGGCTTTTGAAAATAGAATGGATCATCTGGATTGGATGAGTGATTCTACCAAGCTAAAGGCAAAAGAAAAGCTTTATGCCATCACAAAAAAGATAGGTTATCCTGACGAATGGAGAAAGTACGATGGGGTGACTATTGATGAGAGTCAGTATTTTGAAAACATACTTTCAATTAGAAAAAATGAATATCAATACAAGCTGCAGAAACTGAGTCAACCACCTGATCATACGGAATGGCATACGACACCATCTACAGTGACCGCTTACTATAATCCGGCTTTCAATGAAATTGTTTTCCCGGCAGGCATTCTGCAATATCCCTATTTTGATTTTGTGGCTGATGATGCCATCAACTATGGTGGGATCGGCATGGTCATCGGACATGAGCTGACACACGCATTTGACGACAGTGGTGCCCAACGTGATAAAGACGGGAATGTGAAAAATTGGTGGACTGAGGAAGATTACAAAAGGTTTAATGCAAAAACCCAA